>OZ244152.1:2401334-3045751 GCA_965216125.1 Candidatus Multivorans sp. | reverse complement strand
CCGTCTCGAGGGCCGATACGATCTGGTGCCGCACGCAGCGCCACTCCAGGTCGCGCGCCTCCGGAGACCCTGGCGGCAGCCCCAGGACGACCGCCAGGTTGCGGCGCATCAGCCGCACGTCGCGGGGCGTCACCCAGCGACAATGAGCCAACAGCCCCGCCAGCGGACCGAAGGCGGCCGCCGGCAGCAGGCGCAGCAGCCACGAAGCGGCGTAGAGGAAGGCTCCCATGGTGCGGTCGGACATCGGAGTGAGTCTAGGAGCTTGCGCCGCAAAACGCAGCGAGCCCGGTTCTGGGGCGCGAAGTCATGGCGAGGACGGGTAGTTGCGACGGTGTACTATGCCGGCTCTTGAGCAATCAATCCGACCAGGCCGCCTACTGGCGAGCGAACCTGCGGCTGATGGCGATTCTCCTCGCCGTCTGGTTTTTCTGCTCCTACGTACTCGGCATCTTCCTGGTCGAGCCGCTGAACGGCGCTCGGATCGGGGGCTTCCCGCTCGGATTCTGGTTCGCGCACCAGGGATCGATCTACGTCTTCGTCGTGCTGATCCTGGTCTACGCGGCGGTCATGGACCGCCTCGACCGCCGCTACGGAGTCGACTGAGCCACTCAGGCGACCCCTCGACGGACCGACAACCTGACCGCACGCGAATGACGACGGAGGGGGGCAGCAGCCGATGAGCGTCCAGGCCTGGACATACGTCATCGTCGCGGCGACCTTCGCGCTCTACATCGGCATCGCGTGGTGGAGCCGGGTCAAGTCGACCTCCGGCTTCTACGTCGCCGGCCGCGGCGTGCCGGCGATCGCCAACGGCATGGCGACCGGCGCCGACTGGATGAGCGCCGCCTCCTTCATCTCGATGGCGGGCCTCGTCTCCTTCATGGGCTACACCGGCACCATCTACCTGATGGGCTGGACCGGCGGCTACGTCCTGCTGGCGCTGCTGCTCGCGCCCTATCTGCGCAAGTACGGCAAGTTCACGACCTCCGAGTTCGTCGGCGACCGCTACTACTCGGACGCCGCCCGGCTGGTGGCCGCGGGCTGCACGATCTTCGTGTCCTTCACCTACATCGCCGGCCAGATGCGTGGCGTCGGCGTCGTGTTCTCGCGCTTCCTGGAGGTCGAGATCCACTGGGGCGTGGTGATCGGCGTGGTCATCGTCTTCTTCTACGCCGTAGTCGGCGGCATGAAGGGCATCACCTACACCCAGGTCGCCCAGTACTGCGTCCTGATCGTCGCTTATCTCATTCCCGCCGCGGCGATCTCGTGGAAAATCACCGGCAACCCGATCCCGCAGTTCGGGTTCGGCGGCGCGGTCCAGGAAGGCCAGGCGGCGGGCGTCTTCCTGCTCGAAACCCTGGACGCCCTGCACCGGGAACTGCGGCTGCCCGAGTACACCGCCGCCTTCGTGCCCGGCAAGAAGAGCATGATCGACGTCACCGCGATCACGCTCGCCCTGATGGTCGGCACTGCCGGCCTGCCGCACGTGCTGGTCCGCTTCTACACCGTGCGCAGCGCCAGAGCCGCGCGCTGGAGCGCGCTGTGGGCACTGGTCTTCATCGGCCTCCTCTACACCACCGCGCCCGCGGTCGCCGCCTTCGCCCGCGTCAACCTGATCTCCACGCTGCACGGTGCGAGCTACAGCGAGGTGCCGGAGTGGTTCAAGAGTTGGGAAACCACCGGCCTGATCGTCTTCGACGACAGGAACGGCGACGGCATGATCGACATGGCCGACGGCGCCAACGAGCTGACCGTCGACCCGGACATCATGGTCCTCGCCAACCCGGAGATCGCGGAGCTTCCCGCCTGGGTGGTCGCCCTGGTCGCCGCCGGCGGGCTCGCGGCGGCGCTGTCGACCGCCGCCGGTCTGCTGCTCGTGATCGCCTCGGCGATCTCCCATGACGTCGGCAAGTCGGTCCTGTGGAAGGACATGAGCTCGCGCAAGGAACTCCTGCTGGCGCGGAGCACCGCGGCCGCCGCCGTGGTCGTGGCCGCCTACTTCGGCATCTCGCCGCCGGGCTTCGTCGCCCAGGTCGTCGCCTTCGCTTTCGGCCTCGCCGCGGCCAGCTTCTTCCCCATCCTCGTGCTCGGCATCTTCACGCGCACCACGACGAAGGAAGGCGCGATCGCCGGCATGAGCACCGGCATCCTGTTCACCGGCGCCTATATCGTGTACTTCCGCCTGATCCGGCCCGAAGCGACGGCGGACGACTGGTTGTTCGGCATCAGCCCCGAGGGCATCGGCGCGGTCGGCATGCTGATCAACTTCACCCTGGCCCTGACCGTGAGCCGCTTCACCAAGCCGCCGCCTGAAGAAGTGCAGCGCCTGGTAAGCGAGATTCGGCTGCCGCGCGAGCGGGCGGACGCGTCGTCGTAGCCGTAGCGCGGCGTTGTCGGTAACACCCGCCCGCTGTCGGCTGCTTCTGACCGACGATTGCCACCACCTGTCGTCCCCTGGTGATGGCCGTGTAGAGGAGATTCCGCCGCAGCATGACGAAGTTGTGTGTAGAAACCGGAACCACAACCGCGGGATACTTCGAACCCTGCGACTTGTGGACGGTGACCGCGTAGGCGAGCATCACGCGGTCAAGATCGGCGAACGGGCAGATGATGGGACGACCATCGAACTCGATCGTCATCCTCTGTTCTCCGGGATCGATTGAGACCACCCGGCCGAGGTCGCCATTGAACACTTCGCGCTCATAGTCATTCTCAGGGCACTTCGAGACCGGCCTTTCGGACTCCCTTTACCGAGCCGCTGGAGACTCTCCCGAAGGCGCGCCACTGGCAGGGCCCCGCGTTGACCAAGGTCGTCTTGCCGACGCCCGGGCCGTCGGTGATCACGGCGACTCGCGAGCGCAGGCTGGTCTCGACCGCGGCGCGCTGGGCCGGCGCCAGCGTCACGTGCAGCCGCTTCTCCACCCCAGGCCAGTCGCTCCGGTTGGGCGTCGCTCGTTCAGAGGCACCTGGGAGCTGACCCCTCCTGCCCCGACTGGGCTCGCGGCTGACCTACGGTCCCGATCTGCGACCCCTCAACGCGGCCGATACCGCCCCCCAAGAACCAAGGTATCCTCCAAGCCGACGACACACTCCAGAAGGAGGAGACCATGCGCAACAAGAATGCGGGCCAGAAGCCTGCTACTGCAGTGCCGAGCCGACCGGCGCAAGACCGTCCCCCTACGGTCCACCTTCCTTCTCGTCCTGTGGCGCGCCCCGCTTCCAGGAAGTCTGAGGCAATCATCAAAGAGGTCTCGGGCCGGCGACGTACGGCGATGAAGGTCTTGGCAAATCGCTGACCGCCACTACCAAGTCACTTGGGCAGACACGATCCGCGCCCATGAGGAGGCGCTACGAGATGGTGGTGCCGCCGGCATCCTCAACCGTTCCTCCATTGAGTCCGCTATCGCCAGGCCCTATCACGGCTACCATCAGCACATCCACCAGAAGGCGGCGGCTCTGGTCCACGGCATAGTGGCCAATCACGGCTTCGTGGACGGCAACAAGCGCACGGCGCTCTACTTGGTAGAACTCTTGGCAGTCCGAAGCGGATACCGTCTAGCAGTGGACGACCTGCTTCTAGCAGACGTCATACTCCCGATCCGAAGGCGGGAGCAGTCTACTACTGGGCCAAGATGTGGATCGTAACGTGTAAGCACTGCATCCAAGACACTCCTGTAGTCGCAGTCCGCGCGGACACGAATGATGGCACTCGCGTGTATCCGATCCGCGCATCAAGATGGAGCCGACACCCAAACGAAGACGTCGCAGTAACTCCCTTCGGGCTGGACGGAGAAGCGAAAGACACAGCCGACGATGTCGCCGCTGCTGCGTTTCGAGGTTTGGTCGTTTCCAGCGTAGGAAGGGAACTCACTGCGACCAGAGACCAAATCATGCGAACCGGCTTCTGGGAGGGCACGCCTGTGTCGATGATCGGGTTTCCCGCCGGTATGATTGAAGGCGGGAAGAAGAACTATCCGGTCGTTCGCGGCGGGACGATCGCTCAAATGCAAGGCTATCTGGATCGTGACCCAGAACACCGCAACTTCCTCATCGACGGATCCATCTTCGGCGGCAACAGCGGAGGCCCCATAGTAGTCCGAAAAGGCGTGATGAACTGTGAGAATCAGGCTCTTTCGCATACTGTCTTGATCGGCATGGTGTCTGCGGCGGTTCGAGTGGAAACCGAACGGCACGACCAGTCCCCTGGCGATGTCTTCGAAAACGCTGGCCTCGTTCACGGAGTCAGCGTGGACGCGATCAACGACACAATTCACCGATACTACGTCTCGAGTGCGAACTCGAAAAAAGATATCTCGAGCTGAACCCGGGTAGCTCGCCGGTTGTAGTCAAGTTCCCGGCGGTAGTAGCCGTGCGGGGCGGAAAGCGAGGCCAAGAGGTTGCGACTCGAGGCGAGGCCAAAAGAGGGCAGGGTAAGGGCCCTAGGCCAACTCCTCCAGTTGCTCCCTTAGCGTCGAGTAGCGGCGGAGGTCGGAGGCCTCCTCGACGGCCTTCTGGAGGGCCCATTTCTGGCCGACGATAACGACGAGCTTTCGGCCGCGGGTGATCGCCGTGTAGAGGAGGTTGCGGCGGAGCATGACGTAGTGGTGGGTGGAGATCGGTATGACGACCGCCGGGTACTCGGAACCCTGTGACTTGTGGACGGTTACGGCGTAGGCGAGCATGAGCCGGTCGAGATCGCTGAAGCGGTACTGAACGGGCCGACCATCGAAGGCGATCGTCATCTGCTCCGCCCCGGGATCGATCGACACAATCCGGCCGACGTCGCCGTTGAAGACATCGCGCTCGTAGTCGTTCTCGGTCTGCATCACCTTGTCGCCGGCGCGGTACTTCCAGCCGAAACGCTCGACCTCGACGGCGCCTGACTCCGGCGCAGGGTTCAGCACCGCCTGCAAGGTCACGTTCAAGGTCCGCACGCCGAGCGGGCCGCGGTTCATCGGCGACAGGACCTGAACGTCGCGGATCGGATCGAGACCGAAACGGCGGCCGATCCGCCCGGCGACGATCTCCACCACCTTGCGCTGACCGTCCTCCGCATCCTCAGCCGGCACGAAGTAGAAGTCGCTCAGTTCGTCCGACCTCGACTCGAGTTCCGGCAGGTAGCCTCGGTTCACCCGGTGGGCGTTCTTGACGATCCGGCTGTTCTCGGCCTGGCGGAAAATCTCCCGCAGGCGCGCCACCGGCAGCGCGCCGGAGTCGATCAGGTCCCGCAGCACCTGGCCCGGACCCACGGACGGCAACTGGTCCGCGTCGCCGATCAGGAGCAGCGATCCTTCCGCCGGCAGAGCCTGGAGCAGCGCCGCCATCAGTTCCACGTCGACCATCGACGCCTCGTCGACCACCAGCAGGCCGCAATCGATCGGTCGGAGGCGGCCGCGGCGGAAGGTCCCGTTCGACGGGTCGATCTCGAGCAGGCGATGGATCGTCTTCGCCGTGTGGCCGGTGCTCTCGGCGAGCCGCTTCGCCGCGCGGCCGGTGGGGGCGCAAAGCGCGCAGCGCACGTCGCGGGCCCGCAGGATCCGCAGCACCGCGTTGACCAGGGTCGTCTTGCCGACGCCGGGACCGCCGGTGATCACGGCGACCCGCGACCGGAGAGTGGTCTCGACCGCCGCCCGCTGGGTCGGCGCCAGGGTCACGTCCAGCCGCTTCTCCACCCAGACCAGGGCCTTGACCGCGTCGATGTCCGCCCAGGGCGGCGGGTCGGCCCGGATGAGTTCACCCAGCCGGCGGGCGATGGCCCGCTCGGCCGACAGCAGCAGCGGCAGGAAGATCGCCTCTTCGCCGCCCAGGCGCGTGGCGACCAGGCGCCCCGCACGAAGTTCATCCGCCAGGGCGGTGACAAGGATCTCCTCCCGGATCTTCAGCAGCTCCTGCGCCTGCTCGAGGAGCTCGCTCCGCGGCAGGCCGCAGTGTCCGGCGCCCCGGGCCTGCTCCAGGGTGTAGCCGAGGCCTGCGCGCGCCCGCGGCAATCCCTCGGGGTCCTTGCCCAGACTCGCGCCGATGCTGTCGGCGATCCTGAAGCCGATGCCCCGGATATCCCGCGCCAGCCGGTAGGGGTCCTCGGTCAGCAGCGTCGCCGCGTCGGCGCCATAGGTCCGGTAGATGCGCGCGGCCCGCGACGATCCGAGTCCGTGGGTCTGCAGGAAGACCATGATGTCGCGCACCGCCTTCTGGTCCTTGAAGCCCTCGCTCAGACTCTTCGCGCGCTTCGGGCCGATGCCGGGGACCTCGACCAGGCGTTCCGGCTCGTTCTCGATGACCTCGAAGACAGCCTCACCGAACGCCTTGACCAGACGCTTCGCCATCTTGGGCCCGACGCCCTGCACCTTCCCCGACCCCAGGTAGCGCCGCATGCCCTCGAGCGAATCCGGCGGCGATACGGCGAGCCGTTGAGCCTGGAACTGGCGCCCGTGTTTCGGATCGTTCCGCCAGGAGCCGGAGGCCTGGATCGTCTCGCCCAGGGAGACCACCGGCAGCCGCCCCACCACCGCCACGGGTTGACCGCGGCCCCGGACCCGTACGCGCATCACGGCGAACCCGTTCTCCGGATTGTGGAAGACGACCCGCTCGACGACCCCGGAGAGAGCCTCGCGATCCTGGTCCGAAGCCTTCATGGTGGCGAACTATGCCGCAAAGGCCGCGCCACGACCCATCGGTGTCACAATCACGCGCCTTCCCTCCCGCGACCCACACGCCCAGGAGCTCCGCTCATGACCGACACCTGCCGCTTCGACCACATGGCTCTCAACGCCAACGACCCGGCTGCTGCGGCCGCTTGGTACGCGCGCCACTTCGGCGGCGCTCTGATCGACGGCGACACGACCGATGGCAACGGCGGCATGGTCGCAGCCGAGTTCCAGGCCGGCGCCGGCACGGCGCAACTTCGCTGGCGCGACGCCGAGGCCCCCGGCCCCAGCGTCGGCACCGGACTCGACCACTCGGGGTGGTCGATCGACAACCTCGACGAACTCCACGCCGCGATGCTCAACGACGGCGCGGAGGAGTTCTGGGAACCGAGACACTTCGGACCCGCGAAGCTCTACATCTCCTTCGTCACCGACCCGTGGGGCGCGAAGATCGAGCTCCTGGAGGACGCGAACCACCCCGGCTTTCACCACGCTCACATCCTCGGTCCCGATCCGGAGCAGGATCGGGTCTGGCTGCTGGAGCACGCGCCGGGACAGGCAGAGACCTTCAAGGGCATGCTGCTCGCCGTGAACTACGGAACGATGAGAGTGCTGTTCCGCCAGACCGACGACGAGCTCGCGCCGACGGCGGGCCGTGCCATCGACCACCTCGCCTGGGGCTCACATGACATCGGCGGCGGCCTGCACACGAGCCCGACCGGCGTGAACATCAGAGTGGACGCCGACTGACGGGCTGCCGATGAGTCTCTGGCCGCCGCCGCGGCGGGTCGAGGAACCTGACGCGGCCCCTCCCCTGGTCGTCCCCGCGGGCGCGGCGGTTGGGCTCGAAGTCACAGCGGCAGGCGTTGCGGCGGACTGGAAGACTCCCGCCGAGGAGCTGCAGTTCGCGGTCTCCGGTTTGCGGCGCGCCTTGGCGAAGACCGGTCGGGAGGTGGTCGTTTCGGATGTCGGGCGCGGCGGGTCCGGGAACGGAACCGTCGTCCCTTGCCGCGTCTCCGTCGAGTCCACCACGCCCGGAGACGACGCGCGAGTCGCCGTTCCCACGGACGAAAGCTACCGCCTGCTGATCGACCGCGACGGCATCGCGATTCAAGCCACAAGACCGACCGGGCTGTTCCGGGCAGCCGCGACGCTGCGCCAGTGGCTCGCCTCGCACGGAGGGCAGACCGCCCGCGGACTCGAGGTCGCGGCGGTAGAGATCGAGGATCGGCCCGACTTCCCGATCCGCGGCGCGATGCTCGACGTGACCCGGAACCGGGTGCCCACGATGGCGTACCTGGAACGCCTGATCGACCGCCTGGCGGAGTGGAAGGTGAACCACCTCCAGCTCTACGTCGAACACACCTACGCTTACGAAGACCACGAGGCGGTCTGGCGCGACGCCTCCCCCTTCACCGCCGCCGAGATCCGCTCACTCGACGCCTACTGCCGCGAGCGGTTCATCGAGCTGGCGCCGAACCAGAACAGCTTCGGTCACTTCCACCGCTGGCTCGTCCATGACCGGTACCGTCCGCTGGCGGAGGTGCCCGAAGGGTTCAGCCACCCCTTCTCCGTCGACCCCGAACCGTTCAGCCTGTGCGCGACCGATCCGAGGGTCCTCGAACTCCTCAGCGGCCTCTACGACGAGTTGCTGCCACAGTTCACGAGCCCTCGCTTCAACGTCGGCCTGGATGAGACCTTCGATCTTGGCCGTGGCCGCTCGGCCGAAGCCTGCCGCGAGCGCGGCAAGGCCGCGATCTACCTGGACTTTCTCCGCCAGGTCCACGGCCTCGTCACGGACCGTGACCGGCAGATGCTGTTCTGGGGCGACATCATCCTCGAGCACCCCGAGGTGATCGATCAGATCCCCGAGGACGCGGTGGCGCTTTGCTGGGGTTACGAAGCGAACCACCCCTTCGCCGACCAGTGCGCCCGGCTCGCGGCCTCGGGCCGGGAGTTCTGGGTCTGCCCCGGCACCAGCAGTTGGAACAGCTTCGGCGGCCGGCTGCACAACGCCGTCGCGAACCTCGCTGCCGCAGCGACGGCGGGCTTCGACGCCGGCGCCCGCGGGCTGCTCGTTACCGACTGGGGCGACCACGGGCACCTGCAGCCGCCCGCGATCGCCGAGCTGCCGCTGTCGATCGGCGCCGGCTTCGCCTGGTCCGTCGAGGCGGCGCGAGAGGAATGCGGACGCGCCGCCGAACAAGCCGAACGATGGCTCGAACACGCCAGCCGCTGCGTCTACGACGGCGACGACACGCTGGCGCGCACGGTCGTCGACCTCGGCGCCATCGACCTCGATTGCGGCGGACCGGTGGTGAACGGGACCACCCTCTTCTACCTGCTGCGATTCCTCGACGAGGACTTGACCCACCGACGCTTCGCCCGGCTCACCATCGCCCGGTTGCAACGGACGTACACCCGCCTGGCCGCAATCCGCGACACGCTGGCAGGCGCCCCCGACTACGCCGCGCTCGACTGGACCTGCCGGATCATGGCGTGGTGCTGCCGGCTGGGGATCGAGCGCCTCTGCGCCGGTCGAGGCCAACGAATCGACGGGCTCGCCTCGACCGTCCGCGTCGCCCTCGCCGCCGAGCTGCGGCAGATCGCCGACGACCTGCCACCCGTCTGGCTCGCCACAAGCCGCGAAGGCGGTCTGCAGGAATCCGGCGCGCTGCTGCTGCGTGCCGCCACCAGGCTAGAGAAGGCCAATACCGGGCCGGCCGCGGGAAGCGGTCCCGCAACCAGACGGCCACCGCCCACACCTTGATTGCAATGCAATCACACCATAGACTCGCACGAGTCTGATCGGAGGGCTAAGGCGATGGCGAGCATCACGGTCCGCAATCTCGATGACGATGTCAAGAAGGGGCTCCGGATGAGAGCCGCCGAGAACGGTCGGTCAATGGAAGAGGAGGCGCGGATCATCCTGCGCAATGCGGTTGGGCGAGATGGGGCGCAAAGAAACCTGGCGAGCGCCATTCGCTCACGCTTCGCGCCCCTTGGCGGCGTGGAACTGGACATTCCGCCCCGCGAACCGATGCGCGAACCCCCCAAGTTCGACTGAGTAGCAGATCAATGTTCGTCCTGGACACGAACGTCGTGTCCGAACTCATGCGCCCGAGACCTGAACCTGCCGTAGAGAGGTGGGTGGGTCAGCGTCCCGCATCGAGTCTCTACTTCACCGCGATAGGCGAAGCGGAGCTCCGCTACGGCGTCGCAGTGATGCCGAAAGGTGCGCGGCGCGAAGCCTTGGCCGCGGAAATCGAAGGCCTGCTACGCGAGGATCTGCGGGATCGCGTGCTGCCGTTTGACAGCCAGGCTGCACGCGCCTACGCCGAGATCGCGGCAGGGCGGCGTGCGGACGGTCGGCCTGCATCTCACTCCGATTGCCAGATCGCGGCTATCGCCCGCTGCCACAACGCGGCGATCGTGACCAGGAACATCCGGGACTTTGAAGGGACGGGACTCGAAATCGTCGACCCATGGACGTTCGAGGAGGACACACAATGACCGACATGTACCACCTGCTGGCGTGACGTTCCGGAGCGTCGAGTGAAGGTCGACGATCTCGCCTCTGCCTTCCGCGATCGCTTCGGCGCCGAGCCCGAGGTCGTCACGCGCGCACCCGGCCGCGTCAATCTGCTCGGCGCCCACGTCGACTACAGCGAGGGTTGGGTGCTGCCGGCGGCGATTGACCGGTCGGTCTGGGTCGCGGCGCGGCGCGCGTCCGGCTCCCGGACCCGGCTCGCGGCGCTCGACTTCAGCGAGGAGGCGACCTTCGATCCGGCCAACCTCGAGCCGCCCGTTGCGGAGCGTGGCGGAGCAACGTCCTGGAGCGACTACCCGCAGGGCCTGACCTGGGCGCTCACGGAGCGCGGCATCGACGTGCCGCCGATCGAGGCCGCGTTCGGCGGCGATCTGCCGATCGGCGCCGGCGTCAGCTCTTCGGCGGCGGTCGAGATGGCGTTCCTGCTCGCCTGGGAGCAGCTCGCCGGCTTCGAGCTCTCCGGCATCGAACGCGCCCAGGTCGGACGGCAGGTCGAGAACGGCTACGTCGGCGTCCAGTCCGGGATCATGGACCAGTTCGCCTCGGTGCACGGCCGCCAGGGCCACGCCCTGCTGCTCGACTGCCGGTCGCTGGAACACGAGCTGATCCCCACCCCAGACGATCTCGTCTTCCTGGTCGCCGACACCGGCGTCCGGCGCGCCCTCGCCTCCGGCACCGGCTTCAATGACCGCAAGAGCGAGTGCGCCCTGGCGGCGGACCTGCTGCGGCCGCACCTGCCCGAACTCTCCACCCTTCGCGACCTGACGCCTGCCGACCTCCACCGGCTGCAGCACGTCCTCGACCCGCCGCTCGACGGCCGCGCCCGCCACGTCGTCACCGAGTGCCGCCGCGTCCTCGACGGCGCCGACGCGCTGCGCCGCGGCGACCTGCCCAGGCTCGGCGATCTGATGGGCCAATCGCACCGGAGCTCCCGCGACGACTACGACGTCAGCATCGAGGAACTCGACGTGCTCGCCGAAGCCGCCGCAGGCGCCGAAGGCTGCTACGGCGCCCGGCTCACCGGCGCCGGTTTCGGCGGCTGCGTGACCGCGATCACGAGCGAAGACGCTGCCGACCACGTACATGAAGCGACCGCCCGCGCCTTCGAGCGACGCTTCGGCCGCCGGCCGGAGATCCACACTTGTCGTGTCGGCGGGGGCGCGGGCGTGGTCGCCACTAGCGTCGGCGGCCAGTTCTAGCCGACTGCTCCGAAGTAGCGAACGGCTTCGAGCAGGTCTTCGCCAGGCTGGCCGAGGAAGGCCGCCCTCCAGCCCACCAGATCGAGCCGCGGCCCGAAGAGGACGATCGTGTCGCCGGACCGCTCGTCGCCCGGCACGAGTCCGCCCCCATCGACCCTCAGGCCACGCGCCATTCCCGGCTTGAGAGCGGCGGACCGCGCTCTCAGACCGGTAGCGCCGGCGGCTCGCAGCCGGCTGGCCTCCTGGCGGCATGTCTCCCACGTCTCGAGACCGCCGGTCAGTATGCCGAGCGGCAGTCGTGGTGTGGCGAGTTCTTCGGTTCCGATGTCGACGGCCCACAGCGTCCGCCGCACGGCCCGAAGGTCGGCAACATCGAAGATTCCCTCGGAACGGAGGAACTCCGCCCAGGCGCCGTCCGGCGTGTCGCTCAGATACTGCACCGGGCCCTCCCCCTCAGCGTGCCAGCGGCCGGCCGGCTGGGAGCTCTCGGCCCAGAGGAACGGCTTGAGCAGCGCAACGTGGCGGAACGCAATCACGTCGCCGGCGACGAATCCAGCCAGCGGGCGAGTTCCCGAACCCGGCGTGGCCCCGGATCCTCGGGCTGCCAGTCGCCCACGAGGAGCTCCGCGGCCGTAGCGCCATCGAGCAGGTAGCGCGGCCTGTCGAACCAGAGCCGAACGCCCTCGTCGGTGAAGCCGCCGGCAACGTGAAAGGTCACGAACGCCAGGAAGTGCAGCCGCGCGGCCACCCGATCCGGCATCTTGCGCGCACCCGACAGGTAGCGTCGCAGACTGACGACCGAGATGCCGAGCAACCTGGCGAGCAGATCGCGGCCCAGCATGGCGTTGAGCTTCGGGCCTTCCGTGGCCGGCACCGGCGATTCCTCGAGCGCTTCGTTCAGTTGTTTGAGACGGCGGACGAAGTGATCGTGGTCGAGCCCCCCCTCTGGAGCCTCCCACCTCAGGCGCCTCCCGACCCCTGCACGACGAATCCGTTCCAGCGCGTCCTTCCAGACCGCTCCGTCGAGACGAAGGACGGCACCCCCGCCCATGATCCCCATGGCCTCCGCCTTGGCAAGAATCCTGAAACCGAGCAGACTGGACTCTGGATCGCGGAATGGGTCGTCTTCGGTTCGAGTTTGGATTCTGGTCATGATCCGAAACGTATCCACCAGGAGTCACCCCGTCAAGAGCGCCAGCGCCGTCCGCTAACGTCCAGCTTCCCCGCCGAAGCGGCGAGCAGCACAGATGCACTCACGAGACCAGATCGGCGTTGGCGAAACAACGATTCAGTACGACATTCGCCGCAGCCGACGACGACGGAAGACCATCCAATTGACCGTCGACCGAGACGGCGTCCACCTCGCCGCGCCGGCGAGGACATCCGACAGGAAGATCCGCTCCATGGTCCGAGAGCGAGCGGACTGGATCAGCCGTCAACTGGCCGCCCTGCGGGACACCCCCGAACAGCGCTTCGCCCACGGCGAGACCATCGCCTACCTCGGACGCCGAGTCCCCATGGCCTTCGAACAGGTGCAGGCCAAGCGAGTCAATGTTCGATTCGACGGATCAGCGTTCCGCGTCTCGGTTTCGACTGATCTTCCGGATCCGGAACGGGACGAGAGAATCCGGCTCGCCTTCGTCGAGTGGTACCGCAACCGCGCGGCGGAACACCTGCCGGCCGTCGTCGACCGCTGGTGGCCCCAACTGGGCCGCGATAGCACACCGAGGATCCTGATTCGCAACCAGCGCCGCCGCTGGGGAAGCTGTGCTACCGACGGCACCCTGCGCTTCAATTGGCGCGTCATGCTGCTGGACCGAGCGCTCATCGACTACATCGTCGTCCACGAGCTGGCTCACCTGACCCACATGAACCACTCACCCGCCTTCTGGGAGCTCGTCTGCCGGACGATTCCGGACGCCCGGGACCGCCGGAAACTGCTGCGGGAAACGAGCCGGATTCTGCCCTGGTAACTGACTAGACGAAGGACTGGCTATGACCACGATCGACACCGGCACGAACGAACTGCTCTGCAATCTCGAGGACGGCGTCGCAACGGTGACGCTGAACAAGCCGGAGAAGCGCAACGCCCTCGGCGACATCCTGACCCCGGCACTGCGGAGCATCCTGCTGGAGCTCGAAGCGGACCGGCGCTGCGGCGCGATTCTGCTCACCGGCGCGGGCAGAGCCTTCTGCGCCGGCGGCGACGTGTCGGGAATGGGGCCGAACCGCGGCAAGGGCAACGGCACCCGCGCCGGCAGCAGCGACGCCCCAAGCGAACCGCCCAGCCATGACCAGGCCGTCCGTAACCTGATCGAGAAGCAGGAGTCGCTGACCCTGCGCCTGGGGATCGCGAACCGGATCGTGCCGTTCGACGACCTGGCCGCGCAGGCGCGTGGGCTGGCGCTGGAACTCGCCAACGGCCCGAGGAACGCGATCCGACTGATGAAGCAGAACGTCAACCGGGCGGTGCTTGGCGATCTGCGCGCGTGTCTGGCCGGCGAGGCGGAGGGCATGGTCCGGTCGGTGCGGACCGCCGACCACAAGGAGGCGGTGCGGGCGTTTCTGGAGAAGCGGGCGCCGCGGTTCGAGCGTTGACTTACTCCCCGTCGACGGCGGCGGACCGGATCCCCCGGCCCGGCATAGGTCCTTCGACCAGTTCGCTGTCCCTGACCACGAACACGCCGCCGACGAGCACGTGCGGAATGCCGGCCGAAGGCACGGCCGGCTCGGCGAAGGTGGCCCGGTCGGCCACGGTCTCGGGGTCGAAGACGGTGATGTCCGCGTCCGCGCCGACCGCTACCCGGCCCTTCTTGCGCATCGCGGGCGCCACCGCTTCCAGCCGGCGGGCCGGCGCCAGGGTCATCTTGCGGATCGCCTCCATCAGGCTGAGCCGTCTCTGGTCTCGTACGTACCGCCCCAGCACGCGCGCGAATGTTCCGGCGCCGCGGGGATGGGCGCGGCCGTCGATGTAACCGACCCCGTCGCTCGCGATCATCACCTCGGGGTGCGCGATCGCGTCGCCGAGTTCCTGCTCGGGAATGATGTGCGCGATCACGATCGCAGGCGCCGCCTCCGGAGTCTCCGTTCGCCGGTGCATGAAGCCCGCCTCATCCAACCGTTCGCCGGTGGCGACCCACTCGATGTCGCGGTAGTCGGCGCCCAGGCGCTCTCTCCAGCCCGGATCGAAGATCGCGGAGCGGATATCCGTCGACGCGGCGGTGTACGGATAGACCTCGGTGGTCACGTCGATCCCCGCCGCCGCGGCGTTGGCGATCATGTCGATGACCACGGGCATCTGCCCCAGACCGGTCGAGCCGATGTGGACGATGTGAATCGAGCCCCCGGCGCCCGCGGCGTCGGCGATCATCTCCTGGACCGCGGAGATTGCGCTCTCCGGCTCCTTCATCCCCGCATAGCGGATATGGGCGAAGACGGTGACGCCGGCTTCCGCCGCGGTCTGGAACATCCGGTAGATCTCGGAGCGCGAGGCGCCGGGCTGGTACTGCAGCGGCAGACCGACTCCGAGAGCGCCATCGGCGAGCCCTTCACGCAGCGTCTCCTGCATCGCTTCGACCTGCTCCGGGCTCGCCTCGTCGTTTCGCGCGGCTTGCTCGTCTTCGCCGAAGGCCAGCACCCGCGCCGCCCCGTACGCCGTTGTGGCGCCGAAGTGGATGCGCCAGGAACCCTCGCGCTCCTCGTACCACTCGTCGACCGGGAAGGCCCCGCCTTCGAGCTCGAACGCCGCGGTCACGCCGTCGCGAACCTGCAGGTCGCGGCTGAACGGATCGTGGCCGTGGGCATGCAGATCGATGAACCCGGGCGCCACGACCAGGCCCGAGACATCGACCACTTCGGAACCACTCAAGGGCTCGGCCGAGATCGCCGCGATCTCCGCCCCGCTGATCCCGACATCCATCACCGCGTCCAGGCCCGATTCCGGATCCATGACCCGGCCGCCGCGAAGCACGACCTCGTACTGGACCGGCTCAGGCGCGCAGGCGACAAGCACTGCAACCGCGATCGGAAGTGCCAGAACTGCCGAACTCCCGGTTCGCTGCTCAGACCGCATCGAGCACCCCCTCCATCGCGGCCTCGGCAGGAGGCTCGGGAGGCGGCTTGCGACCGTGGACCGCGAGTTGAGACCGGAAGTCGTTCAGGATCGCGTAGAGCGACGGCACGAGCAGCAGCGTGATCGCCGTCGCGAACAGGACGCCGAAGGCCAGCGAGACGGCCATGGGCACCAGGAACTGAGCCTGGAAACTCCGCTCCAGGAGCAGCGGCAGCAGGCCGACGAAGGTGGTCAGCGAGGTCAGAACGATGGGCCGAAAGCGCGCTGCGCCGGCATCGCGGATCGCGTCGTGGACCTTCATGCCGCTCGCCAGCCGCCGGTTGATGAAGTCGACCATGACCAGCGAGTCGTTGACCACCACACCGGTCAGGGCGATCAAGCCGAGCAGCGAGAGCATGGTCAGGTTGAGCCCGACGACCCGGTGCCCGATCACGGCGCCGATCAGGCCGAACGGGATCGCACTCATCACGATCATCGGCTGCAGATAGGAACGGAACGGAATCGCGAGCAGGGCGTAGATGACGATCAGCGCCACTCCCAGCGCTTCGAACAGTCCCTGGAAGGTCTGGCGCTGCTCCTCCTGCTCGCCCGCGAACGAGGAGTCGATGCCGGGGTAGCCCGCCAGGATCTCGGGCAGCACGTTGGCCTGGAGGTCGCCGACGACTTCGTTCGCGGTCACGACCCCCGGATCGACATCCGCCGTGATGTTGAGCACCCGCCGCCGGTCGATGCGCCTTATGGTCGCGAAGCCGCGGCCGAAGTCGGCGCGGCCCGCCAAGGAGAACGGGATCTCTGCCCCGCTCGGCGTGCGGATCCGCATGTCCTCGAGCGAAGCCAGGGTCTCCCGTTCCTCCAGCGGATAGCGCACCATGACCCGCACGTCGTCGCGCCCGCGCTGGATCCGCTGCGCCTCGGCGCCGTAGAAGCCCTGTCGCACCTGACGGCCGAGCGCCTCGAGGTTCAGGCCCAGAGACTCGGCCCGCGGGTCGAGCTCCAACCGGATCTCCCGCTTGCCGGCACGGAAAGAGTCGGATATGTCGAACACGCCGGGGTAGTCGGCGAGGCGAGTCTTGATCTGCTCCCCCGCCGCCCTGAGCTGGTCGAGATTCGTACCCGTGAGCTGCACATCGACCGCCGCGCCGAAGCTGACCAGACTCGCCGTGTACTCGACCCCGACCGCGTCGGGCACGGCGCCCACCTTCTCGCGCCACCGCCGGACGACCTCGGTGGCCCGAATCGTCCGCTCCCGGGACGACATGAGTTCGATGTTCACCTCGCCCTGATGCGGCGCCGCGACCGCCACCTGAAAGCCGGCGGTCGGTCCACTCGCCTGTTGCAGCGCCGCGTAGGGCTGGGAGCCGACCGTAGCCATCACGTGCCGGAACACGTCGCCGTGACCCTCGCGCCGCAGTTCCTCCTCGAGCTCGAAGGCCGCCGCCTCGATGCGCCCGACTGCTGCGAGGGTGGCCTCCGCCGGCGTCCCCTGCGGCATGGTCAGCAGCACGACCGCGTTGTCCGCCTCCACGTCAGGGAAGAACTCGAACTTCATTCGACCGGAGAAGATGTACCCGGCTGTGATCAGGAACACCGCCACCGCGATGGCCACGGTCGCGTACCGATACTCGAGGGCCCGTTCGATCAGGGGCCGGTAGGCGCGTTCGATCACCCACTTCATCCGACCGGCGAAGAAGCCCTGGAAGCGGTACCAACCCCGGGGGATGCCATGCCGCTCGCGGTCTTCGCGCCGGTGCGACAGGTGGGACAGGTGATTCGGCAGCACCAGCATGGACTCGATCAACGAGAACGCCAGACAACCGATGACGACCATGGGAATCGTCCGCGCGATGGCCGCCGAGGGACCTTCCATCGAGTAGATCAGCGGCGAGAAGGCCGCAACCGTCGTGAGGATCGAGAACGTGACCGGCGTCGCGACCTGGCGCGCGCCGTCGATCGCCGCGCGCATGCCCCGCTTGCCCATCTCGAAGTGGCGGTAGATGTTCTCACCCACCACGATCGCGTCGTCGACCACGATCCCGAGCACCAGGATGAAGGCGAACAGCGACATCACGTTGATCGTTACGTCGACGTACGGCAGCACGGCGAGCGCGCCCATGAACGAGACACCGATGCCCACCGAGACCCACAGCGCCAGCCGGAGCTTCAGGAACAGGGCCAGCACCAGGAACACGAGCAGCAGGCCCAACCGTCCGCTCTCGAGCAGGACCCGCAACCTGTCCTGCAGCGGCACCGAATCGTCGAGCCAGGTCGTCATCTGGAGGCCAGGCGGCAGGGCCGCCGACCTCTCCGCCACGAAGTCCCTGACCTGGCGGGAAAGGCGCAGGGCGCTCTGGTCGCCGACCCGGTAGATCTGGACCAGGGCCACGGGCTGACCGTCGAAGCGCGACGTCACGTCCGTCTCGGCAAAGCCGTCCGTCACCCGTGCGATGTCGCCCAGGACGAGCCGGCTGCCGTCGGGCCGCGCCCGCAGCACGATGCTCCCGTACTCGGCGCCCCGGTAGGCCTGCCCCATGGTGCGCAGGAGGATCTCGCCCTCACGCGCTCTGACCGCGCCGCCTGGAAGATCGAGGGATGACCGCCGAACCGCCAGCACGACCTCGTCGAAGGTCAGGCCGTACTGCCGGAGCGTGTCCTCCGAGACCTCGATCGAGATCTCGTAGGGCCGCACCGCGTCGAGTTCCACCTGGGTGATGCCGGGGAGGTCCGACAGGCCCTCGCGGGTCTGCTCCGCGAACGCCTTGAGAGCCCGCTCCTCCACATCGCCGTAGACCGCCACCGTGATCACGCGGCGACGGATGAGCGCCTCCTGGATGATCGGCTTCTCGGTCTCTTCGGGAAAGGTCGTGATCGCGTCGATCCGCGACTTGACCTGGTCCAGCACCTCGCGGGTGTCGGCGTCGCTTTCCAGTTCGATCACCACGGTGGCGACTCCCTCCGCCGCCGTGGACCGGACCTTGCCTATGCCCTCCAGGTCCTGCACCGCCTCCTCGACGCGCAGGCAGACGCCCTGCTCGACCTCCTCCGGCGCCGCGCCCAGATAGGGCACGGTCACCGTGATGCTCTGCGTCGCCAGGCTGGGGAAGACCTCGATCGGCATACCGGTCATGGCGAGCAGACCCCACACCACGATGAAGACCATCAACAGGTTCGCCGCCACGCCGTTGCGGGCGAACCAACCGATCACTCCTCTCATCGCGCGCCCCCGCGCAGGCGCAGACGCAGACGCAGGCCCGCAGGATCCGCGATCGGCGCCACGTCGCCCGCGGCGGCGCCGTCGATGACCACGCGGGTGACCGGGTCGGCGCCGCCGCGGAATTGGGCGATACGGACGGCGCGCGCCGGCGAGCCGCCGGTTGCACCTCCATCACCCTCCCGGTCCAGGGCGACCAGGGTGTTCGAAACCCGCATCACGCAACCCGAAAGGTCGACCACGTAGCGCGGAGGATCGTCCAGCCAGAACGTACGGTAGACGGGTGCCCCGCCGGTGCGGAGCAGCACGTCGACGAACCCGGCGCCACGCTCCAGCTCGACGCCGGTGAGAGCGCACTGCCCGGTCGTCGGCGAAGCCGCCGCGACCGGCGGAGCGGCCGCAGGCGCGGGTACGGGCTCCGCCGCCGTCACGGGCGCGGGCGCCAACTCCGGCGTCACCTGCATGCCGTCCACGGCCGTATCGAGAATCGTCAAGCTGATCCGATCACCGCCCACCAGGCCGTCGGAGACGATCGCGACATCCGGATCCAAGCGCAGAATCCCGACCTGGCGCAGGGCCAGCCGGCCGTCCTCTACCAGCCACAGCCGGTCCGCACCGACCAGCGCCCCGCGCGGCACCTCGAACACCGAGTCGACCGAACGCCCGACCACTTCCGCGTCCACGAACAGACCTACCGACAGCGGCGGGCGCTCTCCTACCGCCCGGTACGGGTCCTCCACCCGGGCGATCAGGTTCACCATCCGCGTCGCAGGATCGATCTCGCCACCGACGCGGACGATCCGGGCCTCCCATTCGTGCCGCGCACCAGCGAACTGGGCCCGCAACAGAACGCGCGGGCCGGCGCCCCGCAGTTCCGTGCCCAGCGGCAGGTCGAGGAAGGCGAGCTCCGAGTCGGGTACCGGCAGTGTGACCTCGGCCGCGTCCACGGAGTAGATCGTCGCTGTGGGCACGCCGCGGTTCACGAACTCGCCGCGGTCGACCCGCTTGGCGCGCAGCCGGCCGGCGAACGGCGCCCGGATCGCCGTTCGCGAAAGATCCAGGTCGGCGCGCGCCTGGTTCGCCAGCGCGGCCTCCACGCGGGCCCTTGCCTCGTCCAACTGGGGCTCACGGAACACCAGGGGCCCCGGCTCGCCAGGCTCCCCCAGATCGTCCCACTCCTCCCGCGCGACCTCGGCCTCCGCCTCCTCCCGCGTCAGCGCGACCTGGGCCTGCGCCACCGACGCCCGGGCGCTGGCGACCGCCAGCTCGTAGTCGCGGCGGTCCAGCCGCAGCAACACGTCGCCGGCGTCGAAGAAGCCGCCGACCTCGAAGCTCTCCGCGACCCAGACGATGTTGCCGGCGACCTCCGAGACCAGGTCGGCCTCGGTCACGGGGACCACCGATCCCTGGGAGCGCACCCTGAGTTCGAGCGATGTCGGCTGCACGGTCAGAACCCGAACCGGGGGCGGTGCGACCTCACGCGGCGCGGTCTCCACCGCCGGCCGCGACACAACCAGTCCCACGACAATCACCACGGCAAGCGCCACGATCACGATCGGCAGGATCCACTTCAGCACGTTCAGTCTCCGCCTCCAGCGACCTGGGCGCCCGGGCCGCCATGGACGCCGCCACCCAACGCCAGGATCAGATCCGTCCGCGATTCGAGTTGCTGCCGGCGGGCGCCGAGCAACTGGCTCTCCGACTGAAACGAGGTCCGTTGACTGTCGAGCACCTGCAGGTAACCGACCAGTCCCCGCCGGTAGCGGCCCTCGGCCAGGCGTTCCGCCTCCCGGTTCTCGGTAGCCGCACGCTCCAGCGCCCCGGTCCGCTCCGCCAGCATCCGTTCCGCCACGAGACCCGATTCCACTTCGGCGAAGGCCGCGAGCGCCGTCTGCAACCAGTTCGACTCCGCCGCGTCGAGCCCGGCCGTCACCAGGTCCAGCCCGGCCCGGAGGCGACCGCCCGAAAGCAGCGGTTGCAGCAAACCGGCGGCGAGGCTCCAGACCGAGAAGTCGCCATCCAGCAGGTCGCTCAGAGAACCGCTCGACGTACCAGAAGACCCGTTCAGTTTGAAGGTCGGGTAGAGAGAGCGGCGGGCGGCGCGCATCCGCTCCGACGACGCGATCGCGCGGTACTCCGCCGCCCGCAGGTCCGGACGCCGCGCCAGCAGGTCGGCCGGCACGCCGGTCTCGGGCAGCGGCGGCAGGTCGGGAAGGCCCGCGGCCGCCTCGATCTCACCGGCCGGATAGCGGCCCAGCAGGACCTCCATCTGCCGGCGCAGCCCGTCGAGCGTCTGCTTCTGCGCCGCCAGCGAGGCCTCGACGGTCGCGATCTGCGTCCGTGCCTGCCGCACCTCGAGCGCGGTCGCCACACCCCGCCGGTAACGCGCCTCGACCCGGTCCCGCGTGCGTTCACGACTCGCCAGGGTGCGCTCGGCAAGCCCCACCTGCTGCACCGCCTCGACGACGCCGAAGTACACCTTCGCGAGCTGGCCGGCGATCGACAGGCGCGCCCCGTGCAAGTCGGCCTCGCCCGCCGCCGCCGCCGCCAGGGAGGCCGCCGTGAGGGCGCGGAGCCGGCCCCAAAGGTCGACCTCCCAGCGGACGTTCAGCGCCAGGCCGTAGCTGGTGAACGCGAAGCTGTGCACGCCACCGGGCTCGAAGCCCGGAATCGGGATCGGAATCGCCTCGGTCAGCCCGCTCTGGGCGGTGTTCTGCTTGCGCCGGCCGGGGTCGAGCGCCGCCTCCAACTCCGGGTTCCGCGCCGCCCCGTCGATTCGTGCCTGAGCGAAGGCCGTCTCCACATTCGCGGCTGCGGCGCGGAGGCTCGCGTTGTGCTCCAAACCCTCGCCGATCAACTGCGACAGGAGTGGATCGCCGAAGTCGCTCCACCAGTCCGACGCGACCGGCGAAGAGCCTGCCGGCGCCTCTGCCGCACCCACCGCATCGCCGAACCCGGCCGCCACGGGCGCTTCCAGAACCGGCGGCCCCGTGCCCACGGCGCTGCAGCCGAGCCAGAGGATCGGGGCGGCTACCAGCGGCAGCGACCAGCGCATCCGGCCCTGGACGCCGCCATGAAGAGGAACCATCACCATGAAGGGGAACCAACGTTGGTTGGTTGTTGGGTACGGACAATCGACCCCGGGAGTTCGACGCCGAGCCGAGACTACTAGGGCCGCCGCAGGCCCGGAATCAGTTAGCGTCATCGCCATGAGTCCTGAGGATCGCGCCGGCAGCCCGCCTTCCGGACCCCACCGCGTTGACCGGCAGCTCAAGCTCGACCTGATCGAGGCTGCGGTCCGCGAGAACGAGGCCGAGCTTGGCCGGCAAAGCGCCGACCCTGCCGAAAACGACCGCCCGAGACGCCGCCGGCAACGCCGTGTCTCGCCCTGGAGCCTGCTTCTGCTGGCGCCGATCGCCGGCGCCGCCGGACTCGGCTACCTGGAACTGAACCGTTCGGAAGCGGACATCCAACCCGACCCGCCCGTCGAGGCGGCGGCGCCGGAGCCCGAAGTTCGATTCACCGAGCCGCCGGAGTCCCTCGACCTCAGCGTCTTCCCGCTGCCGATCAAAAGGATCGTGGTCGATCCGGGTCACGGCGGCGCCGCGCCCGGCACGGTGGCCGGAGGGCTGACCGAGAAGGACCTCGCGCTCGACATCGCCGGCCGGGTGCGCGAGTTGCTGTCCGACCGCTACCGGGTCGCAATGACCCGCGAGGCGGACATCAATGTCGAACTCGATCGTCGTTCGAGCATCGCCAACCGGGCCGGGGCCGACCTGTTCGTCTCGATTCACGTGAACTGGTTGACACGAAACCAGACCTGCGGCGTCGAGACCTACTACCTCGGCCCCACCGACGACCCCGAGCTGGCCGCACTCGCCGAACGGGAGAATGCCGAGGCGCACAGCTACTCCCTGGCCGACCTGCGCCGCCTCCTCGACGGCGTCTACGCACAAACCATGCAGGACGAGAGTCGCACTCTCGCCAACGCGGTCCAGGACGCCCTGTTCGAACGACTGCGGGAAGCGAATCCGGGACTACGGAATCGCGGCGTGAAGTCGGCGCCCTTCGTGGTCCTGATCGACGCCGAGATGCCGGCCATCCTGACCGAGGTGTCCTGCCTTTCGGACGCCGACGAGATCGAGCGGCTGCAGGAGGACGACTACCTTGAGTCGATCGCCGAAGCCCTGGATGCGGGCATCCGGAGCTACGCCGATTCGCTGCTCCTGCCGGCCGAGCCGGCAACGGAGCACACGGCGCTAGACTCCGCGCCGTCGGAGGCGACGGAAGAGCGATGAACAGCACGGTGTCCAACGGAGGAGTCCTCAAGGTCGGCATCGACCTGGGCACCTCGCGGAGTTCGATCTCGGCCGAGAACGGCCAGCGCCACATGGTGCAGAGCTATGTCGGCTGGCCCCGGGACATGGTGGCGAGGAAGGTGCTCGGGCGCGAGGTGATGGTCGGCGCCGAAGCCCTGGAACACCGCCCCATGCTCAACCTGCGCCGGCCGCTGGAGCGGGGCCTGATCAAGGAGGGATCGGTCCAGGACGAGAACGCAGTACGCGAACTCGTTCGCCGGCTGCTGGAACTGGCGGCGCCCGCCGGGCCAGGGCCGCCGCCCGCGATCCACGCCGTCGTCGGCGTTCCTGCCGAGACGCTCAGGGTCAACCGCCAGAACCTGCGGCGCATTTTGACCGGCCAGGTCGCCAGCACCATGGTCGTCTCCGAACCGTTCGCCGTTGCCTACGGACTGGATGCCCTGGTTCACACGATGGTCATCGACATCGGCGCCGGAACGACCGATTTCTGCGTCCTGATGGGCCGCTTACCGACCGAGGACGATCAGCGCACCCTGAGCGCCGCCGGCGACGCCGTGGACCGACACCTGCTCGGCCTGATCGAAGAGCGCTACCCCGACGCCTCGGTGTCCATCCACATGGTGCGGGCCTGGAAGGAACGTCACTCCTTCGTCGGCGAGAGCGCCCCGGTGGTAGTCGACGTACCGGTGCGCGGCAAGCCGACCCGGATCGACATCACCGAGCCGATGCGGTGCGCCTGCGAGAGCCTTCTGGCGCCCCTGCGCGAGACGATGCTGGACCTGATCGCGAGGGTCGAACCCGAGTACCAGAGCCGGATCCGCAACAACGTGATCCTCACCGGGGGATCCGGCCTGATTCGGGGCCTCGGCGCCGAGCTTCAGCGGGCCCTCGGCGAACTCGGCGGCGGCCGCGTGCGCGTGGTCAAGGACCCGGTCTTCGTCGGCTCCGACGGCGGCCTGAGCCTGGCCAGGGACGCCGACGACGAGTACTGGAAGCGCCTCTCCGCCTAGCTTAGCCAGGTCGCGCCGTGCGCCCTGCGGCCCGGCGGCCCCGGCAACAGTGCCGCCAGTTCGGCCAGGTCGGCGACCTTCGGACAGTCGACCCCCGGCCAGTCGTCCCATGGGTCGAGCAGGACGGCGTGAACGCCAGCGGCCCGAGCGCCGACTACGTCGGCCGCATAGAGGTCGCCAACGTGAACGGTGCGCTCCGGCCGAGCGCCGATCGTCTCGAGAGCGGCTTCGAAGATCCGCGGATCGGGCTTCTCGAAACCGACCGTTCCCGAGTCGATCAGGGCGTCGAAGAGCTGGCCCAGCCCGACCGACTCGACGTTCCGCTTCATGCTGCCGTCGGAGTTGCTGACCACAACCATGCGGTAGCCGAGCTCGCGGATCCGTTCCAGCGCCTCCTTCCTTCCGGGCAGGCGCCGGTTCCAGAGCAGATCGTTCCGGCCGGGCACGTAGAGGCGCTCCGCCAGCCCGGAGGCGATGCCGGCAAGCTCGACGCCATCCAGGCAGGCAGCCGGCAGTCGGTTCAGGATCGCCTCCAGATAGAAGCGGAAGGTGGACCCACCCTCGGTCGAGGGCAACTCCGCCGACAGGGCCGCCGAGATAGCCGGCCGGGCCGCCGCCTCCGCGCGCTCCAACTGGCGCCCGGAGCAATCGAGGCCCAGGTCCGACGCGACCTCGGCGATGCGCTCGAAGTTCATCGACAGGAAAGTGTTTCCCGCGTCGAAGAAGATCGTGTCCAGTTCTTCCCAGGGCACGTCGCATGGATCTCTCACGTGCTGATTCTGCCAGCACCCGTGCACGACTCCGCGCACTCCCAAGGCGGAGCGATCAAGGTGCCGAGTAGTTCGCTAGAGTACACTTGGTCTTGCGCGCCGAGGGCTCTGCCCTGACTCTCGTCGATCACCTCACAGCTCGGCAGCAGAAGAGATCGACCTCTGACTCAAGGGCCCCGGGAATGAAGATGCCTACGCCGGCGCCGGCGCTACGTCGCTTGTCGGCGATCCTCCGCGCTTGGACGAGGCTTCCCGATCCGGCTTCTCCAGCCGGCTGCATCGCAGTTTCGCTGGCAGTCGCGCTTGTCGGGCTGCTCACGAGTCCTGCGCCGGCGTGGGCACAGACCGACATCTTCGATCCGGACGCCGACTATCGGATCCTGACCTTCTACGGCGCCGCTACCGACATCGTGCTGGCCGACTACCTGGCCAACGGTGTAAGCGGCGTCACGTTCTCCCTGCAATCCTGCGACGCCTCGCGAAGCAACTACTACCCTACGGCCGCGGTCGCGGGAGGCAAACTGACACTGACCTCAAACACGCTGGGTCACGTACACGGACCGAGCACGGAATCGGAAACCGTTTGCACCGTGACAGGCGCCCTGGGCGATGACTCCGAGAGTCAGCAGTTTGAGTTGTACACGGTCTCCGACCGGACACCGAACTCTCTGGCAGACCTCAGCCTCGAGCAGGCGCGCGCGGCCGAAGTGGACATACGCATCACGACACGGTCGAGCTCCGGCTACGTCCGCCTTGGGTGGAGGAAGGCCGGCGCCCAGCCAACGTTCGGGCTCGTGTCGGGCGTGGCGAGCGGATCCGTACTGACCATTCCGTCTCTCGACGAGGGCACGCAGTATGAGATCCGGGGCTACCAGTTGACCCGCCAGAGCTTCGACCTGTACCGGGCCGGCAACAGCGGCACCGGCCTGCAGTTGATTCCCGAGGGGCAGCCCGCCGCCAATTGGCAGAGAAACCTCTCAGGCAACGGCATCAGCAAGGCGGTGACCCTCGAAGTCGAAACGCTCACCGAAGACCCTCCGCCGACAGTCGGCATCGGGGACGCGAGGGTGACGGAGGCCGCGGGCGCCGAGGCCGTCTTCACGGTCACCCTCCTCGGGCTGAGCAGTCGCGCCGTGACCGTCGACTATGCAACGGCGGACCGTACCGCCGAAGCCACGTCGGACTACGCGGCCACCAGCGGCACGCTCAGCATCCCGGCCGGTTCCACAACCGGAGTGATCCGCGTGCCGGTGCTCGACGACGACATCGACGAACCCGAGGAGCACTTCACCGTCATCCTCTCCAGCCCCACGAACGCGAGCATCGACGACGGCGAGGGCGAAGGCACGATCGACGACGACGAGGCGACCCCCGCGCTGCGCATCGGAGATGCCGCGGTGACCGAGGCGCCCGGCGCCGAGGCCGTATTCGCGGTCACGCTCAGCGGACCGTCCAGCCGCGATGTCGCGGTGGACTACGCGACCGCCGACGGAGACGCGAAGGCAGCCTCGGACTACGGGACCACCAACGGAACGCTGATCATTCCGGCCGGCTTCACCACGGGCTCGATCCGGGTGCCCATCCTGGACGACGAGATCGACGAGCCCGACGAGAACTTCAAGGTCACGCTGGACAGTCCCTCGAACGCGACGATCGACGACGAAGAAGGCGAGGCCGTCATCGCCGACGACGAGGCGACCCCCGCACTGCGCATCGGAGACGCCGCGGTGACCGAGGCGCCCGGCGCCGAGGCCGTGTTCACGGTCACGCTCAGCACGCAGAGCAGCCGGGACGTCAGCGTCGGCTACCAGACCTCGAACGGCGCCGCCGAAGCCGGCCTGGACTACACCGAGACCAGCGGCGTCCTCACCATTCTCGCCGGCGACAGGACGGGCACGATCCGGGCGCCGGTGCTCGACGACGACGTCGACGAGCCTGACGAGGACTTCCACGTCGTCCTGACCAACCCGGCCAACGCCACCCTCGCGGACGACCGGGGCGTCGGGACGATCACCGAAAACGACCTCCCGCCGACACTGAGCGTAGGAAACGCGAGGGTCACGGAGGCCCCGGGCGCCGAGGCCGTATTCACGGTCACCCTCCTCGGGCTGAGCAGTCGCGCCGTGACCGTCGACTATGCAACGGCGGACCGTACCGCCGAAGCCACGTCGGACTACGCGGCCACCAGCGGCACGCTCAGCATCCCGGCCGGTTCCACAACCGGAATGATCCGCGTGCCGGTGCTCGACGACGACATCGACGAACCCGAGGAGCACTTCACCGTCATCCTCTCCAGCCCCACGAACGCGAGCATCGACGACGGCGAGGGCGAAGGCACGATCGACGACGACGAGACCGTACCCTCGCTGACCATCGGCGACGTCAGGGTCGTCGAGAGGCCCGGCGCCGAGGCCGTATTCACGGTCACACTCAGCGCGCAGAGCAGCCGGGACGTCACCGTCGGCTACCAGACCTCGAACGGCACCGCCGAAGCCGCCCTGGACTACGCCGCGACCAGCGGCGTCCTCATCATTCCCGCCGGCGCCAGGATGGGCACGATCCGGATACCAGTGCTCGACGACGACGTCGACGAGCCTGACGAGGACTTTAGCGTCGTCCTGGCCAACCCGGCCAACGCCGCCCTCGCGGACGACCGGGGCGTCGGGACGATTACCGGGAAGGAACCGGGAACGCCGCCGGGCCCGATCGGCACCCCCCCGACGCTGGACATCGGCGACGCGGCAGTCGTCGAGGGGCCGGGCGCGGTCGCCGAGTTCACCGTAACGCTCAGCGCGGCGGCCACCGACGCCGTCACCGTCGACTACGCCACCTCCGACGGGTCGGCGCGGGCCGACCTGGACTACGCTGCATCGAGCGGCACACTGGCCATCCCCGCCGGCGGGACCTACGGCACGATCCAGGTGTCCGTGCTCGACGACACGATCCGCGAACCCGACGAAACCTTCACCGTGACCCTCATCCGCGCGGCGAACGCGACGATCGAGGACGGCGACGGCACCGGGACGATCACCGACAACGACAAACCGCCCGCACTCACGATCGACGACGTGACCGTGACCGAGGGGCCGGGCGCGGTCGCCGAGTTCACCGTGACCCTCAGCGCGGCGGCCACCGACGCCGTCACCGTCGACTACGCCACCTCCGACGGGTCGGCGCGGGCCGACCTGGACTACGCTGCATCGAGCGGCACACTGGCCATCCCCGCCGGCGGGACCTACGGCACGATCCAGGTGTCCGTGCTCGACGACACGATCCGCGAACCCGACGAAACCTTCACCGTGACCCTCATCCGCGCGGCGAACGCGACGATCGAGGACGGCGACGGCACCGGGACGATCACCGACAACACCAAACCGCCCGCACTCACGATCGACGACGTCACCGTGACCGAGGGGCCGGGCGCGGTCGCCGAGTTCACCGTAACGCTCAGCGCGGCGGCCACCGACGCCGTCACCGTCGACTACGCCACCTCCGACGGGTCGGCGCGGGCCGACCTCGACTACGCTGCATCGAGCGGCACACTGGCCATCCCCGCCGGCGGGACCTACGGCACGATCCAGGTGTCCGTGCTCGACGACACGATCCGCGAACCCGACGAAACCTTCGCCGTGACCCTCACCCGCGCGGCGAACGCGACGATCGAGGACGGCGACGGCACCGGGACGATCACCGACAACGACAAACCGCCCGCACTCACGATCGACGACGTCACCGTGACCGAGGGGCCGGGCGCGGTCGCCGAGTTCACCGTGACGCTCAGCGCGGCGGCCACCGACGCCGTCACCGTCGACTACGCCACCTCCGACGGGTCGGCGCGGGCCGACCTGGACTACGCTGCATCGAGCGGCACACTGGCCATCCCCGCCGGCGGAACCTACGGCACGATCCAGGTGTCCGTGCTCCACGACACGATCGACGAACCCGACGAAACCTTCACCGTGACCCTCATCCGCGCGGCGAACGCGACGATCGAGGACGACGACGGCACCGGGACGATCACCGACAACGACAAACCGCCCGCACTCACGATCGACGACGTGACCGTGATCGAGGGGCCGGGCGCGGTCGCCGAGTTCACCGCAACTCTCAGCGCGGCAAGCGGCAGGACCATCACGGTCGAATACGCGACCGCGGACCGCACGGCCTTGGCTCAACTCGACTACGCCGCCTCCAACGGCACGCTGATCCTCCCCTCCGGGAGGACGACCGGCACGGTGCGAGTGCCTGTGCGTGACGACGCGCTCGATGAGCTCGACGAGACCTTCACCGTCACGTTGCGCCTACCGGTGAACGCAATGCTGAAGGACGACGAAGGTCTCGGAACGATCATCGACGATGACGATCCCGCCGTCGCCGTGTCCTACGGAGCGACGCACTTCCCGGTCAGGGAGAGCGGCGAGGTCGTCGTCGACGTCGTCTTGAGCGCGCGCCCGGAACGGCACGTCGTCGTGCCGCTCACGCAACTTCGAGGAGAAGGCGTTGCCGTCGCAGACTATGCTGGGGTTCCAGCGACCGTCTCGTTCGGGCCGTCCGAGACCCGAACGACCTTCACCGTCGTGGCGCTCGAGGACACAGAGTACGAAGGCGAGGAGGAAGTCCTCCTGGGCTTCGGATCTCTGCCGGAACGCGTGTCCGCCGCCGACCCTGAAACGGCCGTTCTCGTCATCGCCGACGTGTACGTCCCCGACCGGGAGAAGGACGACTGGCTCGATCCCTTCGGCCGCACAGCGGCTGGCCATGTGCTGGAAGCGCTCGACGACCGCATGCGCTGCGCTCCAGACCGCAGGCCGGAAGAGACGCCGGCCGTCGAGACGGCATCGGCCAGCCCGAGCCGGCTGGCCGGCCGATGGCGCTGCAAGCCGCCGTACCGCCCCGGAGCTTCGGCGACCGCGCCCATCGACCGCATCGGTAACTCCTTCGGCCGCGAAGAAGGCGAACTCCTTGCGGGAAGTTCGTTCGACGCCCGCACGGAGACTGAAGACGGCGGCCGGCTCAGCGTCTGGGGCCGCGGAGCGTTCTCCCGGTTCGACCGTCACAGGGGCGAACTCGCCTTGAGCGGCGATGTCACGACGGCGACCCTGGGAACGGACTACTCCAGCGACCGGTGGATGGCAGGCGCCGCCCTTTCTCATAGCAGGGGCGAAGGAATCGTCTCCCAAGGGAAGTTCGAAGCCGAAGCCCGGTCCGACCTGAGCGGCCTGTACCCCTACGCCCGCTACGGCGTCCGCGAAGGCCTGTCGATCTGGGGCGTGGCCGGCCACGGCCGTGGAACCCTGACGCTTTCGTGGAAGGACGCCGAACCGGTCGACTACCGGATCGCCACCGTCATGGGCGCTGCAGGCATGAACAGCGAACTGAGGTCGGCAACCGACGAGAACGACTTCGCCTTGACGCTCAAGGCGGACGCTCTCTTCCTGCGGACCTTCTCCGAACGGCTTCCGGACGGCGAAACCTCAGAAACCGACACCACCCGTTTTCGCCTGGCACTGGAAGGATCGTGGGACTTCACCACAGAAGACGAGCAGTGGTTCTCTCCATTCCTCGAAGCCGGTCTCCGCCACGATGGAGGCCACGTCGAAACCCGCCTCGGCATGGAGGTCGGCGGCGGCTTCCGCTACGCCCACCCGGGACTCAACCTGACGACGGAGATGGGGGCGCGAGGCCTGTTCACCGACGAGAGCGGCGCCTTTGAGGAGTGGGGAGTATGGGGATCGTTGCGCTACGACCCCGACCCCTCGTCGCGGAACGGCGCCTCCGTCGAAGTGTCTCCTTCGTGGGGCGCCGCGAACGCCGGCGGGGTGCACGCTCTCTGGCAGCGAGACACGATGGCAGGCCATGCCGCCAGAGGTTTCGATTCGCATCGCGGGCGCATCGAAACCGAACTTGCGTACGGCCTGCCGGTCTTCGGCCGCTCGGGCACTGGAACGCCGCTGATCGGGATGTCCACTTCGAGCGGGCCGAAGGACTACCGCGTCGGCTACCGGCTCACGATCGGCTCGACGCTCGAGGTCTCAGTCGAGGCCGCACTGAGAAGAAACCGCCGCTTCGATACGCCTTCGACATTCGGAGTCCTCGTGCACGGCGCCCTGCGGTGGTGAAATCTCAGACGACCGGTCGGGATCGTCTATTCTCGGGCAGCAGCACAAGGGACAACGAACGTCGGCCCAGCCGCCGGCGGTGGGGGATGACAATGCGAGCAACGACGGCAAGGCGTTCGGCGCCGCTCGCCGCAACGGCCGCTCTCCTGTTCGGCACGGCAGCCGCGGCTCAGAACGACACGGAGGGACTGGAGCGGCTCGGCGCCGACCTGTTCGCCGAACTCCTGTTCAACAACCAGGGCACCGACTACGCGATCGCGTGTTCGGTGTGCCACGCGCTCGGCGAGTCGGTGGCCGGCAAGCCGGAGCGGTTCTACGCCGACCACACGCCGACCAGCCTGACCGCCGGCCGCGAGACCACCGCTCGCAACGCCCAGACACTCGCCGGCGTGCACCGGTCGCAAGTGTTCGGCTGGGACGGCGCCTACGACTCGATGGAGGACATGATCCTCGAGAAGCTGATCGGCAAACAGTACGGCTGGAACCCCGAGGCCCGCGACCAGGCGATTGACAACGCCGCCTACGTACTGCTGGACGAGGGCCACAATGCGATCTCGGGCGTACCGTACGTCGAGCAGTTCCAGGAGGTCTACGGCCTCGACCTGGAATCGCTGGAGCGGCCGAAAGTCGCGGCAGTTGCCGCCCGCGCCCTGGCCGACTACACGCGAACCTTCGATTTCTCGATGACTTCGCGCTGGGACGCGTTCACCGAGCAGAACCGCTTCCGCAAAGCGCCGAACGCGGACGAAGACATCATGAACTACGCCGCAAGCATCGAGAGCCGGATCTTCAACCAGGAGGGCCGCCGCCTGATCCGGCGGCCGGAAGGGTTCACCGAAACCGCGTACGAAGGCTTCAAGACATTCTTCCGCGTGTTCGACGTGGAGTCGGTGGGAAGCTGCGTCCGCTGCCACGTGCCGCCGACCTTCAGCGACTACGCTCTCCACGGCACCGGCCGCGAGAACTTCAAGACCCCGCCGCTGCGGAACCTGCCGCGCACCGACCCGTACCTTCACGACGGCAGCGCCGGCACCCTTGAGGACGTGCTCCAGGGCCACGTGGCGCTGGCCGAGGCCGCCCGCGGCGAACAGGAAGGCGTCGACCCGCTGTTCGGCGAGATCCGGATCTCGGAGGCCGACATCGAACCCCTGGTCCAGTACCTCCTGATGCTGGACGAGGTGGATCCCGCGAACTTCCGCTACTACCTGATCAACTTCGAGTGAGCGCGCCGCGCCTTTCTGGCCGCCTGCGGCGGCGCTCAGGGGGGCCAACCGGCCCGCATCCGGTCGGGCTTCTTCTCGCGGCGCTCCTCCTGGCCGCGCCGCTCGCCGCCGACCCGACGATGGAACGCACGGATGGTCTGCCGCCCGACGTGCCGGACCGGCTTGTCAACCTGCTCGATCCGGCCGGCTACCGGGTGGTGCGGGACGAAGGCGAGGCGATCGAGTTCTGGTTCCCGCCGGCGTTGCCGATGCAGGACCCCTCAGCCGAGCTGGGCGTCGAGTACCCCACCCTGCCGCCCGGCGGCCTGATCGGGATCGTTCGCACGACCGGTGAGTGGAGCACCTACAAGGCGCAGGCCGTGCCGCCTGGCATCTACACCCTCCGCTACGCGGTGCAGCCCGCCGACGGCGATCACACCGGGCAAACTTGGTTCCGCGACTTCGTGCTGCTCATTCCCCTCGCGCTCGACAACTTCGATGCCTACGGCGTCCCCGAGCAGGAACCCCTCGTCGAAGCCAGCAGCACGATCATCGAGGGCGGCACCCATCCGATGACCATGGCGCTGTTCCAGAACTACGACGGCGTCGATGCCGCGGAGGTGTTCTGGAACGACCTCGACCAGCCCACCCTGGCGGTGCCTCTGGGCGACGTCACCCTGGGCCTCGTGATCGAGGGCCAGGGCGAAGAAGTGCCCCTGTAGGACGCATCCGAGCCTGGGAACCCGCTCAGCGTTCCCTGGTCAGCGGCACGAACCGCACCGGGATCACACGCGTCCGCTCCATTTCGCCGTCGGCCTGCTTCTCGAGCACAACGAGTTCCTGGCGGCCGCGCTGCGGTCCCACCGGCAGCACCAGCCGGCCGCCGGTCGCCAACTGCTCGATCAGCGGCTGCGGCACGTGGTCCGGCGCCGCCGTGACCACGATCGCATCGAACGGCGCCTCCTCCGGCCAACCGACGTAGCCGTCACCGATCCGCGTCGTCACGTTCTCGTACCCGGCCATATCGAGCGCCGCCGCCGCCCGCAACCCCAGGGGCTCCACGATCTCGATCGTGTACACGTGATCCACGATCTCGGCCAGCACGGCGGCCTGGTAGCCGGATCCGGTGCCGATCTCAAGCACCCTGTCCCCCGCGTCGGGCGCCGCGAGTTCGGTCATCAGCGCGACGATGTAGGGCTGCGAGATCGTCTGCTGCCAGCCGATTCCGAGCGGCGAGTCCCGGTAGGCCCAGTCGCGGATCTCCTCAGGCACGAACAGGTGGCGCTCGACCTTCTCCATCGCGTCGATGACCTGAACGTCGAGCACCGGCGGGCGACCGTCGCGGGGTTCCGCGATCGTGTCGCGCACCATGCGCCGCCGCAATTCGGTGAAGTCGACCCCTTCCTGGGCCGACACCGCCGAGCCCGCGAACCCCATGACCGCAGCCGCCGCGACCCCGAGCCGCCAAGCCGGGTCCGAACCGCGCCGGAAGCCCGCGTGTAGCCTTCGCAGACTCTTCCCGACACCGCCGCCAACCGAGATCCGCGTCATCGTCTCTCCCACCACTCCAGCCGTCAGCCTGTGGAACCGACCGGGTCTCCAAGCGTACATGGGGTCGCTGGCCTGCTCGAGCGCCGGCTTCGCCATGCAGCAACTCCTGCTCGCGGTGCTGCTGGTCGGCGTCCTCGCACTGCCCGCCGATCGGGTGGGGCCCCTGCAGGCAGCGGTCGGCCTTCCCGGCGTGATCATCATGCTCTGGGGCGGCGCGAGCGCCGACCGCACGGACGCCCGGGCGGTGCTGACCCGGGTCTTCGGAGCTGCCGCGGTCGTTCCCCTCGGCCTGATGCTGGCGCTCGAACTCGGCGAGTTCAGCGTATGGACCGTTACCGCCTGGGGCCTCGGCATCAGCGCCGCGATGTCGTTCTCCGGGCCAGCACAGCAAGCCGCGCTGAGCCGGATCGCGGGGCGCCACCTGCAGCGGGGCGTAACCGCGTCGACCGCGATCACCATGTTCACCTACACCATCGGACTAGGCGTAGCGGGTCAACTTGACCGCATCGGCCTGAGACAGGTGCTCATCGCTCAGACGATCTGCCTTGCGGCCGCCGCGCTGTGGATCCGGCGGATCGGACCCCAGGCCCTGAACGATGCCGAGTCCGCCGAGCCCGCCTGGCAACGCATCCTCGATGGCTTCCGGGCGTCCTACCGCCAGCGGCCGGTGTTCGACGTGATGACCGTCAACTTCGTCTCCAGCATCTTCAACGCCGGCGCGTTTCTGACCGCGTTCCCCTTCATCGTCTACCGCGTCTACAACGGCGACGCGGCGCTGCTGTCCTGGCTGATGATTGTCTTCTTCGCCGGCGCGGTGGTCTCCAACCTGATCATGCTCCGGTTCATGCCCCTTGTGCGGCCCGGACGCTGGTTCGTCGTCCTCCAGCTCTCCCGGATCGTCGTCCTGTTCCTGATCTGGATCGAACCGGCCTGGTGGCTGGTCGTGGTCGCCTTGATCGCCTGGGGCCTGAACATGGGGGTCACGACCACCCTGGCCCGAGCGATCGTCCAGGAAGCCGCCGAACCCCAGACCCGCGGCCGCGTCATGTCCGTCTTCGGTCTCGGCCTGCTTGGCAGCCCGCTGATCGGCGCCGTCATCCTGGGCGCGATCGTCGAGCGCTACGGCGCCCTCGCCGGCCTCGTGCCGGGCATGGTCGCGTCCGTGTTGCTGTTCGCGTACAGCATGGCGGCGACCGGGCTGTGGCGGTATCGGAGCAGCCCGACGGCTTGACCCTTTGCCAACAGCTCCAGCCGGCGGCGCGAGGGGTGTTGCGGTTAGCGCTACGCCTTTCCTGAAACCGAGGACTGCTGCTGGGTACGCCGGCCTCTGGCCGGCTTTCAGAGAAACACCGCGCGAGGCGCCAGGCTCGCTCCTATTGTCCTGCGGCGCACGCTCCTGGCCATAGCTTAGCTAGTGGGTCAGCGAATCAACGGCGGGAAGCGCACTTCCAGGACCGAAGTTCGCTCCACCGAGCCGTCGGCCCGCTTCTCCAGGACCTGGAGATCCTGCGGGCCTTCCGGAGGGCCGACGGGCGCCACGAGCTTGCCGCCCACAGCAAGCTGATCGATCAGCGGCGGCGGCACGCGCTCCACTGGCTCCTTGACAACGATCGAGTCAAATGGCGCATTCTCAGGCCAACCCTCGAAGGCATCGCCGATCCGGATCGTCACGTTGCCGTAGCCAAGGTCACCGAGGGTGGTCGCCGCCTGCTCCGCTAGCGCTTCGACGGGCTCGATCGTGTAGACGTGGCCAGCCATCTCGGACAGCACGGCAGCCGAGTAGCCGGAGCCGGTACCGACCTCCAGCACCTTGTGGACGGGAACAGGCACCGTGAATGTGGTGAACACTGTCGTCTCTTCAACGGCGCCGAGCGCCACTTCGTGGGTGAGGACGGGCACCGCAAGTTCGGCCATCAACGCCACGATGTAGGCATCCGGAGTCGTCCGACCCCAGCCGATCGGCAGCGCATCGCCGCGATAGGCATTCTCTCGCACCGTCTCCGGAACGAAGCGATGCCGGGGCACCCAGACCATCACGTTGGCAGCGCGGTGCACATCGAGGTCGGGCTGATCCACCGACCGGCCGAGAACGTACCCGATCATCTGGCCACGCTCTTGGTCACGCTCGTAGCGAGCGCCCATGGCCACGCTCCTGGCCATTTGGACCGCGAAGTGGGAGACCGTAAAGAGCGTGAAGACGCCGGCCGCCCACACGACGACAGGGGCAAACGCGAGGGGGCGAGCCGCCGAGCGGTCCTCCATTCGCCCCCTCAGCACCGCCGCCAGCGGACGGCCAAGCCGAACCGACTGCCGCCTGAACGGCCCGTGGCCTCGACCCTCGTCGCCGACTCTCCTCCGGGACGCCAGCGGCCGCCAGATCTTCACGTCCCCTCTAACTTACCCTCTGACCCGCAGCCCCGCCCCGCCGACGCAGCCACTCCACCGTGGTGAGCGCCAGCAGCGCGAACACGATGAGGAAGGTGGCAACCGCCAGGAGCGTCGGGCTGATCTCCTCCCGGATGCCGGACCACATCTGGCGCGGCAGGGTGCGTTGCTCCAGGCCGCCCATGAACAGGACGATCACGAGTTCGTCGAACGAGGCGGCGAAGGCGAACAGGGCGCCCGAGATGACGCCGGGGAGGATGAGCGGCAGTTGCACCCGGCGAAACGCGACCAGGGGGTTCGCCCCCAGGTTCGCCGCGGCGCGCATGACGGTCCAGTCGAAGCCCGCCAGGGTCGCGCTCACGGTGATCACCACGAAGGGCGCGCCGAACACGGCGTGCGCCAGGATGATCCCGATGTAGGTCTGTGAGAGCCCCAAGCTCGAGTAGAAGAAGAACATGCCGACCCCGGCGATGATCACCGGCGTGATCATGGGCGAGATCAGGAGCGCCGAGACCATTCGGCGACCCGGCATCGCCGGATGGGCCAGACCCAAGGCCGCTGCCGCGCCCAGCACGGTGGCGACGACGGTCGCGGAGATGCCGATGATCAGGCTGTTCAGGATCGGGCGCGTCCACTCGTCGCCGTCGAAGATGCTCCGGTACCAGCGCAGGGAGTAGGCCTCCGGGTCGAGCCGCAGCATGCCCTCGGTGAAGGTGAAGTACGGCTCGGCATTGAAGCTGAGCGGGACGAGGACCAGGATCGGGGCGATCAGGAACACGAACGCCGCGACGCAGAACGCCAGGTACCCCCAACGCGCGGCGCGGTACCCGGGACTCAGGGTCGCGTGAGCGCTCATGACCCGAGTCCGATCCGGTCGATGCCGACCAGGCGGTCGTAGACGACGTACAGGGTCGTCACGCCGGCCAGGAGGAGCGCCGCCAACGCCGCCGCCAGACCCCAGTTCAGGGACGTCTGCACGTGGTAGGCGATCATGTTGGAGATCAACTGCCCGCTCTGCCCGCCGACCAGGGCCGGGGTGATGTAGTAGCCGATCGCCAGGATGAAGGTCAGCAGGCAACCGGCGCCGACGCCGGGCAGCGTCTGCGGCCAGTAGACCCGTCGCAGCGCCTGGATCGGATTCGCGCCGAGGGACGCGGCCGCGTTCATGTAAGCGGGCGGGATCGAGCGCATCACCGAGTAGAGCGGCAGCACCAGGAAGGGCAACAACACGTGCGTCATCGCGATGAACGTGCCGGTCATGTTGTAGATCATCGCGATCCGGCCCTCGTCGCCGATCAGACCGATGGCGACCAGGAAGTCGTTGATCACACCCTGCCTCTGGAGCAGCACGATCCACGAGGTTGTGCGCACCAGCAGCGAGGTCCAGAACGGCAACAGGACGAGCACCAGCAGCAGGTTCGCGCGCCGGGGCGGCGAGTTGGCGATCAGGTGGGCCATGGGATAGCCGATCACCAGGCAGAGCAGCGTGACCCCGAGGCTTACCTTCAGGGTGCGCCAGAACAGGGGCACGTAGATGCGCCACTCCTCGGCCTGGCGGACGTAGCCGCCATCGGGACTCCGTTCGAAGTCGAGCGCCTTCATGTAGTGGCGCGCCGTGAACCGTTGGCCCGCGTCGCGGAGCGTGCGCCACGGCTCGGGGCCGGCCCACCGCGGATCGGCGCCGATCATCGTTTCCCGCCAGAAGGCGCCGTCCATGACGACGCCGGCGGCCTCCGCTGCCTCAGCCGCCTCAACCATCTGGCGCGAACTGCCCATGATGGCGCTACGCATCCCGCTCGCGACCCGGTTGACGCGGTACGCCGCGCGGCCGAGCGTGCGCTCGACGCGCCCCGCGACGAACTCGCGCCCCGCGGCCGCGAACGCCTCGTCCGGCGGCGTGCCCTGGCCGTCCCATGCGCGCAACGCAGCCATCGTTTCGGGCAGCGCGTCCGCGACCTCCGGGTCGTAGACGCTCTTCATCATCAGGCTCGCCATCGGACCGATGAAGGTGACGGTCACGAACGCAACCAGGGGCAGGGCGAGGCCGGCGGCACGCAACCGCGGCCCGACCATCCGTCGCCAGATCGGCCGAGCAGCCCTCATCGCGCCAGCCAGGCGGCGAACCGTTCCTGCATCTCGTCGCTGTGATCCGCCCACCACTCCCAGTCGGCCATCAGGAAGTTCTTCATGTTCTCTGGATTCGTCGGCATGTGCGGCCACATGTCCGTGCCGGTCTCCGCGTGCCGGTCGATCAGGTCCTGCCCGGAGCGGCGCGCCGGGCTGTAGGCGATGTAGCGGCCGACGCCCGCCATCGACTCGGAACGGGCGGCGTGCCTCACGAACCGGAGCGCGTCGTCGAGCTTCGGCGTGTCGGCAACGACGACGAGCTGGCCGCGGTCCATGATCTGGCCATCCCATACGATCACGAAGGGCTGCCCCTCGAGCACCTGGGCGTTGAAGATACGCCCGTTCCAGGCCGTGCTCATGACCACCTCGCCGTCCGCAAGGAGCTGGGGCGGCTGAGCGCCGGCTTCCCACCACACCACCTCGTCCTTGATCGTGTCCAGCTTGCGGAAGGCGCGGTCGAGGCCCTCCTGGGTCGACAGCACCTCGTAGACCCGCTCCTTGGCGACACCGTCCGCCAGGAGCGCGAACTCCAGGTTCGCGTGGGGCCTCCGGTTCATTCCCCGCCGACCTGGAAATCGCTCCAGGTCGAAGAAGTCAGCGATCGTCGTCGGTGGCGGCCCGCGCAGAGTCTTCGGGTTGTAGGCGTAGATCGTCGAGAAGAGCAGCGTGCCCACGCCGCATTCCGTGTTCGTCTCGGGCAGGAAGTCCTCCGCCGGCGGTTCACCGTTCGGGCCGGGCGGCAGAATCGAATGATCGATCAGTTCCAGAACGCCTTCGTCGCAGCCGGTCACGGACTCGGAGACGTTCAGATCGACCACGTCCCAGTGGACCGATCCCGCCTCGACCTGCGCCCGGATCTGGGCGAGACCGCCGTTGTAGTCCTCCAGGTTCACCTTGATGCCCGTTTCGGCGGTGAACGACTCGTGATAGCCCTTGACGCAGGCGCGGGCATAGGAACCTCCGAACGAAACGACGGTGATCGCTCGCTCGTCCGAGCCCTCGTCCGCGACCGGTGCCCGGATGTCCGGCGGGCCTCCGGAGGGCCCGCAGGCGGCCAGGATGGCGGCAACCGCGAGAAAGCCGGCTACCGGCGTCAGACCGGCGCTTCGCGCGGAAACCGCAAGGCGCGCCGCTACCACTCTTCCTCGCCCTCGGCGAGTTCCTCCGGCACCAGTGCCCGGCAGTCGAGCGCCGCCCAACCGATCGTGACGGTGTCCCCCGGCAGTACCGCGCCGTGACCGACGACGTTCGGGATCTTGGCGACGAAGTCTGCGCATTCGCCGACCGTCATCCGCACGCGCAGGTGGTCGCCGAGGAAAATCAAGTCGTCGATCCGGGTCTCGACCTCGTTCCGGTAGCGGCCGGGCCGCGGTGACACCGCTACCCGCTCGGGCCGGATGACAACGGTCGCGCGCGCACCCGGAGGACACAGGCCGAGGCTCATCGCCCTGACCTTGAACCCCCCGACATCGACCTCGCAGACGCCGTCGCCTTCGCTCACGACGATGCCGTCCAGGCGGTTGTTCTCGCCGATGAACCGGGCGACGAAGGCCCGCTCGGGTTCCTCGTACAGCACCTCCGGCGGGGCCGCCTGCTCGATCATTCCGTTGTGGAACACCGCCACCCGGTCGGACAGCGTCATCGCCTCCTGCTGATCGTGGGTCACGTAGACGACGGTCACCCCCAGGGCCGAGTGGATGCGCCGGATCTCGTACTGCATCTCCTCGCGCAGGCGGCGGTCGAGCGCGCCCAGGGGTTCGTCCATCAGCACCAGCTCCGGCTCGAAGACCAGGGCACGGGCGATCGCCACGCGCTGCTGCTGGCCGCCCGAGAGTTGCGCCGGCCGCCGATCCTCCAGGCCCTCGAGTTGCACCAGGTTGAGCGCCCGCTTGACGCGCTCCCGGCGCAGCGCCGGTTCGACGCCGCGGACCTCGAGCGGAAAGGCCAGGTTGCCGCCCACCGTCATGTGAGGGAACAGGGCGTAGTTCTGGAACACCATGCCGATGCCGCGCTTGTGCGGCGGCAGATCCTGAATCGGCCGGCCGTTGATCCGAATCGTGCCCGCGGTGGTCCCCTCGAATCCGGCGAGCATCATCAGGCAGGTCGTCTTGCCGGACCCGGACGGCCCGAGCAGAGTCAGGAACTCGCCTCTCTCGACCGCAAGGTCCAAACCTCGCACGACCAGGTTGCGACCATCGTAGCTCTTGTCTACGCCAACGAACTCAACGTGGGGGACGGCGCTGTCGCCGTGTTCGTCAGTGGGCGGGACGTCCACGGAGCCATGACTATACTTGCCGCTTGCCACTTCGGTCCGTCAGCGCCACCTTGGACGAGCCCTCCGGAGGCGAGAAACCCACGGTCGGGGTGATCGATTTCCGGACGGCGCCGGACCGCTACCGGCACTGGCGGCTCGAGATCGCACCGCCGCTCGCCTTCCTGACGCTCGAAGTCGACGAGCAGGCCGGGCTCAGGCCCGGGTACCAGCTCAAGCAGAACTCCTACGACCTCGGCGTCGACTTCGAACTCTACGACGCGACCCAGCGGCTGCGTTTCGAGCATCCCGAGGTCCACGCCGTGGTGCTGCGGTCCGACCGGGATCGGATCTTCTGCGCCGGCGCCAACATCGGCATGCTCGGTTCGTCCTCGCACCAATTGAAGGTCAACTTCTGCAAGTTCACGAACGAGACCCGTCTGGCGATGGAGGACGCAAGCAAACACTCCGGGCAGCGTTACCTGTGCGCGGTCAAGGGCACCGCGGCCGGCGGCGGCTACGAGCTGGCGCTCGCCTGTGACCGCATCCTGCTCGCCGACGACGGCAGCTCCGCGGTCTCGCTGCCTGAGGTGCCGCTGCTCGGCGTCCTCCCCGGCACCGGCGGTTTGACCCGCCTGCTCGACAAGCGCCGCGTGCGCCGCGACCTGGCCGACCTCTTCTGCACGCTCGAAGAGGGTGTGAAGGGCCAGCGGGCGGTGGACTGGAACCTGGTCGACGAACTGCTGCCGCGGTCCTCCTTCGACGACGACGCCGCGACACGCGCGCAGGAGATGGCCGGGGAGAGCGATCGCCCCACAGAGGCCGGCGGGACGGCCTGGCCCGCGATCGAACCGGCGTTGGGAACCGACACGCTCACCTACTCCACACTGAGGGTCGAGTTCGACCGAGCGCTCGGCGTGGCCCACCTGACCGTCCTCGGGCCGACCCCACCGCCGCCCTCGGGGGCCTCCGCCGCACTCGCCGGGGGCGCCGTCTTCTGGCCCCTCACCCTGGCTCGCGAACTCGACGACGCCCTGCTCCACCTGCGGCTGAACGAGACCCGGATCGGGCAGGTCGTGATCCGCTCCCAGGGCAAGCTGGCCGCGGTCGCCGCTTTCGACATGTTCCTGCACCGGGACCGCGAGCACTGGTTCCTGCGCGAAGTTCTGCTGTACTGGAAGCGGGTCCTCAAGCGGCTCGATCTCACTGCGCGCAGCGTCTTCACGCTGATCGAGCCCGGAAGCTGCTTCGCCGGATTCCTGCTCGAACTCGTGCTGGCGGCCGACCGCTCGTACATGTTCGAAGGCGAGGCCGAGGACGGCACCGCCGCGCCACAGGTCCAACTGAGCGAGTTGAACTTCGGCGCCTTTCCGATGCCGAACGGCCTGAGCCGGATCGAGACCCGGTTCCTGGGCCGCACCGACGCCGTGCATCGCCTGCGCGCCCTGGTCCAGAGGCCACTGGACACCGGGGCCGCCGAACGGGCCGGCCTCGTCACCGAGGTGCTCGACGACCTGGACTGGGAAGACGAGGTCCGCATCGCCCTGGAAGAGCGAGCCAGCTTCTCTCCCGACGCGCTGACCGCGATGGAGGCGAACCTCCGCTTCCCCGGCCCCGAGACCATGGAAAGCAAGATCTTCGGCCGCCTGAGCGCCTGGCAGAACTGGATCTTCCAGCGCCCGAACGCGGTCGGCGACGAGGGAGCGCTGCGCCTCTACGGCACCGGCCGGCGTCCCCGCTTCGACCGCGAACGCGTCTGACCGGGACCACTACTCTCCCTCGGAGCACACGACTCGATGACCACACTCGACAGCACCGTCGACTACGACGTCCTGATTCCGAACAACGTCGCCCTCGCGTCGGACGCCCGGGTCCGCCGCGGCCTGGAACGCTGGCACCCCGGCTACATCGATTGGTGGATGGACATGGGGCCCGACGGCTTCCAGACCTCGGACGTCTATCTGCGTACCGCGGTGCGGGTCGAATCGAAGGGCCCCGAAAAGTGGGCCGTGTTCGACTACGTGAGAATGCCCGACTACCGCTGGGGCATCCTGCTGGCGCCCCAGGACGAGGGCCGGAAGATCCCTTTCGGCCGGCACTGCGGCGAGCCGGCCTGGCAGGAGATCCCGGGCGAGTACCGCGCGATGCTGCGCCGCCTGATCGTGATCCAGGGCGACACCGAGCCGGCTTCCGTCGAGCAGCAGCGCTTCCTGGGCAAGACGGCGCCCTCGCTCTACGACATGCGCAACCTGTTCCAGGTCAACGTCGAAGAGGGCCGGCACCTGTGGGCGATGGTCTACCTGCTGCAGAAGTACTTCGGCCGCGACGGCCGGGAGGAGGCTGGCGAACTGCTGCGCCGGCGCTCCGGCTCGGACGACGCGCCCCGCATGCTCGGCGCCTTCAACGAGGAGACCCCGGACTGGCTCTCCTTCTTCCTGTTCACCTTCTTCACCGACCGCGACGGCAGGATGCAGCTTGAGTCACTCGCCCAGTCCGGCTTCGACCCGCTGTCGCGGACCTGCCGCTTCATGCTCACCGAGGAGGCGTTCCACATGTTCGTCGGCGAGACCGGCGTCACCCGGATCGTGCAGCGCACCTGCGAGGCGATGCATGAGGCCGGAATCGACGATCCGACCGACATAGAGGCGGTGCGGGCCCTTGGCGTGATCGATCTGCCGACGATCCAGAAGAAGGTGAACCTGCACTACTCCCTGACCCTCGACCTGTTCGGCTCCGAGCTCTCGACGAACTCCGCCAACTTCTTCAACGCCGGCCTCAAGGGACGTTTCCGCGAGCACAGGCTCGATGACGACCACCGGCTGCACGAATCGACCTACGGCATCCCCGAGCCGGCGAACGGCGGCTGGACCGTCGTCCAGCATCCGGCGCTCAACGCCTTGAACGCCCGCCTGCGCGACGACTTCACGGACGACTGCAACCTCGGCGTCGGCCGCTGGAACAAGGCGATCCGCCAGTCCGGAGTCGACTTCGAGATCAAGCTGCCCCACGTCGCCTTCCACCGCCAGATCGGCGTCTACCGTGACCTGCACGCAACGCCCGCAGGACGAGTCGTCCGCGAAGACGAGTGGAACGGGCGCAGCACAGAGTGGCTGCCCGACGACGGCGACCGCGCCTTCATCGAGTCCCTGATGAAGGCCGAGTTCCGGCCCGGCCGCTACGCCTCCTGGATCGCCGAACCGAGGATCCGGATCAACCACAAGCCCGGCGACTTCGAGTGGGTCAAGCTGGCCGAGGCGTAGCACCTACACGATCCTCGCCGCCCGGATAGACGTTGTATTCGACCAGGACATAGTCCCTGAAACGGGCTACATCCCGTTGAACGAAGCCGAAGGTTTGAGACGCCTGCGTGGATTCTCGGGGCGCTGTCTGAGATGAATGCGTTGTTTCCCGAGGGCGCCAACCGGCGCTATCGGTCCAGCACCAACAACGAGGACCTGCCCAGCTTCAATGGTGCGGGGCTCTACGATTCCAGGACCCAGAAGCCTTCGGAGGACCTGGAGGACCTCGCCAAGTCCCTGAAGGAGGTGTACGCCAGCCTTTGGAACTTCCGCGCCTTTACCGAACGCGACTTCCATCGCGTCGATCACTTGGCGACCGCCATTGGGGTCCGGCACCTGGTCGTAATGAGGGCCGCTAGGGGTAAAGCACACCCATCACCCACGAGTCGCCGTCCCGCTCGTAGAACGTCCGGTCATGGAGCCGGTGCTCCCGGGCGACCCAGAACTCGAACCGCCTGGGTACAACCCGAAAGCCCGTCCAGTGCGGCGGGCGGGGCACGTCGCGGCCTTCGAAGCGCTGCTCGACGCGCTCGAAGTCGGCCACAAGCTGGTCGCGGCTTGCTAGCGGCCGGCTCTGCTTCGAGGCCCAGGCGCCGATCTGACTGTTCCGGTCGCGGGTCGCGAAGTAGGCGTCCGCCTCGGCGTCCGGCACCCGCTCAGCGCGGCCGAAGATCGACACCTGCTCCTTCGGCTCGCGCCAGAAGAAGTTCAGGCTCACGTCCGGCCGCGCCAGGATCTCCCGGCCCTTCCGGCTCTCCAGATTCGTGTAGAAGACGAAGCCGTCCCGGTCGAAGCGCTTGAGCAGCACGACCCGCGACGACGGGCGCCCCTGCTCGTCGGCGCTTGATACGACCATCGCGTTCGGCTCGGCGATGCCGGTCGCCGCGGCGCGCTCGCAGAGGTCACGGAAACGCTCGAACGGGTCGCGCCCGCCGGGTGCGCCGGCCTTCCGGCCGGCATCAGGTGCTGCAGTCACGACCGCACTCTGACCGATCCGGCACCGGGAGCCAACCAGCGTCTGCTCAGACGCGCGGAAGGACCTCGTCCGTGAAGAGCACGAACGAGCTATGACTGAGCGGGGCGCAAAGGAGATAGTCGAGGTGGATCTCCTCCTTCAGGCGCGCGATCTCGTCGACCAGTTCGTCCGGCGTACCGTAGAGGATGACGCCGTCGAGATAGCGGTCGACCGCGGACTGTTCCGCCGCGTTGTAGGTGAAGCTGGGGGCGGCAAGTTCGGGCCGCGCGAGGTTACGTTCCGTGTCCGACGAGACCGGCCGGGTTCCCTTCTTCCTGTGCGACCTCACCGTCCACTCCGCGCCGCGGCGCGCGATCTCCTCTGCTTCGGCCCGGGTCGGCGCACAGGCGATCAGACGCGCCATCGGGATCTCCCGACCTTCGATCGAGTGGCCGTGCGACTCGAGGATCTCCCGATACAGCTCCCGCTTCTCGGCGATCCGGCTATGCGTCGAGTGGGGATCGAGCATGATCGAGAAGCCGTTCTCGGCCGCCCAGGTCATCGATTCTGGTGACGACGAAGCGAGCCACACCGGAGGGTGCGGCTTCTGCGCCGGCTTCGGCAGCACCTCGACATCGCGGCACTGGAAGTGCTCCCCCTCGAACGTGAGGCGCTCATTCGTCCAGGCGCCGACGACTGCCTGCACGTGCTCGCGGAACACCGGATAGCTGTGGCGAGGATCGACGCCGAAGGCCTCGAACTCCCCCTCCGCATAGCCCCGGCCGACGCCCCAGTTCACCCGCCCGCCGGACAGCACGTCGAGCAGCGCGACCTCCTCCGCCAGCCGAAGCGGGTTGTAGAACGGCGCCAGCGAAACGCCGGTACCGATCCGCAGGTTCTTCGTCCTCGCCGCCACCTCGATCCCCATCATGTGAATCGAGGGACAGATGCTGAACGAGCTGAAGTGGTGCTCCGCAAGCCACACCGCGTCGTAGCCGTTCTGGTCCATGATGTCGATGCGCTCGAACGCACGGCGGTAGACGTCTTCCAGCGCGATACGCCGGTCGGGCCAGGAGAAGAACTGGAGGACTGCGGTCTTCATCGGCGGGCTATCGTCTCAAAGTCGCCGAACGACTATTTGCGGCATCCCTTGAACACGTAGGAGCGGTGCTTGCAAACGTAGGAGTGGCGATTAACTTAACTAGGAGCGACGCTTGTAGACGTAGGACAGCCCCTCCTCGGCGAAGGCGCGGCAGGCTTTGTCCTTGAACTCGACCGCCTTGTCCCACTCCTCGATGTCGTAGTAGTCGCGCTCGGCGACGACCCGGATCTCGCGCACGGTCCGCTCGTCGAGGTCAAGGCGCTCGGCGATCTCGCGGTCGGAGAGACCCCGGCGCCGCTTCTCGCCCGGCAGGTGCTCGTGGATATCGACCTGGATCGAGTTGGACAACTCCAGGATCTCCTCCCGGTGCCGGCGGTAGGTCTCCGGATCGATGAAGAAGAAAGCCATGCCTTGCCTCCCCGGTCCGCCTATGCCTTGTCCCGGTACTCGCCGCCGACCGGACAGACCCGCATGCACTCCCAGCACTGACCCTGGCTTTGGGCGGCATACGTCATAGACCAAAGAGTCTTCGTGAAGTGGCTTGAGTAGAGCACCATCTTGCGGGCCTCCGGATCCTCCTGGTCGAGGGCCAGTTCGAGCCCCTTCTGGAAGCCCGGTATCCAGTGCGTATAGACCCGAGAGGTGCAGCGCGCGGCGTCGTACCGGCGCTCGACCAGCCGGCCGTTCTCGATCCTGCCGGCGAGGCAGCCGCCGTCGCCGAGGGGGCAGACCTTTGTGCACGGCGTCGCGCCTTCGGCCTCCCACATCTCGACGCAGGCGGGCGCCGGGCAGGCCGGCTCGGCCGGTTGCTCGGTGACCGGAAAGGGATACGTAGTGATGATCGCCGAGTAGAAGAGCAGGCCGTACTCCGGGTGCAGCACCGGCCCGGCCAGGCTGCGGGAGCCGCAACCGGCGAGTTCCGCCGCCAGTGCCACGCTCAGGAAAGGCTGGTTGCCGCGACGCACGCCCGGCGGCACGAACAGCGCGTAGTAGCCGAACTCCGCCTCGATGAACTTCGCCGTCTTGAGCCCGAGCGAGTTGATCCGGTCGCTGGTGCCCATCGTCTCCAGGTGCTCGTGGACCGGGCTGGCCCAGTCCGCTGCCCGCGGCGGACTGCCGCCGACCACCACGACGCGGCGAGCGCCGGGCAGCAGGTCACCGGGTCGGAAGCCCTCCGGCGCCTCGTCGAACGCCTCGGCATCGGCGACGCCCCAGGCGAGCGCGCCGCCGCGCTCGACCATCGCGGCCAGCCGATCGCGGGCAGCCCCGGCCTCATCGACGGTCGGCGCCGCCGCGACCCGCGAAGCGGTCACTGGAGCCGCCTCTCGTGCATGCCGACCGGACACACCCGCATGCACTCGAAGCACTGCGCCACACTCTCCTTGTAGTAGCTGAGCGACGACAGCGACTGGGTGAAGAAGTCCGAATAGATCATCGACCGGCGCCGTTCCCGGTCCTCCTCGGTGGTGATCTGCACCAGGGACTTCTGGATCGAGCCGATGCCGAAGTTCATCGCCCGGGAAGTGCAGCGCTCGCGGTCGTAGTACGAATAGCTGATCCGGCCGTTCTCGTCGATCGCGCCGTCGAGACAGCCACCGTCGTCCTTCGGGCACGCCGCGAGGCACGGCGTCGTCCCCAGCTTCTCCATCATCTGGATGCAGGGCTTGGAGGGGCAAACGTCCTCCTCCAAGGGATGGTCCGGTTCGAGGTCCAGCGTCGTGACCAGGGCGGCGTAGTACAGAAGGCCGTAGCGGGGATGGAGGATGATGTTCGCCGCCAGCGAGCGTGTGCCGAGCCCCGCGAGCACCGCGGCCAGCATCATGCTCATCGGCGGATTGTGCCCGGCGGTCGGCAGTGACGGCGCCTGCAGCGCACGGTGGTCGTGCTCGCGCTCGATGTAGTCGCACATCACGTGGACCGCCACGTTCTCCCGGAAGTCGTAGCCGGTGATCTCCATCACCCGGTGATCGGGACTGCGCCAAGCGCCCGCCGTCGGTCCCTGGTTGCCGGCGACGACAACGCTCCGGGCGCCGGGCAGGACGTCCTCCGGCCGATGCCCCTCCGGCACGAACTCGTTGAACGCGTTGGCAGCCGCCACGCCGACCACGAGGGCCCCGGCGCCGGCGCCCACGTCGCGTACAGCCGCCGTTCTCTGCTGTCGCGCATCCGTCATCGGGGATCGCTCCGGTAGTCTGCTGCCAGTGAACTCCGGCGACGATAGCACCGGCGCTCAGGCCGGCACCGCAGTAGTCAATCCGTGGGAGGAGCGGAAGGACCGCGGCAGGGTGTCCGCCCTCTTCGCTTGTCTGGGTCTCCTGGCCACTTCTCCTCGGAGGTTCTTCGAGGGGACCCGGGCGGACGCCGGCATCTGGGCTCCCCTTCTGTTCGTGGGCGTGGTCGCTGTGCTCGGCGCCCTGCTGAACAGCGTGCTTCTCACGATCCTCACCCTGACCCTGCCGGAACCAGCACTCGAACTCATCTATCGGATGGAACTCTGGAGCGACGCGTCCGCGTTCGCCAGCTCGGAGGAACTGCCGTTCGGGCCCACCTTGACCGCCATCATCGTCCTCCAGGTAATCCTGCTCTTCCTGCCCGTCATCTTTGCCTTCACGTTGATCATTACGCCGTTGTTCGGCGCACTCGCCCACCTTCTTCTTGTCGTTACCCGCACACCGAGATCACACGGGTTCCGCGGTACCTGGGCCGCGATGTGCTACTCGAACGGAGCCAGCCTCTTGGGCATCGTTCCCATTGCGGGCGACATCCTGGGGGTCGTCTGCACCGCGGCGCTGTTCGCGCTTGGTCTCCACGTCGTCCAGGGAGTCGGAGTCATCAGAGCCGCGGTGCTGGCCTCGATCCTGCCCCTGTTGCTGCTCTTGAACGTGCTGTTCCTTCGCGGCATGGAGAGCGCCACGCTCTGAAGTGCGGGCGGGCTCCGATCCGTTCCCCAGCGCACCGAGTTCCCTGCGCGACCTCCTAGTAGAGTCGGGCGCCGCGCCGGGCCCGAGCCAGGGCGCCGAACCAAGACCCGCCCAACGCCGCCATGATCGACCAGCTCGACGAAATCGAAGCGCGGGTCTCCGCGGCGCTCGAAGCGGCAGGCAACCTGGAGCAACTCGAGGAGTGGCGCCGGGCGACCATCGGCCGCAAGGGAGAAGTCCAGCTCCTGACCCGTCGGATGGGTGAACTGGAGCCGTCGGAACGACCCGCCTTCGGCAAGCGGATCAACGAGATCAAAAAGAGACTCCAAGCCGCCTTCGAGGAGCGCCAGGAAGCCCTGCAACGCGCCGCCGCGGAAGCCGACGCCGGCGCCGACCGGCTCGACGTCACCCTGCCCGGTCGCAGACCGGAACTCGGCGGCCTGCACCCGTCGACCCTGGTCATGCGTCGCATCGAGCGCATCTTCGGCGACATGGGCTTCCAGACCTACCGCAGCCCGGATGTCGTCACCGACCAGTTGAACTTCGGCGACCTGAACATGCCGCCCGACCATCCCGCTCGCGACATGCAGGACACGTTCTACACCACGGACCCGGGCGTCGTGCTGCGCACTCACACCAGCGGCGGGCAGATCCTGGCGATGCAGGAGCGACACCCGGAGCCGCTGCGCGTCATCCTGCCCGGCATGTGCTACCGCAACGAGCAGATCACCGCCCGCAGCGAGATCCAGTTCCACCAGATCGAGGGGCTGGCGGTGGGCCGCGCCATCACGTTCGCCGACCTCAAGGGCACCCTGACCGAGTTCGCCAACCGGCTGTTCGGGGCCGGCCGCGGCGCCCGCTTCCGGGCCAGCTACTTCCCGTTCACCGAACCGAGCGCGGAGATGGACATCGCCTGCCTGCTCTGCGACGGCCAGGGCTGCCAGTTGTGCAAGGAGACGGGCTGGCTGGAGATCCTCGGCTGCGGCATGGTCCACCCCACCGTACTTCGCAACGGCGGCTACGATCCGGACGAATGGAGCGGCTTCGCCTTCGGCATGGGCCCTGAGCGGATCGCCATGCTGCGGCACGGCATCCGCGACATCCGCTACTTCTGGTCCAACGACCTGCGCTTCCTGCGCCAGTTCCAGCGCTTCGTCTGATGCGCGTTCCGCTCAGTTGGCTCGGCGACTTCGTCGAGTTCGAAGGCTCGCCCGAGGAACTCGCCGAGTTGCTCACGAACGCCGGCCTGGAGGTCAAGGCGATCGAACGCTACGGGGTCACCGGGGCTGAACTGCCGTGGCCGGAGGACCTGGTCATGGCGGCGAAGGTACTCCGCGTCGATCCGGTGCCGGACGCCGACCGCCTGGTGCTGGCCACCGTCGACTACGGCGCCGAGTCGACCCGACAGGTCGTCACCGGAGCGCCCAACCTGTTCCCGTACAAGGGCGAGGACCTGGGCAACGCCAATCTCTGGGGAGCTCTCCTGCTCGCCGGCGCCAGCTACCGCAATCCGTATCGCGACCTGAAGATCACGCGGCTCAAGACGAAGAAGCTGCGCGGCATCGTAAGCGACGCGATGCTGTGCTCGGCGGCGGAGCTCGCACTCGGCGAAGACCACGAGGGGATCATCCTGTTCGAGCCGGCCGCCGAACTCCCGGAGCTGCGGCCAGGCCGACCGCTGGCCGAAGTGCTCGGCGACGTCGTCCTCGACATCGACGTGATCCCGAACATCGCCCGCTGCGCCTCGATCATGGGGGTGGCGCGGGAGGTCGCCGCGCTCACCCGCGGCGCGTTCAAGCCGCCGTCCGACGCGCTTCAGATGGACGGTGCACGGACCGACGGCCGGGTCGAGATCGCGACCGAGAAACCGGCACTCAATCCGCGCTTCGTCGCCCTGCTGATCGAAGGCATCGAGCAGGGGCCTTCGCCCTACTGGATGCAGCACCGGCTTCAACTCGCGGGGCAGCGGCCAATCAGCAACGTCGTCGACATCAGCAACTACGTGATGCTCGAGGTCGGCCAGCCGAATCACACCTTCGACTACGACCTCCTGCGGCAGCGCGCCGATGGCTACGCACCGGACGGCCCGGTCCGGATCGTCACCCGGCTGGCGGCCGAGGGCGAACGACTGACCACGCTCGACGGCGCCGAACGGAAGCTGCGGACGAACCAGATCATGGTCACCGACCCGGCCGGCGCCCTCAGCGTCGGCGGCGTGATGGGCGGCCGGGACAGCGAGATTCATGCTGAGACCAGCAACGTTCTGCTCGAGGCCGCGGCCTGGGAGCCCCGGAGCATCCGGCGCACCCAGCGCCAACTCGGCGTCCACACCGAGGCGGGATACAGATTCAGCCGCGGCGTCCACCCCAGCCAGGCGCTGCTCGGCGCCAAGCGCGCAGCGGAGCTGCTGCGGCTCCACGCCAGCGGCACCGTCGCCCAGGGCATCGTCGACCACTACCCGCGGCCGGCTCAGGGCGTCACGATCGACTTCGACCTCGGCTACCTGCGACGCATCAGCGGCCTGGACCTCGGCGCAGCGGAAACCGCGGGTCTGCTGCGGCGCCTGGAGTTCGAAGTGGATACCGCGGGCGACTCCGCCACGCTGCGCGTCACGGCTCCCGACCACCGCCTCGACATCGAGGGTCCCCACGACCTGGTCGAGGAGGTCTGCCGCATCTACGGCTACGACCGCATCCCCTCCACCGTGCTCAGCGACGTGCTGCCGCCCCAACGCGGCAACCGCGAACAGGCGTTCGAGGATCGGGTCAAGGACGCCCTCGCCGATCTCGGACTCCAGGAGGTGGCCAGCTACCGGCTGACGACGCCGGAGGCGGAAGCGCGGATGCTGCCGAAGGCCGGCGAGCCACCGCCCTACGTCCGGCTCGCCAACCCGTCGACCCTCGACCGCGTGGTCATGCGCCGCAGCCTGCTCGCATCCGTGCTGGAAGCGGCGGCTTCGAACAGCCGCTTCGAGGACCGGCTCGCTCTCTTCGAGGTTGGCCGGGTGTTTCCGGTGCGCGCAGGCGAATCGCTGCCCGAAGAACGGCAGTGGGCCGCCATCGTGCTCACGGGCCGCCGCCGGGGAGACCACTGGCAGGCGGAGGGCGACAATGGGGACCGCTTCGACTTCTTCGACATCAAGGGCGTCGTCGAGGCCGTTCTGGACCGACTCGGCGTGAACGCCGAATTCAGACCGCCGTCGGAGGACGAGCCCACTGCCGCCTTCCATCCCGGCCGCGCCGCCGCGGTCCTGCTCGACGGCGACCCCGAACCCGCTGGATGGCTGGGCGAGATCCACCCGACCGTTGCCGCCAACTTCGACCTCGAACCCGCGGCCGGACAACGCCTGCTGGCCGCCGAACTCGAACTCGACCGCATCCTCGAGCGCATCCCGGACTCCCTCAAGGTCGACCCCGTGCCCGTCTATCCCGAGGTCCGCGAAGACCTGGCCCTGATCGTCGACGAGGCGACTCCGGCCACCGCCGTCGAGGCCGCCCTGCTCGCCGCCGGCAAACCACTGCTGTGCGCAATCCAGCTCTTCGACGTCTTCCGCGGCGCCGGCGTCGGCGAAGGATCGAAGAGCCTCGCCTACCACCTCACCTTCCGGGCGCCGAACCGCACCCTCCGCGACCGCGACGTGAAGAAGCTACGCCAGCGGATCCTCGCACAGGTAGACTGGACGGTCGGCGCCAGGCTGCGCGACTAGAGCAGACACGCCGTCCTCGAAGAATTGAGGTCGAGATCCTGCAGTTGCACGCACAAATCCTTGCGATTGTTTCGGCGTTTGCTCTACAAGCCTGGGCCGCGCCCGAACCGACGAACTCCGAGCCGCAGCGAGCCGCCCCAGGAGCACCAAACATCCTGCTGATCACGGTCGACGGCCTCGGCTACGCGGACACCGGCTACAACGGCGCAACCGAGATCCAGACACCGAACATCGACCGGCTGGCCGACGAGGGCATTGTGTTCGAGAACGGCTACGCCGCGCAGCCAGTCTCGAGTTCAGCCAGGGCCGCGCTGCTGACCGGACGCCATCCCGCCCGATTCGGCCTTGAGGAGAACCTGGCTTTCGCACCGACGAACCCGCACCTCGGACTGCCGGAGGACGAGACTCTCTTCGCGGAGCATCTCCAGGACGCCGGCTACCGAACCGCTCTGGTAGGCAAGTGGCATCTTGGCGCGCGGCGCCAGTACGTCCCGACTGAGCGCGGCTTCAGCTACTTCTTCGGCTTCCTTGACGGAGGTCACGACTATTGGACGACGGACGCCAACCTGTTCGGTGATGGGTACCGCAGTCCTCTGATCAAGAACAAGCGGAGCGTGGTTCTCGACGGCTACCTCACCGACGCGCTTACCGACAAGGCAATCGGCGTCATCGAAAACGAAAGCTCAGGTCCCTTCTTCCTTCATCTCGCCTACAACGCACCCCAGGAACCGCTGCAGGCGCCGAGCGAAATTGTCGCGAAGTACTCGACCGTCGCCGACCCCGCCCGACGAACCTACCTGGCCATGATCGATTCGCTCGACGGAAACCTGGGGCGCCTGCTCGACGCCCTCGATGAGTCGGGCGAGCGGGACGACACCCTTGTCTTCCTCCTCGGCGACTACGGCGCTTCCGGCCCTGCCGACAACGGGGCCCTGCGCGGCGACGCCGGGAGCCTGTACGAGGGAGGCATCCGCGTGCCCTTCCTCGGTTCCTGGACCGGACGATGGCCGCAGGACACGACCTACCAGCCGATGGTCTCGAGCCTCGACATCGGCGCCACCGCACTGGCGGCGGCGGGCGCGCCCAGCGCCGCGACGACGTCCCTCGATGGCGTGAACCTTGACCCCTTCGTTCGCGGCCAGAGGACGACCGCTCCACACCAGGCCCTGTTCTGGCGCCGCTCAACGGTCGGTGGCTACGCCGTGCGCTCTGGCGACGTCAAGCTGCTTCGGAACCACCGCGATGAGCAGCCGGCCCTCTTCAACCTCGCGACCGACCCGGGCGAGAGCACCAACCTCCTGTCAACCCAGGGTCGAAGCGCGAACTGGTTGGCGTCTCTCTGGAGCAGTTGGAACGCCGGCAACATGCTGGGGAACCAAATCACGCCGGCAGAGATCTACGAAGAGACGATCAGCGAACTTCTCGCCGAGCGAGCCGCGCACACTTACCAGACCACAGTCGGACGAGATCTGCGGATTCCAGTGTTCCGCGACGCCCCGTGTGCGGCCGAACTGACGCTATCCGGCATCGAAATCGGACCCGTCGCCTGTGAGACGACCTCATACCAGGCAAGCGCTGCCGCGGACAAGCTGATCACCGTCGTCGCCGCCACGCCGCAGTACGACGCCACCAGCGTAACGATCAGCGGTCCGACCGGCAGCGCGGTCGGTCGGATGCGCAGTGTGCCCCTGAGCGCCGGCGCAAACGCCATCTCCGTCACTCTTGCCCACCATTCCGGCGAAACGCGCACCTACACCGTAACGGTTGAACGGGCTGCCGGCACCAGCCTCACCGCCAGTTTCCTGGACATCCCGCAATGGCACACCGGCTCGGGAACACTGTCCGTCCAGTTGTTCTTCAGCAGCCCTCTGGACATCACCGCCGAAGCCATGCGTGACCACAGTTTCGAGGTCAGCGGCGGCACCGTGCTCGGCGCGGCCACCGTCAACAGCCGAAGCGACCTGTGGGCGATGCGCATCGAGCCCGACTCGACCGCCGACATCCAGATCTCTCTGGCCGCCGACCGAGCCTGTTCCGAATCCGGAGCGATCTGCACTTCGGATGGTCGTCGTCTTTCTGCCGCCCTGACCGGCACGATCTCCGGCACGGTGCCTCCGACCGTTTCGGTAAGCCCCGACTCGACCTCGATCATCGAGGGCGCCGCTGCTGTCTTCAACCTCGCACGCACGGGAGCGACAACCGATTCACTGACCGTCCCCCTCACCGTTTCCGAATCCGGAGCGACCCTCGCCGCCGCTCCACCCCAGGAAGTCACCTTCGCCGTCGGCGAGTCCACCGCCACGCTCACGCTGAGCACGGACGACGACAACGTCGTGGAATCCACGAGCGCCGTTCAGCTTGCCCTCGCGTCAGGTTCGGGCTACGAGGTCGCTGCACAAGCGGCTACCGCAAACATCACGGTAGCCGACAACGACTCCGCCGGTTTCTCCGTTTCGTTCTCTCCGACGGCCATCAGCCCGGGCGAGTCTGCGACGCTCACCGTCGCGACCGAGGACGACGTGACATTCGCCACGGACCAACTGGTCACTATCGCTGTCACCGGCAGCGCCCCGGCGCGTACCTACCAACTCCTGGATAGCGCCGGGCAGCGTCTACCTCTCCCCTACAGCCTCAACCTTCCCGCCGGCGAGAAGTCGACCGCCGCCACCGTGACCACACTCGCGAGCGGCCAAACCGAGACTTCGACGGTGACCGCCGAGGCTCGCCTCGGCGCCGACGCTCTCGGCACCGCAACCCTCACGATCGCTGCCGCCCAGCAAGCAGCCACCAACGACGGCTCCATGCCCGGTGACGGAGTTGTTTCCGTGCTTCTGACTCCTCCTGCCATTCCCCCGAACATCATCGTCATCACGGTCGATGACCTGGGATTTCGAGACTTCAGCTACAACGGGGCTACCGACATCGTAACCTCCAACGTCGACCGACTCGCCTCGGAGGGCATCGCGTTTCGTAACGCATACGCCCTGGCAGCCGTGTGCAGCCCCTCGCGGGCCGCCTTGCTCACCGGGCTCCATGTCACTCGAACCGGGGTCGAGGCGAACATCCACGACAGCGACACCGACCCCCACCAGGGGCTACCGATTGACGTCAAGATCTTTCCCGCCTACCTGCAGGCGGCCGGCTACCGTACCGGTGTAGTCGGCAAGTGGCATCTTGGCGCCTCCGAGACCTTTATTCCAAGACGCCGAGGCTTCGACTACTTCTTCGGCTTTCTGGCCGGCGGCCACGACTATTGGAATACCGACGCCTCGCGACCCAATCTCGACTACAGCCGCCCCCTGGTAGACAATGGTGGGACTCACCATCTCAACGGCAGCTATCTCACCGACGTCCTGACCGACAAGGCGCTGAAGTTCATCGACCAGGCGCCGGGCGACCCGTTCTTCCTCTACCTGCCCTACAACGCACCCCACGTTCCCCGCCAGGCGCCGCCCGAGCTAGTGTCCAAATACGCACACATTTCCAACGCGGACCGCCGCTACCTGCTGGCCATGGTCGACTCCTTTGACCAGAACCTCGGGCGCCTGCTGACCGCACTTGAGTCATCCGGCCTTCGCGACAACACGATCGTGTTTCTCAGCTCCGACCACGGTTCGGATACTGGAAGCTCCGGCACGCATACTCCACTCAGAGGCGGCAAAGGCAATCGCTACGAAGGCGGCCTCCGCGTCCCGTTCGTTGCATCCTGGCCCGCCAGGTGGCCACAAGGCGTCGACTACTTGCCGCCCGTATCGGCGCTGGACATCGGCGCGACGGCCATGGCGATGGCCGGCGCTACCCCCGACGCCGGTGAGCCGGCCCTCGACGGCGTCAACCTCGACCCGTTCCTGCGCGGCGAGGAAACACGCTCTGCCAACGACGCCCTGTACTGGCGTCAGCTCCTGCTCCAGAGCTGGGTTGTCCGCTCAGGACCGTGGAAACTCCTCAAGAACCACAGGACTGAGCCGCCTGAGCTGTACCACCTCGCCAACGATCCGGGCGAGACGGTCGACCTGCTGATGGGCAACGCCGACATTGCCAACAGGCTGGGCCAGCTATGGAATGAATGGGACCAGACCAACCCGAAAGGAACGCGGATAGGCTACGCCTATACGGGAGCGGTGGCAGAGTTCATGGACCAGATCCAGGAGAGTACCGAGACTGAGGCCGACGGACAGTCCTACGAGATCGAGTCGTTTCCCGAGCAGTCCATTGTGAACTCAGTGAATGCCGTCCTGGCCGCGCCGACAGCGTCGGAGACGGCGGGCAACATTCTCCTTACATTGACCACCGATGGGTTCCCCTTGTCGACCGACGAGACGTTCCTGCTCGAACTCCGCGGAACCGCAACCGAGGACCACGACTACACCATCGGGTCACGAAGCGTCACATTGCGGGCCGGCGAGTACTCGGTTGCGACGACTATTGCGACGATTGACGATCGGATCGACGAGGACGACGAAACGGTGGAGATCGTCGCGCAGTACGCCGGCACAACCGTTTCCATGGCGACCCTGACCATAGTCGATGACGATCAACGCGGCGTGACGCTCTCGGAATCGGGCCTCACCGTTCAGGAGGGCGCCACCGGCGCCTACACGATGGTCCTGAACTCCCAACCCACCGCCACGGTCGAGGTAGACGTCCGGTTGGCCGAGGAGGGTTCCGACTTGTCGCTCAACGAGACGGCACTGACGTTCACGCAGACGAATTGGGACATAGCGCAGGAGGTGGTAGTTACGGCGGCACGCGACTCGGACGACGAGGCGGACGCGCCCGTGCTCATCCATCACGAAGCCAGCGGCGGCGACTACGGCAGCGTGGAGGCGAGCTCTGTCCAGGTAACGATCGTCGAGATCGATGCGCACACGGTGTCGGTCGGAGACGAGGCCGCGCTTGAGGGAGCTGGGGCGCTCCGGTTCGAGGTCGCGCTCAGCCGCACAAGCGCCCTCGACGTGACGGTGGACTACGCGACATCGGATGGTGTGGGGGCAGATGCGGCAAGGGCGGGCTCCGACTACACGGCCACGCAGGGCACGTTGACCTTTACGGCCGGCACGACCTCGACCCAGACCATCCATGTAGTCGTGCTGGACGACGATGTCGACGACGCCGAGGCGGAGTCCTTCCACCTGGCCCTGGCGAACGCGGTCAACGCCTCGCTTGCCGGTGGCCAGGACACGCTTCAGGTGTCGGGCACCATTCTCGACGACGATGACCCACTCGTGACCGCGTCATTCCCGCGGGCCAACTACGATCTGACGGAAGGCGCTACCGTTCGAGTAGCCGTCGCACTGAACCGCGACCCGGAGCGCGTGGTGGTGATCCCGCTGGTCGCCCGCCACAGCGGCGGAGCGGCGGAGCGCGACTACTCGGACCTGCCTGAGAGTCTGGTCTTCGGCGCCGGCACCACCGTCCAGGAGTTCGAGGTCACGGCGACGGACGACTACGAAGACGACGACGGCGAGGCGGTGGTCCTGAGCTTCGGTTCCCTGCCCGACAGGGTCCAGGGCGATGGCGAGACCATCATCGCGATCCTGGACAATGACGGAGGAGGAGGAGGGGGCGGCGGAGGCGGAGGCGGAGGAGGAACACCACCACCTCCGGAAGACGACGAAGAAGGTGCGGACGGAGGGGGCGGCGGAGGCGGTGGCGGCGCAACACCGCCACCGCCGGAGGACGAAGAAGACGTTACGGAGGGGGATGACGACGATTCCGGCGACGGAGAAACCGGTCCGCCCAGGGCTGCCTTCACCACAACTGCGGAGTGCGGGCCCAGTGTCTGTCACGCCAGCACGGGGCTTCCGGTCCGCTTCGAGGACACGAGCGCCGGCACGGTGCGGTCCCGTACCTGGGAGTTCGGCGACGGCGAGCGATCGCGAGGCCGAATGCCGGACCACGTATGGTCGGCTCCAGGCTTCTACGAAGTGAGCCTGCTGGTTTCCGACGGTTCGGTTGAGTCGACCACATCCCGGATCTTCCTGGTGGAGGCCGGCAGCCCGGCTGGAACCTGCCAGGCCGACACCGGAACGCTCTGCCTGCAAGAGTCGCGGTACCGGGTGCGCACTTCGTGGTGGACCGCCGAAGGTCGTTCCGGCCCGGGAAGTGTGGTTCACGCCGGTACGGACGACTCGGGCCTGTTCTTGTTCTTCGACCGGAACAACTGGGAGATCCTGCTCAAGGTGCTGGACGCATGCGCGCTGAACGGGCACATCTGGGTGTTCGGAGCGTCGACGACCGACCTCGGCTACTCGATCGAGATTACGGACACTGTGACGGGTGCAACAAGGCGGTACACGAACGAACCCGGCGCCCCAGCGGCGGCGATCACGGATGTCACGGCGTTCGTTGACGGTTGCCGGTAGGCTCGGAACACGGTCGCGGCAAGGCCACCCAAGCGGTCAAGCACTCAAGCGCGCCACCAACGCGACCACCGCATGCTCCACTCGTAGCGCCCGCGGCCCAAGACTGACGCTCCGTGCGCCGGCTGCCGCGAACGCGTCGAGTTCCTCGTCGAGGAAGCCTCCTTCGGGCCCGATCAGGAGCGCCGTCGGACCATCGACGCCGAGCGGGCAGGCCTCGGCGCCATCGGCGTCGGCGACCAGCACGTCATCGTGGTCTCGCACCAGGCTCGGCAGAGCTTCGACCAGATCCTGCGGTCGCGTGAGGCACTCGATCTCCGGCAACACCGTGTCCCGCGCCTGCGCCAGGCCCAGCAGCAGATGCCGCCGCAACGCCCCGGGCCGCATCACCGAGCTGTGCCAGTAGCTCTTCTCGACCCGGGCCGTGTGGACGAGCAGAATCCGCTTGATCCCCATCGCCGCAGCGCTCTGCAGGATGCGGCCCACGAACTTGGGCCGCGGCAGCGCGAGCACCAGGGTCACGGGCAGGGGCGCCGGGGGCTCCCGGTCGAGCGATCCGAACTCCAGCACGACCCGCTCGCGGCTCAACTCAACGATCCGTCCGCGGCCGATGCCGCCCCCGAGGCGGCCCACTTCCAGCGAGTCGCCGACCTCGGCCCGCAGGACCTTGCGCACGTGCATGAGCCGCTCACCCCGGACCACCGCGCGTGCCGCCGAGCGCCGGCCGGATCCAGTCGCCGGACCGAGGTCGGCGTCCTCCAACAGAAGCAGGTTCATGCTGTTACAGTCACGCGCTCAAACGACGCGGAGAGTTGCGCTCCGGAGACCACTGGCAGAGGAGGACGGAACCGTATGGCAGCAAAGAAGTTCCCGATCGAGGCCGGCCACATCATGATGTTCGCTCGCGCGGTCGGCGACCCGAATCCCATCTATCACGACGCCGACGCAGCGTCGGACACCGAGCCCGGCAAGGTCATCGCACCGCCGACCTTCTATCAGGCCGCGGCGCAGTACGACCCCGACTACTTCCTGCGCCCGAAGATCGGCGAACCCTGGTTCGGTTCCGGCAAGACGCCCACAGGCGTTCCGCCCAAGAGGACCGGCGGCGACGGCGGCACCGGCCTCCACGCCGAGCAACGCTACGAATACTTCCGGCACGTGAGCGCGGGCGAAACCCTGACGCTCAAGGCCCGCCCCGGCAAGAGCTGGGAGCGGCAGGGCAAGCGCGGCGGCAAGCTCACGTTCAGCGAGAACATCGTGGAGTACTTCGACGAATCCGGCGAACTCGTGGTGCGCGCCACCGGCGTCGGCGTGCGCACCGAGAAGGTCGTCGAGAACGACTGAGAGGGGAACAGCGAATGGCACTTCAGGCAAGCAAGATCAAGGTCGGCGACACCCACGAGGCACAGCTCGTCGACAACCTCTCCCGTACCCAGATCGTCCAGTACGCCGGCGCGTCGGGCGACTACAACCCGCTCCACTCGGACGAAGTCTTCACCAAGGAGATCGCCGGTTACAAGAGCGTCTTCGCCCACGGCATGCTGACGATGGGCATGACCGGCCGGATGGTGACCGACCTGGTCGGCGACGGCCGCCTGACCGCCTACGGCGTCCGCTTCACCAGCCAGGTCTGGCCAGGCGACTCCCTGACCGCCACGGCCACCGTGGACGCGCTGCGTGAGGAGGACGGCCAGGACCTGGTCGACCTGTCGGTCACGACCGTCAACCAGGACGGGGTCAAGGTCATCATGGGCAAGGCGACGGCGCGGCTCGACCCGTAGGCGGAGGCGCGACGCTAGTCGCCTACGGCCAGTTGACGCAGGGCGTGGTCGGCCAGGACCAGGGCGATCATCGCCTCGCCCATGGGCACGAATCTCGGCAGCAGGCAGGGGTCGTGGCGGCCCTTGGTGGCGATCGTCGTCGGCTCGCCGGCTCGGGTCACCGTGTCCTGAGGCTGCGGCAGGCTGCTGGTCGGCTTGACCGCGCAGCGCAGGACGATCGGCTGACCTGAGGAGATGCCGCCCAGCATGCCGCCGTGGCGATTGCCGCGCGTCGCCACCCGGCCGCTCCGCATCTCGAAGGGGTCGTTGTTCTCGCTGCCGCGGGCTGTAGCCACCCCGAAGCCGGCGCCGTACTCGACGCCCAGCACCGCCGGCAGGCTGAACAGCGCCTTGCCCAGGTCCGCCTTCAGCTTGTCGAACACCGGCTCGCCCCAACCCGGCGGCACGCCCGTGGCCACAAGTTCCGAGATGCCACCGATCGAATCGCGCTCCGCGCGCATCCGCTCGATCAGCTCCGCCATGCGCGCCGCGGCTTCCTGGTCCGGGCAGCGCACCGGGTTCGCCTCGACCTGGTCGAGCGTGACCGCGGCCGGATCGTCGATCCGCGCCTCGATGTCGCCGATCCGCCTCACGTAGCCGACGATCCCGACCCCCCAGCGTTCCCGCAGCAACTTCTTCGCCACCGCCGCCGCCGCCACCCGCACCGAGGTCTCACGGGCGCTGGAGCGGCCGCCGCCCCGGTAGTCGCGAAAGCCGTACTTGGCGTCGAACGTGTAGTCGGCGTGGCCCGGGCGGTACTTGTCCTTGATCTCGCTGTAGTCCTTCGGACGTTGGTCGCGGTTCTCGATCAGAAAGGCGATCGATGTCCCCGTCGTGCGGCCCTCGAACACCCCGGAGAGGATCCGCGCCTCGTCCGCTTCCATCCGCTGCGTGGTCAGCTTTGACTGCCCGGGCCGGCGGCGGTCGAGGTCCGGTTGAAGGTCCGCCTCGGACAGCTCAAGCCCCGGCGGTATGCCGTCCAGGATTCCGACGTATCCCGGCCCGTGGCTCTCGCCAGCGGTCGTCAGCCGCAGCGCCGTTCCGAAGGTGTTCCCGGCCATGACACGGGCACTCTGCCACAGCCGGCCCTCTCGCCGTGGCCTCTCAGCAAACCCCGCCGGCCGCCGAACGGGCGTAGACTGGTCGGTCATGCAGATGTCGACTGCCGCCGCCCCCTTCGATTCGCCGCCCATCGACGCCGTCGGCGTCGAAGAGCGCGTCGCCAGACTCTGCTCGCGGAGCATCAAGAAGGAGGCGAAGCTCCAGGCCCTCCACCTGACCCTGTCGATGATCGACCTGACGACGCTCGAAGGCGCAGACTCGGAGGGCAAGGTGAGGCAGCTCTGCGCCAAGGCGTTCCAGCTTCACGCGGCGTTGCCCGACCTGCCACACGTCGCCGCGGTTTGTGTCTACCCCGCCCTGGTGGGCGTCGCCAAACGGGCGCTTGAGGGCAGCGGCATCAACGTCGCCTCCGTCGCCACCGGCTTCCCCGCCGGTCAGGCGCCACTGGAGATCAAGCTGCTGGAGGTGCAGCGAGCGGTCGAGGCCGGCGCCGACGAAGTGGACATGGTGATCTCCCGCGGCCGCTTCCTGGCCGGCGATCTCGCCTACACGGCGGACGAGATCGCCGCGGTCAAGGAAGCCTGCGGCGAGGCCCATCTCAAGGTCATCCTGGAGACCGGCGAACTCGGCACCCTCGACGCAATACGCCGCGCCTCGGACCTGGCGATGCGCGCGGGCGCCGACTTCATCAAGACCTCGACCGGCAAGATCAAACCCGCCGCCACGATGCCGGTCGTGCTGGTCATGTTGGAGGCGATCCGCGACCACTACCTCCGCACCGGGCAGCGAATCGGCATGAAGCCGGCAGGCGGGATCTCCACCGCCAAGGACGCGATCCGGCACCTGGTCATGGTGCGCGAGACCCTCGGCCAGGACTGGCTCGACCCGAGCCTGTACCGGTTCGGCGCCAGTTCCCTGGCGAACGACGTCCTGCGCCAGATCGTCAAGCAGCGAAGCGGCATCTACCAGTCGTTCGACGACTTCTCCCTCTGAAGGAAGTGACGAGAGTTCATGGACAACAGCACTGCGTTCGCCGGAAGAGCATCCGCTGAGATCGCCCCGCTGCGTCTCGGCGGCGACGACGGCTGGGGCTACGCGCCCGCGCCCGAGTCGACGGATCACGTCGAGCTTCGGGACCGCTACGGCCTGTTCATCGATGGTGAGTTCACCGACGCCGCCGACGGACGGACCTTCGAGACGGCGAACCCGGCCACCGAAGAGAAGATCGCGGATGTCGCGCTGGCAGGCGATGCCGACGTCGACCGCGCGGTGGCGGCGGCGCGGCGCGCCTACGACGAAGTGTGGTCCAAGCTGGCGCCGAGCGAGCGCGGCAAGTACATCTACCGCATCGCCCGGGTACTCCAGGAACGCGGCCGCGAGATGGCGATCACCGAGTCGCTCGACGGCGGCAAACCGATCCGCGAGTCGAGGGATGTCGACATTCCCCTGGCCGCCGCGCACTTCTTCTACTACGCCGGCTGGGCCGACAAGGTGGACTACGCCTTCCCCGGCCGCGGCGCCCGTTCCCTCGGCGTCGCCGGCCAGGTCATCCCCTGGAACTTTCCGCTGCTCATGGCGGCCTGGAAGATCGCGCCGGCCCTGGCTGCCGGCAACACGGTGGTGCTGAAGCCCGCCGAGACGACGCCGCTCACGGCGCTCAAGCTGGCCGAGATCATCCGCGACGCGGGCCTGCCGCCCGGCGTCGTCAACATCGTCACCGGCGCCGGGGAAACCGGCGCCGCGGTGGTCCAGCACGAAGGCGTCGACAAGGTCGCCTTCACCGGCTCGACGGAGGTCGGCAAGCTGATCCGGCGTGCACTCGCGGGCAGCGGCAAGCACTACACCTTGGAACTTGGCGGCAAGGCGGCGAACCTGGTGTTCGAGGACGCCGCCATCGACCAGGCGGTCGAGGGCATCGTCAACGGCATCTTCTTCAACCAGGGCCACATCTGCTGCGCCGGCTCGCGCCTGCTGGTCCAGGAGTCGGTCGCGGACGAGGTGATCTCCAAGCTGAAAGACCGGATGGAGACGTTGATCGTCGGCGATCCGCTCGACAAGAACACCGACATCGGCGCGATCAACTCCCGCGCCCAACTCGACAAGATCGAGGAGTACCTGGGTATTGGCGAGGCGGAGGGCGCCGAGCCATTCCAGATCTCGTGCCCGGTACCCGAGCGCGGCTTCTGGTGCCGCCCCACGCTGTTCCTGCGCGCCTCACAGTCCCACCGCGTCGTCCAGGAGGAGATCTTCGGCCCCGTGCTCGCGGTGCAAACGTTCCGCACTGTGGACGAGGCAATCGCGATGGCAAACAACACGCCATACGGCCTCTCGGGCGGCGTCTGGAGCGACAAGGGCGCCAAGACGTTCCGGGTCACGAGCCGGATCCGGGCCGGCGTGCTGTGGGCCAACACCTACAACAAGTTCGACCCGACCTCGCCGTTCGGCGGCTACAAGGAGAGCGGCATCGGCCGCGAGGGCGGCTTGAGCGGCCTGCAGGCCTACCTGCGGCCGGAGGAGGCGGCATGAGCGACTCCCGACCCGCCACCACGACCGACCGGCTGCCGGTGCTGAAGACCCACAAGGTCTACATCGGCGGCAAGTTCCCGCGCTCCGAGTCGGGCCGCTTCGACCGCGCCCTTGGCGTCGACGGCCAGCCCATCGCCAACATCTGCCGCTGCTCGCGCAAGGACGTGCGGGACGCGGTGACGGCGGCGCGCCAGGCACAGGCTGGCTGGGCGGCGCGCACGGCGTACAACCGCGGCCAGATCCTCTACCGGATCGCCGAGATGCTCGAAGGGCGGAGCGCGCAGTTCGAGGCCCTGCTCGCCGCCGGCGGCGCGGCCCCGGAGGCCGCGGCGGCAGAGGTCCAGGCCGCAGTCGACCGGCTCGTCCACTACGCGGGATGGACGGACAAGTTCCAGCAGATCTTCTCGAGCGTCAACCCGGTCGCCACGCAGCACTTCAACTTCTCGATCCTCGAGCCCATGGGCGTGGTCGGCGTGCTCGCGCCCGACTCGCCCCTGCTCGGCCTGGTCTCCGCGACCGCGCCCGCGATCGCCGGCGGCAACACGACGGTGGTTCTGGTCACCGGCAATCAACCCCTGCCCGCCGTGACCTTCGCCGAAGTCCTCAACTCCTCCGACGTGCCCGGCGGCGTCGTCAACATCCTGACCGGCCGCCGCGACGAGATGCTGGCGCCGCTCGCCGCCCATCGCGACGTCGACGCGCTGCTCCTCTGCACCTCCGACCCGGATGTCGGCAAAGCGGCCGAAATCGAGGCCGTCCACAATCTGAAGCGCGTCCTGCCTCGCCGCCACGAGGACTGGACGGAAGTCCAGAGCCCCTACGAAATCACCGACCTGCAAGAGGTGAAGACGACATGGCATCCGATCGGGAATTGAGCGACCACGCCGTCGAGGCGGCGTCCCCCATGCAACCTGCTGAACCTCCTGAGACCGGGGAGATGGAGCTCCCAGTCCACGCCCGCAACCGCGCCGCCGAGATCGTCAAGTCGCCGGAGAAGCTCCGGGCGATGGTCGAGGAAGCCACGGCGAAGGCGGACAGCGCCGGCAGCTCCTCCCGCCCCCTCGCCGGAGTCATCGAGGACCTGAAGACGATGTTCGAGATGCTGAAGGCGGTCGCCAAGGGCTCCTACCGTCTCAGGAAGGAGACCCTCATCCTCGTCGCCGGCGCCGTCCTCTACTTCGTGATTCCGATCGACGTCATTCCCGATTTCATCCCGGTCGCCGGCTTCGTCGACGACGCGGCGGTGATCGCCTGGGTGGTCAAGACCTGCAAGGGCGAGATCGAGCTGTTCAAGGCTTCGAAGACCATCTACGACGGCCCCGAGCCGGAGCCCGCCTAGCGCGGCAGAACGACCGGAGGCCGGCGCTCCCCTACAAGGAAGCAGCCCCGTGGTAGGCGCTCGCCACCCAGGCCATGAGCTGAGCGCAGAGCAGACCCAGCGGCGTGCCGACCAGGTTGCCGAGCACACCCATCAGCACTCCCACGGCCGCCAGCGCGGGCTGGAAGACGCCAGCCACCACGGGCGTCGAGATCACGCCGCCGACGTTGCCCATGCTGCCGGTGGCGAACAGAAACAACGGCGCGCGCAGCAGGCGCATGGCCACAAACAGGCAGGCGACGTGGATGCCGATCCAGACCACGCCGACCGCCAGTACCAGGGGCGCCTCGGCGATCGCGGCCAGGTTGCCGCCGGCGCCCATCGTCGCGACCATCAGGTAGAGGCCGCCGTAGGCCACAGGTGTCGACCCCCGGTGCTCGAGCCGCCGTAGTCGCGTGAACGAGAGACCCAAACCGACCGCCACGACCAGCAGAATGCCCCACGTGAAGTGCGAGAGCACGGAGCCGACTCGCGGCAGCAGCTCCCCGCCGCGCATGCATAGCCAACTCCCGACGAGGCCGATGCCGAGCATCGACGCGAACGCCGGCAAGGTGATCGGCCGCGCCTTCTCGGTCTGCACCTTCTGCAGCCGCTCGTTCAGCCGGTCGAGTTCCTCGCGGCGCGCCCGGTTGCGGCGGTCGATCCGGTTCTGATGACCGCTGAGCAGGATGATGATCGACATCCAGCCGTAGCCGACCACCGAGTCGACGATGATCATCGGGCTGAAGATCTCGTCCGGGGCGCCGACGCCCTCCTTGATCGCGATCATGTTCGACAGGCCACCGATCCAGGAGCCCGCGAGCGCCCCGAGCCCTTTCCAGATCTGCGGGTCGAGGAAGGGCTGAAAGATCGCCAGTGCGATCGGGCCGCCGATCACGATGCCGAACGAGCCGGCAAGCAGCATCGCCGCCGCCACCGGCCCCAGGCGCTTGATCGCCGGCACGTCGGTACCCATCACCAGGAGCAGCAGGGCGCACGGCATCAGGTAGTCCGTGCACCAGTCGTAGAACGGCGACTCCGCCGGCGTGATGCCGACCGTGGTCAGAACCACGGGCAGCAGGTAGATCCAGACGATCGGCGGCAGGGTCTTGAACAGCCGCTCGAAGGCCGGGGTCTGCGCCAGGGCGAAGATCAGCGCCACGAAACCGGCGAAGAAGACGAGCAGCGCCGTGGGATCCGTGATCAGCGCCTGCTCTGCCATCGCGGGCGATTGTAGTCGGGCGCCGGCTGCTATCTTCCGACGCCACGTTCCCCAGGCGTTCTGCGCCCTCCGAAAGGCTGACCATGAGAACCACGCACCGCTCCGCAACAACTACCGCGACAGCCGTGGCCGCTGCCTGTTTCCTCTTCGCATCGGCCATCGAGGCCCAGTTCGGCGCCGCACCGCCCAACCGGTCGTCGCTGCTCGACGACGGCGCGCTGCACGTCGTGCTTTGCGGCAGCGGCTCGCCGCTGCCGAGCGTCGAGCGCGCGGGGCCCTGCACCGCGGTGATCGCCGACGGTCGGATGTTCCTGGTCGATGTCGGACCGGGATCGACCGAGAACCTGCGGCTCTGGGGCCTGCCCAGGGGCAACCTCGCCGGCGTTCTGCTGACCCACTTTCACTCCGACCACATCGGCGAACTGGGCGAAGTGACCTTCGCGAGTTGGACAGGCGGGCGGGCCGAGCCGCTGGATGTCTACGGTCCGGTCGGCGTCGACCGGGTTGTCGCCGGTTTCCAGGCCGCCTACGAGCTCGACGCCTCCTACCGGATCGCCCACCACGGCGCCGACCTGCTGCCGCCGGAAGGCGCCAAGGCAATGCCGCACGCGATCGAGCTCTCGGACGATGCCCCCTCGAGCGTCATCTACGACCAGGACGGCCTGCGAATCACTGCCTTCCTGGTCGACCACGAACCGATCTCGCCGGCGGTGGGCTACCGGATCGACTTTGGCGGCCGGTCGGTCGTCGTCAGCGGCGACACCGTGCGCTCGGCGAACCTGGAAGCCGCGAGCCAGGGCGTCGATGTCCTGGTCCATGAGGTTCTTTCCGACAACCTCATCGGCATGGCCTCACAGGCGCTCGCGAGCGGCGGCAACGAACGCACCGCGAAGATGCTCACGGACACGCTCGACTACCACACGTTCCCGGCCGACGTGCACGCCCTGGCCGCCGACGCGAAGGTCAAGCTCCTGGTGCTGAGCCATCTGGTGCCGCCGCTGGCCGCTGCCCAGGCGGAGACCGTGTTCATGCGCGGCCGGGCCGAGGATGCGCCCAACGAGGCCGTGGTCGGCGTCGACGGCATGCACATCACCCTGCCGGCGAACAGCGACGAACGGACGATCGAGACTTTCTAGTGGCCGTCCTCCGTGCCCGGGGGCGCGGGCGTCTCGCCCGCACCCGGCGCGAAGCGCCGGTCTGCCACGCTAGCCTCGCACCGTGACGAACTACGAAGCCGAACTCGACTTCGCGGTCGAGACCGCCTGGATCGCCGGCCAGTTGACGCTCGAGTTCTTCCGGCTCGGCGTCGAGACGGAACTCAAGAGCGACCTCACTCCGGTCACCGAAGCCGACCGCGGCGCCGAGGAACTGATCCGCTCCCGGATCGCCGAGACCTTCCCCGACGACTCGATCGTCGGCGAGGAGTTCGGGGCGGGCGGCGGAACGGGCGACTCGGAAAGCGCCGCGGAGCGCAACTGGTACGTCGACCCGATCGACGGCACCCGTTCCTTCGTCCGCGGCGTGCCCCTGTACGGCATCCTGATCGGCTTGGAGGTCAAGGGACGGGTGGAGGTCGGCGTCGCCCATTTCCCGGGCATCGGCGAAACCGTCGCCGCCGCCTCCGGTCACGGCTGTACGCTGAACGGCGAGCCGGCCCAAGTCTGCACAACGGCCAGCCTGGCGGAGAGCTACGTCTCCTTCGGCGATCCGGGCCTCTTCGTCGACGCGCACCACAGGAAGGCCTGGAAGCGGATGATGGAGCGCACCGCCTATCGCGTCGGCTGGTCCGACGCCTACGGCCACGCACTCGTCGCCACGGGTCGGCTCGAGCTGATGGTCGACCCGCAGATGAGCGCCTGGGACTGCGGGCCGTTCCCCGTCATCCTGCGCGAAGCGGGCGGCTACTTCGGCGACTGGGACGGCAACGAGACGATCCACTGCGGCCGGGCGGTCAGCACCAGCCGCCGGCTGCTGCCCGAGGTCCTGGAGCTGCTCGGCGACTGAACCGCCGGGCGAGCCCGATCAACCGTTCGAATGGCCGCCGTCCGGCGGCTCCTCGCCCTCCTCGACCAGCCCGGCGACGCAAGTCAGCAACTCGCGTACCTCCTCCAGCCGGTTGTCCGGCACGCACAACGACACGGGCACCGGCGACTTCCCCATCATCCCCATGCCGAACATGCCGATCGCCGCGCTCTGCACCAGAAAGGGGATGTCGTACTGATCCAGAGCGTGCCCGATCGTCTCGGCCTCGAGCCTGGAGTCGAACTTTGCGAGTTCGACGAACTTCATGGTTCCGGACCCGCGTAGCCTCGACTCCTCGTCCGGCTGTCCAGTTCCAGCCCCTCCAAACACGGACCGTGTTCATGTGAGGTCTCCGCAACCGCTATCTCCCGGGGCCAACGCTCCAAGCAAACCCGCGTAGACTCCAGTAACCTCCTCGCCATCCTCATACTGACCAATGATCCTATACCACTACACCTCACTCAAGACCGCGCACAGTATTCTCTCCGGCGGGCGGATTGGGTTCTCCCGCCCGATCTACTTCGACGATCTCTTTGACCGACCGGCAGCGATTCCGGAGTCGACGGATCCGTTTGACGCTTTGCTCGAGCGACCCCACCAGGAACTCAAGAGCAGCATCTGGGCTGACAGATCTGTGGTCTTGCCCCTGACACGGTCACCGACGAACGGCCTGATGTGGGCGCACTACGCTGATGGTCATCGCGGAGCGGTGATCGAGTTCGACGTCAACACCGCAGGCTTCATGGACGAAAAGACGAACCTGATTCCTGCCCAGTTCGGGAGTGTGGTCTATTCAAGCCGACGACCAGACCACCCGTACACGTCGTCTTCGGCGGAAGGCGTCGTGGTCGGCGGAACGCACCATTTCGTCATCAGCCACTACGAAAAATGGCAGAGGTTGTTCCTCACCAAGCCCTTGGTGTGGGCATATGAGGAGGAAGTCAGGGTTGTCAAGTGTCTGGACGGCGTTGAGGATCAAGACGACGAGTCAATCAACGAAAGCGGGGATTGGAAGATCATATGCTGCAAGAAGAGACCATTGCATTTGTGTAGGTTCCCAGTGAACGCGATCCAGCGAGTAGTCGCGGGAGCGCGGGTCACTCCTCCGGAGGCCAGGAAGTTGGTTGCAGCGTGCGGGGAGATTCCGTTGTGTCGTGCGCACCCTGAGGCGAGTAAGTTCAGCATTGAGCTCCAGCCCTACCCTGACGCCTGGTTGAACCTCGCCTGAACCAGGGCCTCTCAGACGCGCGTGTCCGCGGTCTCGACCGACCGAGAGGCAGCGACCCAATGTGCCCGCACAGTTGCAGCAAGACGTCCGGACGTCTATAGTCCACAGGATGGAACCGCTTCGACGGCCACCCGGCCAGGTCCGAGACGCAATCGTCGCAGTGCTGCGCACCTATCCAGAGGGAGCTTCACCTAGCCAGATCGAGCATGACGTGCGACACCGCATTGGCCCCGTGGCCGGGTCGAGCGTCCGCTCATACCTTCGGCTGAACACACCGAGTCTCTTCGAGAGGCCCGCCCGGGGCCTCTATCGACTCCGCAATGGAGAGGCTCGCTGGATCCCGCCGAGCAGTGAACTCCGAGAAGCGCTGCCGGCCTTCGACCATGGCAGCGCTTCTATCCTCCATGCCGACTGCCTCGACTGGCTAAGGACCTGCGAGCCCAACACCATTCACGCCGTGGTCACCGATCCCCCCTACGGCCTCGTCGAGTACTCCAGCCTCGAACAGGAGAAACTACGCACCGGGCGCGGTGGAGTGTGGCGAATCCCACCGTCCTTCGACGGAGCGCAGCGGTCTCCTCTACCGCGGTTCACCACACTTTCTGACCGGGACAAGGAAGCTCTCGAGGCGTTCTTCGAGACTTGGGCGAAACTGCTCCTGCCAGTGCTCGTTCCCGGTGCCAACGTCGTCGTCGCCACCAACCCCTTGCTCTCCTACCTGGTGTCGGGCGCGCTCGCCCGGGGCGGTCTGGAACGGCGCGGCGAGCTGGTCCGGCTGGTCACGACGATGCGCGGAGGAGACCGGCCAAAGGGAGCTCACGTCGAATTCGAGGACGTGAGCGTCATGCCCAGGTCCATGTGGGAGCCGTGGCTGCTGTTCCGAAAGCGTCCAGAGGGCAGAATCCAGGACAACCTGCGGAAGTGGGGCACTGGAGGATTCCGCCGCCCCGAGAGCGGTCGCCCCTTCGGCGACGTGATCCGCTCCGCGCCCACTCGGGCCGCCGAGCGGAAGCTCGCGCCGCACCCGAGCCTGAAGCCACAACGCTTTCTCAGACCCGTTGTGCGAGCCGTCCTACCTGTGGGCGAAGGAGTCGTGCTCGACCCCTTCTGCGGTGCCGCTTCGACTCTGGCCGCGGCGAACGCCATCGGCTACCGCAGCATCGGAATCGAGAAGGACGCGCACTATCACCGCATGGCGTGTGAGGCTCTGCCGCGTCTTACTATGCTGCGAGGGCAGCAGCAACTCTTCTAATCGACTAGAGGCCCTTCCAACGACGGCAACTCGGGTTCGGAACCTGTCAACGAGTTTGGCACAGGTGTGTTCTGTATTTACTGAACGCTTCTTGATGTCTCGCTGTCGGGTTTGTTGATCCAGACGGCCTGAGGCAGGCGTCTGTGCGTAGGCTCGCCTCCGACGAATCGTTCGGGGTGTCGCCTCCAGGCTTCGAGCAGGGTGCGCTGCCGCTGTTCGAGCGCGGCTTGGGCGCGACCGTAGTGGGCGGTCTCGGGAGTCAGCATGGCGATGCCGGCATGGCGGTGCTCGGTGTTGTACCAGGGGAAGAAGGACCTGCAGAAGACGGTGGCCGCGTTCTGATCCGGGAAGCGTCCGGGGAAGTCGGGGTGGTACTTGAGGGTCTTGAACTGGGCCTCAGAGTAGGGGTTGTCGTCGCTGACCTGTGGCCGGCCGAGGGATCTGTTCACGCCGAGGCGGGCGAGGAGTTGTGCGGTGCCCTGGCTGGTCATGGGCGATCCTCGATCGGAGTGCAGTGTGAGGATGTCGGGCTGTACGCGGTGCTTGAGGCAGGTCTCCTCGATGAGTCTTTGGGCGAGGGCGGAGTTCTCGCGGTCGGCGACCATCCAGCCGATCGCGTAGCGGCTGAAGAGGTCGAGCAGGACGTAGAGGTAGTAGTAGGTCCAGGTCTTCGGGCCGAGCAGCCTGGTGATGTCCCAGGACCAGACCTGGTTGGGCGCCGTGGCGACCAGTTCCGGCTTGGCGTACTGCGGGTGGACGCGCTGGTTGCGGCGGTCCTTCACCGGGTGGTTCGCGGCCAGGATGCGGTACATGGTGCGTTCCGAGCACATGTAACGGCCCTCGTCGAGCAGGGTCGCCACCACCTCCGCCGGCGAGCGGCCGACGAACCGTGGAGAGCAGAGCGTGTCCCCGACCCGTTGCCGCTCGGCCTCGCTCAATGTCCGGCACGCCGGCGCGATGCCGACCTGTCGGGCCAGGGACCTTGCCGCCATCAGCAATCCTTCCCGTCTTCGAGGCTGAATCCCAGCAGCCCCGCAACTTTTCCCTGCACCTCCAGAATCGTGTGCGCGGCGGCGAGCTCCCTCTCGAGCCGTCTCACCTTCGCCTCCAGAGACCGGACCTCCGGCGCCAGAGGGTTCGCCTCAGCCGGCTTGCGGCCTCGCTTCGTCGCCTTCAGGCCAGACAGCGCGCCCTCCTCGCGCGACTTGCGCCAATTGGACAGGTGGGAGCTGTACAGACCCTCCCGCCGCAGCAGCCGACCGATCTCGCCGCGGTCCGTGCATCGCTCCGCTTGCGCCAGAATCCGCTGCCGGTACTCCGCCGTAAACTGCCGTCTGGTCGGCTTCGCCAGCACCTCCGGGTCGGCAACCGCCCGACCCGATGGCGCGCCGGTCCCGGGGGCCTCGTCGCTACGCTCCTCAACCCCCGGGACCGGGACCTCCGAGCCGTCTCCTCTCCTCCACTCTCGTCTTGCCATCGATCCTCCCTGCCAACGTGTGCCCTCCACTATTCAACGGGATCCACGCTGTGTCACCTACGTTGGAAGAGAGGGGGTTCACCCTTCAGATGCGGGAGGATCGGGACGTCGCCTATAGACTGAGTATTGCTCCATCGCCTCCAGCGAATCCAATCGTCCGGCAGCCAAATCGTCGCAAGAAGATCGAATCTCCTCGAGCCTGGGGAGGTGGTGGAGGTTCACAACGGCTTTGAACCCGCCGACGGCACCTGCGATGGCCAAGATTCGATTGATCGTATCGGCTACAGTCGAACGAAGCCTAGCCTTGAACGCCTCAAACCGAAGGAACCGCTGCATCGTGTAGTAGCCCGTTACGGCTTCTCCAAATGTGCCCCGACCGTCCCACCCAGTGCCTCTAGTGATGGAGGCTATAGCACGCTGCCCGATCTGCTTCAGTTCCTCTAGATCATAAGGGACTCGGTTGCCTCCATCGGAAGCGGAACCTGTCAACGACATTGATACAGCGGGGTTCTGGATTTACTGAGTCGTCTCTGCAGTCTTGTTGTCGGGCTTGTTGATCCAGACGGCCTGGGGCAGTGGCGTGTGCATCGGTTGGCCGCCGCCGAATCGTTCGGGGGAGCTTTCCCAGGCGGCGCTCAGCGTGCGTTGGCGCTGCTCGATCACGGCTTGCGCCCGGCCGTAGTGGACGGTCTCGGGGGTCAGCATGGCGATGCCGGCATGGCGGTGTTCCGTGTTGTACCAGGGGAAGAAGGACCTGCAGTAGTCGGTCGCGGCGTCCTGGTTGGGGAAGCGGCTGGGGAAGTCGGGGTGGTACTTGAGGGTCTTGAACTGTGCTTCGGAGTAGGGGTTGTCGTCGCTGACCCGCGGGCGGCCCAGGGACCGGTTCACGCCGAGGCGGGCGAGCAGTTGGGCGGTACCCTGGCTGGTCATGGGGGCGCCTCGGTCGGAATGCAGGGTCAGGACATGGGGCTTGACGCCGTGCTTGAGGCAGGTCTCCTCGATGAGCCTTTGGGCGAGCGCGGAGTTCTCGCGGTCGGCGACCATCCAGCCGACCGCGTAGCGGCTGAAGAGGTCAAGCAGGACGTAGAGGTAGTAGTAGGTCCAGGTCTGCGGTCCGAGCAGCCTGGTGATGTCCCACGACCAGACCTGGTTGGGCGCGACAGCGACCAGCTCCGGCTTGGCGTACGACGGATGGGCGCGCTGATTGCGGCGGTCCCTCACGGGGTGGTTCGCTTCGAGGATGCGGTACATCGTGCGCTCCGAGCACAGGTAGCGGCCCTCGTCGAGCAGGGTGGCCACCACTTCTCCCGGCGAACGATCGACGAAACGCGGCGACGCAAGCGTGGCCTCGACCCGTTTCCGCTCGATCTGGCTCAGTGCCCGGGCAGGCGTGGGGCGGGGCTGCCGTCGCCCGGGAGCGGGCCTCGCACGACGATAGAAGGTCGATCGCGACACGCCCAGCGCCCGGCACGCCGGCGCGATGCCGACCTGCCGGGCCAGGGACCTTGCCGCCATCAGCAGTCCTTCCCGTCTTCGAGGCTGAATCCCAGCAGCCCTGCAACTTTTCCCTGGACGTCCAGGATCGTGTGCGCGGCGGCGACTTCCCTCTCGAGACGCTTGACCTTCGCTTCCAGCCGCTTCACCTTCGGCATCAGAGGGTTGGCCTCGTTCGGCTTGCGGCCCCGCTTCTTCGGCCTCAGACCGGAAAGCGCGCCCTCTCGCCGCGCCTTGCGCCAGTTGGCCAGATGGGAGCTGTACAGACCCTCTCGCCGCAGCAGCCGACCCACCTCGCCGCGGTCCGTGCATCGGTCCGCTTCCTCCAGAATCCGCAGCCGGTACTCCGCCGTGAACTGCCGCCTGGTCGGTCTCGCCAGCACTTCCGGGTCGGGAACCGCCCCGGCGGGCGCCGCGCCGGCCGCGGGGGCCTCGTCGCTACGCTCCTCAACCCCCGCGGCCGGGAGCTCCGAGCCGCCGCCAAACCTCTGCTCTCGTCTTGACATTGATCCTCCTTGCCAACGTGTGCCCTCCACTATTCAACGGGATGGCCGCTGTGTCACGTACGTTGGCAGAGAGGGGTACAGCCTTTCCAACCTGCCGCAGCGCCCGCAATCCACTGGGAATTCGCCTATACTGGCGCGGCAGCCTCATCCGTACTATGCACTCCCGTGGAATCCACGCAAAGCGTCGGCCGACAGGCTTGGGCTCCTCCCAAACCGCTCCGGCCAGAGCACCTCTCGGCACTGTCTGCCATGTGACTCCAACGAGACTGCGAGCGCCCTGCACGGGAACGACCGAGAAACCGACGACCCGATTCCCCGCATCGACCATAGATGCAACCTCATACGTGTCGCAGCCCCGGGACAGCAAGTCGTGTGCAGCCCTGACCCCGAACCTGGAGAGCCTGGAGGACAAGGTGCGCGCGTGTCCGCCGTAGCCTCCGAAGCCAGCAAAGGCGGATTCGACGATCTGCGAGGCTCCTTCATCCTCCGAAGACAATCGGAAGACGGCCTGGCGCTCCACCTCTCCTCCAACTGGAAAGAGATGCTCCGCGGCGTCCCGGGCAAACATCCACTCATAGAGGTGGGTTCCGCCGCGGCTGTCTTCGTTGGCCGGAAAGTGGTAGGGGATGCTCACCCGCTGCAGCTCTACTCCTGGGTCCGTCACCACTCTTCTCCTGCCGGCCCGAGATTCCCTCAACGACACCAGCCGCGCGGTTGTCTGACACTCTCTTCGCCTCTTCTCTGAGATCTTCGACGCCTCTTGGCAGGTCCAGTCCCTGAGCCTCTGGTCTCCTCAAAAGGTATTCGGAGAGCATCAGGTCTCGGGCATCGTACATGTCCCAAGTCCGTAGGTGGCTTGAGACAATCGGATCGATCGGGATGACTCTGGGCGTTCTACTCGGAGAGAGCACTTGAGGTGCGAGCCCCTTCTCCTCGAGTTTGCACCGCAAACGGCGCTTCCACTCCCAGCGGATCCCCGACCTCGGCGAGATCCCGAACCTATCCTTCTGGAGCGCCGCTTCAAACACAATGAGCTGAATCAGAGCGGCCGGGTTCGGGTGTTTCGACAGAAACTCATCCCAGTCACCGGTCACGCTGTCCCAGAACTCGCTTTCTCCAAGAGCGAACTTCCAGACGTAGGCGTATCCTGAGATCTCGATTACGTCGAGCATGACCTCGGCTGCGAAGTAGAGCACGTCCTCAGCAGGCCTCTCAGCGAGCTCGAATCGAACCCGCTCGTGGGCTCGGAGAGCACTGGGAACCAAGACGGTATACACGCGGCCGAAATTGACCGCGTCAACCTCCTCCAGAGCCGTGATCGCCTCGTGGCAGAGCGTGGCGTACGCGAAACCGAAGCTGTCTGGCAAGTCGCCCTTCGCAGGCTTCTTGCCAAGGAGAGGTGTGATTGGTACGAGTTCGTTGACGAGGCTTCGCCGGAGCATGCGGAGGCGTTTCTTCCATTCATCGACGTTGACTTCCGGCCATTCTCTGCCCGCGGTGTCCACTCTCCGCTGCTTCAACGCCTCCAAGGTCTTGTGCGCACTCGTCGCGCTGGACTCGAGTTTGTCCACCGACTCCATACCCCGCTGAATCACCAGCGCCGAACCCTCAAGCTCCCCACTCTCTCGGAGAGACTTGGCCAGTGCGGGTAGCCATTGCTCGGCCTTGGCCAGCAGGGAGACGAACGTGCTCTTCACGTCCACACTCAGAAGGCGTGCCACGTGATGCTGGACGAACCAGGAAGGTGTGTTTAGGGAGCCTTCGACGTCCGTCTCGAAGGAATGCTGGTTACGAAAGGACTCGACGCTCGTGCGCGCGTTCTGCGGAAACTCTGCAAGAGATAACGAGAACTCCGTAGTCGCCCTCGAAGCACTGCTTAGCAACTGATCGAGAGACTGATCGCTAAGGCGACGATTCAAAGACGCGACGGCAGCCTGGATCATCCCCGCGGTACTGTCCAACAGCGCGAAACGGCCAAGCCCATGACGGTCGGCTCGTTCGCGACTTTCGGGTGACGTACGGCCGGCTGCGCGGGCGAGGTCGCTCGCGATGATAAAGCCAATTCCTAGTTGGCTAACGCTCAACTGGTGTGCTGACCTAGCGATCCAACGCTGGAACGACTCAAGAATGTCCGCGCAGGTTCTAGCGTCTCCGCGCTCAAGAAGAGCCATCGCCACTCTCTGGACGATCTCGCTAAGCCGCCTTTCTAGCCACAGGTGATCCGGCTCGAGTCTCGGGGGCATCCACCAGCCCGCACGTGAGGCTACGCTCAACTCACTGCTTCCGGCCAGGAGGTGCGAGGGATGTTTGTACGTTCTTTGGAACCAGAAACTCGTCTTCGGGATTGCGAGCTTTGCCTCTGAGTACCGAAAAAGAAGTGACGCAGCCCCTTGGCCGATCTTCCGTAGGGATGAAGCGCTCTGCGAGCGGCCAATCGACACCGAGACAAGCTCCTCCCACGCGTCGAGGCTTCTAGCGGCGACTTTCTGATGGTGTGCTTGAATCGAGCGGTCACTGGCCAGGATGCCTGTGCCGGATACGGACTTGACCGCGGCCGCAATGTCCCTTGCCAGCGAGTTCGTGACCGCTTCTGGATCAAGAAACCGGAACACTCTCTTTCCGAGAAAAAGGAAGCTCAGTATCGACGCGGAGCCGAGTAGCGCGAAGACCGATGCCGAGGCAGGCCCGAGAGAGTAGCCGACAGCCAGCGCCCCGAGAGCGAACAGGCATGCGGCTCCCGTATAGCCGACCAGTTTGAGGTAGACGTTACCCACCTCGTCTTCGACGAGGACGGATCGAAGTTCAGGGGGAACGTTGCCGTAAGCGGTACTAGCGACTACGCTGATCGCGGTGAAGTAGAGACCGAGAAAGACACCGGTGACCTGCGCGCCCGCAACTAGGAGCGCTGCATGTGCTTCCTCGGCCGGCTGGCCAGGTGCTAGCGCTTCCGGCCAGCCATCCACAGCGCGGGCCAATGGCGTCACAACCGACCGGAGAGGGCTGGTGCGCCCCGCATCGTCGGCGCCGTCGAGAAGCGCCAAGGAGAGAGTCTGATCGAACCAGGCTAGGAACGCAACAGAGACGGCGGCAACTAGTACCGGTAGGGAGATGGCCCCGAGAATCTCCCTGGCCACTGCCACGGCCGTTACGCCCTCTCCGAGGGACCTTCTGCGCCTTAGGAGGGCTCGTAGGAACTTGAACCGCACCCGACCGAGCCAATCGCGCATGAGCCAGAATGTCGCCTCCTGTCGCCGGGCTGCCATTCGGGTCCACCTGTTGCCACGGTGGAGGAAAGGAGCGAGTGCGAGCCAAATGAGGCGTCCCGATTGACGGATCATCTTCGGTATCTGGAGTCTGCGAGGCGCGCCTACTAACGGTCTGCGTGGCCAGGCAGGTAGAGCCAACTCCGCCGAAACTTCCGAATGCCGTCCCGATCGAGAGTCGCCGTGCGAGTTCCCAACTCACCCCGCTCGTTTCGACGGAAGTCGTCCACCGTCACGTAGCCGAGGTAGACCTCGGTGAAGACCATCGGCCTTCGAGCACGGGCCGGCTCGGTCACGTGGTCGGTCTCGTACACGAAGACGCAGAGCCACTGGTCTCGGGCACCGTGGAAGTCGACGGCGCCGCCCTTCTTTCGGGTCGTCTTGATCTCAAGGCCCTCTTGCCCCGCCGCAACGCTGTTCTCAGCATAGACGCCCTCGACGAGGAGATCCGGATGACCGTTGTGATAGCGGTTCTCCGTCAGGCTTCGCGCGTGGTTCGCGAGACTCGCCGTCAGCATGTCCGAGATGAATCCGGACATCGCGGCCGGCCGCAGTAGATCGTCGAGGCGCTTCAACCCTCGCCCCAGCAGGTTGCTGTTGACGTCGAAGAAGAAGTCGTAGACATCCTGCATCGCCAGGTCGAAGTCCTTGACGCGCAGTTCGTACGGGAGCCGCAGTTCCCGGTTGAAGCCAGCAGGGGCGACGTGGCTTCGATCCATCGGCTTCATCCGCCGGAGTCCCTCTTGCTCTCCTTCTCCGGGACCTTCAGCATCAGCCCGAGCCGGGTACAGCGGGCGACGAGTTCGGCGCGCTGGTTGTAGGCGCGGTGCTCGAAGGTCACGATGCCGGCGTTGGGCCGGGAGCGGCTCTCCCGCTTGTCCTTGACCTCGGTCTCGATCCGCAGGGTGTCGCCGTGGAACACCGGCTTGGGGAAGACGACCTCGTTCCAGCCCAGATTGGCGATCGTGGTGCCGAGCGTCGTGTCACCGACCGAGATCCCGACCATGAGACTCAGGGTCAAGCAACTGTTGACGATCCGCTGCCCGAACTCGCTGTCCTTCATCGCCTCGGCGTCGAGGTGAAGCGCGGCCGGGTTGTGGGTCATCGCGGTGAAGAAGACGTTGTCCGCCTCGGTCACCGTCCGCCGCAGCGCGTGGTCGAAGAGCTGACCGACTTCGAACTGCTCGTAGTAGAGGCCTGCCATGGGCTCAGACCCTAGCCGACGCGTTCGATGTCGGCGCCCAGGGAACGTAGCCGCTCGTCGATGCGCTCGTAGCCCCGGTCGATCTGCTGCACGTTGTCGATCACGCTGCGGCCCTCGGCGCACAGGGCGGCGATCAGCATCGCCATTCCCGCGCGAATGTCGGGGCTCACCATGTCCCGGCCGTAGAGCTTCGACGGCCCACTGACGACGACCCGGTGCGGGTCGCAGAGCACGATCTGGGCGCCCATCGCCACCAGCCGGTCGACGAAGAACATGCGCGACTCGAACAGCTTCTCGTGGATCAGCACCGAGCCGCGAGTCTGGGTCGCGCCGACGACGGCGATGGACGTCAGGTCGGCGGGAAAACCGGGCCACGGCGCGTCCTCGATCTTGGGAATCGCGCCCAGGAGGTCGGTGCGCACGCATAGCTCCTGGGCGCCTGGAACGAACAGGTCGCGACCGTCGTCTGAGACCTCGAAGTCGATGCCCAGCCGGCCGAAGGCGATCCGGGTTGCCCTGTGCTCCTGCGGGCGCGCGTTGGGGATCCTCAGTTCGCCGCCTGTCACGGCGGCCAGCGTGATGAGCGACCCGACCTCGATGTAGTCGGGCCCGATCTCGAACTCGGCGCCGCTGAGCCTGTCTGTGCCCTCGATGGTCAGAGCGTTCGTCCCAATCCCTTTGATCGGGACCCCCATCAACCGCAGCAGCCGGCAGAGATCCTGTACGTGGGGCTCGCTCGCCGCGTTCAGGATGCGGGTCTCGCCCTCGGCGAGTGACGCCGCCATGACCGCGTTCTCAGTCGCCGTGACCGAAGCCTCGTCGAGGAAGATCTCCGCGCCGCGCAGCCGGCCGTCGGCAGCCTTGACACGGCACCCGAGACCGCCGCGGGAACAGAGCGTGACTTCGGCGCCCAGGGCCTCGAGCGCCAGTACGTGGGTGTCCAACCGCCGCCGGCCGATCACGTCGCCGCCGGGAGGCGGCATGCTCACCCGGCCACGCCGGGCGAGCAACGGCCCGGCGAGCAGAATCGAGGCTCGTATCGCCCGGCACAGTCCCGGATCCGGATCCTCGTCGCCAAGACCGGCAGCGCAGACCCGGACCGTGTCGACGCCCACGAACCCGGCCTCGGCCCCGAGCTGACGGAGCAACCCGATCTGCGCTTCCACATCGCCGATCCGCGGCACATTGCGCAGCGTCACTTCCTCGTCGGTCAAGAGCGCGGCGGCGAGGATCGGCAGCGCGGCGTTCTTGTTGCCGCGCGCTTCCAGAATCCCCGAGATGGGCCGGCCGCCCTCGATCACGAACTGGGAGCGGGGCATGTGTCGGGCGGTTTCCATCGAAGCGTTAGTTGACCACAGCAACGCTCAGGCTGCCCCACGTCTTCCGACCGGAGCCAGTACTGAAACTTCGGCGGCGCACGCGCGTCGTAAGAAGTACAGCGCATACGGGCCTTCCCCGCCCCGCGGCATCCAACCTCCAAGCAAGGAGAATTGACATGAAGAACCGCTACCACCGTTGGTCGACCCTGGCGATCGCCCTCCTGATCGCTCTGGCGCCCGCCGCCGCCCTGGCCCAGGACGATGCCGGGAAGAACCAGGACGAGCGCTGGGAAGAACTCGGCCAACGCTGGCAGGAGTGGGGCGAGCAGTTCGGCCGCAGCTTCGAAGAAACCGACTGGGAGTCCCAGGACGAGAACTGGGAGGAGTACGGCAAGCGCTGGGAGAAGTGGGGCGAACAGTTCGCCGCGTCCTTCGAGAGCGCCTTCAACGAAGAAGAGTGGGAGGCATGGGCCGAGCAGTTCGAGGACCTGGAACACGAAGACGGCGAAGTCGACTGGGAGCGTTTCGGCGAGTTCTGGGAAGAGTTCGGCGAGCGGTTCGGCGACTCCCTCGGCGAAGCGCTCAAAGGCGCGGACTGGGAGACCTTCGGTGAGGCCCTGGGCGCCTTGGGCGAGCAGATGGGCGAACTGGCCGAACTGGTCGCTGCCAGCGTCGAGAACGCGGATTGGGACGGTCTCACCGATCTGATCAGCGAGACGGTGGAACAGGCCGTCGAAGGCGCCGAGGAAGCGGCCGAGGCTGCCGAAGAAGCGGCCGAAGCGGCGGCAGATGCTGCCGAAGAGATCGACGCCTAGCGCGGCAGAACTCCCGGATGCCGGCGCGGACGCCGGCGCACCCGGCTAGGCTACGCGCTCCGCTCATCATCCACGGAGTACCCCACATGCCGGTCGATCCCCAGGTCCAGGCCTTCCTCGAAGCCCAGGAGCAGGCCGCGGTAGCGAACCAGGTTCCGCCAATCACCGAGCAGACCGTGGAGATGGCCCGAGCCGGCTATCTCGCCGTCGCCGAGATGCTGGGCCAGGGCCCGGACGTCGACACCGACGATTCCGCAGTGCCCGGCCCGGCCGGCGACATTCCGGTTCGCATCTACAAACCACGAGGGGCCGGCGCCGGCCTGCCCGTGCTCGTCTACTACCACGGCGGCGGCTGGGTGATCGGCGATCTGGACACCCACGACTACGCCGCCCGCGAACTCTGCGTGGGCGCCAACTGCGTCGTCGTCGCGGTCGACTATCGGCTCGCCCCAGAAGCGACGTTTCCGGCCGCGGTGGACGACTCCTGGGCCGCCCTCCAGTGGGTGGCCGCCAACGCAGAGAGTCTCGGCGGCGACCCGAGCCGGATCGCGGTCGGCGGCGACAGCGCCGGCGGCAATCTCTCCGCCGTGATGAGCCTGCTCGCACGCGACGCCGGCGGCCCGAAACTCGCCTTCCAACTCCTGATCTACCCCGCGGTCGACATGGAGTTCAGCCGCCCCTCGAGCGACGAGAACGCGGACGGCTACGTTCTGACCAAGGACCACATGATCTGGTTCCGCGCCCACTACCTCCGCTCCGAGGCGGACCGCACCGACTTCCGCGCCTCCCCTCTCCTGGCCGAGAACCACAGCGGCCTGCCGCCGGCCCTCATCATCACCGCCGAGTTCGATCCCCTCCGCGACGAAGGGCGGGACTACGCCGACACCCTCCAAGCCGCCGGCGTCGCGGCCACCCTCTCCAACTACGAAGGCCAGGTCCACGTCTTCTTCCAGCTCTCCCCCATCCTCGACGGAGGCCGCAAGGCGGTGGACGAAGCCTGCGCGGCGCTGCGCAAGGCGTTCGGCGAAGCCGACTGAGACGCTTCGGGGCGTCAGCCGAAAGCGCGGGGTTCGAAGTCCGGCTCGTTGACGATGCTGGCGCTGTTCCCCGTTGCCCGAATGACGAACAGACCTCGGCGGTCCGCGTACTTCGTCACCGAAGCGTCGCTCTTGAGGTAGGCCACCGCGCCGTAGATCCGCCGTTCCCGGTACTCCGGCGACCACTCCACGAATTGCGAGAGCTTGTCCAGGAACTCGGTGACGTCTTCCGATCCAAGCGTCGTCTTGACCTCGACAACAACGACTTCCGCGCCGTTCGCGGCGACGATGTCGATCTCGAAGTGCTCCTTCTGGCTCGCCCTGATCTCGGCCATTTCGGCTCGGCCCTTTGCGATGTCGGCCCGACTCTCCGCCATCAGATCGGACGTGCGCTGCAGGGTCGCCCAGATCTTCTCCGGCGTTGCCGGAGCGTTCCCGCCCCCTTCGGTTGGACTCGTATTGATCATTCCTTCCTCCTCTCGGGCATCCTTCGGGGGAGGGCGCTCAGATTCGCAAGGGGCGGACCGGCGACGCGGGTCGCTTCGCGCCTGACGGGGCGGAAGCAACAATAGCGCGAACCCTGCCCGCGTGCGGCCACCTTGTGACCGCCGGCTGCGACGGCCGCCTCCAACGGAAGCTGACCCCATCGACCGCGTTCGCTCGGCGGCGGGAAGGAGAAACGGGAGTAGGCTCCTTGGCTGTGAGCGTCCCAAGTATGCGGCCTACTGATGCCGCTGAGTCTCTCCTTACTGAACGGGAACTCGGTGCTGTAGCAGCGGACCTGGCGAGCAAGAGGGGGCCGCTAGCCGCTAGCCGCTAGACCGCCAAGGCGCGGTCTCGTCGAAGCACTCCGGGACCAGATCCGGGCGGGCGACGACCCTCTCGGCGAGGCCTTCTGCAGAATCCGGACCCGGCAGGAACGCCGCGACCAAGGGGCGACCTACACACCGCCCGCGATCGTGGACAACATGCTTGATTGGACGGCGAGGCACAAATCGCCGGCACGCATCGTCGATCCAGGCGCCGGCTCCGGCCGCTTCATCCTCGCGGCGGCGCGCCGCTTCCCGGAAGCGGCTCTGGTCGCCGTGGAGACGGATCCGCTCGCGATCCTGATCCTCCGGGCGAATGCGGAGGTTCTTGGCCTCTCGGGTCGGCTCACGATCGAAGAGACCGACTACCGTGATCTCTCTCTGTCTGCGGTCGACGGGACGACCCTGTTCATCGGCAACCCGCCCTACGTGCGCCACCATCGCATCGACGCGGACCGAAAGAACTGGTTCGTTAGTACCGCTGCGGACCACGGGCTACGCGCGAGCAAGCTGGCCGGGCTGCATATCCACTTCTTCCTGAAGAGCCTGGAACTCGCCCGCCCCGGCGACTACGGCGCGTACATCACCGCCGCGGAGTGGCTGGACGTGAACTATGGCTCGGTGCTTCGCCACGCCCTCGCCGACGGCTTGGGCGGTCTGACTCTCCACCTTCTCTCACCGACAGCCGCGCCCTTCCCCGACGCGCTGACTTCGGCCGCCATTACCTGTTGGGAAGCCGGCCACCACGGCTCCTCCGTTGCGGTACGGACGGTCGACGGCCCCGATCAGCTCGACGGGCTGCGATCACGTCGCTCGGTGCCCTGGACCACACTCAGAAGGGCGCATCGCTGGTCAACGATCATCAGACCATGCGACCCGAGGCGCGGCGGCGCAATCGAACTCGGTGAGATCTGCCGTGTTCACCGGGGGCAGGTCACCGGCAGCAACGCGGTCTGGGTCACCGGCAAGTACGACGGCGACCTGCCCTCGAATGTCCTGTTCCCATCCGTCACCCGAGCACGAGAGTTGTTCTCGGCCGGCGCCGCTCTTACTTCGGCCGAGCACCTGCGCCAAGTCGTCGATCTGCCGCGTGACCTCGACAGCCTTAAGCCTTCGGCCCGCCACCTCGTCGACAGGTTCCTGCACTGGGCACAGGACCAGGGTGCTCACGAGAGCTACATCGCTCGCCACCGTCGCCCCTGGTGGTCGGTGCGACTGCGATCGCCGGCGCCGATTCTCTGCACCTACATGGCGCGCCGTCCTCCGGGCTTCGTGCGGAATCTGTGCGGCGTCCGCCACATCAACGTCGCCCACGGGCTGTACCCCCGGCAAGAGTTGTCCGACGCTCAACTGAGCCATCTCACGGCATGGCTCAACCTGAACGTAGGCACCGAGCAGGGGCGCACCTATGCGGAAGGCCTGACGAAGTTCGAGCCCAAGGAAGTCGAGCGGATCCTGATCCCGAGGCTGGAAGACCTCGGATGAACGAACCGCGACGGTGGACCCTCGCCGAGCTCGAACGCGACTCCGAACAGGCCAAGTCGATCTTCCGCGAAGAGCGGCTCAAGGAGTCGCTGAGCCAATACACGGAGTTCTTCGAACAGTTCTCAACCGTCTTCCGCGACCTGGTCGACCGCCTACCCGCCCTTGCCCGTGCTGAACACTCGGCACAGACGCTCGTCGACATCCTTAGCGAGGACAAGGTATCGGCGAGTCCCCAAGGTGAGTCTTGCCCGCTGGAGTTGTCGTTGGACGGCGACGAGACGATCTCCTGCCCGTTTGGTCTTGGCGCGACGCCGTCACCCCTACACCGCCGGCAGCAGCCGGCTGACGCGGTAGCCGTCGGGGTCCTTCTCGAAGCCGCAGGCGGCGAGGGTGGGAGCCCACGAAGACTCCGCGGCCGGTCGGCCGTCGATCCGCAGGAGGCGTAGCGACCGGCGTCTGCGGCGCCCCGCGAGGTCACGCAGCGCGGCCCAGGCCTCGTTCGGGGCCGGGTCGCCGCCGAGCGCGGCGAAGGTCCACACGCCCTGGCCGCCGGCTTCGAGGAAGAGAGAGGGCGTGCCGGCGCGCTGCACGAGCCAGGCGCGGGGGATGCGCCGGGGACCGGCTCGGCCCGGTTCGGCTTCGGTCCCGAGCTGGGGCCACGGCATCACGGCGCCCCAGGGGTTGGCCGGGTCGACAGCCGGCAGGATCTCGATCGGCCCGCGATTCCCCGGCGCCCTTCGCTCACGCCGCAGACGCTCGACCGCGACGGGCAGCGCGAACTGGCGGCCGGCCAGACCGTGGACGAAGTAGCCGCGGCGCAGATAGCCGACCTCCTCCATCTCGCGGAGCACCGGGTAGAGCGCCTCGAACCCGCCGGGCACGTTCTCGGCCCGCGCCGTGTCGGCCGCGACGACACCGTACCGGTCGAGCAGCATGGTGGCCGTCGCGTGAGCCCATTTCGTGTCGCTGACCGGTTCGCCCGGCGCCGCCAAGCCGGCGACCAGGGACCAGCGCCCGCCGGCCAGGGTCGCGGCGCGGCCGCGCCGGGGAGCGAACGGTCTCGCCTGCAGCGCGCCGGACGAGCCTGTCCGACCCGGGCCGCGGCGCCAACCCCGGGGCAGGCCGCGCGGAAGGCGCTCGGCCGCGGGGCGCCGGCGCTTGCCCAGCGACTCGAGCGGCAGGAAGGTGTCGTTCGTGATCCGGCCGGCCCAGACGAGGTCCCAGATCGCCGCCTCGACCTCTGTTTCGCCCCAGTCGCCCGCACCGACCACGCCCCGCACGAGGTCGAAGGTGAAGCAGGCGCCGCGCGTCTCGAGTCGCTGCAGCACCGCCCGGTGCAGTCCTTCTGTCCAGTGCGCCTCCGGACCGTCGCCGTTCACTCCCCCGGCGGCGTCCGCTGTTCCAGTCGCCGGCTCGGCGCCGCCGCGCACCAGCAACCCGAACCGATCGCGCCCGTAGACGGCCACCCTGCCGTCCCGCGGTCCGAGCCGCCCGCGGCCCACCCACAGCAGCTCGCCTGTACCCTGCCAGCGACCGAGAAAGCGCGCCAGGGCCGGTCCATCGACCGGCGCCGCCTCCCGCCGCAGCTTGGCCAGAGTGCGGCGCTTGATCTGTCGCAGGATCTCCCGATCGCACCATTCGAACCCGTCCCGGCCGGCCCGGAACTCGCCATGGACGAGCGCGCCGGCATCTTCGAGCGCGGCGAGCAACGGCTCGACCGCCCCCTGCGGCAGGCCGAAGCGGCCGGCGGCGTCGGCGCTCGCGAACGGACCCCGGCTGCGCGCGAAGCGCCTGACCAGGGCCTCGAGCGGCGCCGGGCGAGCCGCCAGGAGATCGGCCGGCAAGCCATCAGGCAGATCCGCGTCGAGGCCGTCGCGATAGAGCGCCGCATCCTCGACCGCCACCCAGATCCGCCGGCCGTCGGCGAGATCGACCTCGACCGCCCGCTTCTGGCGTTCGAGTTCGAACAGCCAGTTGTCCGCGTCGCCCGGCGCGCGCGCCTCGGCTTCGCCTCGGGTCAGACCACCGGTGTGCCGCAGCAGGTCGTAGAGATCGTCCTCGTGCCGCGGCGCCCGGCCCGTCGCCAGCCCCTGCAGCTCGCCGTCCACGGCCTGGATGACGTCTTCATCGAGCAGTTCCTTCAGGCTGGACGTGCCGAGCAGCTCGCGCAGCAGTTCCCGGTCGAGCGTCAGCGCCTGCGCCCGCCGCTCCGCCGCGGGCGCATCGTCGTCGTAGAGGAACCGTTCCTCGTAGGCAAACACCAGCGAGCGGGCAAAGGGCGACGGCGACGGGGTCTCCACGTCGTCGATCCGGATCGCGCCGTCCTCGATCTTGCTCATCAGGTCCACGAGGCCGGACAGATCGAAGAGATCGCTCATGCACTCCCGGTAGGTCTCGAGCAGCACCGGGAAGTCCGGGTAGCGACGCGCCACGGAAAGCAGGTTCTTCGAGCGCTGGCGCTGCTGCCACAGCGGCGTGCGCTTTCCCGGCCGGTTGCGCGGCAGGAGCAGGGCGCGGGCGGCGTTCTCCCGGAACCGGCTGGCGAACATCGGCGTCGACGCGACCTGGTCCGTGACCAGCTCCTCGACCTCACAGGCATCGAGCAGGAACTCGCGCGCCGGCGGCAGGTCGTCCACATCGGCGAAGCGGAGCGCCAGCCCATCGTCGTTCCACAGGGTCTGCACCTGGACGCCGGTGCGCTCGCTGAACCGCCGCTCCAGGGCCATCGCCCAGGGGGCGTGGATGCGGGAACCGAACGGGGTCAGGATGCAGACCCTCCAGTCGCCGATCTCGTCCCGGAACCGCTCGATCGTCAAGGCCCGGTCGGTGGGCAGAGTGCCGGTGTGGTTCCGCTGCTCGTCGACGTAGGCGAAGAGGTTCGCCGCGGCGTAGCGGTCGAGCGGAGTCTCTTCGGCCAGGAAGCGGCGCGCGTCGTCCGCGTCCCGGCGGCCGAGTTCCCGCACGAACGCGCCCAGCGCCTGGCCGAGTTCCACCGGCCGGCCCGGCCCGTCGCCGTGCCAGAAGGGCATCCGCCCCGGTTCGCCGGGCGCCGGCCGCACGATGACCCGGTCGCGGGTGATCTCGGTCACCCGCCAGGCGGCGGCGCCCAGCAGGAAGGTGTCGCCGGCGCGCGACTCGTAGACCATCTCCTCGTCGAGCTCACCGAGCCGCGGGCCGTCCGGACCAAGGTGGACGGTGAACATGCCGCGGTCGGGAATCGTGCCCGCGTTCAGCCGCACGAGCAGGGCGGCGCCGCGGCGCGCGGTCAGCACGCCGCGGCCATGGTCCCATGACAGGCGCGGCCGCAAGTTGGCGAACTCCTCCGAGGGATAGCGGCCGACCAGCACGTTGAGCACCGCGGTCAACATGCCTCGGGAGAGGTCGCGGTAAGACCGGGAGCGCCGGGCCAGGCCCAGCAGGTCGTCGACCGTCCGCTCCCGGTCGCAGCACATCGCCACGATCTGCTGGGCCAGCACGTCGAGCGGGTTCTCCGGCAGGCGCATCGACTCGATCGCGCCGCGCAGCATCTGGATCGCGGTGACGGTGCACTCCAGCAGGTCGCCGCGGAACTTGGGGAAGATCAGGCCGCGGCTGCGCTCGCCCACCGCGTGGCCGGCGCGACCCACGCGCTGCAGGCCGCGCACGGCCGAACCGGGGGCCTCGACGAGCAGCACCAGGTCGACCGCGCCCATGTCGATCCCGAGTTCGAGCGAGCTCGTGGCGACGATGCAGCGCAGGCGACCGGCCTTGAGGGACTCCTCGATCTCCCGCCGCTGCTCGTGGGAGATGCTGCCGTGGTGTGCGCGGGCCAGCGGCTCCGGGTCGCTCGTGTCGGAGGACCGGTCGTCCAGGGCCGCCAGGTCGTTCAGGCGCTGCGCGAGGCGCTCGCAGAGGGAGCGGCTGTTGACGAACACGATCGTCGACTTGTGACTCCTGACCGCCTCCAGGATCCGCGGATACACCGAGGGCCACAAGCCGGACGTCTCAAGACCGCGCGGCCAGCCATCCCCGTCCTCCGAAAAATCCGGCGCCGGCGGCGCCTCCATGTCCGGCACCGGCACCACGACCTCAAGGTCGATGCGCGGCGGCTCGGATGCGTCCACGACCTCCACCGGCCGGTCGCCGCCGAGGAACTCCGCGGCGAGATCCATCGGCCGCACGGTCGCCGAGAGGCCGATTCGCTGCGGTTCGCGGTCGCCCGTCAACTCGGCCAGGCGCTCAAGGGACAGGGCGAGGTGGGCGCCGCGCTTGGTGGCCGCCATCGCATGGACCTCGTCGACAATCACCGTCTCGACCGTGCGCAGGTTCGCCGCCGCCCGCGATCCCAGAATGAGGAACAGCGACTCGGGGGTCGTGACCAGGATCTCGCCGGGACGCCGCAGTTGCCGGCGCCGCTCCTGGGGCGTCGTGTCTCCGGTCCGCACATCCACCGTGACCGGCCGCACCGGCACGCCGAGCTTCCGGGCGACCCGCCGGACCCCGGCCAGGGGCGCATCGAGGTTGCGTTCGATGTCGTAGACCAGCGCCTTCAGCGGCGAGACATAGAGGACGCGAACGCCCGGCTCACGGGCGGCGGCTGCTTCGGACTCGTGCGGCCGATCGAAGCTCAGGCGGTCGATCGCCCACAGGAACGCCGCCAGGGTCTTGCCGCTGCCGGTCGGCGCCACCAGCAACGCGTTGCGGCCGCGGGCCAGCACCGGCCAGCCGAGTTCCTGCACCCGGGTCGGGCCGGGGAACGAGTCCGCGAACCACCCGCGGACCGGCTGGGAGAACGAGTCCAAGGGGGCATCCTACGCACGGACTCGGAGTGTCGGTCCTCCCGGCCCTCGGCTGTTACTCTCGACGGCCCGTCTGAAGAAACCCGAACGATCGAACGTCGAGACTCCTAGCGTTGGCCCACCACGACCACAGGAAGCACGGCGGCAAGACCTGGTGGCTCGACAACAAGCGGAACGTCGCCAAGGTCTTCTACATCCTGATCGGGCTCGACGTTCTGTGGCTGACGGCGGACTTCGTCCACCACAAGCACTCGGAGTGGAGCACTCTGGAAGGTCAGCTCCACGAGTTCGACGCCTGGATCGGGTTCTTCCCGCTCTACGGCTTCGTCGGCGCCTTCCTGCTGGTGCTGGCGGCCAAGCAGATGCGGCGGGTGCTGATGCGCCCCGAGGACTACTACGAGAGCCGAAGCGGCGGACAGGACTCCTGATCGCCGATGCTCGAGTTCCTGCTCTCACCGCCCCTGCTGTTGATCGTTGGCAGCCTGGTTCTGGCCGGGGCGCCGCGCTCGGTGATGCCCCAGACGGTTCGGCGGGCGCTGTTGCTGGCCCTGCCGGCCTATTCGCTGTGGCGGTTCTGGGGTCTCCCGATCGGCGACTACGCCCAGTTCGAGATCTTCGGGCAGACGCTGACCCTGATGCGGATCGACAGACTGAGCCGCGTCTTTGCCGTCATCTTCCACCTCGCGGCGTTCATCGGCACCATCTACTCGTTCTACGTCAAGGACAACTTCCAGCCCCTCGTCGGCGTGTTCTACGCCGGATCGGCCTTGGGCGTCGTCCTCGCCGGCGACCTGTGGACCCTGTTCCTGTTCTGGGAGGTGGCGGCGGTGTCGTCGGCGCTCCTGGTCTGGGTCCGTCGCGACGGCCGGGCGCTCGCAGCGGGCCTGCGCTATCTGGGCATGCAACTGGTTTCGGGCGTCCTGCTGCTCGCGGGCATCGTCCTGCTGCGCCACGACCTCGGCGCCGCTCCCGGCTGGGCTGAGTTCCGCAATCTCACGAGCCTCCTCGAGGATGGCGGCATCGGCTTCACCAACCTCGCGCCGACCCTGATCCTCCTTGCCTTCGGCCTCAAGGCGGCCTTCCCGCTACTCCACAGTTGGCTGATCGACGCCTACCCCGAGTCGACGCCGGCCGGGGCCGTGTTCCTGTCGGCCTTCACGACCAAGTTCGCGATCTACGCCCTGGCGCGCGCGTTTCCCGGCCAGTCCGAGCTGATCTGGATCGGGGCGGTCATGACCGCCTTCCCGATCTTCTTCGCGGTGATCGAGAACGATCTGCGCCGCGTGCTCGCCTACAGCATGACGAACCAGCTCGGCTTCATGGTCGTCGGCATCGGCATCGGCACGGAGCTGGCGCTCAACGGCGCCGTCGCCCACGCCTTCGCCGACATCCTCTTCAAGGGACTGCTGTTCATGGCGATGGGCGCGGTCCTCTACCGGGTCGGCCACGTCAACGGGTCGAACCTGGGCGGCCTCTACAAGTCGATGCCGATCACGACCGGCCTGTGCATCATCGGCGCCGCCTCGATCTCGGCCTTCCCGCTGTTCTCGGCCTTCGCGACCAAGTCAATGATCATGAGCGCCGCGTCCCACGAGGGGTATCTGGCGCTATGGCTGGTGCTGCTGTTCGCCTCCGCCGGCGTCTTCCACCATGCCGGCATCAAGATCCCGTTCTTCGCCTTCTTCCACCACGACGCAGGACACCGCTGCAAGGAGGCGCCGCGATCGATGATCATCGCGATGGTCCTGGCCGCCACGGCGAGCATGACGATCGGCCTCTTCCCGAACCTGCTCTACGGGCTGCTGCCCTTCGCAGTCGACTACGTGCCGTACACGACGACCCACGTCATCACGCAGTCGCAACTGCTGTTCTTCTCGGCCCTGGCCTTTGCCACCCTGATGCGTACCGGCCTCTACCCGCCTGAACTCCGTTCCGTGAACCTCGACGCCGACTGGCTCTATCGCCGGATCGGCTACCGGCTATGGGATGGCGCGGCCACGGCGTTCGTCGCGCTGCACCGCGCCGGCTACTCGGCGTCAGGTCGTCTCGCCGCCACCGCCCTCGCGGTAGCGCAACGACACCTGGGCCCGCAGGGGCTGCTCGGCCGCTCCTGGCTAACCGCGTCGATGACGCTCTGGGTCGCCCTGCTGCTCGCCGCGTACCTCGTCGTGTTCTACTGGCGCCTGGGGTAATTCGCCAGGCAAGCCTCTCCAATCACCCACGCCGCGAGGAGATTCTCGACCCCCGAGTCCGCAGCCCGGAATGCTCGACGATGAGAGTGCCACTCTGTAAACTCCCGGGCAGTTGGTGCCAGATCGGGCCCGCAAGGCGTTTCGCGGTGTTGGCAACCGTGCTGCTGGTCCAAACCGCCAACGCTTCCGAGTTCACTGTCCGGCTGGATGACGTTTCGCCAGGCGGCGTTGGGGTACGCGTCTCACTGCTGACGACCTGCACCTCCTACGAATGCGGACGTGCCATTCTCACGGGCGAGCCGCCGTCTGCAGCGGGGCCGGCGCTCTCCGTGGAGCGATTCCTCGCAGGGGGCGGCGTGGTTCGCGGCTCGACGCCCGAGGACCGGGACGCCTGGTGGGTCGTCGTCGAAACTGGAGGTGGCCTACCCCTGGCGATGCTGTGGCGGCCGCCGGCCGCGGATGGCGATCTGCCGCCGGCGCCTGCCGTGGAGAAGGCCTCATGTCGAGTAGAGGTGCTCAACGAAGAGGGCGCCGCGCTGCCTGGATTGCATGTCGTACCGGTCATCGTTGAACTCCCCCCGGCGCTCGAGGCGGCGCGCCCGCAACGTCCCGCGGTGTTCCCCTCCTGGCGGCCCTGGCTGCGACCGGCCCGAACGGACACTTCAGGACGGGCGACGCTGGATGTGCCCGACGGCGGCGACACGGTGGTCCACGTGCGGGCCGACGGGTATCGAAGCGTCGCAACGCCATGCCAAGCCGGCACCGCGAGCACAGTGCGCCTGCAACACGTTTCGGCCGAGACGTACCGTCTCTCGGACTCGCAAGGACTGCCGCTGGCCGGCGCGCTGGCGAGAGACCACCTCGGCATGCCATTCGCCGTCAGCGACGCCGAAGGGAACATTGACATCGACATCGCGACGGTCGCAGAACCTACCGAAGGAGACCAACCGGAAACCGCTACGCCCGCGGTCGGAACGAGTGCGAACCTCGAACGGCTCTGGTTCGAGACGGCCGACGGCGCGGTCTACGAGTTGGTCGGAGCCTCCTCCGGCCGGTTGATCGCGGACGAACGATCCCACCTCCGCACGGGTGTCATTCACCTCCAGGACAGCCCCAGTGCAGAGCCTCCGGCGGTGCCCGCTTTCACGTGGTCGTGGCGGGAACCAAACTGGCCCTGGCCCGCCGTCGACCCACGCGCTGCTACGCCGCTTCTGACAATCGAAGGCGACCGGTACACGATCTCCGCTCTTCCCGGTGAGCACCTGTGGTTCGTGGCGGCGGGAACCTCTCACGCGGCCTGCGCCGAGCCGGCTCCCCGCACCGTCCTCGACGCCTTCGAACCCAACAACCGACCCTGCCCCGCGCTCGAAGCCGCGCCACGGATCGAGGGCAAGGTGGTCGACGAGGCCGGAGCGCCGATCCCGGACGCCGAGATCCGTTTCGATTGGTTCGTCAGACCCGGCGAGGCGACCGTTGTCAAAGCAGGTCCGTATTACCGAGGCGGCGCTCTGATGCGTTCCGATGCCACGGGACGGTTCGTTGGCCGTCACGTTCCGCTCGATCTCACGCGCTTCGCTACCCGCTCCCCCTTCTCGAGCCGCCAGATCCGCGTGGACCGGCCTCCCTTCCTGCCGATCCGTCGCCGCCTCCTGCACCACTTCGAAGACCCCGACGGCGGATACCGGATCACGCTGCTTCGAGGAGTGCGGATCAGCGGTCGCGTCGTCGACGCGTTGACCACCGAACCCATTGGCGCCGCCGAGGTGGGGCTCGGCCAATTCAGCAGTCGGGGCGCTCGTTCCCTGGTTCTCGGACCTCTCGACATCGCGTCGGGCGCATTCGGGCAACGAGTGCGCACCACCCCAACCGATCCTCTCGGCCGGTTCGAGATGACGGCTTGGCCGGGGCAGCAGGAGCTCGTGGTGCGCGCTCCCGGCAGAGCGTCCCTGATGCAGAGGGATCTCGAAGTGCCAACGGAAGGCCTCGATGTCGGCGATATCCGCCTCCATGCCGAGTCCCGGATCCTGGGCATCGTGCTAGGTCCCGATGGCGGCGCCGTCGCCGACGCCATAGTCCTGGCGGCCGGTTCGTACACCACCGGCGCACTGGACGAACTCCGCACGGATACGGAGCTATTCGACATCGCCGGCCGGTTCGAAACGGACGAGCAGGGCCGTTTCCGCATTCCCGGTCTGAGTGACGACTCTCTGGTCGACCTGGCGATTTGGGCGCTTGGATTCGCCACCGAGCGACGGCTGGAAGTACCTCCCACAGAGTCGGCGCACCTCGAGGTATCGCTCGAGCCCGAAGCCGTGATCACCGGCCGCGTGATCTTCCGCGGAGACGGCGTCGAGACCTGGGTCCAAACCCTCGCCGAGCGAGGCGAACCAACCGCCGTCAGAACGGATGAGGACGGCAGGTTCCGCACCCGGGGTCTCGCCGCGGGCCGATACAACGTGGTGGCGCGGTCTCCTGACGCGGGCTACCTGACCACCAAGACCGGACCCGGCGCTCCGTCCGTCGTCCGGGCCGCCCGGCGCGGAGAGGACGCCACGGTCTCCGTGGATGTCGACGCCGGCGAGACGGTCGAAGTCGAACTGGAACTGGGCCTCGGTGAACGACGCCTCGTCGGGCGAGTGGTTGAATACGGCGCCGGCCTCGCTGGCGTGAAGATATCGGTGTCCGGCCTGACGGCCACGACAGATGGTGACGGGGGCTACGCCGTCGACGGGCTGCCTTCCGGCCGGACCTCGGTCATCGCCGAGAGGGGGCGCTCTGGAGGCGTCAACGTAGAAGACGACAGCCAGCGGAAGACGGTGGACATCGAAGCGAAGTCGGCGCGCCTCGATTTCGACTTCAGCGTCTACCAGGTCGCCGGTCGCGCCACGCTCGGCGACGGATCGCCAGTGACCGGAGTCCGGCTCTCCCTACGCCGAGTCGACGATCAACTGCCGTTCGGCACTCCGGCGACCACCAACGGCGACGGCGCCTTCCGTGTCCGGCTGCCACCCGGCGAGTACGGCGCCGGCGTTCTGCTCGACGGACACTGGACCACGTCCCGCGACACCTTCCGCGTACGAGGACACCGGTCCAGTGTCCGTGTTCGCTTCGGTCACCGCCTCACGATCAGCGGCACCGTCCACGGCTTGGGAGAAGGCGAAGCGGCACGGCTTCAGATCGAAGCGGTCAGCGACCGTCTCGACATCCGCTCCGCCAGCACGCCACGCGGATCCCCGACGGAGTTTTCGATCAGCGGCCTGGGGGCCGGCGTGTGGACCGTGATCGCCCGCATCGGGAACTCAGGCAAACGGGCGGAGCGGAAAGTCAGACTCGAGGACAGGGACGCTCGGATCGAGCTGGTGTTCAAGAATCTGCCCACACTGAAGGGGACAGTCCTGCTGGACGGCCTGCCGCACGAGCGAACCCAGGTCCTGCTGGCAAGGGGGCGCGACCTCGCCGGCGCCCGCCGCTTCTGGACCCGGCACGACGGGTCGTACCGCTTCCCCGACCTCGAACCCGGCAACTACACGCTCGGGGTCGGCGCGGAAACCCGAACCGTGTCGGTACGCGGTGAAACCGACCTGACCATCGAACTCCGGTCCGGACGGGTCGAGGGCTTCGTTACCGACTCCGGGTCCGGCACGCCGCTCGCCGGCGCCACGGTGAGCGTCTGGCCGATCCTGGCGAGACGGCAGCACGCCGAGATGCTCGGCATCGTCCGTAAGACCTTCGTCGACGCCCAGGGCAGGTTCGCGTTCGACGGGCTCCCTGAGGGGGCCTGGGAGCTGGCAGTCGACGGCATCCGCGGCACCCGGCAGATCAATCTCAGGGCCAACGCCGTGATCCAGATCGCGGTGCCCTGAGAGCGGCCACTGGGCGCCTCCCCTCCGGCCCCCTGCAGATGGGTACTTTCGATACCCCCACCTGAGGGTTCCACCCACAATGGCCCGCCGCCCCTCTCAGCATCAGCTTCCCTAATGCTCCACGGTTGCCCATGAGATGCTCCTAATGTAAGATCTCACTCTTACGATGCAAGGGCTCAGGATCTTCTGCGATGTCGCCGATCTGCGCAGCTTCAGCCGTGCGGCCGAGCTTCACGGCATCACCCAGTCGGCGGTCAGTCAGCGCATCCATCACCTCGAAGAACGGCTCGGCACGAAGCTGCTCGACCGCGCGAAGCGCCCGTTCGTGCTGACGCCGGCCGGCGAAGCCGTGTCGCGCGAAGGGCGCGAACTGGTGGCCCGCTACGACGCGTTGGCGCGCAGCGTCGCGCGCCTCGACCCCGAACGGGGCGGGTCCGTCCGCGTCCACGCGATCTACTCCGCGGGCATCGCGCTACTGAACCAGTTGCGCACCGAGTTCCAACGCCGGCGGCCCGAGCTGGAGGTCCAGATCGAGTACGAGCCTCCCGCCGCGGTCGCCGAGTCCGTGCGGACCGGCCGCTGCGACTTCGGCATCGTCTCCTACCCGGAGCAGTGGCCCGGCCTGCAATCCCGGTCGCTGCGCGAGGAGCCGATGTGCCTGGCCTGCGGGGTCCATCACGAACTCGCGGGCCAAGAGCGGGTCCGGGCAGCCGACCTCGACGGCCGGGAGTTGATCCACTTCACGCACGAACTCCCCGCGGCACGTCACATCCGGAGTTACCTGGTGGAGAACGGAGCCGACGCGGTGTTGGCCCAGCGTCTCGACAACATCGACACCTTCAAGAGCATGCTCCAGGCGACCGACTACGCGGCGATCCTGCCGCTGCGGACGTTCCTCGCCGAGGCTCGGGCCGGACTGCTCGCCGCCGTGCCGCTCGAGCCGTCGCTGGAGCGACCGATGGGCATCGTCCACGCCCGCCGCCGGCTGCGGCCGGCCGCCCAGGACTTCGCCGCGTTCCTGGTCGAGAACGCCGGGCCGCTGCTCGCCGACGCCGAGCGAAGCGCCCAGCGCGGAGAAGCCGCATGAAGCTCCGCCCCGGCAAGACAGGGCTCTACGATCCGGCGTACGAGCACGACGCCTGCGGCGTCGGCTTCATCGCCCATGTGCGCGGCGAGCGCAGCCACCGGCTGATGAAGCAGGCGGCGCACATGCTGACCCAGATGGACCATCGCGGCGCCTGCGGCTGCGAGCCGAACACGGGCGACGGCGCCGGCATGCTGACGGCGCTGCCGCACCCCCTGCTCCGGCGGGTGGCCGCGGACGACCTCGGCGCCGAACTCGGAGCGCCCGGCACCTACGCCGCCGGCATCTTCTTCCTGCCCCAGGACGACAGCGAGCGCGCCCTCTGCCGCCGGACGGTCGAGGAGATCGTCGCCTCACGCGGACAGCGGCTGATCGGCTGGCGAAGGGTACCGACCCGCCCCAACGTCGCCAACATCGGCGCCACCGCCATCGACTCGATGCCGGTCATCGAGCAGCTCTTCATCGGGGCCGCTGAGGAGCTCGATCAGGATGCCTTCGAGCGCGAGCTGTACCTGATCCGCAAACAGGCGACGACCCGGCTGCGAGGCAGCGACGCCCTCACGCAGGCGCAGATGTTCTACGTCTGCTCCCTGTCGACCCGGGTGATGATCTACAAGGGCATGCTGACCTCCGGCCAGCTCGTGCCGTTCTTCCCGGACCTGGCCGAGCCGGACTACGAATCGCACCTGGCGATGGTCCACTCCCGCTTCGCCACCAACACATTCCCGTCGTGGGATCGCGCGCAGCCGAACCGCTTCATGAGCCACAACGGCGAGATCAACACGCTGCGCGGCAACATGAACTGGATGCACGCCCGCGAAGGCGTGCTGCAGAGCGAGCTGTTCGGCGACGATCTGCCGCTCGCCTTCCCGGTCGTCGAGCCCGACTGCTCCGATTCCGGCAGCTTCGACAACGTGCTCGAGTTCCTGCTGCTCACGGGCCGCACGCTGCAGGAAGCGGTCATGATGATGATCCCGGAGGCGTGGCAGAACGACCCGCAGATGGACGCCACCAAGAAGGCGTTCTACGACTACCACTCCTGCCTGATGGAGCCCTGGGACGGGCCGGCTTCGATCGCCTTCACCGACGGCCGCTACATCGGCGCCGTGCTCGACCGCAACGGTCTGCGTCCCAGCCGCTACTACGTCACGGACGACGACCTGGTGATCATGGCCTCGGAGGCGGGCGTCGTTCCGGTCGAGCCCGAGCGCGTGCTCAGCAAGGGTCGGCTCAAGCCCGGGCGGATGTTCCTGGTTGATTTCGAGAACGGCCGCATCGTCGCGGACGAGGAACTGAAGAGCAGCATCGCCAGCAAACGCCCCTACGCCGAATGGCTCGAACGCCGCACAGACCTCGCGTACCTCGTCGAGGCGGCTCGGAACAACGGCAGCGCTCCCAAGACTCAGGCCAAGATGGGCGGCGACGACCTGACCCGCAGCCTGCAGGCGTTCGGCTACACCGCCGAGACCCTCCGCTTCATGCTCCGGCCCCTGATCGAGGAGCTGCGCGATCCGGTCGGCTCGATGGGCAACGATGCCGCGCTCGCCGTCCTCTCCGACCAGGATCGCCCGGTCTACGACTTCTTCAAGCAGCTCTTCGCCCAGGTGACGAACCCGGCGATCGACTCCATTCGCGAGGAGGTCGTCATGTCGCTCGAGTGCACGATCGGCCCCGAGCGCAACCTGCTCGAGACGACGGCCGAGCACTGCCAGCGGGTCCGCCTGCCGCATCCGATCCTGAGCAACCGCGAGTTCGCGGCCCTCGCCGGCGCCGCCGAGGCCGGTTTCTCCTGCCGCACGCTCGACGCCACCTGGCCGCTCGACGAGGGCGCCGCCGGCCTCGGCAACGCGCTCGACCGGCTGTGCCGCGAGGCCGAACAGGCGGTCGACGACGGCTGCAGCTTCGTCGCCCTGTCCGACCGCACAGCGGGACCCGACCGGGTCCCCGTGCCGACCCTGCTGGCCTGCGGCGCCGTCCACCACCACCTGCTGCGGACGATCAAGCGCACGCGGGTCGGTCTCCTGCTCGAGACCGGAGAGGCGCGCGAGGTCCACCACCACTGCCTGCTGGTCGGCTACGGCGCCGACGCGATCAACCCCTACCTGACCTTCGAGGCGATGTGGCGGGCGCGGCGCCAGGGCCGGCTGCCTGCGGCCGCCGACGATCAGGCGGTCGTCGAGCGGTACCGCAAGGGGGTCAAGAAGGGGATGCTCAAGGTGATGGCCAAGATGGGCATCTCGACCCTCCAGAGCTACAAGGGCGCGCAGATCTTCGAGGCCGTCGGCCTGTCGAGCGAGGTCATCGACCGTTGCTTCGTCGGCACCGCGAGCCGGATCGAGGGCGCCGGCCTCGAACGGCTGGCCAAGGACGCCCTCAGCCGGCACGCCAAGGGCTTCCCAAAGGGCGACCACGACCGGGTCGCCGACCTGCCGAATCCGGGCGACTACCACTGGCGCGCCGGCGGCGAGCGCCACATGTGGAACCCGAAGATGATCTCGCGGCTCCAGCACGCCGCCCGTACCAACAGCGCCGAGGCCTACGAGCAGTTCGCCCGGCTCGCCAACGAGGACACGACCAGGACGTGCTCCCTGCGTGGCCTGCTCCAGTTCCGCAACGACCTCGAGCCGCTGCCGCTCGACGCGGTGGAACCCGCGAGCGAGATCGTCAAGCGCTTCTGCACCGGCGCGATGAGCTTCGGCTCGATCTCGGCCGAGAGCCACGAAATGCTGGCGGTGGCGATGAACCGCCTCGGCGGCAAGAGCAACACCGGCGAGGGCGGCGAGGATCCGTCCCGCTTCACGCCGGACGCGAACGGCGACAGCCGGCGCTCGGCGATCAAGCAGGTCGCCTCGGGCCGGTTCGGAGTCACGTCCTGGTACCTGACCAACTCGGACGAGCTGCAGATCAAGATCGCCCAGGGCGCCAAGCCGGGCGAGGGCGGCGAACTTCCCGGCCACAAGGTCGACGAAACAATCGCCCGCACCCGCTACTCGACTCCTGGGGTTGGCTTGATCTCGCCGCCGCCCCACCACGACATCTACTCGATCGAGGATCTGAAGCAGCTCATCCACGATCTGAAGAACTCAAACCCAAGTTCCCGGATCAGCGTCAAGCTGGTGTCCGAAGTCGGAGTCGGCACGGTGGCCGCCGGCGTCGCCAAGGCCCACGCCGACCACATCCTGATTTCGGGACACGACGGCGGCACCGGCGCCTCGCCGCTCACCAGCATCAAGCACGCCGGCCTGCCCTGGGAACTCGGCATCGCGGAGACCCACCAGACGCTCGTGCTGTGCGACCTGCGCTCGCGGGTCACGCTCCAGACCGACGGTCAGCTCAAGACCGGTCGCGACGTCGTCGTCGCCAGCATGCTGGGCGCCGAGGAGTTCGGCTTCTCCACCGCGCCGCTGATCACGCTCGGCTGCATCATGATGCGCAAGTGCCACCTGAACACCTGTCCGGTCGGCATCGCCACCCAGGATCCGGAACTGCGGGCGAAGTTCGAGGGCACCCCGGAGTCCGTGGTCAACTATCTCTTCCTGGTCGCCGAGGAAGCGCGGCGGATCATGGCGGCTCTGGGCGTGGCGACGATCGAAGAGCTGGTCGGGCGCACCGACCTGTTCCGGCCTGAAGTGGCGGTGCGGAACGAGAGGACCGAGGGTCTCGACCTGTCGGCGGTGCTGCAACCGGCAGTCAGGAGGCACGAAGGCGTCGGCGTCACCAAGACGATCGAGCAGGACCACGCGCTGGAGTACGCGCTCGACAACGAACTGATCGCCCGCGCTCGGCCCGCCCTGGAGAGCGGGTCCCGGGTGCGGATCGAGCTGCCGATCGAGAACACCCAGCGCACCGTCGGCACGATGCTCAGCCACGAGCTGATGAAGGCGCGCGGCCAACACGGTCTGTCCGACGACACGATCCACATCTCCCTTGCCGGCAGCGCCGGCCAGAGCCTCGGCGCCTTCCTCGCGCCCGGCATCACGATCGAACTCGAGGGCGACGGCAACGACTACGTCGGCAAGGGGCTGTCCGGCGGCCGGCTCATCCTCTACCCGCCCCGCCGGTCGCGTTTCGCCGCCGAGGAGAACGTGCTGATCGGCAACGTCGCGCTCTACGGCGCCACCGGCGGCGAGGCGTTCTTCCGCGGCCGCGCCGCGGAGCGCTTCTGCGTGCGCAACTCCGGCGCCCGGGCGGTGGTCGAAGGCATCGGCGACCACGGCTGCGAGTACATGACCGGCGGCCGTGCCGTGATCCTCGGACCCACGGGCCGCAACTTCGCCGCCGGCATGAGCGGCGGCATCGCCTGGGTCTTCGATCCGAACCGAGCGCTGGCCGAGAACTGCAACTTCGAGATGGTGGGGTTGGAGCCCGTCGACCGCGACTGCCGGCGCGAACTGCGGGAGATGGTCGCGCGACACGCGCGCTTCACCGGCTCGGCCGTCGCGCGCCGGCTGCTTGAGCACTGGGGCGACGCCGTGCGCCAGTTCACCCAGGTCATGCCGCGCGACTACCGGCGCGTTCTCCTTGCGCAGCGCGAGGCGGAACCGGAGGTCCGGGCAGAAGCGAAGGCCGAGGCAGCGGCCTGAGGCCATCGGCGGCCGAAGAACCGAGAGACCGCAGGCTAAGGAGGGCACGCGGGGTCATGGGCAAGGACACCGGTTTCAAGGAGTACGCGCGCGCGGCGGTCCCCTACCAGGATCCGCTCATCCGCCTGACTCACTACGGCGAGTTCCTCTCGCCGGTGCCCGAGGAGCATCTCGCCACCCAGGGCGCCCGCTGCATGGACTGCGGGGTGGCTTTCTGCCAGTCCGACGACGGCTGCCCGATCGACAACCTGATCCCCGAGTGGAACGACCTCGTCTACCAGGGCCGCTGGCGCGAGGCGCTGCGGAGGCTCGAACGGACGAACAACTTTCCCGAGTTCACGGGACGCGTCTGCCCGGCGCCCTGCGAGGGCGCCTGCGTGCTGGGGATCACCGACCCGGCGGTCACGATCAAGAACATCGAGAACGCGATCGTCGACCGGGGCTTCGAGGAGGGCTGGATCGTCCCCCGACCGCCGACGGCACGGACCGGGAAGAAGGTTGCCGTCATCGGCTCCGGCCCCGCGGGCCTCGCCGCCGCCGACCAGTTGAACAGCGTCGGCCACCGCGTCGTCGTGTTCGAGCGCGAGGACCGGATCGGCGGCCTCCTGATGTACGGCATCCCGAACATGAAGCTGGACAAGCGCCAGGTAGTCGATCGCCGGATCGACCTGATGCGGGCCGAGGGCATCGAGTTCGTGACCTCTGCCCACGTCGGCGTCAACGTCGACATCGCCGACCTGCGGCGGGACCACGACGCGATCCTGCTCGCCTGCGGCGCCACCCGGCCGCGCGACCTCAAGATCCCGGGCCGCGAGCTCTCCGGCGTCCACTTCGCGATGGAGTTCCTGACCGAACACACGCGGGCGCTGCTGGATGCCGACCTGCCCAGCGACGCCACACCAAGGGACGACACGGGCGTCATCACGCCCCCGATCGATGCCTGCGGCAAGAACGTGATCGTGATCGGCGGCGGCGACACGGGCGCCGACTGCATCGCCACCGCGACGCGCCACGGCTGCGCCTCGATGGTCAACTTCGAACTCCTCGACCGGCCACCCGACGCGCGGGCGCCGGACAACCCGTGGCCGGAATGGCCGCGCATCTTCCGGGTCGAGTACGCACACGCGGAGGCAGCGGCAAGGTTCGGCGCCGACCCGCGCGTGTTCTCCGTCATCTCGAAGCGCTTCGTGGACGACGGCGCCGGCAACGTGGCGGGCATCGAGACCGCGCGCATCGCCTGGCGCAGGGACCCTGCCGGCCGCTTCACCATGGAAGAGCTGCCGGGCACCGAGGAGACCTTCGAGGCCGACCTGGTGCTGCTGGCGATGGGTTTTCTCGGCCCCGAGGCCACGCTCGGCGAGCAGTTGGGGCTTGAGACCGACCCGCGCAGCAACTTCGCCGCCACGCCCGGGGAGTACGCCACCTCCGCCCCCGGCGTGTTCGCGGCCGGCGACTGCCGCCGCGGCCAGAGCCTGATCGTGTGGGCGATCAACGAGGGGCGCGGCGCCGCGGCCCGGATCGACGAGTACCTCACCGGGGGCACAGACCTACCGCTGCCGTCGGCCCACTGAGGCTGCCTTCACGAACCCTTCAAGCCCCCTGCCGAGGCTGCCTCCGCCATGCGGAGAGTCAATCCGGAATTCAACGTCTTGGACCAGGACCGCCATTCTTTGACGGGCGACGAAGCGGCCTCTATAGTCCCCTTGTTCGTGGCCTTGCGCTCACGCGCCCCACCACTCGCCACAACCAACCGACAAGCCTTCGACGCGTGAACCGCACGCCGGCGAGCCCCTATTGATTTCGACGGCATTCATCCAGACACACAGGAGCACACCTACCATGCAGTGGACCCGCCCCCGGGCACGTCTTCTTGCGATCCTCCTGGCAACGACCTGCGCCTTCCTCATGGCCGGCGCCGGCTTTGCCCAGACCATCAACGGCACCATCGAGGGCACCATCTCCGATGTCGCCGGCGACCCGATTCCCGGCGCCACGGTTACAGCGACCAACCAGGACACCGGCATCGACCGCGCGGTCATCACTAACGCGAACGGCTTCTACAGCGCCAAGGCGCTGCAGGTCGGCACCTACACCTTGGCTGCCGAGCTCGCCGGCATGCAGACCACCCAGCAGATCGACATCTCCGTCCTGGTCGGCCAGATCAAGGACGTCAACCTGACGTTGGCGGTCGAGTCGTCCTCCGAGGTGATCACGGTCACCTCCGAGGCGCCGATCATCGAGGTCAGCCGCTCCGGCGCCGCCAACTACATCGACGAAGTCCAGATCGAGAGCCTGCCGATCGTCGGTCGTGACTTCACGGACTTCGCGATCCTCACCCCGGGCGTGCAGCGCGACAGCCAGCGCGGCTTCCTGACCATCGCCGGCCAGCGCGGCATGTACAGCGGTCTCTCCGTGGACGGCGCCGACAACAAGAGCACCTTCTTCGGCTACGGCCGCGGCGGTGAGGCGACCGAGAACGACGGGTTGATCGTCGCTCAGGACACGGTGCGCCAGTTCCAGGTGGTCACCAACGGCTTCTCGCCCGAGTACGGCCGCCACGGCGGCGCCTTCATCAACGTGGTCACGAAGTCCGGCACCAACGAGATGAAGGGTTCGGCCTTCGCCTTTTTCCGCGATGACAGCATGGCCGAAGACATTCCCTCGTCGCCGCTCGACGACTTCAACGGTCGCGACGGTTCGCGGCCGGTGGACGAGTTCGACACCCAGAACTACGGCTTCTCCATCGGCGGCCCGTTCAAACGCGACCGCACCCACTACTACTTCGGCATCGACCAGCGTGAGCAGGAGATCCCGTTCACTCGGTTCCTCACCAACCGTGGCGGCAGCGTCTACGACCTGGTCATGCAGCGGGCGCAGACCGAACCCGCCTTCGCGGCCCTGGTCGACGGCTTCGATCGCAACGCCGACGGCTCCGCCACCGGCCTGTTCCTGCGTTCGGTGAGCAACCAGATCCTGTTCGGCAAGCTGGACCACCAGATCAACGACGCGAACCTGATCACCGTGCGCGCCAACCTGACGGACTTCGAGCGTACGAGCGGCTACCTCGACGAAGAGTCGCTCAAGACGGAAAAGACGCTGTCCTTCATCGCATCGATGACCTCGGTCATCGGCAGCCGGGGCGTCAACGAGCTCCGGATCCAGTCGGCGGACGACGACCTGGACCGCCTGTCCCAGCGTGTCGGCACGCCGATCGAAGCCCAGATTCGCTTCCGCTGGAACCGCGCAAGCGTAGGCAAGTTCGACTTCCTGCCGATCTTCGTCGAGGAGTCGCAGCTCCAGATCAAGGACGACTTCTCCTACCTGTTCGGCGGCCACGACATGAAGTTCGGCGTCGACTACTCGAAGGACGATCTGGCGCAGCTCTTCGCGGGCAGCCGCGACGGCCGCTACGACTTCCGGTCGGCCGAGGACTTCCTGAACAACGAGGCGAGCATCGCTCGGATCTGGTTCGGCGATTCGACCTATCCGAACTACGACGAGACCCAGACGGCTCTCGCGTTCTACGGCCAGGACAGCATGAAGCGGGACAACCTGACGATGAACTACGGCCTGCGCTACACGTCGACGGACAACCCCGACGGTCTGGACCACATCGAGGAGGACGGTCGCCAAATCCCGGATACGGAAAACCTGGCGCCCCGCTTCGGCTTCGCGCTGGCCTCGAACGAGGGCCAGTCCGTCTTCCGTGGCGGCATCGGCTTCTTCTACGGCCGCACGCCCACCCTGCTGTTCGCCAACCAGGTGCAGGCGAACGGCGTACCGCCGAACTACGGCCGCATCAGCGTGCGCCCGGGCCAGAACGGCTATGTGCCGCTCGGCACGCCGATCGACAACGAGAACCCGCCGCCGGGCATCATCCCGGCGATCTCCTATGTCGATCCCGCGTTCGGCGATGCGCAGACACTTCGCGCGAGCGTCGGCTGGGAGCGGGAACTCGCCGGTGGCTGGAGCACGGGAGTCGATGTGGTGTACGCCGAGGCGACGGGCCTGCAACGGAACACGGACTGGAACCGCCAGTTCGCCGGTTACGACGAGTACGGCCGCCCCTCCTGGGATGGCCGCGTGCGCGACGATGTCGCCGAGATCCTCGTCCGGCAGTCCCGCGGCGAGTCCGAGTACCAGGCGGTCACACTGAAGGTGAACCGGCGCTTCACCGGCCGCTATCAGTTCAACGCCCACTACACCTGGGGCAAGGATCGCGACACCGACTCGAACGAACGTTCGGCGACCGGCGTCACGATCTCCGACACGGGGAACCTGGACTACGACTGGGGTCTCTCGGGCCGTGACGTGACGCACCGTCTGGTAGCCACCGGCATGATCCAACTGCCGGCCGACTTCCAGATTTCGGGCATCGTGAACTACCAGTCAGGCACGCCGTACACGGCGATCGACAACGGCCTTGATTTCCCGTACTGCGGGAGCGTCGGCTTCAACTGCCCCGACCAGTACGCCGTGATCGACGGCAACCTCGTGGGCAGGAACTCGTTCCGCAACGAGTCGAGGCAGACTGTGGATGTCCGCGTCGGCAAGTTCTTCCGCTTCGGCGAGGGCCTGCGCCTGGACGTGTTCGTGGAGGCGTTCAACCTCTTCGACCAGCACAGCTTCGCGGTCTGCACCAATCAGCGTGACGTGCGGGGCGGCGTGGTGCGGGATGACTTCGGGATTCCCTGCGGCCGGGTGACGTCGTGGCGTCAGTTGCAGCTTGGCGCCCGGTTCAGCTTCTAGGCTGACCAGTGGAAGCTGCGGCGTCAGACGCCGCAGCAACGGAACTCAAGGGCCTCCCCGGCAACGGGGAGGCCCTTCTTCGTGTATGAAGCGCTGTCGCGCACGTGATTGCCGCCCGCTGGGTGCGCCGGCGTCCCCGCCGGCATCCGGGAGTTAGCCGGCGACGCAGGGGATCGTCTGCGGCCCTTCGAGCCCGACAGCATGTGCAATCAACGCCCCAGCAGCCGGAGGAACTCCTCTTCGCTAGAGCACTCTTGTGCGGCGCGGACCAGCTTGCTCGCCGGCATGTCGTCAAGGTCCGCCAGACGTTCCGCCAAGCCGCGACTCACCGGCACGCGGCGCGCTTCAAGGATTCCGGCCACGGCGCGCAACAGGTCGGCGCGGCCCTCGGCGCGGCCTGCTGCACGGCCCTCGGCGCGGCCTTCGGCGCGCTCGCTGCGGAGCCAGGGATCGTCGTCCGGGCCAGTGCCTTCGGCGGCGCCGAGGCGGCGTCCCACGCGGCGCAGCACCTCCAGGGTCTCCCGAGACACGATCCGCTCGTTCAGCGCCCGGTGGATCTCCACCGCCGTCCAGCCCGGAAAGGCTCGGCTGGCGGCCGCCGTACGATAACGGCCCGCCTCCAGGACGTGAATCGTCAGTCCAGGAAGCCGCGACCTCGGACGCGATCGCTCGTCCGGCACGTCGATCCAGACTTCCGGGAAGCCCCACGCCTCGTAGAGCCGCAACTTTCGCAACCGGGCGTCGGTCGAGTAGTCGACCTCCACGACCACGTCGGGCAACCCGTCTCCATCGACGTCGACCCCCGGACCCCAGTCGGCCACCTCCAGCGGATGCAGGTACAGGATCTGGTCCGCCTGCATCAACACCTTGCGCCCGCCGCCGCTCTTGAAACGCACGAGATCCGCGGTACCGAACGTCTCGATCGGCGAACCTCTCGACGCCGCGATGCGCTCGGCCAATCTGGCCAACCGCTGCGAAGGCCGCTCGTGGTACACGGTCGTCGGCTCGCACACGACCATCGCCGTCTCGGTGCGGGCCTCCCAGTACTCGAGACGGCCGTCGTAGTCTTCGATGTCCTCGAGCCGGATACGGATCGCCTGACAACCGGGGAAGTCGGCCGGGTCGAGTGGGGCCTCCTCCGGGTCGATCAGCCCGGCTTCCGGCGCCTCCGGATTCGCGGATCCGACGGGCTCAGCCATGACCGCGAGGGTACCACCGGCAATTAGCTGGCCCGCGATGCCGTCCGCGCCCCGTTCTCCGGGACGATCAGGCCATGTACGGAATCGTCTGCGGACCCTCCGGCAACACGCAGACGCGAGCGTCCGGCCGAGCCGCCAAGCACCCGGCGAGCGCCGCGTCGAGATCCGGGGCCGCCTCGAAGTGGGCCGCAGCGAGTTGCTCCTCGCTCAGTCCGTCGGCCTTGACGAGCACCCGGGCTCGGCGCTGGATCATCGCCTGGACCTGGACCTGCCACTGGTCCGGCTCGGTCACGGGCCGCGCCTCGATCTGCGCCAGGAGTTCGCCGGGCGAGTTGCCGCGGGCGAGCAGCTCGGCGTAGCGCCCGTGGTCGGGAATGCCGTCGCTGCACTCGGCGGCGCAGAGGATCGTGCCGCCATCGGCCACGACCTGCGCCGCCGCCGACATGCCCTTGACCGCCTGGTACAGGTTCTGGTCGAGCGGATAGCCCGAGTTGGTCGTCACCACGACCTCGAACCGCCGGCCGGTCTCCCGCATGGCGATCGGCCGCGCCGCTTCACACGCTCGCCGGTGCATGGGGAACAGCTCGCCGGCGAAGACGTGCGTGATCCGCTGCGTCCGGTCGAGCAGGACATCCATGCTGAAGTGAGGCCGCGCCTCGGGCCGCGCCGAGATGGCGCGGATGTCGCTGTGGAGAGGATTGCCGTCGATGATGCCCCAGGTCGACCGGGGATCGCCGACGCGGGCAGCGTCGTGCAGGGTGAGCACGGTGTCGAGCCCTGCCAGACCCGGGGCGACCATCTTCGGCCCGCCGGAGAAACCGGCGAAGAAGTGCGGTTCGACGAAACCAGTCGTGATCCGGAGATCCGCCTCCAGCCAGTGCCGGCAGAGCCGGGTCGGAACGCCCTTGCCGCTCTTTCCCAGATCAACCAGGGACGAGTCGTCGCCAGCGTCGTGGTTGATCACGCGGCAGGCGCCGAGAATCTCGTCGCCGAGCATCATCAGCAGCTCGGCCGGCGTGTTCGCGCGGTGGGTGCCGGTCGCGATCAGGATCGTGACGTCCTCGGGCCGCACGATGCCGTCGAGTTCGCGCAGCACCGCGCCGACCATTTCCCGGCGCGGCTGAGCCCTCGTGATGTCGCAGACCGAGATCGCCGCCGTCTGGCCGGGCTTCGCGAGGTCCCGGAGCGGCGGCCCGGCGACCGGCTGGCGAAGCGCCGCGGTGAGTGCCGTGTCCGGATCGCGGAGCGCCGGCGCCTGGTGCGGCTCGATCACGGTCGTCCGCTCCCGCGGCAACTCGATCTCCAGGCCTGTCCGGCCGTAGGCAAGCCTGACGCGCATCAAGACCGCCCGGCGCCGCTACTCCGCATCGGCGAGTCGGCGCACCTTGATGCTGCGAAACGCCACCTCGCCGCCGTGGTCCTGGAGCAGGATGCGGCCCTCGGGCCACCGCCCGAACCCTTCGCGGTCGGCGAACTTGCTTGCCAAGATCGCCTCCGCGAGTTCCGGTGAGTCGCGGTCGAACTCCAGCACCAGCACGTGGTTCAGCCAGTGCTCCACGCTGCCGTCGGCGTGGACGATGATCCGGGCGTGGTTGAAGCGCCCCGGAGCCTTGACGAAGCGCGGCGTCTTGGTCGCCGGCAGCAGGTCGTAGAGGGAGGCCAGGGTGCGATTGCCGTCCCTGCCCAACTGTGCGTCGGGATGCCGAAGGTCGTCCAGGAGCTGGTACTCGAACGCGACTGCCGAGCCGGGCGCCGAGCCGTAGCCCTCGGTCACCAGGTACTTGATGCCGCTGTTCGCGCCCTCGGTGAGCTGGAACTCCAGTTGGAGTTCGAAAGCCGAGAACGACTCCCGGGTCACGATGCCGCCGCCGCGCTCCCCGCCCGGTTCCGACGCGAGCAGGGTCAACTCGCCGTCCCGCACCTCCCAGCCCGTCGCCGGGAAGTCCTCGCGGTGGGCGCCCCGCCAAGCCTCCGTGCTCTCACCGTCGAAGAGCAGACGCCAGCCCTGGGCGGCCTCCTCCTCCGAGAGCTGGCTCGGCCGCGTGTCGACGATGTAGGGGAACGGCCTGCGGCTCGGCGCCAGGCCCTCGGTTCGGAGCCACACCCGCCGGTAGCGGACCTGCCTGCCGCCGCCGTCGGCCTCAACCGAGTGGACCTGGAGCGCGATGAACCCGCTCGCCGTCAACTCGTCGATCAGGAAGGTGGCCGGCACATCGTTCAGCCAGGTCCGGATGGTCGGACCGATCGCCTCGATGTAGAGGTGGTTCCAGCCCCCCTGGCGGAACGCCTGGCTCGCGGCCGGATTCGCCGCCAGCGGGAACAGCCAGCCGCGCCGCGACTCGTCGTAGATGCCAGCGCTCCACGCCCGCTCGCTCGGGTCGATCTCGACCTGGTAGCCGTGCACCGTGCCGTTGCGGTAGTCAGGATCGCTGTGGCTCCGGATCTGAACGCCCCCATTGAGGCCCTCGTCGATCTTGAACTCCAACTGGAGCACGAAGTCGCCGTACTCCTCCTCGGTGGCGAGGAACGAGTTCGGCGTCTCGACGACCGCCGTGCCCACGACGACGCCGTCTTCCAGCGTGTACTCCGCGGCGCCGCCGAGTTGCCGCCATCCCTCCTCGAGGCCCCCGGCGGTCAGATCGATCCAGCCGGAGTCGGGAGCTGGTTGGGCGCAACCGGGCGCCGCGCCAAGAAGAACCAGGATCGGCAACGCAAACGGAAGCGGCAATGGGCGACGCATCGGAGGACGCAGCTTACCTTCCTCCGGGGCACCGCCATGGACATGGACACCTCCCCAACCCGAGTGAGCCTCGAGGCAGTTCCGACGCTACCAGGCACTACTCTTCCAGGGAATCCGCCCGAAGGCGCGCTCGCATGGCCAGGAACCGGTCCTGACCGGACGAGGCCAGTTCCTCGAAGACGCTCCGTGCGCGCGGACGGAACTCTTCACGACCCGCTTCTGCGAGGGAAGCGAGGGCGAGGCCAAGCGTGTACTGCACCATCTCAGCGTAGGTTCTGCTGAGCCCGGCAACGTCGATCGTCTCCAGGCGCCCGATCGCTGCCGCGGCGTCGCCACTCTCAAGTAGCAGCGTCGCCAGATCGAATTCCGGGAGCCAGCGCGGGATGTCGCCGGCGCTCTCAAGTTCGCGCAGGAGTCGGGCGGCGGCGGCCGAGTACAGCAGTTCCGAGTCGAAAGCGTCCAGTGGAGTCCAGCTCAACTCCGGGGAGACCGTCACGGTCGTGGCGCCCTGATCGCCGAGAACCTCCAACTCAATCGTTCCCCCGGGGCTTGACCGCTCGAGAGCCGCACTCAACTGAAGCGACGACGCCTCCCTGCCGCCGACTGAGATCACTTCCATGCCCGGCCGCAGCCCTGCCGCCTCCGCGGGACTTCCCGGCTCAACCGTGGCCACGATCGGCGCCTCGCCAGCCAGAGACTCGATCAGGACCGCACCGAGGCGCGGCGTTCTCCGAGTTCGACCGGCATCGAGAGCGGCGATCAGCCGCCACAGTGCTGCCCCTTCGAGTCGACCGCTCTCGATCCGTACTGTTCGCACGTCCGGCCGGGCCGGGCCTGGCGCCGCCGCCCACCACCAAAGGTCGACGGCTTCGGCGACCAGGTCGTCGTCCAGGACCGCGGCCAGGTAGAGAGACGCCGGCAGCCGCTCCTGCACCTGCTTCCGAATCGCCTTCCAGTCCAACTCGAGTCGCGCCGACTCGGTTCGGTCCCGCAGCACGGGGATCTCGACCCCGAGTTCATCCAACAGGGCGGCACCTTGCTCGACGCGATCAAGCACGGTGTAGGCAGCTTCGTCGCGCAGGACCTGCACGCCCGAGGCCACGGCTCCGCGGCCTGTCTCGTCGCTGCCGAAGATGCCGAGGAAAGCAAGTGCGGGGCGCAACTCGACATCGACCTCCGCTCGGCCGCCATCCGCAATCGTCACCGACGTCTCAAAGTAGCCGTGGAGGCCACGCGTTACGGTGATCGTGTGGGCGCCCGGCGGCACGAGGGCTTCCGGCGGCCACCTTTGGCGGTCCGGCTTCAACAGGCGGCCATCGGCGAGAACGTCAGCATCCTCCGGCAGACCCTTCAGGACGACCACGGCCTGCTCGGGCTCAAGGATGATGGGAGGCAGCTCGTTGTCGCGCAGGCCGCGCGCCTCGAGGCTGGCCGAGTGGCCGCGGAAGCCCTCCTTTCTGATCTCCAGCCGGTAGCGGCCGGCGGGAAGGTCATCAATCAACAGCTCCCGCGAGAAGGCCTCTCGCTCCATCCAGTCCGCCGGCCCCTCGGGGATGAACGCCGGCGCCGCGGTGCCGGCGGTGCGGCCCCGTTCGTATCCGTCGATCAGAACGATCGCGTCGCTCGGCGAAGTGCGCAACCGAAGGGTCGCACTCTCGCGTTTCAGCGTCACAGCGACCTCGACATCCTCCCCGGCGGTGACGGTGAAACCGGCCAGGGCCGGCCGATAGCCGGGTCGTGAGACTTCGGCCAGGTACTCACCGGTCAGCAATGCCGCCGGCTCGGGGGCCTGGTGCAGCCCCTCAACGCCGCTTCCCGCGCGCTCCGCCAACCTGCGCAAGTAGACGATACGGAAGCCTCCGGAGAGAATCCCAGGAACGAAGATGTCCGGCACAGTCTCGGGCTGCGCTGAGTTGACGAACTCGCGACCGTCCACTCGGATCGTCGAATCGGCAGGCCTCACGACGAAGGAGACTCGGCCTACCAGTTCACGGCGTCGCACATCCAGCCGATCCACCAACTGCTGTCCTACCGTTGCGGGTTCGGGTTGGAAGACCGAATCCAGCCTGATCAGCCGGTCGAGCGCCTCGTCTGCCGCTTCCGGGGCGTCCAAGGCCCGGTGCGTCGCCGCGAGATAGAGATAGGCGGTCCGCAGCTCGTCAAACGGTGATGGAGCAGGAGGGGCAGCGGGCGGAGGTCCGATGTCCCGGGGGGCTAGGCGGCTGGTCGCGATTGCCGACTCGAGTCTCGCTGCCAGTCCCTGGAACAGCGCCAGCGCGTCCTCCGGCCGACCATCGTCATAGCCAGCGATACCCGCAGCGAGCAGAGAAGCGGTGGTCTGCGGCCGAGCGCCTTCCGACGCCTGTTCGGCGACACCTGGACTCGGTTCCCAGGGTGGTTGGGCGGCGCTGCCGGCGGCGATCCAGAACAGCGCCAGCAGTGCGACGAATGGGAGAGCCGGGCCACCGGCGTTGACGAGGCGGCGTGCGGCCCTGGACCCCGCGATCACGGGTAGTAGCCGCTCATGGTGCGAGCCCGGTGGCCTCCTGCGACCTGAACTTCGACCTGCCGGAAGGCATCGCTCAGGCTCTCCTGGTTCGATGTGTAGGCGAGCAGGTACTGGGAGCGCAACTCCCGTTCGATCTCCCGGTACGCGGGCTCAAGCTCCTTGGCCGAGGCAATGAAGAACGCGCGGCCGCCACTCACCGCTGCGATCTCCTCCAGCTTCCGTTGAAGCAGCGCCTCCGTACGACCGACACCCAGACCGATCGTGTAGATGACGATCTCGGAGTGCTTTGCGTACTCCAGGACATCCGCGTAGGTCGCGGCACTCGAAGTGTCCTCACCGTCCGACAGCAGGATCAAGGCGCGACGACCACGGACTCCCCGGAAGTAGTAGAGGCCCGTCATCAGGGCGTCGTGCAACGCGGTGCGACCTGTCGCGCGAAGGCCACGAAGAGCGTCGACCACCTCACGGATGTCGGACGTGCGGCCGGTCAGAAGATGGGGCCGCGTATCGAACGCAACAGCGAAGCAGCTATCGCTCGGCTTCATCAGACTGGTCAGGAACCGCGCCGCCGCTCGCTTTGCTTCGTCGAGAACGTCCTCCATCGAACCCGAAGTGTCGACCGCAACGCCGACCGTAAAGGGGAGATCCTCGACGAGGTCGAACTTTGCCAAGTCCTGACGGTTCCCGTCCTCGAAGACCGTGAAGTCCGTCTCGCGAAGGCCGACGACCGGACGGTTCGCCCGGTCGACGACTGTCGTGTACAGCTCAACGAGATCCACGTCCACGTGGTCGGTTAGCAGCGATGCGGTCAGGATTCGAACGTCCTCCGCGCTGCTGCCGTCGTCCAGGGTTGCCGTCACCGTGAGGTAGAGCAACTCGAACTCGTTCTTCGTCGCCGGCACCGCGATCTCGGTGTGCCACGGCGGCCTTTGCAGCACGGCCTGCACCTGGTCGCCGACGCGGAACTCCACGGCGGTCACCAGACGCTCCTTGGGGACGACGAGCGAGGCCTTCGCCTGCACCGGTCCCGCCACGCCGATGCCTTCCGGGGGCTCTTCGATCCGCACGCTCAGGTCACCGCGCTGCTGATTCAGGACCAATTCGTCCGAAGCCACGACCTGACCGTCGGCGTTGAGACCCTCGACTCGAATGACCTGCTGGACCGGGTACCTGGCCAGACGCAACATGGCCCAGGCATGCGCCCCGGTTTGCGTTGTCTGGAGTCTTCCGTCCACCAGGAAACGAACTGCCACAATGTCGCTGCCGCTGGCCAGGACCTCCGCGCGAAACTCCCCGACGACGATCTCGCCCTCGGGCGGCACTACCGCCAAGGAGGTCTTCGCGTGCAGGCGCGCTCGGGTGGCGACCGAAGGTCCACTGTCGCTCTCGAGGCGGCTGCGCTCGGCGTACCCGAGATCGCGAAAGGCGGCGACCGCCTGTGCGGCGTAGTCTGGACGCCCCTGCTCAGCCAGCTCGGTCAGGGCCAGGGCGATGAGGTATCGCACCGTGTCCTGGCTCAGGCCTCCGCGCCGGGGCGCCTTGATCGTGCGTAGCCTGCTGACGGCCTCCTCGATATCGCCACGGGCGAGCAGAATTGCGGCGAGGTCGAGTTCCAGCAGCCAGGATGGGATGTGGCCCGGATCTTTGAGTCGATGGACGAGATCGACGGCTGCAGCCGTTGGCAGCAGATCAGGGTGAAACGGGTCGAGCATGGACCACCCCCAGACCGGCTCGACGCGATGTGGCGTGGAAACGCCACTCTCCGTCCCGACCGAAACCTCCAGTACGTCGTCCGGCCCAAGCGCTCTGATCGCCGCCTCCCAGGTTTCGAACTCGACGCCGGCCGCGGTGCGCAGGGCGGCTATCTCCATGCCGGGATCGAGCCCAGCCAAGGCAGCCGCCGAGCCGGGCTCAACCGCGCTCACCACGGGGCCGCCACTCGCCAAGGACTCGATGACGGTGGCGCCGGTACTCGGCGCCCGGCGCCTCCGCTCCGGACGCAGGGCCTGAACAAGGCGGGCCAAAGCGTCGGGATCGAGCCGGCCGCCCTGCATCCCCACGGGGCGAACATCGGGCCGGGTCGGGCCGGGAGCAGCGGACCACCACCACAACTGAACCGGGGCGACGCCCTGTTCGTCGTTCAGCACGGCGGCAACGTAGAGCGCCGCGGGCGCCAGGGCCTGCAGGCGTTCGCGAAACGCCGCCCAATCCACATTGCCGCCGCCTGCACCTGGCGGTAGCGACGGCGTGACGCCGCCGATTCCGGTCTCGCGCAGCAAATCCGAAGCCTCGCTGGCGCGGTCCAGGAACACATACGTTCCCTCCTCTCGGAAGGAGTCGAGAGCGGCATGGACTGCTTCGACGCGCGCGGGGTCGCCGCCGAGGACCCCAAGAAAGGCCAAGGCTAGCCGCAGTTCGATGGCCACATCGACTCGGCGTTTGTCTTCGACGAGCACCGAGGTCTCGAAGTACCCCGCAGTGCCATGGGTGATAGCAAGGTCGTATGCACCCGGCGCCACGAGCGCCTCCGGCGGCGCCTTCTTGCGGTCCACGTCTAGCGGAAGTCCATTGGCCGTGACCACGGCGTCCCCGGGTAGACCCACGAAACCAACTGCTGCCTGCTGCCGCTCCAACGCGATGGAGGGCAACTCGTAGTCGCGCAGGTCAGGAAGCTGGAGCGAGGCGCGGTAACTGCGAAGGCCGGTTGCGGCGACTTCCAGTTCGAAGTTCCCCGAAGGAAGCCCCTTGATCCACACCTCCGACGAGTCGGTTGCGGTTTCCTCATGTGGGTCAAGCCCGGGCTTGTCTCGGGCGATAGCGCCGACCCGCTCGCGGCCGTTGATGAGAATCCTCGCGTCAGGAGGACTGACGCGGAGCCTGAGAACGGAAGTCGCGCGTTTGAGCCTTGCCGTTGCTTCCACGACCTTTCCGGGCTCGACCGTGAAGCGCACGGTTGCGGGCCAGTAGCCGGACCGAGCAGCGTGCAGCACATACTCGCCGGGCACGAGCGGCTCGGGAACGGATCGGTCTACAAGTTCCAGCGCCGGATACAGGGCAGCGGCAAGGGTCGAGCCGATGGGACCACTCCAGAATGGAGTTCGGTCGGTCAGCGCTGCCGCCACGAGCTTCGCACGCTCGTCCGGCTCCGGGCCGCCCGCCAAGTTCGCCGGAAGTCTCGCAGCGAGGGCTGCCAAGCTGCCGATCCGGATCGCCGCATCGTCCGGCGAAACCAAGAACGTCGCAAGCCCCAGGCTCTCCTGACGACCATCTCGGCCGTCAAGCTCCTGATCTATGCCCTCCGACACGGGCGTCTGCGGGAACGCTGCAACAACGCTGAGCAACGGCCCCAAGGCGAGTGCAACCGCGAGTGTCGGCAGTCGTGTCGCTCGCAGGTCGACTGTCGTCAAGGTCTCGAACACTACGGGTCCTGCATGCGGTGCTGAAAGCAGTGCCAGTCGGCGCTAAACGCCGCCTACTCGACGACCAGCACGGTCTCCAGGCGGCCTTCGGCGATGAAGACGCGCCCCATTCCGTCGACTGCGATGTCCATCGGTGCCCGCACCTCGATGCCGCCCGGCAGCACCGGGCCCAGGACGGCCACTTGGGTGCCGTCCCGGCCGTAGACCAGGATGCGGCGCGCGTCTTCGTCCAGGACATAGCTGTTTCCGAACGCGTCCACGTCCAGCGCCGTTGGGCGTCGCCAGTCGCCGCTGATGGTCTTGGTTAGTTGCCAACTCTCATCGAAGGTCAGGAGCGCAGGCCGCGACGAACGGGAACCGGCATCCAGGACATGGACGCTTCCACCCGGCCCCGGCGCCAGGTCCGCCGGTCGAGTCACGGTCGAGGAACTGAAGTTCCGCAACCGACCGTTTCGGTCGTAGCGAAGCACCACATCCACCCGACGCGAAAGCACGATCCAGTCACCGAACGGTTCCCGGTAGACACCGACGATCTCGTCCAGTCTGCCTCCAGATGGTCGCTCGAAGGTCACGGCGGCGGCGGCGGCGCCACCGACGCGGATCACGCTGTTTTGTGTGGCGACCAGGGCGCGTAGACCGCCTAGAGGCCCGGCCGGACCGAGGCTCGCTCGGACGACGCCGCGCACCTCCCGACTCGCCACCGTGTCACCCTCTCGGCCGAGCAGAACCACGCGGTTGTTGTCCGTGACCAGCAAGTCCCCGCGAAGTCCCGCGGCCACCGTGCGCGGCTTCTTCAGCTTCAGAGGGTCCGGCAGGTAGTCGTCCGGAAGGTAGATGCGCGTCCTGGTCCACGGACTCCGACCCGCGAGCGGCCGCAGCACGAGCCGGTGGATTCGCGTCATTCGCTCCAGGGCGACCCGAGGCACGTCGATCGCGAATGAAGTGGTCTCTTGTGTCCCGGCGACATCTCCTTCGGTCTGTCCCAGGGCCCCGGCGCGAGCCTGCCGCAAGTGATCTGCCGCGAGTTGCCAGTTGCCGCGGGCGAGTACCAGTTCGGCCATCTCCAGGTGTGCTCTCGGCGTCCACTCGCTCTCGGGCTCACGCTCCAGCACCTGCAGCAGTTCGCCAGCGGCCGCGTTCGTGGCTCCGAGCCGTCGTGCAAGAGCCGCCGCTTCCACCAAAGCACGGCTCCGGTCTGGAAACACCGGATGGAGACTGCGGGGGTAGCGCTCGCTCAGTTTCAGCAGTTCCGCGCGAGCCGCTTCGAGTTCCACTGCACTGATGGCTGCTCTGGCGACAGTCACCGCCGAGTTCGTCTCACCATCAAGCGAAGGCGGCTGGCCGATGATCGCTTGTCCACCCGAAAGCAGCAGGGACCAAGCCAGGAGCACTCTGAGTCGAGGGAACCGATGGGGCATTGTGATCAGGCGAGGAACGCAGCGTATCAACATGCCGCTCCGCCTCGGTTCGTACGCGACAGGGATCGCGAGGCCATCATTCGGCGGGTCACTCCGGAGGCGCCAGGGGCACCGTAACGGCATCCCGAAGCAGCGACATGACGCCGGTCGTCTCATCGCGCACGCCGACGGCGAGCTCGTAGGCGCCCTCGGGCAGGGTGATGTCGACCTCGAAACGGTAGGCGCCGGAGATCGCCGGAACACCGTCTGCTCCGCCAACGCGCACCCCCGTCTGGCGCACCGTGGACCGAAAACCCTTCTCCTCCTCGACAGCGACCATCCAGAGCCGCAATCTGCCGTTCTCCTGTCCGCCATCATGTCTGGGAAGCGAAGTAACGGAACCGTCCGGCACAGCCACTCCGACGGTCAGCCCGTGCGGCTTCTGCCCGAGCGGGGTCGAAGGGGCAAAATCGAGACTGGCGTCGAGCGGATTCTCGCCGTCGCCCAGGTAGGCGAAGGACAGTAGGCGCTCGGCCAGACGTTCCTCGAGGGTCTTGTCCCGGAAGCTCCGCCGGTAGGTAACGCGCCTGCCCGTCCCTGCGCCGCGGGCAAGAGCAACCTCCACCTGCCGCACCTGCTTCGGACGGCGGTCGGTGAGCAGGAACCCAAGAGAGTACGTGTTCGATACCTGCTCGGTGACGTCGTCCAGAAGCTCTACCAGGTCGTTCGAGTTGATCAGCGCCTTGCCGCCGGTTTCGTCCGCGAGCAGGAAGAGGCCACGTTGAGCGTTCGTGGCGTACAGGCTGTCGTTCCTCGGAGACGGCCGCTGACGGCCGCCATGTGATGTGCGGCCGCTGAACGAGACGCCCGAGCCGGAGTTCGCCCGCACGCCGGCAACGTCCAGTGCGAAGATCGTCACCCGATTCGCGTTCGCATGGGCCGAGACGCGGTTGAAGCGACTCACCTCCTCGACGCTCATCATGGCGCCCGACGCATCGTTGTGGTTCCTCATGATGGCGGAGTTGATCGGCGGGCAAAGCTGGTCCACGAGGTAGGTGAACGCGGATAGACCGGGCTGTTGCGGCAGTCCGCTGCTCACGTAAACGACCGCCTTTCTCCCGGCGACGCCGGCGAGAGTACTCACGATGTCGGCCAGTCCATCCAACGCGGCCAAAACACGCGACGCTTCTGTGTACGCGAAGCTCCTCGCGATCGCCATCAGTTCCCCCCAGTTGTCCTCGCAAGGTCTGCACATGGGACTACGGTCGCATGCCTCGTCGTTGCGGATCATGCCCCCAATCGCCCTCTGCCGACCTAGCTGCGACTTGAGCGCATCCTGCTGCCCCTTAGGGCGACTGGCCGCCGCTGCAAGCAGTGCGTCCAAGTCGCGGGTCGGCTGCACGAGGATCTCCAAACGGTCCACGAAGGTTGCCAGCATGAAACGGGCGTTCAATCGCCGCCAGGGTTCGACCGCTTCTCCAAGCCGCCGAAGCAGGCGCAGTCGGTGCGCCGGGTACGTGTTCAGGTCGTCCAGATAGAAGACAACCGTTAGCGGGGACGGTCCTGGGCCACCGTCGACCCGCTTCGCCCCCACCCGAGCATCCGCGCCCCTGCGGGCCGAGTTCGCGTAGCCGCCTGACGCCGAATGGATCAGTGACTCGTCGAAGTTGGAGATCTCGACTGGCCGACCGTCCACGGTCAGTTCGAAGTCCTCCCGCTTCAACCCGCGAACCGGGCGCCCCTTCCTGTCCGTCACGAGGACATCGATTTCAACGACCTCCACGTCGACGGAGTCGCGAAAAGGCTCCGCTGGCTGAGCAAGCGCACTGGAAGCCGCGACCAGACTCAAGACCAGGCAAGGAACGGACCACTGGCCGAGATGGGCCGCCAAGGCTCTTCTGCCGCTCACTGCCATCCCCATCCGTCGCCCCCTGTTTGCGGTGGTCTTGCAGAGTCTAATGCGAACGCGTGCACGAACCAGTGAGCAGCCATGTTGTAGGGGGCGCCTCGACTCGCCGGCGAAGACCCGAATTGCATCACGGTGTTCTCTTGTTGACATCGTGATGCTCACTTCCTAGCATCGATCGCATGCGAACGACCCTGACGCTGGACGAGGACGTAGCGACCAAGGTCCGCGACGAGATGCTGCGGACCGGCACCACCATGAAGCAGATTGTGAACGTCACCCTACGGCGAGGGTTCGACGCCCCCGGCGAAGAAGAGCTCGCAGCCCCCTTCACGGTGGAGGCACGCCCCATGGGTGTCCGAGCGGGATACGACCTGGACGACATCAGCGGACTACTCGATGTCCTGGATGGTCCTGCTCGCCGGTGACACTCGTCGACGCCAACGTCCTCCTCTACGCCTACGACTCCGAGAGTCCCTACCACGAGGTGTCGAGACGTTGGTTTGAAGCGGAACTGTCTTCCGGCCGTCCCCTCAGCTTCGCGCTCGTCACCTTGCTGGCATTCGTACGGATCGCCTCCGATCGCCGCGTCTTCACGCAACCGCTGACACCCGCCGAAGCCTGCTCCCTGATCGAAGGGTGGTTGGCGCAACCAAACTCGCGGATGCTGCAACCGGGGCCGCGAACCTGGACGATCCTGACCGAACTCTGCACCAGCGGTCAGGCCAGGGGCCCGATGGTGATGGACGCACACCTCGCGGCCCTGGCGGTCGAACACGGCGTCTCGGTCGCCACGACCGACCGGGACTTCACCCGTTTTCCAGGCATCGAACTCGTAAACCCGGTTGGCGCGACCTAGCGCCAACCGCGAAACAGTCCGAGCACACGTCAGTGGGTGCTCGGATGACACCCGGTTGCCGACAGTGCCCGAGGGGCCAGCGGGCTAGGATCGCCGCTTCCGTCGCCGTCAGGCGCAAGAGGAGGAAGGCAACCTTGAAGTCGATCGACATCCATCCCCGGGCGCTGCGCGAAGCAGCCACGACGATTCTCGAAGCCGGCGGCAGCGGACCCGACGAGGCCCGCATCGTGGCCGACCACCTGGTGCTGGCAAATCTCTCCGGTCACGACAGCCACGGCGTCGGCATGCTGCCGGCCTACGAACGGAGTCTCAGCAACGGAACGCTGAATCCGAACCAGGGCGTGGAGCCGGTTCGTGACGACGGCGCCATCATGATGTTCGATGGCGGCATGGGCTACGGCCAGGTGGTCGGGCGCGAGGCGACGGCGGCGACCATCGAGCGCTGCCGCAGCACCGGCGTGGTCCTCGCGTCGGTCCGCTACTGCCACCACCTGGGGCGCATCGGCACCTACGGCGAGCAGGTGGCGGACGCGGGCCTCGCCTCGATCCACTTCGTCAATGTGGTCGGTCACCAGGCGCTCGTCGCGCCCTACCGCGGTACGGACGCCCGCTACTCGACGAATCCGATGTGCCTCTCCCTGCCGGGCAGCGACACGCAACCGGCGATCCTCCTCGACATGGCGACCAGCCGCATCGCCCACGGCAAGGCCCGCGTGGCCCACAACAAGGGCGAGGAGGTCCCCGCGGGTTCCCTGATCGACCATCGCGGACGCCAGACCCGCGATCCGGGCGTGCTCTTCAACCAGCCGGTGGGCGCTCTCACTTCCTTCGGCGACCACAAGGGCTACGGGCTGGCGCTGTTCTGCGAACTCCTCGGCGGCATGATGAGTGGCGGCCGCACCGCCCAGCCCGAACACGGGATGGAGGGCACGATCATCAACAACATGTTCATGGTCGTGTTCGATCCGGAACGGTTGATCGAGCGCTCGGCCATGGAGCACGAGTTGGCCGCCCTGGTCGCCCACGTCAAGGCCTCGCCCGCCGCCGACCCGGCCGAACCGGTGCTTGTGCCCGGCGACCCCGAACGCGCCATGCGCATCGAACGCGCCGAGGCGATCCCCGTGGACGCCGAATCCTGGCGCCAGATCGTCGCCACCGGTGAACGGCTGGGGGTGGCGCCGGGGCGGCTGGAGGCGCTGGCTGTCTAACGGCTCGCCTCGCTGAAGAACGTCCACAACAGTTCGCCGCCGAAGTTGCCGGCGTCGTCGCGTGGCCAGACGTGAGCGCCATCCCAGGAGCAACTGCGGACGGCGCGGCCATCAGCACAGCCGGCGTACTCGACGCAGCTCAACTCGCGCCGTCCGTCCCAGGGCGTCTCCACCGGCACCGGCGCCGCGGCACAGGACTGGGCCTCGGCCCACTTCGCCGCCACCCCTGACTGCGAGGTGTACACGTAGCCGTCGCTCGCGTACGAACCGTCGATCGGCACTGTGCGGTCCGAAGTACCCCCGATCAGGAGCATCGACGGCCCCGCCTCCCCTGCCGCGCAGTTGAAACCGCTCGCCAGGTAGCCGTGCATCGGCGCCACCGCCGCCAGACGGTCGCCGAGGGCGCAGCCCAGGCGGTGGACTAACATGCCCCCGTTGCTGTAGCCGGAGGCGAAGACGCGGTCGACATCGAGGCAGAGATCGGCCGACAGATGATCGATGAGCGCGGCGATGTAGCCGACGTCGTCGTGGCAGGAGCACCAGTTGCACGGTCCGCACGTCCCGCACTCCGGCGGACACGGATAGGGGTTCGCGTCCTCGCGGCAGGTCGGACCGTCGGGTCCAGGCGACGCGCTGCACGCGAGGTCGTTCCACGACGTGATCGTGGCGCTCGGGCTCTGGGCCCGCCGACCCATCGGCGCCTCGAACGAAGTGCTCTGCGGGAACACGAGCACGAAGCCCTCGCGGTCGGCGATCTCCGAAAGCCCGGTCCAGCCGTCGCTGTGCCCGGCGCTTCCGGTGTAGCCGTGGACGTGCAGCCACAGCGGCGCGGGTTCGCTGCTGTCGTAGCCGGCCGGCAGGTGGAGCCGGTAACCGCGGGTCAGACCGTCGTATCCGAGTTCGAGGTCGATGCTGACGCCGGGTTGGGCGGACGCTGCCAAGCTGGATGCGGCGCCGGCTGAGCAGCCCGGGCTGTCGCTGGCGGTCAGCGGTGCGACGAGGACGACGAGCGCCACAACAGCCGCAAGCCCATGTGATCGTTGCGTCGCCATCTCGCCGCCATCGTAGCGCGCCGGCCCTCCTAGCCTGGCAGCACCCGGAAGTACCCGTTTCGCTCCACGACCTGCAGTCCGACCTCAAACAACTCCGACAGGGTTTGGCCCGTCACAATCTCGTTCTTGGGCCCGTCGGCAAACACACGGCCGGCCTTCAGCAACACGACCCGCTCCACCTCCGGCGGAACCTGATCGACGTGATGGGTGACGATGATCAGCGTCGTCCCTTCCGCCGCCAGACGGCGCAACCGCTCCATCAGGCCGAACGCGGCGCGCAGGTCGAGGCCCGTGGCCGGCTCGTCGAGCAGCAGCGTGTGCGGTTCATGGACGAGCGCGCGCGCCAGCAGCAGGCGCCGCTGCTCGCCGGAAGAGAGACTGTCGAAACGGCGCTCCAACAGCTCGCCGGCGCCTTGACCCTCCGCCGCGGCGGTGGCCCGACGCTTCTGATCCTCTGTCAAACCCTGATGCCGGTAGATGCCGATGCTGGCGAAGAAGCCCGAGCACACGACATGCAGCCCGGACAGCCATCCGTGGTGGGTCGCCTGCAGCTCGTGCGAAACGACGCCGAGCTGGCGCCGGATCTCGAACACGTTCCATCGCTCAAGGCCCAGCAGCCGCATCCGGACACCGGGACGCCGCAGCGGACGGAACTCGCCGTTCAGCATCCGGAGCAGCGTCGACTTGCCGGCCCCGTTGGGACCGAGAACAGCCACGTGTTGCCCCCGGGGAACGTCAAGCGACACGCCGTCGAGGGCGCGCCGGCCGCCACGGATGACCGTGACGTGCGCGAGTTCCAGCAGGGCTTCGTTCATGGCGCTCGGCCTGCAGCCGTTTCGGGGCTGCGGCCCGACGGGAGACCCTACCGGCCCCGGAACCGTGGCGGCCGCTTCTCCAGGAACGCACGGCGGCCCTCGACGTAGTCCTCGGAACGGAAGCATTCCTCGACGAACTGCTTCACCCGGTCGAGATCGCGGCGGTCCGGGTCTTTCGTGGCCTGGCGGATCGCGAACTTGGCGGCGCGCAGGGTCAACGGTGCGTTCTCGGCCATCCTGCCGGCAAGGTCGCGCACGGTGCTCTCCAGGTCGTCGGGCGTCGTCACCCGGTCGATCAGCCCCATATGCAGCGCCTCGGCGGCGTTGAACCGGCGCGCCGTGAGCAGGATCTCGCTGGTGCGCGAGGGCCCCACGAGATCGACCAGCACTTTGATACCCGCGAAGCCGTAGCCGACGCCCAGTCGGCCTGCGGGGATCCCGAACGTCGAGCCTTCCGAGGCGATGCGGAGATCCGCATTGAGGGCCGTCGCCAGGCCACCGCCCAGGCAGTAGCCCCGAATCATCGCGATCAGCGGCTTCTCCAGCGCCGCGAAGGCCCGCCCCGTTTCCCGCCCCGCCGCGTCGTAGCGCTCGCGCGCTTCCACCGTGGTCCGCAGCTTCTCGAACTCGGAGATGTCGGCGCCCGAGACAAACGCCCGGTCCCCCGCGCCGCGCAGCACGACGACCCGGACGGCATCGTCCTCCTGGAATCGCCGCAGTGCGAGCGCCGAGGCAACCTGCATCTCGAACGAGAGGGCGTTGCGCCGTTCCGGGTTGTTGTAGGTGAGCCAGCCGACACCGTCTTCAATCTCGGCCACGATCTTCGTGGTCGGCAACTCGACTGGGGTCGGCTCGGCAGCCGCTGCCACCTGCGCATCAATCGTCATTCCGAACTCGGGTCCGCCGCCGTCAGCGCGCGGACACCTACCTTCCACCGGACTGCGATGCTGACGACAGGACGAGACGTTCACCCTTCGGCTCAGGAATCGGATCTCCGAACTCCCTCGCACTATCGAGCCAGAGTTCGATCGCTTCATTGACCTGCCTGAGCGCCTCTTGCTGGCTATCGCCATGAGCCATGCATCCCGGAAGCTCCGACACATCCGCAACGAAGACGCCGTCCGCCTTGCTCCAGTAGAGGACGATCTCGTACTTGTACATCACCGCTCCTCGTCCAGCCCGTACTTCAGAATCACGCGGCGCACTTGATGCACCAGGTAGGGCTTTGCTTGGTGGCGATCTCGCTGAAGATTGATCCGATCAAGGACGCCCGTCTTGGAGAATACGTGATGACTTCCCCTGAGTCCGCTCGACGAATCCCAAATCCAGAAGAAGACGGCGCAGGTCGTCGAAGCGAATACTCGCATCCGATCGACCGCTCAGCACCCTTCCCTGGACCTGCCTCCTTCGGCTCATGGTTCACGCTACGACGCCAGCGGCTCGCAGCGCCTCGATTTCCGAACTTCCAAGCCCCGCTTCCGCGAGAATCTCGTCCGTGTGCTGCCCGGGCCTAGGCGCTGGACTGCGCAATTCGAAGGGCGTCCGGCGGAGCCGGACCGGCTGGCCGACCAGCCGAACCGGGCCGAGTTCCGGGTGCTCCAGCGGCACCGCGATCCCGCAGTGCTCGACCTGCGGGTCGGCGAAGGTCTGCGCCAGGTCGTAGACGGGACCGCAAGGGAGACCCGCGTCGTTCAGGAGCTCGACGATCTCATCCACCTTGAAGCGCCGCGTCAGCTCCGCGACCTCGCCCTCGAGCTGTTCCCGGTTGGCTACACGACTGACCGAGTCCCGGTACTCCGGACGCTCGAGCAGCTCCTCGCCGCCGAGGGTCTGGCACATGGCCCTGAAGTGCTTGCCGCTGGTGGCCGCGATGTTGACCCAGCCGTCGGCTGCCGGGAAGGCGCCCATGGGCGAGATCGTCGGGTGGTGGTTGCCCTGCTGGCCCGGAACCTCGCCCTCGACCAGGTAGCGGGCGGCCTGGAAGTCGAGCATCCCGATCATGGCCTTGAGCAGGGAGGTGGTCACCCACTGTCCCTCGCCCGACCGCTCCCGCTCGTGGAGGGCCGCCAGGATGCCGAAGGCGAGGTAGAGGCCGGCAGCCAAGTCCGAGATCGCCGTGCCGACCCGAACCGGTCCCTGCCCCGGCAGGCCGGTCACCGACATCAATCCGCCCAGACCCTGGGCGATCTGATCCACACCGCCGCGGTCGCGATACGGGCCGGTCTGTCCAAACCCGGACACGCTGGCGAAGACGATGCGCGGGTTGATCGCCCGCACCGTCTCGTAGTCGAAGCCGAGCCGGTGCTTCACGCCGGCGCGGTAGTTCTCCACCAGCACGTCCGCGTCCCGGGCGAGACGCAGCAGGATCTCGCGGCCCGCGTCGCTCTTCAGGTCGAGCGTCAGGCAGCGCTTGTTGCGGTGCAGGTTCTGGTAGTCGTGGCCGAGGCGGCGCGAGATCCCGATCTCGCGGCCGGGCGCCGGCGGACGCTCGATCCGCACCACGTCCGCGCCCCAATCGGCGAGTTGACGCACGGCGGTCGGCCCGGCGCGGGCGATCGTCAGATCGAGAACCCGCAGGTCAGCTAGCGGAAGCGACATGGAATCGGGATCAGACCTCGGGCACCGCCCCGGCGGGCGTCGGCTCGGGAGGCGTCTCGAGTTCCTTGAAGATCCAGGCAAGCGCCTCCTTGACCTGCTGCTTCGCCCCTTTCTCGACCACGTCCCCGTGGCAGGGAACCAGGCGGTCGAACGGCAACCGCAACAAGCGCAGGCAACTCGCCGCACAGGCCGGGCGGTCGCGAATCGCGAACCGGAACATCCGGCTCATGGCGACGCGACGATGGACTCCGGTAAGCCGATAGTAGATCGACGGAATCAACCCCTGGGGCCCCTGCAGGTTGAACAACAGGTCGGCCACCAGCAACGAGCCGCTCGGACGGTGGCAGAAGACGACTTCGTTGAAGGCCGGCATCCCGTCGATCGGCATCGGCTGCAGTTCGCTGCCCCAGGGCGACGCGAAGCCCAGGGTGCCGGTGAACGTCACGTCCTTTCGCTTGTCCGCCAGACCGGGGGCGCCCAGGACATCCGCTTCAGGGAAGCGCGCGGCCGCGGCCGGCAGGTGAAGATGGTGAAAGCGGTTCGGCGCGACCAGGTACCGCACGGGCCCCAGGCTCTCGAGTTCCGCAGCCGTCTCATCGTCGATCGGCCCGGGCGAGTACAACCACAAGTCGCCGTCGCCCAGACGCACGACCGTCATGCGGGCCGGCGACGTGAAGCCGATGGCGATCTTCTGCATGTGGTCGACGACCCAAACGTCGGGGCCAACCTGCTGTAGCGCCATGGGCCAAGTATAGGTCCGTGCCGGCGCCCTGCGGCTCAGCCTCCCGGCACGACGTACAATCCCCCAGCCATGCAACCGATGCCCATCCGACCCCGCCGAAACCGGCGCTCGGCCGCGATCCGCTCCCTGATCCGCGAGACGGACCTCGGACCGGACCGGCTGATCTACCCCCTCTTCGTCATGGAGGGCCGGGACACCGCCGAACCGATCCCCTCGATGCCGGGTCAGGCCAGGCTCACCATCGACCGCCTGGTCGCGGAGTGTCGCGCCGCGCATGCCCTCGGCGTGCCCGCGGTGGCCCTGTTCCCCGCCGTCGAGGACGAGTTGAAGGACCGCACGTCCAGCGGAGCGATCGATCCCGACGGCCTGGTCCAGCGCACCGTCCGCGAGCTGAAATCGGCCCTGCCTGACATGCTGGTCATCACGGACGTGGCGATGGACCCGTACTCCAGCGACGGCCACGACGGCCTGGTCGAGGACGGCGAGATCCTCAACGATCCGACCCTCGAGATCCTCGCCGCGACCGCCGTCTCCCAGGCCGACGCCGGCGCCGACGTGATCGCCCCATCCGACATGATGGACGGCCGCGTCGGGGCGATCCGCACCGCGCTCGATGCCGCCGGCCACGACCAGGTCGGCATCCTGAGCTACACCTCGAAGTACGCCTCGAACTTCTACGGGCCGTTCCGCGACGCGTTGGACTCCGCGCCGCGAGCCGGCGACAAGAAGACGTACCAGATGGACCCGGCCAACGTCCGCGAGGCGGTTCGCGAGGCGCGCCTGGATGCAGACGAGGGCGCCGACATCGTCATGGTCAAGCCGGCACTCGCCTACCTGGACGTGATCCGCGCCCTCCGCGAAGCGGTCGATCTTCCGGTTGCGGCCTACCAGGTCAGCGGCGAGTACGCGATGATCCAGGCCGTCAGCGCCAACGGCTGGATGGACGGCGACGCGCTGATGATGGAAACCCTGACGTCCATTCGCCGCGCCGGCGCCGACATGATCCTCACCTACTTCGCCCGCCGCTGCGCCGAGGTCCTGAATTCGTGATGCGCCGCCTGCTCGCCGCGTGTCTCGTGGCATTGAGCGTCCCGGCCGCTCTCGCCGCGGCGGAAAGGCCGCCGAACATCGTCTTCTTCCTGGTCGACGACCTGGGCTGGAGTGACATCGGCGTCTTCGGCAGTACGTTTTAGGAGACGCCGAACATCGACGGATTGGCGGAGCAGGGCGTGCGCTTTGTGAACGCGTACGCAGCCTCGCACGTCTGCTCGCCGACGCGTGCCAGTCTGCTGACCGGCAAGTACCCCGCGAGGCTGCGCCTGACGGACTGGTTGCCGGGCCGCAGAGAGCCGGCTCAGGGCCTGGCGGCGCGGAACAGGAACAGGTGCTGGGTCGGCAGCGAGTCGATCCGTCCGACGAGTTCGTAGCCCGCGGGCAGCCACTCCTTCATCACCTGCTCGATCGACATGCGGTGCTCGAGCTTGATGTGCCGCGCCGAACGGCCCTCGAGCCGGAACTCCGCCAACGCGATCACGCCGTCGGGGGAGAGCGCCGCCCGCATGGACTGGAGCATCGCCTCGGGCTCCGAGAACTCGTGATACACGTCGACGAGGAGCATCAGGTCGACCTCGCCTTCAGGCAGCCGGGCATCGCTCTCGGTGCCGAGCACCGTGCTCATGTTCGCAACGCCGGCATCCGCGGCGAGCTCCGCGGCGATGCGAAGCATCTCGGGCTGAATGTCGTTGCACAGCACGCTGCCCTCGGGACCCACGGCGGCGGCCAGGCGGCGTGCGTAGTAGCCCGAGCCGCAACCGATGTCGACCACCAGCATGCCGGCCTCGACTGGCAGCGCCGCCACCAACTCGTCCGGGTGTTCCTCCTCGATTCGCGTCGCCCGCTCCAGCCAGGGAGCGCCGCGGTAGGACATCACCTCGGCGATCTTCCGGCCCTTGAAGACGTCGGGTTCCTCGAGCGTCTGCGCCACGGCCGCCGCGCTCGGCGCCAAGGCAGCCAGCGCCAGCACGGCTGGAGCGATTCCCCGCCGCTTCAAGGCTACGGTTCGAGCCAGCGTGCCAGCCATCCCAGCACCTCCTCGTGCCACTGGACGCTGTTCGCTGGACTGAGCACCCAGTGGTTCTCGTCCGGAAAGTAGAGCAGGCGGGCAGGTACATCCCGTCGCTTGAGCGCCGTGAAGGCCGCAAGCCCCTGCATTTCAGGGACGCGGAAGTCGAGCGCACCGTGGACCACCAGCATCGGGGTCTGCCAGCGATCCACCAGCAGCGCCGGATTGTGGCTCTCGAACCCGTCCGGGTTGTCGAAGTAGCTGCCCCGGTGGTCCCACTCGACGAACCACAATTCCTCGGTCGTGTAGTACATCGAGCGCAGATCGAACACGCCGTCGTGGTTCACCAGGCAGCGGAACCGGTCCGGCCAGGCGCCCGCGATCCAGTTCACCATGTAGCCGCCGTACGAGGCGCCGAGCGCGCACACCCGATCACCGTCGAGGAACGGGTAGCGATCGAGCGCCGCGGCCAGTCCCTTCTGCAGATCCTCGAGCGGCTTGCCGCCCCAGTCGCCCCCGATCGAGTCGGTGAAGTCCTGTCCGTACCCGACCGAACCGTGGAAGTCGATCATCACCGCGGCGTAGCCGGCGCCGGCATAGGCCTGCGGGTTCCACCGGTAGTGGAAGCTGTTGCCGAAGGAACCCTGCGGCCCGCCGTGGATCAGGAAAGCGACCGGGTAGCGGCGGTCGGGGTCGAAGTCGACCGGCCGCACGAGATAGCCGTGCACCGTCTCGTCGTTCCAGCCGGAGAACGTGAACTGCTCGTAGTCCCCCACCCGCGCCGCGGCCCGTTGCTCGGCGTTGAAAGCCGTCAGCGCCTTCCGCCCGCCGCCGGAGAGATCGCTGGCGAACAGTTCCGATGGACCGGCCAGGTCGTTGTGGAGAGTGACCAGCCGGTCATCCGAAACCGCCAGACCAGCCACCGATCCCTCACCATGCAGGCGCGTCACCGAGCCGTCCGCCACATCCACCGCGAACAGGCGCCGCTGCCCGAGGTCCGCGGCGGTGGCGAACAGCGTTGCCCCGTCGGACGAGAAGGCGAGGCCCGAGACGGAGCGGTCCCAGTCCCCGGTGAGATCCCGCTCGTCCTCCAGCCGGGAGCCGTCGAGGCGCGCCAGCCGGATCCGGAAGCGATCGGCCTCGTAGCCGGGCCGCTCCATGGCCAGCCAGGCCAGCGTGCCGCCGTCCGGCGACAGCAGCGGGTGACTGTCCCAGGCCGGATTGGCGGCGGTCAGGTTGACGGGCGGCGAACCGCCGTCAGCCGGCGCCAGGTACAGATCGAAGTTCGTCGACCAGGCCTCGGGCGTCCCGCCGACACGCGAAGCGAAGATCACCGCAGCGCCGCCGTCCGCAAAGGCGATCTCCTCGGCGCCGCCGAAGGGCTTGGGAGGCGCGTCCTGGTCGAGCCCACGCATCAGGTCGACCGCCTGCCCCGAGGCCGAACGTGTGTCGTCGAGTTCCAGGACGAAGACGTGCGACCGCCGGCCGTCCTTCCAGACGTCCCAGTGGCGAACGAAGAGGTCGTCGTACGCGACCCCCGACGTCGGCTGCGAGGACCGGTCCTCGAGGCGTTCCGCGGTGCAGTCGAGCGTCTCGCACGATGCGAAGACATCCATCGTCAACGCGATCCGGCGGCCGTCGGGCGACACGACCAGGTTCCCGACATCGATCGGCAGGTCGGTCACCTGGCGCGGTTCGCCTCCGGCAAGGGGCAGGCGCCAGACCTGGGAACTCCCCGAACGCGTGGACAGGAAGAAGAGGTCCCGGCCATCCGGCGCCCAGCGCGGATGGAAGTCCGCCGCCTCGTGCGTGGTCAAACGGCGTGGTGTGCCGCCGTCCACGGGCGCCGACCAGAGATCGGTTCGACCCCGGTTCGCGGCCAGGTCCGTCGTGCGCACGGTAAGGGCAACGGCCGACCCGTCCGGCGCCATCTGCGGGTCCGATAGCCGCTCCATCGCCAGCATGTCGTGGACCGAGAACGGGTGCGTCTCCTGCGCCTGCAGGACCGCCCACGGCGGGACGATCAAAGCGGCAAGAGCGGCGATCCGGAAACGGCCCATGGCTGCGGCGCAGAGTATCGCAAGGGGCGGGTGGTAGAATGCGCCCTCCAGAAACTCCAGGAACCACAATGCGCACCCTGATCTGCCTCTTTTCGGCCCTCCTCACCTCGACGGTCCTGGCCCAGGACCACCGCCTGACGGCGGTGCGGCTTGACGGCGACGTGCTGCGCCTGCAAGCAAGCAACCGACCGCAGGCGGTGCGGCACTTCCAACTGCCGAATCCACCGCGCGTGGTGCTCGACCTGTTCGGACTCGACGGGTCCCTCGCCGAAATGCCGGCGCTGTCCTCCATGAGCCCCGCACTGGAGGTGCGTACCGGCGAACATCCTGAGTTCCTGCGAGTGGTCGTCGACCTCAAGCAGGCTCTGCCGACCTATCAGGTTCGCCAACAGGGCAGCGCGATTGAAGTCGGCCTCGGCAACGCGGTGCTGCCGCCATCGAGCACCGGCGTCATGGTCGAAGCGGCGCCGGTTCCGGGCTCCCCGGCCGCTCCACGCCCGCCGGCACGCGTCGTGGCAGTCGGCGTGGAGGCTGCTCCCGGCGACGAGTCGGTCGCCGCGGCACCGTCCGCGCCAACTCCAACTGCAACGCCCCCTGACAGAACGGGCCAGAACCTCGACGATCTGTCCACGGACGAACTGCTGGCGCTGATCGAAGCGGAACTCAAGGCCGCAGGACTAGACCAGGAGCAGTCCGCGGAGGAACTCATCGAGCAGGTCGAGGCTGAACTGAACGCGAACAACCGCAGACCGGGCACGAGCAGACCACCACCAGCCCGGGAAGCACCCACCGCGGAGGAACAGCGTCTCCGCCGACCTCCCCGGCGAGTCCAGAAGCCTCCGCCCGCGGACGGTGAAGAACGGCCGCCCTTCCGGTTCGTCGACGAAGAACCGGCCGAGACGCCGCCACCCGACGACGGCGACTAGCTGCTCAGCACCAGAAGCACCAGTGATACGGCGGCCGGAAGTAGGTGATCAGCCGGCCGCACACGATGACGCCGATCCAGCAGGCCAGTGAGACCGCGGCCGCAGTTCTAGCACCCGTCGGTGCGACGGCGCCGGCAGCGGCAACCCTCACCGGTCGATACGCGAACCGGTAGAAGAACAGGATGTTCAGCCCGGCAATCGCCATCAGCGACAGCTTGATCTGGAATGCCGGGTTGTAGAGGTACTGGTTCGGCGCGCTGACGACGAACATGAACCCGGTACACACGTTCACGAGATAGCCCCCGACACCCCAAGGCACCAGCCGGTGCAGCGCTTCCATCGGGACTCCCCTGGCCAGCCCCAGCAGACGCAGGTCCCACAGGCCGATCGTCCCGATGAGCAGCGAGAGGCCGAGGAAGTGCAACGACTCGACCGTGGGCCAGCCCCACGCCGTGTGCATGAACGTGTTTATGCCGCTCTTCTGGCCGATCGAATACAGGAGATCTTCCATCGCGCCTCGTCCTAGTACTGCAGGTGCGAGGCCATCATGACCTTGGCCGTGTAGGCCAGTAAACGGCCTGAGGTGATCACCGCCGCCCAGAGCACGAGCGACAGCGCGGCCAGGACACGCTCCTTCCGCGGGGCCGGAGCAGCGTCATGTCGAGAAACCCGACGCGGTGACGACCGCAAGACTCGCCCACAGCACCGGCAGGTAGCGCCGCATCAGCGACAGCGGGATACCGGGAGCGACGCCGAGGATTCGCAGATCCGTCGCCACATGGACGCCGGCCACGAACGCCATCCCGATCGAGTGGAAGACCAGGCTCGAGAAGAACGCCGGGCCCGACTCCCGCATCCAGGTGGAGAAACGCGTCTCCTCCAGCCAGATCAGGAAGTCGATCACGGTCCCGCCGCCGCCGCCGCCGCGCCTACGACTGCTGCCCTTCGATCCAGGCGTTGATGAGCTCTTCCAGGATGTCGAGCGGCACGGAGCCGTTGGCAAGCACGGCGTCGTGGAAGAGGCGCACGTCGAAGTCGCTGCCGAGGGCCTCCTCGGCTCTGGCCCGCAGTTCGCGGATCTTCAACTCGCCAATCTTGTAGGCCAGCGCCTGGCCCGGCCAACTGATGTAGCGGTCGGTCTCGGTCGTGATTTCGTGCAGCGACAGCGCCGTGTTCTCGGCCAGGTAGTCGAGCATCTGCTGCCGCGACCAGCCCATCGCATGAACGCCGGTGTCGACGACGAGCCGGCAGGCGCGCCAGATCTCGTAGGTCAAGCGACCGAAGTTGCTGTACGGGTCGTCGTAGATACCGGCCTCCAACCCGAGGTACTCGGAATACAACCCCCAGCCCTCACCGAATGCGGAGAGGTAGTCGTGGCGCCGGAATTCGGGACCCACGTCGATCTCGACAGCGATCCCATGCTGCAGGTGATGGCCGGGCACCGCCTCGTGCAGGGTCAACGCCTCCAGCGCGTAGAGCGGCCGGCTCGGGAGGTTGTAGGTGTTCACCCAGTAGATGCCGGGCTGGGTGCTTGAGACGGCGGCGGACACGTAGCGGCCGGCGGTGTACTTCGGGGCCATGTGGTCCGGAACCGGCTCGACCGTGTAGGGCAGCCGCGGCAGCGTGGCGAACAGCGACGGCAGCTTGCCGTCCATTTTCTTGGCGATCCAGGCGGCCCGCTCCAGCAGTTCCTGCCCCGACTTGGGGTAGAACCGCGGGTCGGTGCGCAGGAAGTCCAGGAACTCGGCGAAGGAGCCGTCGAAGCCGGTTTCGCGGATCACCTCCTCCATCTCCGCCCGGATCCGTTCCACCTCGCTGAGGCCGATCTCGTGGACCTCCTCGGGCGTCAGGTCGAGGGTGGTGAACCAGCGGACCTGTTCCTCGTAGTACGCCCGTCCGTCCGGCAGATCGGAGGCGCCGATTGTTTCTCTCGCGTTCGGCTGGTACTCGCCAACGAAGAAGTCGTAGAACCCCTGGTAGGCCGGCACCACCGCCTCGTTGATCGCGGCCTCGGCCTCGGTCAGGATCCGCTCGCGGTCCAGCTCCTCCACCGCCTTCGGCAGGTCCTCGAACGGCGCCCAGAACGCGCTGTCCTGCGGCTCATCGACGATGTGGGCGGAGATCGTGTCCTCGTAACCCTCGAGCGTGATGCGCGGCAGGGTGAAGCCGCGGTCGAGCCCGGCGCGCATGTGGTCCTGCTGCTGCTCGAAGTAGGTCGGCAACGCCCGCATCCGGGCGATGTAGTCGTCGTAGTGGTCCGGGCTCCGGAACGGCATCGAGCGATACATCCGCGCAAACCCCATGTGGAAACCGGAGTCCGCGTTGAGCGGCATCTGGTACTCGCTGAACTCGAAGCCCTGCACGCTGCCCCGGAGCTGGCGCTCGAACATCCGCGCGTTGATCCGGTCCGCCGCGCTGAGCCCGTCGAGATCGATCTCCTCGAACCGCCGCAGGAGATCGCGGCGCCGTTCGACCCTGCGCTCGATCGCCTCCAGGTTGACCTCGGCCAACTGGTCGTTCCGGCTGTGGTCGCCGACACTCGTCGCGAACTGCGGACTCTCCACGAGCCGGGCCGCCCAGTCCTCGTCGAACAGCGCGTAGAGCTCTTCACGCGCGTCCGGCGCCGGCGCGCAGGCGACCAATGTCGCCAGGACCAGTATCGCCGGCGCCGCTCGATCCAGTCTCAACCAGCCCATAGGACGCCGAACCCTATCGCGGCCGCAGGACTCGGGGCGGGGGGCGCGCTAGGATCCGCTACCGCGCGTGAAGAACCTGATCGCTCTCATGATCCTCGCCGCTGCGGCCGGTGTTCCCGCCGCCGGAGCATCGCCCCTGGAACTGCGTCCCGGCGATCGAATCTGCCTGGTCGGCAACACGTTCGCGGAGAGGTTCCAGCTCTTCGGCTACTTCGAGAGCGGTCTGCTGGCCGCCTTCCCGGACCTGGATCTGTCCCTGCGCAACCTCGCCTGGTCGGCGGACGAAGCGGCGCTGCGCCCGCGGCCGCTCGACTTCGGCGCCGTCGACCGGCATCTCGAGGCGCAGAGCGCGAATGTCGTCCTCCTGTTCTACGGCGCGAACGAGTCGTTCGAAGGCAGCGAGGGTCTCCCGGCGTTCAGAAACAACCTGGGACGTCTGCTCCGCCACGTCTCGAGGCAGACCTACAACGGCGCCGAGCCGGCCCGCGTCGCCCTCGTCTCGCCGATACCGCAGCAGGCGCTGCCCTCCGGTCGGGGTCTCGACGCGGCGGCCGTTGAGCGCCGCAACGCCGAACTGCGGACCTACGCCGAAGCGGCCGAAGCCGTTGCGGCTGAGAACAACGTGCCCTTCCTCGACATCTTCGATGGCGTGGCGGCCGCGTTTGCCGCCGAGCCGGCGCCGCTGACGATCAACGGGGTGCATCTGAACGACCTCGGCTACTGGCACGCCTCCCGGGCGCTGCTCGAGGCGCTCGGCGCATCGGCGCCGGGCACGGTCGTCGTCTCGGCCGGCGGCAATCCCCAACTCGAGATCCGCCCCCCGGTTCTGCCGCCGGCGCCTTACGAGGATCGAGCCCCCCTCCAGATCAGCGTGCGCGACCTTGCCCCCGGCTACTACGTCCTGCGGCGCGGCGACGAGATTCTGGCCTCGGCAAGCGAGGGAGACTGGGCTGAGGGCCTCGATCTGGAAGCGCCGTCGGCCATGACCGCCCTGCTGGAGGCCGGCGACGGTCTACGCCAGGTGGTGCTCCGCAAGGGCCGGCTGTTCTTCGATCGCTACCGCGCCGTGAACGGCTACTACATCTACGGCGGACGCAAGGAACCCTTCGGCGTCCACTCGTTCCCGCCCGAGATGGTTCGCTTCGACGAACTGGTCGGTGAACTCGACCGCGAAGCCACGGCAGCAGCCCATTCGGGCGAAGTCTGGCGACTGGAACGAGTCGACCGATGAGCCGCATGCCGCTCGCCGCCGCGCTGGCCGCGGCTCTCGTTCTCGGCCCGGCCGCGGCCCAGGAAGTCGGCGACGAGGAGCCGAACCGCGGCGGCGCGGCCCGCTACGAAGCGCTCGATCCCGCGTACGCGCTGCAGCATCTCCACCCCGCCGAGGGCTACGAGGTGTCCCTGTTCGCCTCGGAGCAGGACTTCCCCATCGGCAACCCCGTGTCCATGACCTTCGACTCACGAGGCCGGCTCTGGGTAGCGACCATGCCGTCCTATCCGCAGCGCCTGCCGGGCGAGGAACCAGACGACAAGATCGTGATCCTCGAGGACCGGGACGGCGACGGCCGCGCCGATCACCACACGGTCTTCGCCCGCGGCCTGCACCTGCCCACCGGCTTCGAACTCGGCGACGGCGGCGCCTACGTGGCGCAGCAGCCGAACCTGATGTTCATTCAGGATGTGGACGGCGACGACGTGGCGGACCGCTACGAGGTCATCCTCCACGGCTTCGGCACCGAGGACAGCCACCACTCGATCTCGGCCTTCACCTGGGGACCGGGCGGCGCGCTCTACTTCCAGGAGGGCACCTTCCACCACAGCCAGGTCGAGACCCCGTACGGCCCGGTGCGCCTGGTCGACGCCGGCGTCTTCCGCTACAAGCCCCAGCGGTTCCAGCTCGAGGTCTTCGTCTCCTACCCGTTCGCCAACCCGTGGGGGCACATCTTCGACCGCTGGGGCCAGAACTTCATCGCCGACGCCTCCGGCGGCGCGAACTACTTCGGCGCCCCGATCACCGGCAACGCGCCCTACCCGACCAAGCGGCGCCGGATGAAGGTGTTCACGTCGGTCGTCCGGCCAACCTCCGGCTGCGAGATCGTCAGTTCGCGCCATTTCCCCGACGAGGCGCAGGGCAACTTCCTCGTCAACAACACGATCGGCTTTCAGGGCATCAAGCAGCACCGGGTGATCGAAGAGGATTCGGGCTTCACGTCGGAGGAGGTCGAGCCCCTCCTCTACTCGACGGACATCAACTTCCGGCCCGTCGACCTGCAGTTCGCGCCGGACGGCTCGCTCTACCTGGTCGACTGGTTCAACCCCCTGATCGGCCACATGCAGTACTCGCTGCGCGACGAGCGGCGCGACCACGACCACGGCCGCGTCTGGCGCTTGCGGCGCACCGGCAGGCCCCTGCTCGACCCGCCCGAGATCGCCCGCGCCTCGACCCCGGCGCTGATCCGCCTCCTGGAGAGCTACGAGGACCGCACCCGCTACCGCGTCCGCCGGGAACTGCGGGAACGCCCGAAGGACCAGGTCCTGGCCGCGCTGCGTGACTGGCTGGAGGGCCTCGATGTGCGGGAGAGCCGCCTGCGGCGCTTCCCGGCGGGGCAGGAGACGAGCGACGACGAGGACGGCCGGGACGAGGACGGCCGGGACGAGGTCGCCGCGTTCGAACACCACCGCCTGGAAGGGCTCTGGCTCTACCAGAACCTGAACGTCGTCGAACCCGATCTCCTGGCCCGGATGCTCCGTTCGCCCGAACCGCGGGCGCGGGCCGCCGCGACCCGGGTGGCCCGCTTCTGGCGCCGCGAACTCGACGATCCGCTGGCGATCCTGGCCACCCAGGTCGAGGACGAGTTTCCGCGTGCCCGGCTCGAAGCGCTGCTGGGCTTAAGCTACCTGGAGTCGGAACCCGCGGCGCTGGCGGCACTCGGAGCGCTCGATCGGCCCACCGACTACTACCTCGACTACACGCTGGGCGAAACCGTCGACACGCTGGAGCCGTGGTGGCAACCCGCGCTCGCTCCCGACCGCGAGCCTCCCCTGCTCGACGAGCTTCCGGCCGCCGCGGGCGAGTATCTGCTCAGCCGCCTGTCCACGCGGGACCTGGAACAGCTCACGGCCCATCCGCTGACCGACCGCGCGCTGCTGCGGCGCGCCGAGGCGAGCGTCGAACGCCAACGCCAGGCCATCGCCAACCTGGCCGCGGGCCGTGCGACGACCAACGCCGAAGACGCACCGATCAACATCGCGGAAGCTGCCGCGGCCCTGCTGGTGGAAGAACTGGGCCGCCTCGACCGCGCCAACTCTCCCGAACCGGAGACCATCGATCGGATCGTTCTCCACCTGCTGGAGCAGACGGCCGTTGCCCTGGATACAGAGCAGCCGACGCTGCGTGAACTGGCGGCGGACGGCGCCCGCCAGGAGGTTCGCAGCGGCGCCATGGCCGCCCTCATGGCGGCCGCGGGCGACACGTCACCAGGGAGCGTGTTGCCCCGCCGGCCGGCGCCGAATCAACTGATCGACTGGCTGCGAGCGATAGGCGCCCTGCCGGCCGCGTTGCGTGTCGATGCCTATCCGTCGGTGTCCTCGCTCTTCGACGACCGCCGCGGACAGGACCGGCAGCGAGTGCTCGAAGCGGCGGTACGCACCCTGGCCGGCATTGTGCGCGACGCCGGCCGGAGCTTCGAACGGCTGGCCGGTCTGGCCGCCGATCCGGCGATCGGTCTGGCCGCGCTCGAGGGCCTGGGGCAACTGACCGCCGAGGCGCCGGACGCCTGGCCCGCGGACGGCGGCGAAGAAGCCCTCGCCGCCCCGATCGTCGCGGCGATCGAGAACGCCGACGCCCGCGAACTCACCTCGCCGCGATTCCGGCGCATCCACGACCTGGGCCTCCGGGTCGCCGACCGCCTGATCGAGCGGACGGGCGGCGAGCGAGGCGGCGATCTGCGCGAGGAGCTCGTCAATCTCGGGGCGGCGATCGTCACGCTCCGGCCCGTCCCCCACCAGATGCTCTTCGACCTCGAGGAGTTCACGGTGCGGGCCGGCGGACCGGTCGAGATCACCTTCGAGAACATCGACGTGATGCCCCACAACGTCGTCGTCACGCGACCGGGAGCGCTGGAGGAAGTGGGCCGGGCCGCCGACGCCGAAGCGGAGCGCAACCCGGCCGGCGCCGTTGCCTCGGGCTACGTTCCGAAGACGCCCCTGGTCCTGTTCAAGACCGGCATGGTCCAGCCGGGCGGCACGGAGGTCCTGAGCTTCACCGCTCCGAAGTCACCCGGCCTCTACCCCTTCGTCTGCACCTTTCCCGGCCACTGGATCCTCATGAAGGGCACGATGCGCGTGGTCGAGCGGCTCGACAGCACCGCGGTCACCCGTTACGCCGCGCCGCGTCTGGCGCCCGACGTGCCCCAGCGGCCCTTCGTCGCCGACTGGAGCTACGACATGCTGGAAGCCGATGTCGCCGAACTCCTGGCGGCGCCGCCAGCCGCCGAAGAGCAGCTCGAGCGCGGCCGGCGCCTGTTCATCGAGACCGGATGCGCCACCTGCCACGAATTGGGCGGGGCCGGGGGCGAGATCGGTCCTGCCCTGGACGATGTCGGCGAACGGTTGACCGCGCTCGACACCCTGCGGCACATCCTCGAACCCTCGGACGAGGTGGCCGAGGACTACCGCACCTGGCTCGTCGAGACGCGCGACGGCCGCTTCTACTCGGGGCTGCTCGTGTCCGCCGACGACAGCGCCGTCCGCATTCGTTCGAACCCCCTGGATCCGAGTTACGTCGAGACGATTCCGCGCGAGGACGTTGAGAGCCTCGACGAGTCCTCCCTGTCGCCCATGCCGAGCGGGCTCCTCAGCACGCTCCAACCGTCGGAGGTCCAGGATCTGATCCGCTACGTCCTGCCCTCGCCGTGATGTGCAAGCGCTGCTGGCTGCCCGTCGTCCTCCTGTCCGCCGTGGCAGCGGCCGGCGCACCGGCAGCGGCTCAGCACGGCGCCATAGGCGGCGAGTGGCGCGAGTACGGCGGCGACGCCGGCGGAACCAAGTACGCGCCGCTCGGGCAGATCCACCGCGGCAACGTTGAGGACTTGGCAGTCCGCTGGCGCTGGGCCTCCCCCGACAACGCGATCGCCGAACCGGGCGGCGAACGGAGCATCGTCGCGTTCGAGTCGACGCCTCTGATGATCGGCGGCGTGCTCTACACGAGCACCTCGTTCAGTCAGGCGGCAGCGGTCGACGCCGAAACCGGTGAGTCGATCTGGGTCTACGATCCGAAGAGCTACCTGTCCGGGCGCCCCCCGAACAACGGCTTTCTCCATCGCGGCCTCGCCTACTGGACCGACGGCGAGACGGAGACTGTCTACCTCGCCACCGGCGACGCCCGCCTGATCGCGCTCGACCCGGCCACCGGCACGCCTCGGACGAACTTCGGCAGCGGCGGCACAGTCGACCTCACCGCGGGCATCCGTTCCCTCAACAACAGGTCAGACCAGTACGGACACACCTCTCCGCCCGCAGTGATCGGCGACGTGCTGGTCGTCGGCTCGTCGGTCATGGACTGGGCGCCGCAGCCCGAGTGGCCGCCGGGCGACGTCCGCGGCTACGACGCCAGAACGGGCCGGCTCCTGTGGACCTTCCACACCGTGCCGCGGCCGGGCCAGTTGGGCTACTCGACCTGGCAGAACGGCGCCGCCGAGCGGGTGGGCGGCGCGAACGTGTGGGCGCCGATGACCGCCGACCCGGAGCTCGGCTATGTCTACCTGCCGGTCAGCGCGCCGTCGAACCACTTCTACGGCGGCCACCGCAAGGGCGACAACCTGTTCGCCAACAGCCTGGTCTGCCTCGACGCCCGAACCGGCCGCCGCGTCTGGCACTTCCAGGTCGTCCACCACGACATCTGGGACTTCGATCTCGGTTCGCCGCCCAACCTGGTCGACATCACCGTCGGCGGCCGAGACATCCCTGCCGTCGCCCTGGTCACGAAGCAGGGCTGGGTCTTCGTCTTCGATCGCCGCGACGGCAAGCCGGTGTGGCCGATCCACGAAGTCCCGGCGCCGCAGTCCCAGGCGCCTGGCGAACGGACGGCGCTGACCCAGCCGCGGCCGACCAAGCCGCCGCCCTTCGACCGTCAGGGAATCGCACGGGACGAGCTCACGGAGGGCGCTGAAGAGGTGCTCGCCGACCTCGACTGGGGAGAGATCTACACCCCTCCTTCCACTCGCGGCGCCGTGATCTACCCCGGCCTTGGCGGCGGCGCGAACTGGGGCGGCGCGGCGTTCGACCCCACCGCTTCGACCCTCTACGTGCCGGTGCTCGGAGTCGTCCCGTTCGAGGTCCGGCTCTACTTCTCGGGCATCCCGGACTATCTTCTCTTCGAAACCGCCATCCTCGGCGCCCCGGGCAACCGATATCTCCTCAAGCCGCCGTGGGGTCACATCACCGCCTACGACCTCGACCGCGGCGAGATGCTCTGGCAGCGGACGAACGACGGGTTCGACGGCTACGCCGGCACGGCGTCTCTTCTCGCCACCCAGGAACTCCTCTTCTACGCCAACCGGTCGCGGCCTGTGCTCACCGTCCTCGACGCGGCGAACGGCGATGTGCTGCGCACGATTTCCCTGCCAGGCCGGGCCTCCGGCGTACCGATGAGCTACACGGCCAGCGGCCGTCAGTACGTCGTCGTCGCGGTGGGCGCCGACGGCGACGACGCCGAACTCGTTGGCCTCTCCTTGGCCTCTGATCTGCCGGAGCAGCATCCCGGCACGCTGGGCTTCGCCGTCACCACAACGGCGGCGCGAGAGTCCGACGGCGAGGTCGCGTTGAGCGTGGTGCGCGCCGGCGGCAGCGACGGCGCCGTCAGCGTCAACCTGCGGACGGCGGGCGGCTCCGCCACGCCCGATGTCGACTACGAGCCGGTCGCCCGGACTCTCGCTTGGGGCCACGGCGACAGCGCCGCCAGAACGGTGACCCTGCGCGTCCTGGCCGACGCCGTGAACGAGGGCGCCGAAACGATCGAGCTCGACCTCGACGATCCCCGCGGCGGCGCCGCTCTCGGCGACCGGCGCATGGTCATCACGATCGAGGACGAAGCAGGCACGCCCATCGAGGAGTGTGTCGCCGATGCCACGACATTGTGCCTCAACGGCGGCCGCTTCCGCGTCCGCGTCCGCTACGCCACCGCTCTCGGAGAAACCGGATACGGCGATGGCGTCCTGCTCACGGAAGACACCGGGTACTTCACCTTCTTCAACGCCTCGAACATCGAGATCGTGGCCAAGGTCCTCGACGGCTGCGCGCTGAACGGCAAGTACTGGCTCTACGCCACGGGCCTCACCGATCTCGAGGTCGAGCTCGAAGTCGCCGATCCACTGACCCAGACCCGACATGTGCTCGTGAGTCCGCTCAAGGAAGCCTTTCGGCCCCTCGCGGACACCAGGGCGTTCGACTGCGAGTAGCTCGCCGACTACGGCGGCGCGGCCGCTCGCAGTCGTTCGAAGGCCCGCATCTGAGCCGCCGCCTCCTCCGTTCGGCCGAGGGATTCCAGAACCCGGGCGTAGTTGAATCGGAGCGCCGCGTTGTCACCCAGTCCGAGAGCGAGCGCACGCTCCAGCCGCTCCGCGGCTTCCTCCGCCCGCCCTGCCTCGGCCGCGATCATTCCAAGCAGCGCATGCGCCTCGCCGAGGTCGGGGTCAAGCGCCAGCGCCCGCTCCAAGGCCGGTGCGGCCTGGTCCGCACGGCCGTCGGTGTGCAGGAACAGCCCCTCCAGGTAGTGGTGCTCAGCCCGGTTCGGCTGTCGCCGCCGCGCCTCCGCGATGCTCACCGCGGCCTCGCCGGCACGACCCATCGAGAACAACACCTTGGCCCGCAGCGAGTGGATATCCGCGATCCGCGGGTGGCTCGGACGCGCCGCGAGCAGATCGTTCAGGCGCCCGAGCGCGGCTTCCAGCTTGCCCGCCTCCGCCAGTCGCTGCGCCTCCGACAGTCCGGACCTGACCTCGCCGGACGCCGCGCGCTCAGTCTCCGCCGCCTGGTCGCGGGCGCCCTGCAGCGATCGGTAGCGTTCAAGCGCGGCCTGGGCGCCTTCGCGGTCGCCGGCCGCGGCAAGAGTCCGTCCGAGACGGTAGACCACTTCCGGTTCGCCGCTCGCGAGTTCCTCGGCGACGCGGAGATGCCCAAGCGCCTCCGGGTACCGGGAATGGGCCGACAGGATGGCAGCCGCCTCCAGGTGAATCACAACCGGCTCGCCCACGCCGTCGACGAGCGCCCGCTCCAGGTGGTCCAGAGCATCGGTCCCTCGGGCCGGATCGCGCGCCAGCGCCAGGCCGCGGGCGAGGCCGAGTCCGGGGCTTTCGAGATCCTCGGCCGCAGCCGCATCGACCACCGCTAGCGCCTCATCCGCTTGGCCGTCCGCGAGACGGAGCAGGGCCAACTGCTCGTAGACGTCGGCACCGCCGACCCGCCGATCCACCGCCTCCTCCAACAGCCGGATCGCCTCGCCGGTGCGGTCGAGATCGCGGAGCAGCAGGGCCGGCGCCAGATAGGCCGAGGCGACCTGAACGGCGCCTGTGGTTTCGCCGCCGCCAGTGCTTTCCGGCCGCAGCGAGCGTGCGTGGGCGAAAGCGGCGAGCGCGTCGTCCGTGCGGCCGAGAGCGGTCAGCGCTCGGGCCAGCGCGAGCGCCGGTGCGAACTCCAAGGGGGCGCGCTGGGCCGCCGCGCGCGCATGCGCCAATGCCTCGACCGGATCGCCCGATACCGGGGCAACCTGACCTGGAACGGCTTGGCCCGGAACGGCCATTGCTGTGAGGATCAGCAGGAGGACGGCTACGCCGGACACGGGCGGTCAGCGTAGCAGTCACTCCGCAGCGAAGAGAGCCCTGAGCGCCGCGTCGAGCGTCCCTCCCCGCACGTCGAGGCCCACCAACCGGCCGCGGCGGTCGAACAGCAAGGAACGCGGTGGATACTCCACCTGGAAACGCCGCGCCATGGCCCCGGCCGCGCCGAATCCGTCGAAGACGACCGGCCAGGTGACGCCGTGCCGGCGTCCGAAACTCTGCAGTTCGCTGCGCGCCGCGCGGTCGAGCGAGACGGACAGAATGACCAGACCCCGATCGGCGTAGACCGCCCGGGCCCGTTCGAGGTTGGGGAAGTCGGCGAGGCAGGGAGCGCACCAAGTGGCCCAGAACTCGAGCAGGACGATGCGATTCTCGAAATCGGCCGCGGTCCAGACCCGGCCGTCGACGTCCCGTACTTCGAGGTCGGCCCACAGTTCACCCAACTGGCCCCCGCGCGCTTCGGGATACGCCGGCACGTCGGCGTTCGCCCGAGCGGATCCTCCGTCCAGGGCGAACGCCGCCGGCGCCGCCGTTGCGAGCGTCAGCGTCGCCGCCAGAGCCAAACGGAGAACGTCGGAGCGCGGCACGATTACAGGTCCACTTTCAAACCGACGACGATGCTGCGCGGAAACCTCGGTCCGTAGACATAGCTCGCGTCCCGCTGCGGCCCCCGGTCCAGGTCGCCCTGGTACTCGTCGGTCAGGTTCTTGACCGCCAACGTCGCGGTGATCCTGCGGTCGCCGCCAAGTTGGAACTGCCGGGACAGGCCCAGATCCCCGGTCAGGAAGCTGGGCGTGACTTCAAGTCGATCTTCGGCGATGTAGCCCGCGTAGTGCGGCGCCACCATGGGACCGGTGTACCGGAGCCCGGCGAACATGGTCAGGCCGCGCTGCAGCGGCCACTGCACGCTCGCCGAACCGTAGCGTTCGGGCGTACGGAACATGCGCGTGCTGCCGAAGTCGGGTTCGGCGTGGCCGAACTCTGCCCGCTGCCAGGCGTAGCCGGCGTCGACAGCCAGACCGCCGCGCCGGAGACTCCAGCCGACCTCCACGCCGCGCACACGGGCGTGGCCGAAATTGGTGCGTACGAATTCCAGCTCTTCGGTCGCCGGATCGTCCGCCTCCCGGTTGTGGAACAGGTTCTCGAGCCGCGTGTCGAAGAACGTCGAGTCGACGGCCATGGCTACGCGCCGCCCGATCACCGGCCGCCACTCGAGGCTCAGCATCCGCGCGGCCGAGGTCTCCTCACGCAGCGCGGGATCGTCGCGCACCACCATGGCCTCGCCCCCCAGAAGGGCGATGTGGAGTTGCTCGTCGAACACCGAGGGCGGACGAAAGCCGGCGCTATGCGAAGCTCGCAGCGTCAGGTCGCTGCGGGGGGTCCACATCAGTGCTGCCCGCGGCGAAACGATCGTTCTCTGGACCGCGCTGTGCCGGTCCGCACGCACGCCGTAGAGCAGCGTCAGCCCACTACCGATACGGCGATCGTCCTGAACGAAGGCGGCGCTTGAGCGGTAGGTCTCGCTGATGATGCGGCGATACGCCGGCTGGCGGTCGTCGATGACGTCCTGCGATGCCTGCAGGCCGAAGCTCAGCGTGCCTGAAGCGCCGCCGCGGTTGATACGGGAGTCGTAGATCCAGAGAGGATTGCGGGTCCAGCCGAACGCGCCCGAGTCGCCACCCGCGCCGTAGTAGCTGGCCCGCTGGGTTGCCGCGTGGGATGCCGTTGCGCGCCAGTCCCAGAGCGGCGACACGGTGTGCAGCCAGGAGACGCTGGCGCCGCTGCGCCGGGAGTCCAACTGCTCCGCGACCTGCGCCTGCTGCGGCGGAAGCTGCACCTGGTCGCCGCCACGGCGGAACTCAGCCATATGGCTGATGTCCGTCGCGAGCCTCGCCGAGCCGCCCATGAAGAACTCGTGGTAGCGCGCGCCTACCACGTCCAGATTGCGGATCGACACCTCACTGAAGCCGTCACCGTCCACATCGACCGGCGCCACGCGGTCGATCTGGCCGTAAACCGTCGCCGCACGCCTGGATCCGGGCGTCCAATCCGCGACCAGGCTGTAGGACGGGCTTTCCGCGGAGCCGCCGGCGCCGCCCATTCGTCCCAAGCGGACATCCACCTCGATGTGGGTGTGGTCCGGGTGGTGCGGGATCAGGTTGATCACGCCGGCGACCGCGCCGGCGCCGTAGGCCGGCGAACCGCCGCCCCTGACCACCTCGATGCTGTCGATCAGACGCGCCGGCAACTGCTCGATGCCGTAGACCATCGCCAGGGACGACACGGTCGGCTGGCCATCGACCAGCAGTTGGGAATACGGCCCCTCGAGTCCCAGCAGCCGGATCTGAGAGGTGTTGCAGCTCTGGCAGTTCGACTCCACCCGCACCCCGCGCGTCCACTCGACGGCGTCGGCCAGGGTCCGCGCGACGACGCTCTCGATTCGTGAGCGCTGTACCGTCTGCACGTGGAGCGGTACGTCGGCGAGGCGCTTCTCCGTCCGCGTCGCGCTGATGATGACCTCCTCGCCGAAGGCGGGACGGAGGCGGATCTCGACTTCGAGCCGGTCCTCAGCCCTCGTTCGGATATCTCGCTCGGCCAGACCGTAGCCGTCGGCGAAGACGACAAGCCGGTGCTCGCCCGCGCTCACCGGGTGCAGGCAGAAGCGGCCACCCTCCGATGTCACCACTGTGGCGGACGACGTCGTCAACGTCACTGCGGCGTCGGCCACCGGCCGCCCGGAAAGCGCCCGCACCGTGCCGTGAACTCCGGTGTCATCCGGACAGGCGGCGGCCACTGCCTGCCCAGCAGGCAACAGCGCCAGCAGCGCCAGCGCTCCGATTGCCACGGCGCCTGCGCCTCGCGGCTTCATCCCGCACCGGGACGTCTTTTCCATGAACGCAACTATAGATTTCATTTAACCAAAAAGTCAATCGCGTTGACCAGAACAACGAGCCCCCCCTTGACACCGCATCAGGCCAGGACAATAATCTAGCCAGACCAACTGGCCAGCTAACGCAAGACCCTTCGCAGGCCCGGCGTCTGGCGCCAGACCCAACCGCACTGGGAGTCGCTCATGACGGTATGGCCACTGCAAGATGCGAAGAACCGATTCAGCGCTGTCGTCGAGGCGGCGTTGGCCGGTCGCCCTCAACGCGTAACCCGTCGCGGAAAGCCCGCGGTCGTCGTTCTCGCCGACGCCGAATACGAGCGGCTCCGCCTCGCGGAGAAGGCGAATGCGCCGACCTTCGCCGAGCTGCTGCTCGCCATGCCCCAGGACGGTGGCGAGTTCGAACGACTGCCGCTCAAGCCGCGCGACTTCGATTTCTGATGTACCTGGTCGACACCGACGTGCTGTCGGCGCTGCGCCGGCCGGAACGCCACCTTTCCGTCACGCACTGGGTATCGGCGCAGAGAAACGAGAACCTCCACCTGAGCGTGATCTCGGTCGGCGAGATCGAGCGAGGTATCGCCACAGCGAAGCGACGCGACCCGCCATTCGCGAGCGCACTCGAAGCATGGCTTGAGAGTGTGCTCAGACTCTACGGCGACCGAATCCTTCCAATCGACCTCGAGGCGGCCCGGCGCTGGGGGCGCGTCTCACAGGCGCTCGGCCATCAGGACGCCGATCTCCTGATCGCCGCCACGGCGCTCAGGCATGGCTTGACAGTCGTTACCCGCAACGTGCGGCACTTCGAACCGGCCGGCGTTCCGGTGCTGAACCCGTACGATCCTCAGTAGCGCCGCCTCAGCCCGGACCCATCTGGAAGAAGCAGAGCTTGTTGCCGTCGAGGTCGCGAACGTAGGCGCCGTAGAACGTGGGCAACCGCGCTCCCGGGCCGCCCTCGTCGGTGCCGCCCAGTTCGATCGCCTTGGCGTAGAGCTTGTCGACGTTCTCTTCGGAACCGGCCGGGATGGCGATCATGTTGCCGTTGCCCGGCACCTGCGGTTCCTTGTCGTAGGGGATGCAGATCGCGAGCATCGTCTGTCTCGGATCCGTGCCGTAGAACTTGATCCTGTCCATCCCGAAGATCTGGGTCGCGCCCAGTTCGCTAAGCAGGCCGTCGTAGAACGCCTCTGCCCGGGCCATGTCGTTCACGCCGATCGTGCAGTATCCCAGCATTGTCAAGCTCCTTGTAGCTGAAGGCTTCGCCGCGATCAGCCGCAGCGGGCGCGGCGGAACATAGCAGCCGAGGACTCCGATGTCCCCGGGGCGGAGAGTCCGCCTCGAACCGGACTCAGCTCTCTTCGTCGCCTCCAACGTCTTCGATCAGGTCGGCGCGCCGCAGATCGAGCTTCTCGCCGGTGAAGCTGTCCAGCTTGTAGACCCAGGAGCCGTGGTATTCGTTGAACTCCTGCATCTCCTCCGCCCGATTCAGGATGTCCGCCTTCTCCTGGAGCTCCTCGTCGGGCGTGTCCCGCTCGATCTCCACTCGTTCCACGGTGTGATAGCCGCCGATGCGGATGTAGCGATCGTCTTCCCGCCCGGCGACGGACACGATGTAGCCGGACCCGTCCTCCAGCTCGTAGCGGAACTCGTCGGCGAACGTGAGATCCGCGACCTCTTCGGCGTCGGCGAGATAGACCTCGGAGAACCGTAGCCGCGAGAGGAGGTTCTTCACCCGACCGACATCGCTCACCTTCTCCCGCTTGCCATCAGGTACCCGCTCGAGCGCGAGTTCGGCGCCTTCCGCGTTCGCGGTGCTGAAGGTGAAGTCCGGCCCGTCGATGCGCGCCACATCGCTGCCCGAAACGTCGACGATCTCCTTCTCCAGGAACTGGTCCGCGGTGCTGTCGATCAACACCGTCGCGTCGGTCAGGAAGATCGGGTTCTCCTCGCCGTCGAAGCGCCGCACGTAGTTGCCGCTGCCGCCGTCGAACCGGTTGCCGACCCGCAACCGGACCATGTCGTTGCCGGCGGCGTTCTTGAGCGCGACCTCGACGGTGTCATCGCCCGGCGGTTCGATGCCGAGTTCCGCCGCCAGACTGTCGCTTGCGCCAACCTCCTTCGCGAGTTCGATGTCGAGCAGGTTGCGCACCAGGCGATTCACGCCATCGTTCCGGGCCCGGTAGTCGTGGGACTCCTCGACCACATAGACGTCGCCCGCCCGGCTCAACGTGACCCGCTCTCCGCCCTGGCTGATCTCCACCTGTGCGATCTCGTCCGGGTTCAGGTTGGGCAGGAACTTCTGGCCGTGCTCGAAACGCTCCGCGCGCGACACGCTGTTCCAGTAGCTGAAGATGGAAAGGGCCAGCAGCGCCACGGCCGCCGCCACGAGTCGACGGTTCAACTGACTCATGCCGATAACTCCCTAGCGCCGGCGGGCGCGGTACAGACCAATCAGCAGAACGACGATGGGCATCCACCCGATGACGGCGAAGCGCACCAAGGACTCCTCACGCTCCAGCGCCTCGCGCCGGCCCTTGCGGATGTCCCGCAGTTCCCGGTTCGCCTCCAGGATCCGCTCGTTCAACTCGTCTACTTCTTCCTGCAGCTTCCTCTGAAAGAGAGCCGCGTTGCGCTGGGTGATCTCACCCTGCTTCTCCCGCAACTCCTCCTGGAAGCTCTCGATCTCCTCACGGATCTGCCGCTCCCGGTCGAGCGTGTCCAGTTCGGCCTGGGCCTCGATCTCGTCGAAGCGGAGGAACGGCCGGCTGATGCCGCTCTTGGCCCGAACCGACATGAGGTCCTGGGAACCGAGCAGATAGTCGATGCTGTTGAGGACCACCTTGTGGTTGTCGTTCGCGGCCTGGATGATCCCGAACGGGTTCTGGAGGAAGGCGATCTGGTCGTGGATGAAGTCGACATCCGCGAACACGACCACCGCCGCTTCGCCCCGTTCCTCCGCCGGCAGCGGATCGCGATGGATGATCTGCGCGTCGTCCGGCGGCGGCATCTCGATCTCGGGGGGAAGGTTGGGCGGCCGCTCCGCCTCCTTGTCGGGGTAGTCGACGCCGTCCGGGAAGGCTGTCGGCAGCTTGCCGCGCACCACGTACGCCAACGCCAGAGCCGTCTCGCCCGGCGCGAACGCGTCGCGGAGCTTGGCGCCGTCGTTCAGATCGGTGTAGGCCAGACCGTCGCCACCGCCGAAGCCCGGCAGCACTTCGAGGGTGTTGCCGGACGCCGTGGTCGAGATCAGGGGCCGCAGTTCGACGCCATCCGGCGATCCGCCATCGTCCGCGTCCGCGGCGCCGGACTCGGCGTCCCCACCCTCCTCGGCGCCCGCCCCGATCTCTCGCAGCACACCGGAGAGGAAGAAGCGCGTGTTCGACAGACCCCGCAGCATCGGACTTTCCGCGTCCAGCAGGTCCTCATGGAGCACGGAGTCGACGTTGAGATCGATGACCACCGACTCCGAGGCGCCGAACTGACTCATCGGCCGGCGAGCCGCCAACTCGAAATCGGCCGCGAACTGGTTGGCCGGAAGCTCCAGACCCCAGGCATCGAGCAGCCGCTCCAGGTTGGAGGCCGGCTGGTACTGCAGCGCCATCCAGGGCTGCTGCGGATTCTGCGGCGGCGTGTCGCCAAGAGCGTAGGGATCCAGGAAGATCAGCGCATTGCCGCCCGCGGCCAGCCACTGGTCGATCGCGAACACCGTCTTGTCGGGCAGCGCCTTGGGATGGACCACGACAAGCAGGTCGTAGTCGTCCCGCGAAATCTGGTCGACGTCGGCCGCGACCGGGGACACGTCGTACAGCTCTTCCAGCACCTGGACCACAACCCACTTCTGCGCCGGTGTCCGGCCCTGGGCGGCCAACATCTGGGCCATCATCGGATCCTGGGCGCCGCCGAAGACCTCCAGGCTCGAAAGCACGCCGACCCGCTGCCGCGCCGGCCACAGCAGACCGTGGATCTTCTTCGAGATCTCGTACTCGATGTTCTCCTGCTCCTGCGGCCACAGGAACTCGATCGTCTCCTTGCTGCCGGTCTGCGTCTCGAGCGCCAGACCGAAGTAGAAGAGATCGCCGTTCTGGTTGATCAGCTTGCCGTCCAGACCGTCCTCGGCGGCACGGTCCGCGTCGTCGCTGTCGGGAAGCGGGTCGATCGTCTCGACCCGAATCTTCCCTGCCGCGGCACGCTCGTATTCGCCCAGCAGGCTGCGCAGATAGCGCTCGTAGCCGATGAAGTCCTTGACGAACTTGGGCAGCGTCTTGCCCGCCGTCTCGGAGAAGTAGAGGCGGATGTCCAGCGGCTTGACGCCCTCCTCCTGCATGCGATCGAGGATGGCGTGGGTGCCGTCGGTCAGCGAGTACAGGTCGCCTCCGGTGAGGTCGACGCGCCAGCTCTCCAGCCACTCGTTGGCGACGTGGATCGAAAACACGGTCAACAGACCGATAAGGACCAGCGTCACCGTCCGGCCCTGCGCCAAGGTCATCCCGCGCGAGCCGCGGCCGCCGTCCGGACCGTTCCCAGCTTGAGCAATGTTCGGTTCGGAAGTCATCTGCCAAATCCCTCAGTTAGTCCTCGCACCCTCAAGAAACCCTCGCGCCCTCAATTCGTCTTGGTCCGGCTGAGCACCAGCATGCCGCAGATCAGCCAGCCGACGGTGAACAACACGAAGAACAACAACGAGTTCAACTGCAGGAGGCCCCGGGTCAGGGTCTCGAAGTGGTCGAGCAGGCTGAGCGAAGAGACCACCCGCTCGACGTAGCCGCCGAACCACTTGCCCACGAACTCCTGGGTCTGCGGCACGCCGATCAGCAGGAAACCGACCGAAGCGGCAGCCGCGAGGATGAACGCGACGACCTGGTTCTTGGACAGCGCCGAGAACAGGAGGCCGATGGCGAGCAGCACGCCCGCCGTCAGCAGGGAGGCGACGTAGCTCAGGAAGACCGCGCCCCAGTCCGGATCGCCCAGCCGGGCGACCTGGAACACCGCGGGCCAGGTCAGGAACACGGGCACCGCCAGGAAGGCCCAGCCGGCCAGGAACTTGCCCAGGTACGACCCCTCGAGCGTGATCGGCAGGGTCAGCAGCAACTCGACGGTCCCGGACCGGCGTTCCTCCGCCCAGAGCCGCATCGCCACCGCCGGCACCAGGACGACGAAGATCCAGGGCACGTAGCTGAAGAGCGCGTCAAGGTTCGCCTCGCGCATCTCCAGGAAGCGGCCGAAATCGCGCGACACCATGAGGTAGCCGCTCGCGATCAGGAAGATGACGATGAAGATGTAGCCCAGCGGTGAAGCGAAGTAGCCACGGAACTCCCGCCGCAACACCGCTCTCATCCCGACAAACCGCAGCGCCAGGGCGCCGCCCGAAGTGCCAGCGGCAACCGAGGCCCGCGGCCCGCTCTGGTCCGCGCTCATGCGGCCACCCCCTTCGTCAGGTCGCGGAACAGCTCGTCGAGCCTGCCCTCCCGCACGCGAACGCCCGCGATCCGGCGCTCACCGACCGTCGCCAGCACATCGTTCAGGCGATTCTCGCCGTGCCGCGGCACGACTTCGACCTCGCCGTTCGGCAGCACATGGGCCGCGGCGCACCACGCGGCCGCGGACAGCGCCGCCACGACCTCGGCGGCGTCGCCGCCTGTGACCCGAAAACGGACCGCGTTATGGCCCGGCGCCCGGGTCACCAGGTCCTCGGGGGTCGAGTCCACGACGATGCGCCCCTCCGAGAGGATCACGGCCCGGTTGCACACCCGCTCCGCCTCATCGAGGATGTGGGTCGACAGCACGATGCAGCGGTTCGAGGACAGGCTCAGGATCAGGTCCTGGACCACCGCCTTCTGGTTCGGGTCCAGGCCGTCGGTGGGCTCGTCGAGGATCAGCACATCCGGATCGTGGATCAGAGCCTGCGCCAGGCCAACGCGCCGCTTGAAGCCCTTGGACAGGGTCTCGATCGTCTGGCCGCGCACCCGGCGCAGGTGCGTTACCTCGACCACCGCGTCGATCGCGGCCTCCGGCGCCTCGAGTTCGCGCACCTCGGCAATGAAACCGAGGAAGGCTTCGACGGTCATCTCGCCGTAGGCGGGCGCGTTCTCGGGCAGGTAGCCGATCCGCCGGCTCACGGCCAGCCGATCCTGGGCGACGTTGAGGCCCGCGACCGCGACCGTGCCGGCGTCCGGCTCCAGGAAGCCGGTGATCATCTTCATCGCCGTCGTCTTGCCGGCGCCGTTCGGCCCGAGAAAGCCCAGCACGTCGCCGCGGCGCACTTCGAAGCTGATTCCGTCGACGGCGCGGATCGTGCCGTAGTGCTTGGTCAGGTTGTGGACCGCGATCAGGACCTCGTCGGCCCTGTCGGAGTCGGGGTGGTCGGTTTCGGTCACTCTCGACTTTCTCCGTGAACAGTTGACAAGTTGCGTTTCTGCGCAGCAGGCCATTCCCGGCCCGCTGGATCTCAGCACAGCGGCGCCAGCGAACGCAAGACTCCTGCCTGACGACGGGTTCGCCTATCCCTACCAGGTCTCCGGCGCGGAGGTCGAGTCGATCAGGCCGCTCAGGAAGATCGCGTTCAGAAACAGGCGGTTCGAGCCGTAGAAGTAGGCGCGGAAATTTGGGTCGTCGAGGAGTTGAATCACGACGCCGCGGCCCATCCGGCTGGCGATGACGGCCGGCTTGCCGCCAAGCCGGCGCTGGTTCTCCGGCGATATCCAGCCGGAGAGGAGCGGCGGATCCCGGTACAGGCCAACGTTCTCGAACGGGTCGGGACTGAGCGGCAGAACCATCTCGCCGGTGCGGATCACGGCAAGGTCCGGCCGCCTGTAGCCGTAGGCCAGTGGATGGGTCAGATCGAGTTCGACGCCGACGATCGTGCCGGCCATGAGTTGCTCGGCCCGCTGGTCGCGGTAGTCGGCGTAGCGCCGGCGCTCCGACGCCTCGGAAGTGTCCTCATCCTCTGCGTCGGCCGTTGCGTCCTCGTCAGCCCCCTTTCGATCCAGGAGTTCGGCGCTCGCCCAGCGACTCGCCGGACCGACGGCCACCACCGCGCCGCCGCCCCGCACCCAGGCCTGGAGGCGATCCCGAACTTCTTCACGCGGTGTGGCGCCGCCGAAGCGGCCGCCGCCCAGCGCCAGCACGACGTGGGTGTACCGGTCCAGGTCCACGCTGCCCAGCGCGGCGAGATCGACCAGGGACGCCTCGACGCCGAACCGCTCGTCCAGCAGGTGCCAGGCCTCGCCGACCCTGTACGACGAGGCGCCGGAACCGGTCACGAGCAGCGGCCGCGGGTCGGCCAGCGGCCGCAGGCTCGGGCTGCCCAGGTCGATTCCGGCCGCGGCCTGACCGCTGATCAACCGGTGAACGTCGACGCCGTCGGCGGCCGCCGCTTCGGCCAGCAGGCTTTCCAGGTCAACCCCGGAATTGGCGCCCGGCTCGCCCGACCGGCCGACCGGCACGACGATCGCTCCCGGTTCGAAGGACTGCGGGCCGCCGGCCGTCTCGGCCGTGAAGGGCCGCACGGCGGCTCGCGTCCGGGCGCCGGCCCGCTGCAGCCGGTTCAGGGCGCGCGGCGCGAAGTAGCCATCCCACGAGAAGGCGTAGGCGTACACCAGGTCGTTCGGCCCGGCGTCGCCGAACCGGCCCGGCTCCACCGATGCATCCGACACCGGCGCTCCGAGCATGTCCCGCCGGTAGGCGCCGCCCTCGAGCAGGTCGTACTCGGCGCCGAAGGCAAGCGGCAGAGTCCAGGCCGAGACGTCGTAGAAGACCGAGTCGTTGAACTCGGTCACCTTCTCGAAGAAAGACCGCACGAGGGTCGTCTGCGGCTGTTCGAGCGGCACCAGCCAGGACGCGCCGGAGGGATAGGCGCGACCGTCGAGCGCGAGGTCGTCCACCGTTCCGTAGACCTCGATCTCGTGACGCAGCAGAAGGTCCAGCATGCGATGGGCCCGGCCACGGTCGCCGTCGACGTGGAACACGTAGGCGCCCGGACCGGACTCCTCCGCTGAGGCCAGAGCGCCGCGGAAGAAGTCGCGCTGGTGCTCCAGCAGCTCGAGGCGCTTCGCCACGCCGCCCTCGACCATCGACAGGGAGGCCAGCAGGTGGTTCTTGATCCCGAACCCGAAGGCGAGTTCTCCGTTCGCCGTCTCGATCCGGTGGCCCTCGGCGCTCGCCTGCTCGAACAGGAAGCCGACCGCGCCGTGAGCGTCCGGGTAGGTCGAACCCTTGCCCAGGTAGAAGTCGTCGAAGCCCTCGCGGCTGTAGTACAACCGGCCGAGCCCATCGAACACGGCGGCGTGATGGGCCGCGATCGCTTCGGTCAGCTCGACGTTGCGCTCAGGAATGAGGGGGTTGCGGCGACTCGGGACGCCCGGCTGGAAGAAGAACGTGCTGTCCGAGCCCATCTCGTGGAAGTCGCCCACCAGGTTCGGCTGCCAGGCCTTCCAGGTCGCCATCCGGGCTTGCGACTCGGGATGCTGCAACAGCAGCCAGTCCCGGTTCAGGTCGAACCAGTAGTGGTTCGTGCGTCCGCCCGGCCACGGCTCGCGGTGCTCGCGGTGCCCCGGGTCGGCATTCAGCACCTTGCCCCGATTCGTGTTCGCCCAGTGCGCGAATCGGCCCAGTCCGTCGGGGTTCAGGCTCGGATCGAGGAGCACCACCGCCCGCTCCAACTGCTCGGTCACCGCCTGCGACCGAGACGCGGCGAGGTGATACGCGGCCAGCATCGAGGCATTGGAACCGCTCGGCTCGTTGCCGTGAATGCTGTAGCCGAGCCAGATGACGACCGGCAGGCCGTCCAGATCCGGCGCCGGCGACCGGGGGTCGACCAGACCGCGCCGGAGTTCGCGGATCTCGTCGAGCCGGGCGTGGTTGCGCGGCGAGGTGATCGCCAGCAGGAGCTGGGGACGCTGTTCGTGGGTCATTCCCTGCACCGACACGGCGACCCGCGGCGACGAGGCCGCCAGTGCCCGCATGTAGGCATTCAACTGATCGGGACGGACGTGCCAGTCGCCGACCTCGTAGCCGAGCACCGCGGACGGTCGTGGCACGTCCGGATCGTAGGCTGCCGGGTCGGCCGCATCCGGCAGGTAGTACGACAGTTCCTCGGCCGCGGCCGGGCCGCAGAGCAGCAGGAAAAGGAGTGGCAACCTGGCGAGCATGGCGGGGAGTGTAGCCCCCAGGCCCTGGCTACGAGTCTCTGACCGCGGCGTGGACGTCCTCGAACTCCTCCGCTGCCCCTTCGGGAGGCTTCGTCCACAGACTGACGATCACGGTCGCGCCCAGGCCGGCGAGCAGGCCCGGGATCAGTTCGTACAGGTCGTAGTACGACGTCTTGAAGAGCAGCACCCAGGCCACCGTCACCGTGAAGCCCGTGAACATCCCGGCCACGGCGCCCGGCAATGTCGTTCGCTTCCAGAACAGCGAACAGAGGACGACCGGCACGAAGGCGCCGCCCAAACCCGACCAGGCGAAGAGGATGAACCAGAACAGCACTCGAGGTTCCTTCAAGGCGAACGGAATCGCCAACGCGCCCACCGCCACGGTAGCGAGGCGACCGTAGAGCGTCAGACGGGTATCTCCCCCACCAAGACGCAGCACCTTCTGCGCCAGATCGCGCACCACGGACGACGAGGCGAGGATCAGCAACGAATCGACCGTCGACATGATCGCGCCGAGCACGATGACCAGGAAAATGCCGGTGAACACCGCCGGGAAGAGCTCGGCGCTCATCAGCGGCATGACGGTTTCCTGATCGTCGAGCTTGGGGAACAGAGCCCGGCCGGCGATCCCCGTGAACACCGCGCCGACGTCGAACAGCACCATGCAGACGACCGCGATCGGCCCGCCCTTCACGATCTCGCGGCCCGAGGCGGCGGACATGAAACGGGTCAGGAGCTGCGGCGCGCCCAGGAAGGCGAGCCCGATGCCGGCGAAACTCACGGCCGAAAGGACGCCCGGCCAGGTCGCTCCGTGGCTGCCCATGGCCCGCAACAGGTTCGGATCCGCCGCCTCGAGCGTGCCGATCACTTCGCTCCAGCCGCCGGCGGCGGCAAAGCCCACGATCGGCAGCAGAACCAGTCCGCCCACCATGAGCAGGCCCTGCACCAGGTCCGAGTAGGCGACCGCCTTGAAGCCGCCGACGGCGGTGTAGAACACCGTGACCACCACCCCCAGCCACACGCCGGCGCCATAGCTGAAGCCAAGGAACGACGAGAACACCTTTCCCGTCGCGACCAGTTGAGCGCAGCAGTAGACCGTGACCATGGACAGGGTGATCGCTATCGAAAGCACCCTGAGGAGGTGATAGCGGTCCCGGAACCGCTGCTCCAGGTAGTCGGGAACGGTGATCGACCGGTAGCGGTCGGTGTACTCCTTGAACGGGCGCGCGACGAAGGTCCACGCGAGCGCCACGCCCATCACTTCGCCGAACACGACCCAGAGCGCGTGGAAGCCGACCGCGTAGCCCATCCCGGTGAGGCCGAGGAGCAGCCAGCCGCTCTCGCCCGTGGCGTTCGAACTGAAGGCGATCACCCAGGACGGCAGCTTCCTGCCGGCTATGTAGTAGCCCTCCAGGCTCGCTCCCTCGCGCCGGCTCCACAGGCCGAGGCCGAGCAGCACCAGCATGTACAGGCCGAGCGGAACCAGGACCACGTAGCTCGCGTTCATGCGGCGCCGCCCCTTGCCGATCCATCCTCGCCACGGCGCCCGCGCCGCGCCTCCCTCCAGCGCCGCAGAAAGTGGAGCGCCGGCCCAGCGCAGACCGAGGCCACCAGCAAAGCCCAGGTCGAGATCGGCAGACCGTGCAGCATGAAGAGGCAGGGTAGCAGCCACTCGACGACTCCGGTGCACCCGGTGCTAGCCTCGGCAACCGTTCATGCAGACCTCCAACAATGCACTCCAGGCTGCCGTCTGGGCCGCCGCGCTCCTGGCGCTCCCCGCCGCACCGGCGCCCGCCGCGGACGGCGAACCCGACGAGAGCACCTTCCTCGAGCGCAGCCGGCGCCTGATCTACGAGGGGCGGCGCTCCGGCGAGGGCTACTTCTCCGCCGACGGCGGGCTTCTGGTCTTCCAGAGCGAGCGGCGGCCCGATAATCCGTTCTACCAGATCTATCTGCTCGATCTGGCCACCGGCGACACGCGGAGAGTTTCCACCGGCACTGGCAAGACGACCTGCGCCTTCATCCGACCGGACGGGACCGAGATCCTGTTCGGGTCCACGCACGGCGACCCACGTTCCGCCGAGCTGCAGCAGCAGGAACTCGACTTCCGCGCTTCGGGGCAGGAGCGCCGCTACGCCTGGGACTACGACCCGGAGATGGAGATCTACTCCGTGCCGATGGCCGGCGGCGACCCGGTCAGGCTCACCGATGCCCGCGGCTACGACGCCGAGGGCAGCTACTCACCCAACGGAGAGTGGGTCGTCTTCTCCTCCACCCGGGACGCGTACAACCGGGACCTCAATGAGCGCGAAGCGAACCTGCTGGAAGTCGACACCGCCTACTTCGGCGAGATCTACATCATGCGGTCCGACGGCAGCGGCCAGACCCGCCTCACGAACGTACCCGGCTACGACGGTGGTCCCTTCTTCTTCGCCGACGGTTCCCGGATCGTGTGGCGGCGCTTCACCGAAGACGGTCTGATCGCCGACGTCTGGTCGATGAAGCCGGACGGCTCGGACCAGCGCCAACTGACCGACTTCGGCGCCATGAGCTGGGCCCCGTACCAGCACCCATCCGGCGAGTACATCTTCTTCGCCTCGAACAAGCTCGGTTTCGAGAACTTCGAGGTCTTCATCGTCGACACGGAGGGCACGAAGGAGCCGGTCCGGGTCACCTACACCGACCGCTTCGATGGACTTCCCGTTCCCTCACCGGACGGCCGCCGACTCGCCTGGACCTCCAGCCGGCACGCTGGCGACGGCGGCCAGCTCTACATCGCGGACTGGAATCACGAGGCGGCGCTCGAGGCTCTCGCTGCATCGCCACGGCGGCAACGCCCGCAGGAACCGCGGGCGGTCACCGACCACGACGACCCCGAGGTCGCCTTGAAGGCACACGTGGCCGCGCTCGCCGCGCCCGAGCTGGGAGGTCGGCTGACCGGTTCCGACGGCGAGAAGCTGGCCGCCGAGTACATCGCAAGGCAGCTCCGGGAGATCGGCGCCACGCCCCTGCCCGGCGAGGACGACCTGGTGCTCGACTTCGAGTTTGTGGCCGGCGCCCGCGACATGGGGTCGACGATCCGGATCGAAACGGACGGCGCAAGTCACAGCTTCGACGACGGCACGCAGATCCAGGCCCTCGGCTTCTCCGACGCAGTCGGCGTGGAGGGACCGGTGGTGTTTGCCGGCTACGGCATCCGTGTCCCCGACTCCCAGGACTTCGGCTACGACAGCTACGCCACCCTGGACGTCAAGGACAAGATCGCCGTCGTCCTCCGCTACGTCCCCGAGGATGTCGAGGGGGAGGCGCGGGCCATCCTCAACCGGTACTCCGGACTTCGCTACAAGGCGTTGACCGCGCGCGAGGCCGGCGCCAAGGCGCTCCTGGTCCTGACCGGGCCGCGCTCGCCGAACGCCGGCGCCACCGTCCCCATGGCCTTCGACACCGCCGCCGCCGGGTCCGGCATCACTGCCGCCAGCATCGGCGGCGAAGTCGGCGAGGCGATCTTCGCGGGCTTCGGCCGGACCCTCGAGGAGATCCAGCAGAGCTTCGACGACGGCAACCCGCACAGCGCCGGATTCGACCTTCCCGGCGTCCGGATCAGCCTGAACGTCGCCATCGAACGCGAGCGGCGCCAGGCCCACAACGTCGTCGCGGTCCTTGCCGGCGGAGAGAGCGCCAACCGCGAGAAGCCGTGGGTGGTGCTCGGCGCCCACTACGACCACCTCGGCCACGGCCGCGGCGGCAACTCCCTCGCCCGCGAGGACGAGACGAACACCATGCACCCCGGCGCCGACGACAACGCCTCCGGCACCGCCGCGGTGATCGAAGCGGCACGCCAACTGCGGGAGACAGGACACGACCGGAACGTCGCGGTCGCTCTATGGTCCGGCGAGGAACTCGGTCTCCTCGGCTCCGCGAACTTCATCGACCACCCGATCATCCCGACGGACCAGATCGCGGCCTACGTCAACCTCGACATGGTCGGCCGGGTCCGCGACAACCGCCTGAGTATCCAGGCGCTGGGTTCGAGCCCCGACTGGAACGGTCTGGTCGAGGCCGCCAACGTCCCGGTGGGCTTCGACCTCGGCATGCAGACCGATCCGTACCTGCCGACCGACAGTTCGAGCTTCAACCGCGCCGGCATCCCGACCGCCAACCTGTTCAGCGGCTCGCACGAGGACTACCACCGCCCCACGGACACTGCGGATCGGATCGACTACGACGAGCTCGAGCGGGTGACCCGCTTCGCCGCCCTGCTCACACGAAGGGCCGCGAACCGCACCGAACCGCTCCAGTTCGCCAAGGTCGAGCGCTCGCTGCAGCAGGGCGGGAGCCGCGACACGGTGCGCGCCTACACCGGCACGATCCCCGACTACGCGAGCGAGCTCGAGGGCCTCCTGCTCGGCGGCGTGATGGAGGGCGGCCCGGCGGCCGAGGCCGGCCTGCAGAGCGGCGACGTGATCGTCGAGTTCGCCGGTCAGCAGATCGCCAACATCTACGACTACACCTACGCCCTGGACGCGGTGAAGGTCGATGTCCCGATCGATGTCGTCTACCTGCGCGACGGCGAGCGTCACACGACGAAGCTGACGCCGCGGGCGAGGCGATGACTCGCATCACGACCTTCCTCAAGCAACTCTCCCGGAGGAGACCCAAAATGAACCTCAACCGCCGCATCGGACTGTTCGCCGCCCTGCTCACGCTCCTCGCTCTCCTGCCCGGCGCGGCTGCGGCCGCACCTCCCGCCGCGGCGGCCGATCAGGCCGAGGCGGCGCCGCTCCCGGTCGTCGACCCGGAGAGCGTCGGCATGTCCAGCGAGCGGCTGCAGCGCCTCTCGGACGCGATGGCCGGCTACATCGACCGAGAGCAGGTCGCCGGCATCGTCACCCTGGTCGCGCGCCGCGGCAAGGTCGTCCACTTCGAGGCCCAGGGCCAGAGGTGGGAGGAAGAAGGCGCTCCCATGACCCGGGACACGATCTTCCGCATCGCCTCGATGACCAAGCCGATCGCCTCCGTCGCGCTGATGACCCTGTACGAAGAGGGCCGGTTCCAGCTCCGCGACCCGATCGCCAAGTACCTGCCCGAGTTTGCCGAGATGCAGGTCGCGGTCGTCCCGGACGCGGACGAGTACCTGGGAGCGCCCTACAAGCTGGCTGAGGCCGCGCGGCCGATCACCGTCCAGCACATCCTCACCCACACCGCCGGCTTCGCGAACAGCTACCGGGGGCTGGCCGGCGCCGAGTACGCCAAGCTCAGGGAGCAACGCACGCCCGACTGGACGGTCGGCGATTTCGTCTCCGCCCTGGCCGAAGTGCCGCTGGAGTTCCATCCCGGTGACGCCTGGCAATACGGGCCCTCAGTCGACGTCGTGGGCCGGCTGGTCGAGGTCCTCTCGGGGCAGACCTTCGACGAGTACCTCAAGGAGCGGATCTTCGCGCCGCTCGGCATGACCGACACCTACTTCTACCTGCCCGAATCGAAGGTCGACCGTTTCGCCGCCCTCTACCGGCCCGGCGAGGACGGCACGATCGTCCTCACCGAGGCGCCGGACTTGAACGCCCGCCAGGTGCGCGAGCCGCAAAAGTTCTTCAGCGGCTCCGGCGGGCTGGTTTCGACCGCCGCCGACTACTACCGCTTCCACCAGATGATGCTCTCCGGCGGCGAACTCGACGGGACTCGAGTGCTCGGCCGCAAGACCGTCGAACTGATGACGACGAACCACACCGGCGACCACGGCATCTGGCTGCGTGGACCGGGCTATGGCTTCGGGCTCGGCTACAGCGTGGTCACCGACAAGGGACCCTCGGCAATGCCCGCCTCGGTCGGGTCCTACTCCTGGGGCGGCGCCTACTGCACCGTCTTCTGGGTCGATCCCAAGGAGGAACTGATCGGCGTCCTGATGACTCAGGTGAGGCCCTACACGCACCTCAACATTCGCCAGGACCTTCAGACCCTGGCCTACCAGGCCATCGTCGACTGACGCCGGCGAAGTCGGGGACTCCGGTGGCGACCTGGGCGATCGGCGATGTCCACGGCTGCTTCCGCACCCTGGAGGCGCTGATCCGGCGGCTCGATCTCGACGTCCGTAGGGACCGCCTCTGGATGGTCGGCGACCTGGTGAATCGGGGCCCGGGTTCGCTCGATGTGCTCCGCTGGGCGCGGGCGCTGGACGACGAGATGGGCAATCGCTTCCAGGTCGTGCTGGGAAACCACGACCTGCACCTGATCGCCCGCGGGCTCGGCATCGCCAGGGCCCGGTCGGACGACACCCTGGAAGACGTGCTAAACGCCACCGACGGCCCCGACCTGGTCGACTGGCTCCGTCACCGCCCCTTTGTCCACATCGGGCAAATTGGCGATGCCGACTTCGTGCTGGTCCACGCAGGCCTGCAGCCGGGTTGGTCACCGAGAGACGCCCTCGCAGCAGGCCGGAGTCTGGAAGGGGAACTCCGCGGGTCGAACGCGGTGCTTCTGCTGCGTCGCCAGAACCCAGACGAACCCGGGAGCGGCACGACGAAACACGAAGCTCGCCGGAACACGAGTCCAGAAAGCGACTCCCAAGCGGTGAGCAGGGGCGCGCTCACCACGTTGACACGCATGCGGATGGTCGATTCCGAGGCCAGACCCCATCGTTTCAACGGACCGCCCGAAGAGGCGCCCGAGGGGCTGCAACCCTGGTTCGACGTCGAGCCGCGCGGCTGTCCCGACCACGCCGTAGTGTGCGGTCACTGGGCCGCTCTCGGCCTGCACCTCCGACCGCATCTGATCGCTCTGGACACCGGCTGCGTCTGGGGCGGTCGGCTCAGTGCCGTCCGTCTCGACGACCGCCGGGTCGTGCAGGAACGAATGGCGGATCTGCTCTAGACTGCGACCCGCGCCTACCCGTTGCTTCACCCAGCTTCAACGGCAACTTCCAAACCGCCTGTGGGCCCGGCAGGAGGTCTCAGAGCGAAGAACGGCGCTGCAAGGGCAACTAGCGGACGAATCCGGAGATTCTTGACAGCGACCGCATCCGAGGCGGTAAGCTAGTCGCCGTCCGCCTCGACGATCGTCGCGTCGCACGGGAGAAGGTAGTAGATCGACCCGCGACCGGCGAGTGTCGTGACAGGTTTCCGGCCGAGCCCCAGCGCCCCTTGTAGGCCACTAGAAGCTCGGATCGTGGTTGGGCGAGCAGACCAATAGTATTATGGCTATACTTCGTGTATACAAGGAGGCCTACGGGAAGAGCCCGGCTCCCAGGGCTTTCCTCTCGGTTTGGGCTCCACCCGCATGGGTAAGAAGTAGGTTGAAAGCTCAAGTCCACCAGCCCGAGACTTCGGCACCGCCTTGTCGCGCCGGAAGCGCGCATCGGCGAGTCGTGACGCGGGGCTACGAGCGGCTCGCCGGCCTCTTGTTTCTGCCCGTCCTCCTCCTCCTCGGCTCGACCGCTTCAGCCCAGGCACAAACGATTTCCATCGCAGGCGGTTCCGGCGACGAGCGAACCGGCGTGCCGCTCACGGTTACGCTGAATCGCAGCTCTCAAAGCGGCGAAGTCCGCGTGCGGTACAAAGCGGACAACGGCCCAACCGCCCAACGGTCGCCGATACCGGAGATCCATCCACCGGGCACAGACCTGTGTGCCGAGCCGAGCGAGGGCGGCTACGGCGACTTCGAGTACCAGAGCGGGGAACTGATCTTCCCGGCAGGCAGCGACACGGTCACGAAGACCGCGACCGTACGGGTATGTCCAGGCCGGTGCATCGCGCCCCAGGGATACCAACTCGAGTTCGTAGTCCTCGAAGTTCACGGCGCCAGCGGGCCCACGAACCGCACGACGCTTGGAACGATCCTCCCGCTCCCCGGCGCCCCATGGCCCTGCACACACGGTGACCCCGGCGGCGGCGGCGGCGGTGGCGGTGGCGGCGGCGGTGGCGGCGGCGGCGGCGGTGGCGGTGGCGGCGGTGGCGGCGGTGGCGGCGGCGGTGGTGGCGACGGCGGTGGTGGCGACGGCGGTGGTGGCGACGATGGCGACGACGGCGACGACGGCGACGACGGCGACGACGGCGACGACGGCGACGACGGCGACAATGGCGACGATGGCGACGACGATGGCGACGACGGCGACGATGGCGACGACGGCGACGATGGCGACGACGATGGCGACGACGATGGCGACGACGATGGCGACGATGGCGACGACGGCGACGACGGCGACGATGGCGACGATGGCGACGACGATGGCGACGATGGCGACGACGATGGCGACGATGGCGACGATGGCGACGACGGCGACGACGGCGACGACGATGGCGACGATGGCGACGACGATGGCGACGACGGCGACGATGGCGACGACGGCGACGACGGCGACGACGGCGACGAATCGACGGTCGGCATCGCTGATACCAGCGCTTCGGAGGACGAAGGCGGGCTGTCGTTTGCGGTAACCCTCACCACCGAGACCGGCGAACAGGTGACCGTCGACTGGGCGACATCGGCTGGCACCGCCACGCCTGGCAGCGACCGTGACTACACGGAATCGAGTGGAACGTTGACCTTCATGCCCGGTCAGACCGCCCGCACGATTCACGTCCCAGTGCGAGACGACAAGGTTCAGGAGGACGACGAGACCCTGTCGGTTGCCCTGAGCGGACCGACCAACGCCACCATCGCGGACAACATGGCAACGGCTACTGGAACCATCCTCGACAACGACGCTTTCCCGCGCATCCGGATCGCCAATGCCTATGCCGACGAAGATGACCGTGAACTGGAGTTCGCCGTCACGCTCGAGGGTCGGACCACCCAGTCGGTGACCGTTGAGTGGACGACCGTACCGGGCACGGCGAAACCGGAACAGGACTACGTGCCGGCCAGCGGCGCCCTGATTCTCGGTCCGACCGCAACCCGAGGAACCATCCTCGTCGAACTGATCGACGACAACGTGAGGGAAGAGAACGAGACCCTGACTCTGACCCTCAGCCGACCGGTCAACGCGAGGATCAACGGGCGCACCATCTCGGCAACGGGCACGATCAGGGACGACGACAGGGCCCCTGAGCCGCCCCCGCAGCCGCCCGAAATCCGGATCACCGATTCCGGCGCCGACGAATCCGCCGGCGTTCTGGTGTTCACTGCCACCCTCAGCCGAGCCGCCAGGCAGCCGGCGACCGTTCGCTGGGCCACGTCGGACGGATCGGCGACGGCGGGAACGGACTACGCCGCGGGGATCGGGACTCTGACCTTCGCGCCAGGTCAGACCTTGGCGGAGGTTGCGGTCGGGTTGCTCGACGACCTGGTGCACGAAGAGACGGAGATCTTCCACATCACGCTGTCCGATCCGACGAATGCGACGCTCGAAGTATCGAAGGCGTCGGGCGTCATCCAGGACGACGACGGACCCGAACTCGTCGAGGCCTGGCTGGCGCGCTTCTCCCGCACCGCGGCGAGTCACGCGTTGGAAGCGGTGGAAGATCGATTCCGCCGCCGACGCCCCCAAGGCTCTCACATGACGATCGCAGGCAGGAGGCTCGACCTGTCGAGCAGCGAATCATGGAGCGCGGCCGGCGCCTCCTGGACGGGTCCCGCAACCAGTGCGGGGCTGCTGCCCGGTCATCCTGGAGCACCGTCCGCCACCGGTATGTCGGGCCAGAGTTCCGGTTCATTCGGCGGACATGCCTCCACCGGTCTGCTCCAACCGCCCACTGGCTTCGGTGCACGTCAGCCCTACGCTGGCGGCCATCGTTCATTCCCCGGCGGTCCAGCGAGCAGTCGAACCGGCAACTCCGGAATCTTCGGCATGGAGTTGGCTGACCTCCTGCTGCGGAGTTCCTTCCAGTTCTCCGGTTCCACTGGCGGAGACCGGATCGGCCTGGGCCTCGTCGCCACGGCCGACGAAGGAAGTCAAACCGGCATGGAAGACGCCGCCGGCTACGGTTGGTCGATCTGGGGCCGCGGTGCGACGACACGCTTCGGCGGCGGCGAAACCAATATCTCAGTTGACGGCGATGTCTCGACCGGCACGGTGGGAATCGACTTCGAGCGGGGACGTGTGATCTTCGGCGTCGCCGCCTCCCACTCCTTCGGGCAGGGTGATGTCCTCGAGTACGGAAACGGGCGCCGGGTCAAGCGGGACACCGACATGGAGAGTTCCCTGACCACCGGCCTGCCCTACCTGCGCGTCGCACTGACTGACACCTTCTCGATCTGGGGCATCCTCGGCCAGGGCCGGGGCTCGATGACCATGACCCAGCGCGACCTGGGCTCGATCGAGACCGATATCGCGATGAGCATGGGTGCGGTCGGCCTCCGGCAGGACCTGAAGAAGTCCTCTTCCGAGTGCCACTGTCTGGACCTGGCCCTCAAGACCGACTTCCTGATGCTGAACGCAACCGCCGACGAGAGCGTGGCCCTGCCCGAGCTGTCGAGGGACGTGAGCCGTGCGCGCCTGATGATGGAGGGGTCCAGGACCACCAGGCTCGGCTCGGGCGCGGTCCTCATACCGTCCGCTGAGGTGGGTCTGCGCTGGGACGGCGGGGATGCCGAGACGGGAGGCGGAATGGAGTTCGGCGCCGGTCTCCGCTACGCAAATGCCCCTCGCGGATTGCTCATGGAGCTGAAGGGCCGCTCGCTGCTGACCCACCAGTCCGGCGAACTCACCGAATGGGGCCTTGCCGGCGCCGTCCGAGTCGATCCCGGAGCGTCGGACAGCGGTCTCTCATTCGGCCTGCGCTCCTCCTGGGGTAACGCCTCGAGTGGCGTCACCCGCCTCTGGGAGCAGCAACAGGGCGCCATGGCGCTCGGACACCGCGAAGGGGAGATGCGGTCCCTGGCGGAGGCCGATCTCGGCTACCGGCTGAACCTGTTCGGCGACCGAGCCCGACTGATGCCCTACCTTGGCGCCGGCCTGTCGGAACAGTCGGGGCAGGCGTACCGCCTCGGTGCGCGGCTGAGACTCTGGGAGTCGCTCGACCTCGATGTCGAGGGAGCTCGCCGCGACAGCCCCGGACTCCTGCCGTCGGGCTATGTGCTCGGCGTGCGCGGTTCCTACCACTGGTAGCGGAGCCCACGTCCGGGGCACTGCCCTCGGGCCTGTTGATTCATCTGTTTACTCCGGAAACCAATCCGGGCCCCGATGCGTTGTACCTTGTGGGGGCGCCCGGTCCGATCTCCGGGCATCGACAGGAAGAAATCGATCGACATGAAGGATGCATACGCGATCTCGCGGATCCTGCTCGCCGACGTCTACAACGCGACGGCGCAAGAGGAGTCAGCCCCGGCGCCGCCGCGCCAGCGGCTGCGCCGCCTCGCGCTCACCCTGTCGACGCTGCTCTTTGCGGCGGCTCACGCGCCGACCGCCAAGCGGGCAGAGCCCGATGAGGCGCTCGCCCACCTGAACGAGATGACGCTGACGATCGGCGCCTGCGAGAGCGGCGGCGTGCTCTCCCCCGCCGAAGCGGAGCGCCTGCGCCAGATGAGCGAGGCGCTGGACCGTAGTCTGCGCGACGAAGGCCGCAGTCGCGCCTCGCTTTGAGCGAGAGGCGCTGGACCGTAGCTTGCGTGACGCCTAGACCAGGCCTAGACCAGTCCGAGCCGCCCCGGTAGTTCCTCGGTCATCAACTGATCGACGTGCTCAGGGCTCGACCCGATCGCCACGACATCGAACTTGCCGAACCGCTCCAGCGACCCGACGTTGTAGAGCAGGAAGCGCCCGGCGCCGATCCCACGATCGCGCAGTGAAGCGCCCAGTCTGGCCCGGAGTTCCTCGAAGCTCAGACCGGCCAGATCGCGGTGAACGAAGCCCTGCGCCTGGTAGGCGGGGCGGCCCTCCGGATACAGCCGGTCGACCAGGTTCATCGGCGTGCTCGTCCCGCCCCAGCGCCCGTTGCATTCCGTGAACACGACCCGTCCTTGCGGCAGCACGAGGTGATCGAACGAGCAGCGGCCTACGTAGCCCATACCCTGCAGAGCGGCCGCTACCCGGCCCGAATGCGAGACGATCGCCTGCTCTACATCGGAGGGCAGGCCACTCGGCCGGCTGCCCACGAAGACGCCCTCCTCGCCCGCCAGGATCTGCTCGTAAACACCGTCGAGCCGCGGCCCACCGCCGCCGGGCGGCGGCAACCACCACTGGGTCGAAGGCGACGATGTCGATTCTTCCCAGGCAACCGCGAGCACCTCCTCGCTGCCGTCCCAATCGGTGCGCTCGAGAAAACCGCGAACGATGTCGAGAACGCCGGCGGATCCCTTCCGGCGCAGGGTCGTCGACTCGAACACCTCGTTGCCCATCGCCGACGCGCAGCGCAACCGCTTGAGCGCCACAGCCGGGCTCGCCTCGGCCAGTTCGAGCAACCCGCGAGCCAGGCCCTCGGCGGACGCCGAGCGACGGCTGGCGGGCAGGAAGCCGGGCCCCAGGACGGCGGTCACCAGATCCTCGAAGCTCGCCTTGTCGTTCGCGATCCAGGCAACCGGCGGGGGCGGCGCCAGCACTCGCACTTCCGCCCCGCTGTCGGTGGCGACCGCCGCGGCCAGCTCCCAGATCACCTCGATGCCCATGAAGGGCTCGATCACCAGTCCCCCCCTTGCGGCCGCCAGAGCGGCCAAACGGGCCCGTGGAGCACCGGTCATGCAGCCTCGCGCGACCGCGAGCAGGTCGCGACCGGGATCGACCTCGAGCAACTCCGCCGAGCCGAGACCCAAGACATCCCGGAAGTACCGCTCGTAGCCGGGAGACGGGGCGGTCGTGGCGGCAACGATGTCACCCTGCGCAGCCCGAACTCGGGCCCGGTGCTGGTAGTGCACGACCCCCGCGATGCCGTCGAGAAAGGGGATCCCCGTGAAGTCGTCGATGTGCAGAGCAGGTATCACACCGTCGTTCCCCTGGTAGCGGTAGGGCTCGAAGGCGGCCAACCGACGCCGGAGATGGAGCCGCTCCTCGAAGTCATCCACCACCGCGAGAACGCTCACCGCACCGCGCCCCACCGAGCAGACGGCGCCCGATTCGACCAGGAGACCTCGGCAGGCCCGCCGGTCGACCTTTCCCGATGGCGCTAGCGGCAGGCGCTCGACCATTCTCCAGCACCGCGGTCGCTTGAAACCGGCCAAACGGTCGCACAGGTGCTCCTCCAGGCCGGCCAGCCCGCCGGCGGCCTCGAAACCGCCCGAGCCCACCACGACCGCCGCCACCCGTTCGCCCCACTCGTCGTCGCGGACGCCGACGACACACGCCGCCGCCGCGCCCGGCCACTCGATCACGGCGGCTTCGACCTCGGTCGGATCGACGTTCTCGCCACCCGTCAGGATGCGGTCCAATCGGCGACCCCGGATGCGGAGTCCACCGCCATCGTCCAGCGCGCCCAGGTCGCCGGTATCGAACCAGCCGTCCGCGTCGAAGGGACGGTCCAGCGGCGCGCCCGGTTCGGAACCGAGATAACCGTCGAACAGGACTGGACCGCGAATCTGGACCGAGCCGGCATTCCCATCCGGAAGCGCAATCCGCACCTCGACTCCAGGCAGCGGCCCGCCCATGCCTCCGAACGCCTCCCGCGGACGCTCCGTGGCGACCTGGGAACACGCCTCCGTGAGCCCGTAGGTGGCGAACACCGGCCAGCTTTGCCGCCGGGCGCGCGCCATCAGCGCCGGCGATGCCGGCGCCCCACCCACGAGCACCGCACGCAGCGATGCCGGCGGCCCGCCCTCGTGACCATCCAGCAGGCGGCCGAGCGTCGTGGGCACCACGGAGAGCAGGGTCACCCGCTGGCGCTCGATCGTCCGCAGCGTGGCGTCCGCGTCGAACGCGCCGTCCGCCTCGCGCCCGCCCAGAACGATCGTTCTCCGCGCCAGGAGCGATCGGACCACGATCATGAGACCGCCCACGTGCGCCGTCGGCAGGCTGAGCAGCCAGCGATCGCCCTCGTACCACCCGAAGACCGCGGTGTGCGCCGCCGACGAAGCCCGAAGCGCCGCGTGGCTGAGGACGGCGCCTCGCGGCCGGCCTGTGGTGCCGGACGTGAAGACGACCACCGCGCCGCCGCCGATCGCGCTCCTGTTCGCCGCGCCTCCGGGCAGCGCGGCCAGCGCGCCGTCGCCCTCGATCACGAGCGAGGCGCCGGTCATCGCCAGCGCCCGGTCCCTCTCGGCACTGGTCCAGCGCGGATGAAGGAGGACGAAGGACACCCGGTCCTCCAACAGGGCCAGGATCGCCGTGACCGTTTCGGCGCCCATCCCGCCCACGACCGCAACCACCTGATGCGGCGCGGCCTCATGACGGCTCTGAACGGTGGCGCGGACCCGATCCGTGAGCTCCGCCAGTTCGGCCCATGTCAGCGCGCGCCCGCCATCGGCAAGCGCAACCCCCTCCGGCGCCTCCCGCGCGGCGGCACGAACCGACAACTGCGTTCTCAGCGTGCAGCCCCCAACACGATGCCGACCGACAGCAGCACACCGAACACCAGGAGCAGGCGGGCAGTCGCCGCGAGGGCAGCGTTGAGCATTGCCCCCTCGCTACGCCATACGGACCGCAGCAGGACCACCGCGAATGGCAGCGCCAACCAGGACAGGAGAGGCCAGGGGCCCAGGCGGGGCACGAGGGGCAGCGGCGCAAGGTGGGCGGCCAGCAGCAGCGCCGCATACTCGAGCCGCGCGAACCGGGGGCCGAAGCGCACCGCCAACGTCCGCTTGCCGGCGAGCGCGTCCCCTTCAAGGTCGCGCAGGTTGTTGGTGACCAGGATCGCCGTCGTCAGCGCACCGACCGCCAGGCCGGACCACCACGCCGCCACCGGCACCTGAAGCGCCTGCACGTACACCGTGCCGCACACCGCCACCAGGCCGAAGAAGAGGACGACGAACAGATCGCCCAGCCCGGTGTACGCCAGCGCCCACGGCCCGGCCGTGTAGAGCAGCCCGGACGCAATCGACACCGCGCCGACAACGAGGACCGGCCAGCCGGCCACGGCCGCCAGATAGAGCCCGCACGCCATGCAGATCCCGAACGCGACCCAGGCCCCGGCCCATACCTGGCCGCGGCTGAGCAGTCCCGACTGAACCGCCCGCGCCGGGCCGACGCGCCGCTCCGTGTCGGCGCCGCGGTCGAAGTCGAGGACGTCGTTCGAGAGGTTGGTGCCGATCTGAATCGAGATCGCGACCCCGAGGGCGGCCAGGGCGGCACCGGGAACGAAACCGGAGACGGAGACGGCGCAGGCCGTACCGACCACCACCGGCGTCACCGCGGCCCAGAGGGTCTTCGGCCGGCTCGCCTGCACCCAGGCTCGCAAGCCGCCGCTGCTGCTCATGGATAGCGCTGGAACTTCGAGAAATCGGGCTTCCGTTTCTCGAGGAACGCCTGGCGACCCTCCTGCCCTTCCTGCGTCATGTAGAACAGCAGCGTCGCGTTGCCCGCGAGTTCCTGGAGACCTGCCTGACCGTCGCAGTCGGCGTTCATCGCCGCCTTCAGGCAGCGCAGCGCCATGGGGCTGTTGGCCAGCATCTCGCGGCACCATTGGAGCGTCTCCTCCTCGAGCCGCTCCAGCGGCACGACGGTGTTGACAAGTCCCATGTCCAGCGCCTGCCGGGCGTCGTACTGCCGGCACAGGAACCAGATCTCCCGCGCCTTTTTCTGGCCCACGATCCGCGCCATGTAGGAGGCGCCGTAACCGCCGTCGAAGCTGCCCACGCGCGGACCGGTTTGACCGAAACGCGCGTTGTCCGCCGCGATCGTCAGGTCGCAGATCATGTGCAGCACGTGGCCGCCACCGATCGCGTAGCCGGCCACCATGGCGACGACCGGTTTGGGCAACGTGCGGATCTGCCGCTGCAGGTCGAGCACGTTGAGGCGCGGCACACCGTCGTCCCCGACGTAGCCGGCGTCGCCCCGGATCCGCTGATCACCGCCCGAACAGAACGCCATCGGCCCCTCGCCGGTCAGGATGACCGCTCCCACTTCGCCGTCGTCCCGCGCCTGGTCGACCGCCGAGCTCATCTCCTTGACCGTCAGCGGCCGGAAAGCGTTGCGAACCTCCGGCCGGTTGATCGTGATCTTGGAGATCCCCTCCGGCTCACCATCGACATAGGACTTCTCGTACCGAATGTCGGTGTACTCACCGGCTCTCCGCCACTCCTGGTGCGATTCCCCACTCATCCCGCACGCCTCCTTCGACCGGTGACACTACAACGCCCCGCCACTACACCGCGCTGAGCATCGCCTCTACCAGAAGCTCCACCAGCCGCTCCGGAGCTTCCAGGGGCACGTTGTGCCCCACTCCGTCGACTACCCGCACCCCGGCCGCCGGCAGTCGGCCGGCCATCTGTCGCGCCAGAGCGACAAACTTCGTATCCAGACTACCCACGATCAGCTCGACCGGGCAGGAGATCATGGGCAGGAAGGACCGGTAGTCCGGCATCGCACCGAGGCTGAGCGCTCTCATCGCCGCGGCCAGGGCACCCGGATCGTGGCCGAGCCGGATCCTGCGCTGCTCGGCCACTGTCTCTGCGCCGAGCCGACCCTGGCTCTCGAAGAGGGGCAGAGCGGACCACTTGCGGTCGAACGCGGCGACGCCCTGTTCCTCGATGCAGCGCGCCCAATCGTCGTCCGCCACGCTCCGGGCCGCACGCTCGGTTTCGCCGTCGATGCCCGGATTCGCTCCGATCAGGGCGGCGCCCAGGAACAGGCTCGGGTGGCGAACGAGCAATCCCAACGCCAGACGACCGCCGAGCGAGTAGCCGGCCAGATAGCGCGGCGCCGGCGCGGCCTCCCTGACCTCGGATGCCAGCCGATCGACTTCGGCCTCGAAGGAGCAGCCGCCAACGGTGGCCGGGGCCGCCGGGCTTCCGGTTCCATGCCCGCAGACCGCGGGCGAACAGGTCCGCACGCGAAGTCGACTTGCTACGTGCCGCCAACTCTCCGGGCTGCCGGAGAAGCCGTGGATCAGGACGGCCGTGGTCATGGGCCAGAGGAGGCCATGGCCCGCTGCAACACCTCCTCGGCCTCCTGCAGCGCACCCGGACTGCTCCCGGCGACGAGAAGCGAGACGCCCCTCCGGCCGACGGCGGCCAAGAGCTCTCCCTCAAGCCCGGGGAGTTCGTCGACCCGGGCGTACGCCAAGCCGAACGCCTGCGCCAGACCGGCGAAGTCGACCCCGTGGGGAGTCAGCCAGTGTTTGCCTTCCGGGCCACGGAAGACCGGGGACGACGCGACCGGAAGCCGCTCGAAGATCCGTCCGCCTCCGTTGTCGATCACGACGATGACCGCCGGAGGTCCGTCGCCGTACTCGGAAGCCACCGTGAGACCGTCGAGATCGTGCAACAGGCTGACATCGCCGACGAGCAGGACGCCTGCAGGAAAGCCGCCGCTCGAGAGGGAGCCCAGAAACCCCGCCACCAGGCCGTCGATGCCACTCAACCCACGCTGGCTGGCGACCCAGAGGCGCCGGTCGAGCCGGTCAACCCACGTCTCGACCAGACGCACGGGGAGACTGTTCCCCAACATCAACAGAGCTTCCGCCGGTGTCGCGGCGACCGCCGCCCGCGCCGTGTCCCCATCGTGAAGACGCCTCTCTCCGGCGCCCGCACACACATTCGCAGCCGCGCTGCGGAGCCGACAGGCAAGGTCGAGCACGTCGAAACGCCATCCACGGGCTGCCTGATGCGGCGCAACTCCATCCAATCGTCGGCACAGGCCGGCAACGGTTGCCGCTACATCTCCCATCAGGAACACCGAAGCGAGCCCGGCCGGATCGGTCCACTGTCCGTCCGAGAGCACGACCTGGGGCGCACCGCTCGTCTCCAGAAGACGCTGCGCACCGGCCGACACCGGTGGCGCGCCAACCTGCAGGACGAGGTCCGGTGCAGGCAGGGCCTTTCCGCCACCGGCCGCCCAGGCCGCGCCCAGGCAGTCGGCGAGATGCCCAAGTCCACCAGGAGTGCCCCCTGCCACGAAACGGCTCTGGCTGGTGGCCTCGGCCAGCAGCGGGAAGCCGGTCCGGCGAGCGAGTTCCCCAAGGCCGAAGACATCGGCGGCAGCCTGGCGAACCTCCGGTGGCGGCATGGTCAGAGCACCGGCAACGATCAGTCCGCGCTCTGCCTGCCGGCAAAGCTTCACCGCGCGGTCCAGAGCGTCCGGGTCCGGCGCGGCGCTCGGCGCGCCGACCTCGAGCGGCTCCCCGAGCAGATCATCCACTGCCGCCGCCAGCGGATGGTTCTCCCCAACCTCCGGCCGCTCCAGGGGCTTTCGTGCGCGCACGTTCAGATGCACCGCCCCGCCTCGCGGCCAGCGCGAGCGGAACACCGCCTGTACCGCCGTGCGGCGGAGGGCCCGCAGGCTCAGCGGATCCGCCCGGCCGCCCAGGTCGATCTCGGCGAAGAAATTCACGGCCGAGCCGAACATCTTCGTCTGGTCCGTGGTCTGCGGCGCCGCGCAGTCCATCAGCTCGGCCGGCCGGTCGGCGCTCAGGACGATCAGCGGCAGGCCGGCCTCACGGGCCTCCAGGATCGCGGGCAGGTAGTGCGCCGGCGCACTGCCCGAAGTGCAGATCAGAGCCGTCGGCATGCCGGTGGCCCGGGCCTGGCCGAGCGCGAAGAACGCGGCCGCTCGCTCGTCGATGATGCTCACGAGGTCCAGTTCGGCAGCCGCCCCGGCACCCGCGACATCGAGCGCAGCCAGCACCAGCGGGGTCGAGCGGGAACCCGGGCTCGTCACCGCTCGCCGTACGCCCGCGCGCACCAGGGCGCCGACCAGGAGGCGCGCGCGCTGGTACTGCACCTCCGCCGCGCCCGGCGGTTCTAGTCCCATGCTCCGAGAATCGCGTCGAGCTTGAGATTCGTCTCGGCCAGTTCGCGGTCAGGATCCGAGTCGGCGACGATGCCGGCGCCCGAGTAGAGCAGTCCCTTGCGTCCCGCGGCGAGGCAGGAGCGGAGCGCCACCGAGAACTCGCCATCGCCGCGGCCGTCGAACCACCCGACCGGACCCGCGTACCAACCCCGGTCCCGGTCCTCCGAGCGCCGGATCGCCTGAAGCGCACCGACGGTCGGACTACCCGCCACGGCTGGAGTCGGATGGAGCGCGCGCACCAGCCGCAACACATGGGGCGGCTGGGCGGTTTCCGCGAGCGCGGCGCAAATGGGCGTCTCCAGGTGCAGGACGTTCCTCAGCACCCGCACACCGGGAAGAGATCGCGGCACCGCGGCGCCACAGCTCCGGTCCAGCCGGTCGACGAGATAGCGGACCACAAGGTCGTGCTCCAGCCGGTCCTTTGCGCTTTCGAGCAGGCTGCGCTCCAACTCCCGGCGCTTCTCCGGAGAGGCATCGCTGGCGATCGAACCTCCCAGGGCCTGGGTCTCGATCCGCCTGCCGCGGCGGCGCACGAGAAGCTCCGGCGTGGCCCCGAAGAAGATCGATCCCCCGCGAAGGAAGGCGAAACAGGTGCAGGTCGGCATGTGCCGCCGCAGACGTTCCGCGATGCGGGCCAGATCGGCGATCCCGAACGGCCGTCCGAGACCCAGCTCCACCGTGCGAGCCGCGACCACCTTCTGCAGTCGCCCGTCTCTGACTTCGCTACGGAGCTCCTCCACCCGGCGACGCCACTCCTCGGTAGCGGGCTGATCGAAGCTGCGCAGAATCTCAGGCAGAGCCGGCAGGCCGGGAGCGGCCTCGGCCACGTCCAGGCCGGCGCCGTTCCCGTTGGCGCCGCCCGCCGGCCCATTCCCCGGATCGAGTTCATCGGCGAGGCGCTGCAGCCGCTGCCGCCACGAGGGCGTGGCCGCAACGCCGGCCCCGTCAAGGACGGCATAGAGGTAGGCCGACTCCGCCTCCGCGACATAGCCGACCTGAGGCAGAACGAAGCTGCCGGCGCCGAAGTCGCCCCAGTCTGAACCCGTCGGGCCCGGTCGCCCTCCAGCCGCTCCCGGATCGAACGCGAGACCTCCATAGAGCCGCAGCGCGAGCGGGTCGACGCCCTCCAGTTCGCCCCACAGACCCGATGCCCCCTCCGCCAACCAATCAATCGCGGCGCGTGTGGCGTGCGCCCCGGGACCGAAACAGGAGTCGGAAACCGCGGATGGGGAACCGTTGCGCCCGTTCGCGCCAGCGACCTGTTCTGACCGCACGTCCGACTCGATCTCGAAGCGCCGCGCCGCGCCCCAGCCGGCGCACTGCATGCCGTTGGCCGGAGACCACAGATGTCCAACTGGCTCGCACTCGCGGAAGTCCCGCGCCGCCAGCCGAAGGAATCCCTCGGGCGCCACGCGCGGTGCATCGACGCGCAGCGTCGACAGCAAGGCCCGCGGCGCTCGCGCCTGTGGAACCAACCGCGGTCCGGCGGCGGGCGACGTCATGCGCCCGCCTCCGCCGACGACATCGCGTCAGCCGGCCGGGCAAGAAACAGGTTGCAGACGCCGAAGGTCAGGCGCCGCGTCTCGATCGGCGCCAGGCCTGAGGCGGCCATCGCACGGGCAAACTCGGCGGCCGGAGGGAAGGCGCGTATCGACCGCTCCAGGTAGCGGTACTCCTCGGCGCCGGCAAGGAGCGCACCGACTCGGGGAACCACGAACCGGATGTGGAAACGGGGAAGCAAGCCCGCGAGACCTGCAGGCGGTTCACCGAGTTCAAGCACCGCCACTCTGCCCCCCGGGCGGGCAACCCGAGCCATTTCCCGCAGCGCGCGTTCGCGGTCCGGAATGTTGCGGATGCCGAACGCGATCGTCACGGCGTCGAAGGAGTGGTCGGCGAAGGCAAGATCCTGGGCATCCCCCTCGCCCAACAGGATTCTGTCCCCGAGGCCGGACCGCTCGATCTTGGCGCGTCCGATCGCGGTCATCTCGCGTGAAGGGTCGATCCCCTGCACCGTAACTCCAGGGTACCGTCGCGCCACGGCCATCGCGAGATCACCGGTCCCGGAAGCCACGTCCAGGACCCTTGCCGTGCCGCCTGCTCGGTCGAGTTGCAGCGCCTCCGCTGCCGTCCGCCGCCAGCGCCTGTCGGCGCCGAGGGAGTTGAGCCGGTTGAGGAGGTCGTAGCGTGTCGCGATGCCATCGAACATCGCGCCCGAGCCGCCACCACTCAGTCTTCCTGTCTCGACCATAGACCATCCGGGGATCTTCCGGGCACTGCCCCGCCTACCGTTCTCGCAACGCACTGGCGTGCGCCACCGCCGTGAGCGCCCGTCGGGCTGCGCCATCGGGGACTCCAGCCAACGCCGCAACCCCCTGATCGACGTAGTTCGCGGCAAGGCTCCGGCAGATTCCCTCGACTCCGTGACGGGCCATTGCCTCCAGCACACGCCCCTGGCGACCGGAGGCCTCGGTCCCGGCGCCGCCGCCATTCGTCGGACCGTCGCCGTTCGTCGGACCGTCGCCGTTGGTGGGACTGTCGCCGTTGGTTCTGCCGCCCTTCGTTGATCCGCGCACGAATCTGGACCCGTCGCCATCCAGGATGGACGCATGGTCGTCCGCGATGGCGCGAATCGTATCCATCAGTTCCGGCTCACGGTCGAGTACCGTGATCAGTGGATAGGTGACCTTGCCCTCGGAAAGATCGCTGAACAGCGTCTTGCCGGTGTTGCTGTGATGGCCAACGAGATCCAGCAGGTCGTCGATCAACTGGAACGCCACTCCGACCGACTCGCCATACGCCTCGAGCGCGGTGCAGACTTCCGGCGGCGCGCCGCCGCTCAGGGCGCCGGCGCCCAGGGCCCAACGGAACAGGGCCGCGGACTTGCCACGAGCCACTTCGAAGTAGAGATCCTCCGACGTGTCGAGGGAGCCGCGGTTCTCCAGTTGAAGAGATTCGGCGCGGATCATCTCGGCGATTGTCGCGAGCAGACCCTCCATCACGCCCGGTATACCCGCCCGTTGTACCCGCCGCAGGGCCTCGATCAACAGGTAGTCGCCGGCGAAGATCGACGCCGCGTTGCCGAGTTCGATCCGAGCCGTTGGCCGGCCGCGGCGTCGTTCCGCGTGATCGACCACGTCGTCGTGCAGCAACGTCGCGTTGTGAACCAGCTCGGCCGCGACTGCGATGTCGCGCACCACGGATGCCCGCGCAACCCCCACCCGGGACGCCAGGACCACGCATAGCGGCCGCAACCGCTTGCCGCCGAGGTGAACCAGGTCGGCGCCGGCCTCGCCCACAAGCGTCTCGCCCATCGTTTCGCAGGTCGGCAGAGCGGCCAGTTCGGTCTCCACTGCCGCCAGGTCATCACGGACGAAACCGACCAGATCCTCCATCGTCGAGGCGAGGCCGCTCAGACCGCCGTCGATGCAGAGATCGCGCAGCCGCAGCAGCACCTCGTCGGCCTCGGCGCGGCCTGTCCGGTGATCGGGGAGCATGATCAACTTTCCTGTTCCTCGAAGCGCTGCTCGGGGGGCAGGTGCTCATCCCTGACCAGGGAGCGCAACTCCACGTCTTCCTCTACTTCGAGGTCCGTCACTCGATCCGGCAGCGCGGCCTGCTCACGCCGCGAAAGGGCAAGGTTTCCCAGCCGGGCGGCGACGGCCCCAGCTCCCAGCAGCGCCTTGAGTCCAAAGTCCGTCACCGTGCCGCCCTTCAGCAGAAACTCCGCGATCGCATCCGCGCGCGCCATGACGGTGTCGATCGAACGCAGACGCTGGAGAAAGACTCTCGTGTCGGGAGAGGAGTCATCCGCCAAAGCCGGAATCCAGTCGCGCATATTCTCACGGATCGGATCCCATTCCCGTCGCTTGCGGATCTGGACGACGTTGCGGAGCACGCGCTCGAGGTCGGTCTCCGGGCGGTAGACGACGCGACGCGCCCCAGCGACGCGCTCGGGCGCGATGAGCTTCCATTCGCGGAGTTCCCGACATGCCATCGACACCGCGCCGCGGCTGAGTTCAAGGCCCGCCATGATCTCCTGAGCGTCGGCGGGTTCACTGCGCGACATCAGCCAGCCGAAGACCCGGGCGGTGGTCGGCGGCACCCCCCAGAAGGTCCCCAGCGCCCCCCAGAGCTGCACGAACTCCTCGCGGACCCGATCCACACTGCCGGAAGGTCCGTCCGTCACGAACGCCACCCTGGATTCTTCTGCATTTCACTCGTTCCCGCGGAGCTCAACGTGCCGCAGCCGCACGGTGACCCGGCCCGCAGGCGGGAGCCTACCGCTAATCGACACTGGCAGTTGGAGTTCTCTCGCCGCGAGGATCTCGATCGCGCCCTCCAACCCCAACAACTCGAAGTCCTCGGCCCTTCCCTCCGCGCCGACGGCGACCGGAGTCAAGGTGAAGCGAACCAGGGTCAGCTCCTCCGGGGTCGGGCCGCCGGCAATCGAAAACCCGGGCACAGCCGGAACCGCTTCCGGATCCCGGTCGATTCGGACCGCCAGCACCTGGCGGTTCGAAAACACCGGCACGGTCCTGCTCGCCACTCCGGATTCGGCCGGCACCGCCGCCAACCGGCCCACCAGGTGCAGAAGCGCCAACGGCTCCGACAGCGGCGCCCCGAGTCCGGGCGACACCTCGTGAACAGCCGGATAGCGGTGAGTCCACTCCGAGACAGACAGGCCGGCCTCTCCAGCGTTCGGCGTCGCCCGCTCCGCCTCCACCTTGCCATGACAGAACGTGTAGCTCTTGTAGCGATTCCGGCCGCCCCGGTCCTCCTGAACCCGGAGGTGGGCCTTGAGGCTCTCCGGATCGAACCACAGCGAGGCCAGTGAACGCCGGCCCAACATCGACGACTCGATGCGGATCCGCGGGGCCGAGGCCGGCAACGATGGGCGGCCCGCGCAGCGGTCGTTGGCCGGCAGCGCGGCCGTGGAATCGAACTCGACCGCGGCGTCAGCCGAGAGAAAGAGCTTCTGCGCCCGAAACTCGAGTCGTTGCCACGGCGGCTCACCGCCGGCCGCCGCAACCGGCAAGGCCGCCGCCAGGACGGCTACGGACGCGGCAACCGCCCTCAGCTCTCGCTCCACGCCGAACACGGCGGTCTGCGTGAAGTCCAGGGCCTGCTACGTTCGAGCTGGCCGGCCAGCCGCAACAACAAGCCCTCGCCTCCCATGGGGGCGGCAAGCTGAACGCCGATCGGCAGACCGCCACCGGGTTCGGTCCAGCAGAGCGGCACGGACGCGGCAGGATTCCCCGCCACGTTCATCAGTTGCGTGAAGCCGATCGTCTGGAGCAGCGCGGGCAGGTAGTCGTCGCCCCAATTCGATAGCGAGAGGACGCCGAGCTTCGCCGGCGGCGCCGCCATCGTCGGCGACAAGAGGACGTCGTAGCCGCCCGAGAAGAAGGCGGCCACCTGGCGGCCGACCGCGTGCACCGTGCGCGTCGCGCGAACGTAGGCGGCGGAGTCGTACTCCTCCGCCACGGCGGCCATGGCCCAGGTCTGCGGTTCCAGTTCGTCTTCGCGCGCCTTCCGGCCGAGTGCCTCGGAACGTTCCGTCACCGTGGCGCGGATGTTGGCGCCCACGATCAGCCGGGTTGCACTGGCCAGCGAGGCGGCGTCGATTTCCGGCGCCGCCTCCTCGACCTCGTGTCCCAACTCCAGACAGAGGCGAGCGGTCTCCTCGGCCGCGGCGACGCAGGACGGATGAACCGCGGCGCCGTTGAACGCCCGCGCAGTCAGGGCGATCCGCAACCGCCCCGGTTCCCGGCCCACTTCCTCCAGGAAGGGACGCTCCGGCGCCAATGCCGCGTACGGGTCGCCCGCCACCGGACCGGCCACCGCATCGAGCAGCGCTGCGCTGTCGCGCACCGTGCGGCTCACGCAGTGCTGGACCGAGAGACCGGCCCAACCCTCGCCGGCGTCCGGGGCCAGGGAGACGCGCGCCCGGCTCGGCTTGAGGCCGAACAACCCGCAGCACGACGCCGGGATCCGGATCGAGCCGCCACCGTCGCTGGCATGAGCGGCCGGCACGATGCCCGCCGCCACCGCGGCGGCGGCGCCGCCCGACGAACCGCCCGCGATGTGCTCCAGCTTCCAGGGATTGCGGGTCTGACCGAAGATCGCCGACTCAGTGCTGGTCGTGAGTCCGAACTCCGGCGAGGCGCTTCGACCCGCGATCACCAAGCCGGCCTGCCGGTAGCGGCGGACCATCTCGGAGTCGTGGTCGGGCACGTAGCCGGCGAACAGACGGCTGCCGTTCGTCATCGGCAGACCGTCGGCGGCGGCGTAGAGGTCCTTCAAGAGGTAGGGGACGCCGGCGAACGGTCCGCCCGCCGCCACGGCTTCCGGCGCCGCGGCCGCGGCGCGCTCGAAGTCCGAGTACACGATCGCGTTCAGGCTGCCGTTCAACTCGGAGGCGATGGCGGCGGCGCACTCGACCGCCTCGGCCGGCGCCAGCTCTCCTGAGCGCAGCAGGCGCGCCAGTTCCAGTCCGTCGCTCTCCAGGTACGTCGCTCTGAGACTCACGGGGCCTCCCTCCAGGTCCGGACTACCGTTCCCCGGCAGACCGGAAGCGTACCGCGTTCCATCCGAGCGCCCGACGACGCGAGATATGCACGATCGTCTATAGTCAAACGATGGCCCACCTCCGCTCGCTGGTCACTCTGGTTTCCATCGCCACGCTGTCCTCGGCGGCCGCTGCACCCACCGCGGCCCAGACCGCGCCGCCGGGCAGTCTCGTCCATTGGCAGGGCGACAAGATCACCCGCTGCCTGGTCGGCGACCGAGCGTTCGCACCAACCGACGTCGACGGCCAATCAGGATGCCTGGTTCCGGTCGGCCTCACCCGAACCGACGACGTCGTAGCTGAGCGGGACCGGGACGGCCAGCGGGAGCGGCTGCGAATCGGCCTCGGCGAGTACCCCTACTCGGTCCAGCGGTTGACGATCAAGGACCGGAGCCGCGTCGACCTCTCCCCCGAGAACCAGGCGCGGGTGGCGCGCGAGAACGGCCTGATCGGCAAGCTCTGGGCACGCCAGGGCGAGCCGCGGTTTTCCCTGCCTCTGGCGGCACCGCTCGAGGAGCTTCCAACCGGCGGCCGCTTCGGCGCCAAGCGCATCATCAACGGGGAGCCCCGCTCGCCGCACACCGGCGCCGACTTCGCGGTCCTTCAAGGTACCCCCGTGCTGGCGGTCGACGATGCCGTGGTCGCCCTCACCGGCGAGTTCTTCTTCTCCGGCAACGCCGTCTTTCTCGACCACGGCAACGGCCTGATCAGCATGTACTTCCACCTTCACGAGGCGTTCGTCGAGCAGGGCGAAGAGGTCTCGCGCGGCCGCCTGATCGGCACCGTCGGCTCGACCGGCCGTTCGACCGGACCGCACCTGCATTTCGGCATCCGCTGGCAAGGTGCGCGGGTCGATCCCGCCTTGTTGCTTGGCGAGACCGGAACGATCCAGACGGTTCGCGAAACGCCCTAGACACAAAGGCAAGCCAGCGCCGGTGACCGAACGCTCAAGCGCCTGCGCAACGGTTCGGCCTAGCCCATGGCCGGGCGCTATGCTCGCCCAGCCCCACCACTCCGGGCGTTCCATCGTGCAGCCGATCTTCGAACCACTCCGAGAGTTCGCCCTTAGCGTCCGGAAGGACCGGAAGGCCAACCCACCGACAAGCGACGGTTCCGGCCTGGAACAGCTTCTGGCGCCGAGATTCCAGACCCTCGTCGAGGCGGTGCTGGCCCAGATATCCGGGAAGCCGCCACGGGTCCTCCCCGAGTACCGCCGACCGGGGGTAGGGCGTCCCGACCTCGCCCTCGTTTACGAAGGCAGTCCGGCACGGGCCTTCATCGAACTCAAGGAGCCGAGGCTTCGCCTGGACCCGAAGAAGTTCACCGGGCACAACAAGGAGCAGTTCGCCCGGTTTTCCAACCTTCCGCTTTGGGCGCTCTGCAACTTCGAACAGATCCAGCTCTACCGGCGCGACGAGTTGGAGGCCGAGGCGCTCGTAGTGCCCGCGACCGTGCTTGATCCAGACACGGCCGACCGCCGAGCGACCCGGATCATCCGCAATCACGACAGCGGTGGATTCCGGGCGATCCTCCAGAAGCTGGCAAGCGCCGAGCCGCCCGTCCCCGAGACTCCAGCGGAGGTCGCGACGAACCTGGCCCACGCGGCGCGTCTGGTTAGAGATGTCGTGTCAGACCACTGCCGGAGCGGGGCTGTGGATCCGGTTGTCTCCGATCTCAGGGTGGACTTCATCGAGACGTTGTTCGCTCGCGCCGAAGCCGGGGGCTATGACCCTACCGACGAGAACTCGCTCTTCGCCAACGCTTTCGCGCAGACTCTCATCTTCGGCCTGCTCCTGGCTCGCGATAGCAGCGGCAAGAGCGTCGGCCTCAACGCTCATGAGTTGCTGCCGGACGCGAATTTCCCTCTGCTTCGGGGCACGCTCCGCGCCCTGACAATGGAAGAGATGCGCCGCATGCTCGGGACCGCTTTCGACGTTGCGACAGACGCGGTGAACTCGGTCGATCCGGCGTTGCTCCTGCCCACGGAGCGTCGCGACCCGTTGCTCTATCTCTACGAGGACTTCCTGCGGGTCTTCGATCCGGAAGCCGTGAAGCGCTACGGCGTGTACTACACGCCCCCGGACGTGGTCACCCTGATGGTCGCCGAAGTGGAGCGCCTTCTTCGGAACAGCCTCGACACGAACGGCCTGCTGGACCCGAACGTGAACCTCCTCGATCCGGCATGCGGCACCGGCACGTTCCTCATCGCTGCCACGTCGCTCGCCGCTGAACGAGCGGCTCAGGAGTACGGGCCCGCCGCAGCCGCAGCCGAGGTCACCGCCTTCGCCCAGAGAGCCCACGCGTTCGAGCTCCTCGTAGGGCCCTACACGGTCGCCCACTACCGAATGCGGAGAGAGGTCTCCCGTCGCGGCGGCGAGGGCAACCGCCTGCCCATCTTTCTCACCGACACGTTGGCGCCCGCCGCTTCAGAAGCGGGCGTCCAGCCGAACATGGCCTTCCTCAGCGCACCACTTGTTGCGGAACGCAAAGCCGCCGATCAGGTCAAGACAGACAAGCCAATCCTGGTCGTCATGGGGAACCCACCCTACAAGCGCCTGCGGGCCAATGAAGCCACTCGACTGGTCGGGCCCTTCATGAACGGTCTCTGGAACGACCTCAAGCAGCCAGTGAAAGACGCGGGCCTCGGTCGCTCGCTGAACGCCTTCCCGGACCTCTATATTGCGTTCTACCGGTGGGCACTCTGGCGACTGTTCGAGGCCCAAGGCGCCTCAGGTCGCGGAGTTCTGGCCTTCATCACGAATCGAAAGTTCCTGGTCGGCTCCGCCTTCGGCGGTTTGCGAAGGATGCTGCGCCGCCGGTTCGAACGCATACGGATCATCGATTTCCGCGGCGACAAACGCACTTCCCGTCCTGCTGTCGTTCCAGAGGACGAGAACATCTTCAACATCGAAGTGGGCGTCTGCGTACTTCTCGCCGAGGCGCACGGAGATATCGGCGCGAACCACGAGGCCAAGGTCGAGTATGCCGATGTCTGGAGGCACGGGGTGTTCGACCGATCGGGCAAGCTCCGGCTCGCGCGACTGGCCAGCCAGGACCCGAACTTGATCACTTTCACCGAAACGACCGGTCGCGACATGGAACCCTTGTTCCCCCTAGGCTTCGATGGAGCCGACTGGCCCTCCCTGGAGGACCTGTTCACGTTCCGTTCGAACGGCATCGTCACATATCGTGATCGGTTCTCCTACGCTCTCTCAGCGGAAAGTCTCCAACACCGAATCGAACGTTGGTTGAGCGGTCCTCTTTCGCCAGAGGCCCGAGAGGAGTTCAAGGAGACCCGTGACCGGAAGGCGGCCCCGGCGCATTCGACTGTCTTCGACCATTCAGCAGTATGCAGGACCGTGTACCGACCTCTTGATCAGCGGTACGTGTACAACCGGAGGGAGTTCATCGACTTCCCGAAGCTCAGCACGCTTCAAGCGGCTTGGGGCCAAGCAAACTACGCACTCCACGCCTTGAATGACGGTACCGGCAGCGGACCAGCGGTGTGGTGCCATGGCGTCCTGCCGGACCAGCATGCATTCAGAGGGCAAGGAGGCGGGTGGGTCTTTCCCCTTTTCGACCACCGCGGAGACGGAGCTAAGCACTCCATGCTCAACGGCGCAGCCGCCGGCCTGTCCGGTGCCTACGGCGTCGATCTTGAGCCCCAGCAGGTCTTCGATGCCATCCTGGCCCTGCTTTCGGCCACGGACTATTCGGTCCGTTTCGCCTACGACCTGGACAACGACTTTCCTCACGTGCCCTTTCCTGCCGACAAGCGTGTATTCGTGGCGGCCGCGAGGCTGGGAAACCGTATCCGCGAGTTGGAGACGTTCGCGTCGGCCCCGGCCAAGGACTTCTGCTGGGCCCGCCTCGATGGGGATCCCGCATCGACACTCGCCGTGCCAACCCGCACCCGCGCCTTCAGGCGCGACCAAGGACCGGACGGGGAGGCCGGCCGGATCGTCCTGGCCGAAGACCGGTCCTTCGTCATCTCCGGTGTCTCCGACGCCGCCTGGAACTTCAGCGTCAGCGGCTATCCGGTTCTCCACCGCTGGCTCAGGGCACGCACCGGCCAGCGGGTCGACGCCGCCCTGCAGCGGGAGATACTGGACGTCGTGGCCCGGGTCGAGGAACTTCTGCACCGGTTCCACGAGGCGGAACCCCTGCTGGAGCAGGCCATCAAAATGTCCTTGAGCACGAACCAACTGACCGGAGGAGGCTGATGGCGCCATCGAGTGCTCCACAACGATCCCTGTTCCCCGAAAGCTCCGACGGACTGAAGATCCCGAAACCGAAGCCCGAGGCGATCCGCCGCAGGCTGCTCGGGGTTCTCCGCCTGCTTCGAGAGTCTGAGACATTTCCATGGTCTCCGGCTCAGTTCCGCAGTTGGCGCATCGTGTTCCCTCAAATGACGTCGTGGCTTCCCGACGAGGAAGCCCGCGACCTGAAGAAGGCCTTCTTCCGCGAGATCGACCGGTGGGGCGACGAGGCCCGCGACACCGACGAGGACTAAGCCCCGAGAACCAGGCGCGGGTGGCGCGCGAGAACGGCCTGATCGGCAAGCTCTGGGCACGCCAGGGCGAGCCGCGGTTTTCCCTGCCTCTGGCGGCACCGCTCGAGGAGCTTCCAACCGGCGGCCGCTTCGGCGCCAGGCGCATCATCAACGGCGAACCCCGCTCGCCGCACACCGGCGCCGACTACGCCATGCCGCAGGGCACACCCGTACTGGCCGTCGACGACGCCGTCGTCGCCCTGACCGGCGAGTTCTTCTTCTCCGGCAACGCCGTCTTTCTCGACCACGGCAACGGCCTGATCAGCATGTACTTCCACCTTCACGAGGCGTTCGTCGAGCAGGGCGAAGAGGTCTCGCGCGGCCGCCTGATCGGCACCGTCGGCTCGACCGGCCGTTCGACCGGACCGCACCTGCATTTCGGCATCCGCTGGCAGGGCTCCAGGGTCGATCCGGCTCTGCTGCTCGGCAAGTCAGGAACGATCCCGACAGCTCGCTGACCGGCGCCTGACCCTCCGCACGAGCCGGGCCGTGTCCCACCCGGGCTCGCTACACGACATGCTGCACGCGGTGGACCGCCCGTCCAAGCGGACGCCCACCTCGGCTGGTCGAATCTGGCGGCGCCACGAACGCAGATGCCCTGCGCGGCATCGTTGAAAGACCAGGAGCACTCGATTTTCGCGCAAATGCCACCATCAACGCTACTTTTTTTCTCTGTTAATTCACGAACGGCCGGTAACCTATCTACCATTGGTCTACCGGTCCACTCCGTGGTTGCGCCGAGTTCCCCTCGAGCCCCGTACCGACTGTTTGGCCTGACGCCGGCCCCTTTTCCGATTGCCGAAGTGGAGGACTTCCACGCCGCCTGCAGGCGCGGCTCGGAGCGCTCCGCTTCTCGGCACACCGGAACCGGCCACTATCGAGCGGCCTCCTAGCCCAGATCCCTCAATCGCCAACAAGAAGAAGGTTAAGAACAACCAGTCCCAGAAATCAACCCAGAAGACAGCCCCAGAACCAAGCGTCTGCACAAGGAGGGCCACAACATGGTCGCCGACCGCTCCCCTCGGGTCCCGTATCGAACGGCGAGGCGGTTCGCTGCCTGTCTCTGGTGTTGCACTCTGTTGGCCCTGACGCCGATCCACACAAACGCGGCCGACAAAGTCCAGGCCCTGCCGGAGACGATGACGGAAGACATCGTCATGACCCACGTCAGCCTCTTCGGATCGTCGTCCCCTTCCGCCCACGCAATCTCGGTGGAACACCCCCGGGTCATCTCCTATGGCCTGGACGCCCGGTTCGTCGTCACCTGGACCACGAATCCCCAGGATCCCGCCTTTCACCACGTCGAGTTCCTTCAACACGCACCGGAGCACCGCCGATGGATCGCGGGGGCCATCGACTTCTCCGGGCCTCAACCGGAGCTGCGCCATCCACAGGCATGCGCACGGTTCCACAGCGCCATCAACCGACCCCTCTGGGGAGGAGAGGAGTGGTTGGGCGCGGAGCGAAGAGCATGGACCGTGTTCCCCAAACCGGGAACCGACGAGTACGACCGGCACGAGGCGATGCTGCATTCCACGAATCCGAGGCTGACGCCACTGGAACTGAAAGCCTATCGGGCGCGGCCGCGACACGTCGATCAGGGCTCCAGAGGCTTCGGCACGGATCCAAGCGCCGAGCTCGGCAGGCTGCTGATCTTTCGTCACGCAGAAACACTGTTCCGCATTCTTCGGGACACGCTTCAGGACACCGAGATCGCCTCCGAACTGTGCCACGTTCCTGCCCACTTCAGCAGCGGGCCCCACTCGAGCCACGCCGGCGACGCCATCCGGGCCCTCTTCGACCAGGAGCGCTACAACATCGGTCGTCTTGCCGACACCCTCGAGTTCTTTGCCGCAATCACCGGCCCGAACGACCGCAGGAACCCGACGAACATCATTCACCCGGCACGTCGCTCTCCGGTTCCATCATCTTCCTGAGTCTGCGCCATATGTGGCAGCGCCACCCGCGCATCGCGGAGGTCTTTCAGCAGACCTCGAACGAAGACGCCCTGCGCGGCATCCTGGAGGACCAGGAGCACCTCCTCTTGAAGTTCACCAAGGGAGAAGCGACGGCCGAGGACGAACTCGTTGCCGGCTACGAGGACTTCTTCGAACTCCGGGGACAAGCTTCGATGGACGAACGCATCAAGCGAGGGGGTCCGTTGTACTACAGCTCCGCCTTCGTGGGAGCGTTCGGCAATGCGTTCGTACCCAAGATCTGCTCCTTGATTGAGGAGCTTGGGGACGACGCCTTCGAGGGTGACGCTACCGACCCACCACCATTGCCCGAACCACTGCCGACGCCCGAACCACCGCCCGATCCCGAACCACCGCCCCCGGGCCCACCGAAGGCCTCCTTCACCATCGACGCCGTCTGCGAGAGCGATCTGTGTCGAACTCGAACCGGACACCAGGTCGCCTTCAATGACACAAGTTCCGGAGGCGTGCGCTTCCGCACCTGGGACTTCGGCGACGGCCGCAACTCGAAGTACCCCACACCCACCTACTCCTGGGAGTCGCCGGGCTTCTACACCGTCCAACTGACGGTCGGCGACCGCGAGCAGGAGTCCACCGCCTCCCGCACCGTACTCGTAGAAGCCGCCGATCCCTCAGGAACCTGCGTGTACCGCAAGGACAACCTGTGCCTGCGCGACTCTCGCTACGCCGTCAGCATCGACTGGCACACGGCCGACAACGCCGGCACGGGGACCGTCGTTCATGCCGGCACCAACGATTCCGGCATGTTCCGTTTCTTCGACCCGAACAACTGGGAGGTCCTGATCAAGGTGCTCGACGCCTGCGACATGAACGGCCACGTATGGGTGTTCGCAACCTCCACCACCGACCTCGGATACCGGATGACCGTAACCGACACCGTGACCGGCACCGTGAGGGAGTACCTCAACGAGCCGGGAACCCCGGCCCGTTCGATCACCGACGTGAAGGCGTTCGAGGACGCCTGCAACAGCGGCTAGCAGCCCGTGGCGGAAGTCCCGGTTCGGGGATGTTCGCGGTGCGCGACGGGGTCGGCGCTGGGAGGTAGCTCGATCAAGTAGAGGAATGGCGATTGGGTTCAGATGGCCAAATTGGGGTGCTGTTTCGCCATCAGGCGGGTTCCGAGAGCGCTCAGACGCAGCCGGAAGCGGCGAAGCAGGGCGAGCAGGGTCTGGCGCCTGCTTTGGAGGCTTCGAGGAGTGCCGAAGCCGACGATGTGGCGCATCAAGAGCCCGAGGTTGCACGCGCTGGCGTGAAGGAGCACTCGCTTGAGGATGTTCGAGCGACCGCGCAGATGCACGCGGCGCATGCCGCCGGTCTCGTACTGGTGAGCGAAGGGCCGCTCGAGCCGTTCCCCTCGCTGGCGCTGCATCCGCTTGCCGCGATTGCCTCGGATCCGGCGGCGGTTCGCGTACACGATGGCCTGCAGCTCCTTCTTGCCCTTCCAGCGACGGCGACCGCGGTCCGGTTCCGCGATGTAGCTGCGAAGGCCCAGTTCGTCGATGTCCGCGAGAACGTCGTTGCTGTGGTACCCCTTGTCGGCAACGACCTCCTCGATCGCGGCTTCGTCCGCGGTCACGGACGACACCTGCTCGAAGGCCTCCTCCAGCGTTTCGTGAAACGACTCCGTGTCGCCCTTCGCTCCGCCCTGAACCGACACCCCCACGATCGTCCCGTGCTCGAGGTCCACCGCCTGCTCCGCCTTGTAGGCAAGGTGCGTGCGGCCATCCTTCATCTTGGTGATCTGCGCATCCGGGTCGTGCGGATTCTCCCACTCCTCGTTCGACAGCTTCTTCTTGCGCTTGCGGTCGAAACGGGCCAGCTCGGCCCGCGTCGGCGTCTCTACCCCCGACGCCTCCGCCAGACCGCGCACGAACGTCTCGTAGTCGTCGCCGCTGTCGCGACGCACGATGCTACGCAACGCCGCGTTCGCCTCCAGCGTCGTCGCGTCCACGCCCACCGTCTTGCCCGACAACAGACCCGACTCCGCCAGACGACGAAGCACCCATGAAAACACACGCCGGTGAGACTCCACGTCGATGCGCCGGCGCGTCCGCGAAATCGTCGAATGATCCGGCGCCGCCTCACTCAGGCCCAATCCCAGGAAGCGGCGAATGCTCAGAGAATCCTGAGCCCGCCAGGCGATCGCGCGCTCCGAATCCAAACCCTCGAAGTACCCCAACAGCAGCAAGCGAAAGTACCGCCCCGGCGCCAGACTCGGACGCCCTATGCGCTCCGCATAGAACCGCGAACACTCCGACTCCGCGAACTCGTCGAACCCGCTGGATTCCAGAATCCCGTTCAACCGCTCGTAGAACGGGTGCCCCGCGCTTCGAGGCAGATCACCTGCCGACACCCACAGAGGCTCCTGACCGCTGCTTCTACTCTTCTTGCCCATAGACATGCTTCTATCCTACGCGAGCGCAGAGAACCGACTTTCACCACGGGCTGCTAGGAGTCAGCGCTGCGGGTACGCAGCGCTGATTCGCATGGAACTGGCCGCGGACTGGGACTTCCCACCCTTCTTCAAGGTGTTCAAGTGGGGTTGTGGTCTGTTGTGTCATGCGGCGATCACTTGGTTCCGGGAGGTTTCGAAGACGGTGCGGTCTCGCAGCATGGCGCAAGCGACTGAGAGGAGTCGGTCGACGACTTGTCGCAGTGCTCGTCCGTGGGTTTTGCCCTGTGCTTTCATGGCGTCGTACTTGGCTCGGCTAACGGGGTCGTGCTGGATGGCGACACGTCCCCAGTGGAACGCGGCGTCGCTCGGCTGTGGCGTTTGACCTTCGTCATCCTTTGGGGTCTCGTCTTCGAGTTCGTGGAGCATGCGCTTGAGTCGTCGCTCGGCGTCGGCGACCTGGCGATTGACCGCCTCGAGCACTGGTGTGAGGAGGCGGACGCGGTCTGTGGCGGCCTGGACGCTGGAGGGCCGGACGGCGATTCGGCTCGACCCGCAGTTGGTGACGCAGTTCGGTGGCAGTCAGCCGGCGGATGCGGTGTTGTTTGAGCAGCTTGGCGAAGCTGGCTTCGCGTACCCGTCGCGCCTTGGCCGGCGTCGGCGCCAGTTGCCACAGGGCCAGAGCGAAGGGTGCCGACACGTCGCCCTTGACCGCGGCGAGAAACTGCGGGTAGTAGCGCCAGAGTTGGTCGCGGAGCTGGTCTTCCAGGCTGTTGGCGTGGTCAAGCAACTGCTTGCGGGCGCGGGACAACTCGCGCAACTCGACGATGGCGACATCGGAGGCTTGCCGACTTCTCATGAACTCAGGCGAGGCCAAACCGACCCGCTCCCATGGCTGCGGAATCTGCCGGTCCCGCGGAAACGGCCGCCGCGGAGCCATGGGATGCCTCGCTACTGTCACCACCGGGCTGGATCGTCCCCAATGCCTCGCCGCGTGAAGCTGCCGTCGGTTAGGCCGAAGGACGCTCGCCGCGCACTCGAGAGAGCCGGCTCGCGAAGACCTGCCGCGGATGCTAGAGTTGATGGATACACATCTGAGCCCACATCCAACACACTGGGAGAAACACATTGAAGCCCGCCGCCGTCCTGTTTTTCGCCTGCGTCCTGTTTGCGTTGCCGCTGGCATCGCAGCCCACGGCCGACGATCCGCCGCGCCCCCGTCCCATCGAGGATGAGCTTCCGTCTTTCGACATCGAGGCTTCCATGGTGACCTACATTGAGGACGAAGCACTCCGCAGCCCCGTTGATGCCCGGCGGGCGCTCCAAGACGTGCTGCGCGCCGGCGATGTCGTACTACTGGCTACCCTCCACAACATGTTGGGGATAGCCACCCAGGACGACGAAAAGAGCCTCATCAGCCTCCCCGCGAAGCTACACACGATCGAGCCAGAACTAGACTTGTACTTCCGATCCGTTTCAGACGAGGAAATCTTGGAAGCCGCCCAAAGTCTCTACCTGATTCAGGCAAAGCAGAACTCTCACATGCGGAGCATTCTGCAGATCGAGGAGAACGCCCCCATCCCAAAAGTGCGTTGAAGTTCGGGGGGGGGGTGGGAAGGTGAAGAGGATAAATGCAACGACAGTTGCTACGAAACGACCCAACGCTGCGGCCCCGACACCCGGACCGGACACCACCTCCATTCCCAGTTCTACTACAGGGCCACCACCAGCGAGCACTGTCGCGGGGCACACTGCATTATACCCCCTGTCAGTGAATGTACGCTCAACCGGTGCAAGGAGGAGGCCCATGCTGCTTACTCCAGGTGCATTGACAATTTCCGCGGTGTCGGAGATGGCCTGACGTGCGCCCAAGCAACAGGCGAAATGACAAGATGCTGGAGAGAACAAGGCTGGAATGTTCCCGGCGGTAGTTGCGAGTAAAGCGCCCCCCGACCGAGGCTTTCAACGCGCTGTAAGTAGACCGATGTCGGCCGAGCCGCGATCTCAAAGGCCGTGATCGCCGCGGTTGTAGCGGCATCCGGGAAAGGCTGAGCGGTGGGCTCGATGACCACGATTCGTCTCCCGCCAAGCTCATGGAGTACGAGTTCGCGCTGCAACTTCCCAGAGTCCTCGACTCGGATTTCTGCCCGGTCCCTAAAGCCGCTTGCTGCAAGGTTCGCGCGCGCCATGAGCGCGGCCAAGGGGTCGAGTTCCACGCCGACGAGCTCGGCCGCCGGAAAGCGCCGTGCTGCGCGAAGCAGGAAACGCGCCGAGCCAGTGCCCGGGTCGACAACGCGGGTCGGCTGTTCCTGGCGCGCGGCCCAGGCCAGCATGGCCTGGACAATCCGCGGTTGCGTATAGGTAGCGCCCTCCTTGCGGCGTGTCTCCGGCGAACGAATCCGGCTGAACGCGTCACCGAGCGGGTCCATCCCCGCCTTGATCGCGCGCACGGACGCCGAGCCCGCGGCCGTCATGGTCTTTCAGGACGGCGAGTTCTACGTCGACCCCGAAGGCCTCGTCAGGGTGCCGGCCGTCTTCGACAACCTGATCCACAAGGGCGAGATGCCGGTGACCATCGGCGTCTTCATCAACCCCTGCATGAAGGAAATCCCCCGGGACCAGCGGAGCGTCCAGTACACGCCGCTCGACGACACCTACGCGCGCTTCCTGCTGGAGGAGATCCTCCCCGAGGTCGGCAAGGACTACAACTGGTCGATAACGCGGCGGGCAGAGCGATCGCCGGCATGAGCGATGGCGGCCTGGTCTCCTTTACCGTCGCCTGGGAGCGCCCCGACGCCTTCAGCAAGGCCATCAGCCACGTCGGCAGCTACACGCGGCTTCGGGGTGGCTCCCAGTACCCCCACCTCATCCGAAAGACCCGCGGGAATCCGAAGCCCATCCGCGTCTTCCTTCAGGATCGAGAGAACGACATCAACCTCGTGGAGGGAAACTGGACGCTAGCAAACCTCCAGATGGACTCCGCCCTGATGTCCGCCCGCTACGACTATCGGTTCGAGATGGGCACGGGCGGCCACGATCTGAAGCACGGCGGCGCCGACTACGCCATGCCGCAGGGCACACCCGTACTGGCCGTCGACGACGCCGTCGTCGCCCTGACCGGCGAGTTCTTCTTCTCCGGCAACGCCGTCTTTCTCGACCACGGCAACGGCCTGATCAGCATGTACTTCCACCTTCACGAGGCGTTCGTCGAGCAGGGCGAAGAGGTCTCGCGCGGCCGCCTGATCGGCACCGTCGGCTCGACCGGCCGTTCGACCGGACCGCACCTGCACTTCGGAATCCGGTGGCAGGGGTCGAGAGTCGACCCCGCCCTGATGCTCGGCCGGACCGAGGCGATTCAGACGGTCCCCTGACACCTCCGCACACCGGATGCTACAATCGGCCGACGGTAGAGCCGTAGGCCACCGACAGGAGACACGCAGAACAAGTAACCAGATCCCAGCCCCGGGGACATGCCCCATCCATGGGAGTGCGACGCCTTTGAGGCTGCCCTTGTCGTTCCCTTGCTCCAAAGGAGCGAACGATGTTGAGTGGATTGCCTACCTTGGGGTGGTGGATCTTTTTTCTTGTTTCGACGGCCGGTCAAGCCAGCGCTTCCGACGAGCGACCGCTCCTGCCTGAGACGATGACGGAGGAGATCGTCGCCGTATTCCTGGCGGAGCACGAGATCTCCACCGTCGAGGAGTTCATCGCAGCGCTGCCTCCGCTGCACAAGAGCCACTACATCGCAGTACACGGCTCAGCGAGCCCCACGGCCGACTTCATTTCGGGTCAGTATCCCAGAGTCGTGTCCTGGGGCGCCGACTCGCGCTTCATCGTGACATGGACGACCAACCCTGCCAGCCCCGACGCCGATCAGGTCGAGTTTCTCGAGCCGGTTTCCGAAGAAGGGCGATGGACCGCGGGTGTAATCGACTTTGCGGGAGAAGCGCCCGAGATAGACCATCCCGCGTCCTGCTCCAACTGCCACGGCGCCTTGAATCGGCCCGTGTGGGGCCTGGGCGAATGGTGGGGTGACACCGGCACCGAGAACGACGGGTCCGACGAGTCGGCCATTCTGTTCGACACGATGCCGGGGACGACGAACCCTCGACTTGTTCCACTGGACCTGGACGGCTACTCCGACAACGGATTGGCCCGGTATCTCCGGTTTTCCAACGGCCGTGGCATAACGGCCACCTGGGGACTGGCGGACACCCTCGTTCTCCGCCATGCCCAGGTGCTCTTCCAACGTCTCCGAAACAGCGAGGACTACGACCTGTTCGTCAAGTCGGCAGTGTGCAAGGAAAGATCCGACTTCCTGGAGGACATAGGAAAACGGTTTGACTGGCAGCAAGCCAACATCAGTCGTCTGAGCAGCAGCGGCGAACTGGTCCAGGCAGACTTGGTCGTCCCAGACCTGCTCGACGACTACGGCGGAGGTGGCTCCTCGGTGCGGAGGGCGATCGCGTTCCTGATCTACCACGATGCCCTGCTGCGCTTCGAGGAGGTCAGGTCCCTCTATACGGAAACGTCGAACGAGGACGTGCTGGACTTTGACTTGTCGACCGTGGTGAGGGAGGACTCGCTCCTCTATCCGCCAGGCACGGCCACCGCGGAAGAGGAGTTCCTGGCAGCCCACCGGGAGTTCTTCGTCCTGAGAGGCCAGAGCCTCCTTGATGCCATAGTCCTTCGCCAGTACGATCCCAAGTACAATACGAGCTTCATCAGTGTTCACGTCCGGACCTTCCGTTCCCGCGTCTGTACCGCTCTGACGCAAGACGGCGACCCTCCAGAACCGCCGCCACCGCCGCCACCGCCGCCACCGCCGACGAACCCGGACCCACCACCGCCGCCACCGCCACCACCACCGCCACCACCACCACCACCGCCAACGAACCCGGATCCACCACCACCGCCGCCGTTCGTGGCCGGCTTCTCGGCGCCGTCGTCGGTGGAGACAGGCTCGCCGGCGGCGTTCGACGGCAGCAGTTCGGCGGGCGCGGAGAGCTACAGTTGGGACTTCGGCGACGGCACCGTGATCGCCCATCCGAACACGGAGTCCATGCCGTTCCACACCTACGTCGAACCCGGCTCGTACGAAGTCCGGTTGGAAGTCGCGAGAGGCGACTGCCACCCGGGGTACTGCTCGTACAGCACGGCGACGGCGACGGTCGAAGTGGAAGCGGGCGCTTTGCCGGCGGCGCGGTTCGGCCTGGACGCCGATTGCAGCGACGGCCTGTGTGTCGTGTCGAGCGGCGTCGACGTGGCACTGCGTGATCTGAGCAGCGGCACGGTAGCCCGGACGAGCTGGGACTTCGGCGACGGAGAGACATCAGGCGCCCGCGACGCGCGACATGCATGGTCGTCGCCGGGCTTCTACCAGGTCGTTCTGACGGCATCGGGCCTGGATGCCACATCCACCGCGAGCCGGGACATTCTGGTGCGGTCGAGCAACCCGGCGGGAACGTGCGAGCCCGATTCGGTGACGCTCTGCCTGGGGGACTCGCGCTATGAGGTGAGGACCGAGTGGTCGACGGCCGACGGTCGTAGCGGTCCCGCGCGGGTGGCGCATGCCGGCACAAACGACTCAGGCCTGTTCTGGTTCTTCGGCAGGGAGAACTGGGAAGTACTGATCAAGGTTCTCGACGGCTGTGAACACAACGGTCACCATTGGGTGTTCGCCACCTCAGCGACCGACTTGGGCTTCGGTCTCACCGTGACGGACACCGTCACCGGTCAGAGTCGCAGCTACACCCAGAGCCCTGGCAAACCCTCCGCGGCGGTCAGCGATGTGGAGGCGTTCCCGGCGAGTTGCCGGGACTGACTCACCCTTCTACGGCGCCGCCTCGGGCAGCGGCCACTCCGGACCGTAGAGCCGGCTCGTGTTCCGTCTGACTGCCGCCGCCACTTCGTCCTCGGCAACGCCCTTCAGGTCCGCGATCGCCCGCAGGGAAACCAGGGCGTTCGCCGGCTCGTTCCGCTGATCGCGCGCCGGGCCGAGCACCGGACTGTCCGTCTCGAGCAGGAGGCACGAGAGCGGTAGACGCCGCACGAGCTTCTGCTTCTGCGGTGAACGGACGATGGACGGCGGCACGGAGAAGAAGTAGCCCGCCTCGACCGCCGGCTCGGCTCGGGCGGCGCGGCCGTCGAAGGCATGAAGCTGCACGCGTTTCGCTCCCCGTTCGCGCAGCAACTCGATCGCGTAGTGCCCCGCCGAACGTGAGTGAACGTTGAGCGGCAGGTCGAGTTCAACGGACAGGTCAATGAACAGCGCAAAGATCTCCCGTTGGAGCGCCAAGTCACCTTCGTCCCGCACCTTCCAGCGGTCGAGACCGACCTCACCGATGCCTGCCAGCCGAGATCGCTCGCGCCGGATCAGGTCGGCGACCCTCTCCGCCTCGGCCGGATCGAGGTGGGTCGGATAGAGCCCCGCCGTCGGACGGACGACGCCTGCATGGCGCTCCGCCAGCTCCAGGTTCCGCTCCGCGTCCGCCCGCGTCTCGCCGACCGCGATCACCGCCTCGACGCCCGCGTCGCGGGCCCGCGCCAGCACTTCGTCAAGGTCGCCCGCGAAGCTCGGGTCGCACAGGTGGGCGTGGCAGTCGGTGAGCCCGGAGAATCCAACCGCCACGCTCATCAAGGGCAGCACCTTACCGACCTCGACCGGTCTCGGCGCCGCCGGACCCCAGGCGCTCTTCCAACTCCTCCACGGTCTTGGGCCAGTCTGCCTTCAACAGCCGTGAAAGAGCCCGATCGGCGAGGAGACGGCCGCCGGTCTGGCAGCGTGCGCAGTAGTTGAATTCACTCTCGGCATAGACGACGCGTTGAACTGGCGCGTCGCAGACCGGGCACGGCTCCCGGTAGCGGCCGTGGACCGCCATCTCATCGTGAAACGCGGTCACCTTCGCGGGAAAGCGGCCGCCTGTCTGGACACGCAAACGCTCCGTCCACTCGCCGAGCACAGCCACCGTGGCCCGGTACAAGTCGTCGACCTGCTCTTCGCTGAGCCGCGTGGTCCAGCGCATCGGCGACAGGCCCGCACGATGGAGGATCTCGTCCGAGTACGCGTTGCCGATGCCGCTGAACAGACGCGGGTCGATCAGCGCCCGCTTCAGGGTGTGGTTCTCCGCCACGAGCCGCGCCCGGAACGCATCCCGGCCGCACTCCAGCACTTCGAGTCCGCCCCGGTCCAGCCTCGCCAGGCCATCCTCGCCCGCAACGAGATGCATCGCCGCCCGCCGCTTGCTGCCGGCCTCTGTCAACAGCAGCGTGCCGTGTTCGAAGTCGAACGCCGCCAGGCCCACGCGCCCCGGCAGCTTCGCCGCGTGGGCGCCCCAGCGGAAACGGCCCGCGATCATCAGATGGATGGCGAGGAACAGTTCGCCTTCCAGGCAGAGCACGATCCGCTTGCCGACCCGGCGCACGCCGACGACGGCGCGGCCCTCTGCCTCCGAGAGCGGCGGCCGCACGGAGCGCAACAGAAACGGGCTGCGCAGGCGAATGCGCACGAGGTCACGTCCGGCGACACGCTGCTCGATCGCCTCACAGTAGACGACGACGTCAGGCAGTTCCGGCATCCGACTCCTACCGGATCGTGCGAACGGGCGGTCTCACGGCCCGCCACCGGCCACCGTTCGCCGCAGCGCCCGCGACTCGGCAAGCAGTTCCCGGGCGGCCGCGAGAACCGGGCCATCGCCCGCCGCAGGCGGCACGGCAGTGTCGGCCGACGACACGGGAACCGCGAGATCCGCGGCGTGGTCGTCCGGATCGCCCAACCCGGCGTCACGACTCCGCCGCAGCGAAGCCAGGAGAAGATCCCGAACCTGCTCCGCGTTATCCAGTCCCTGCAAGAGACCGCGACTGAGGGCATCGTCGTCATCGTCCGAACCGCCGCCGCTGGCAGTGCGGATCTCCAGGTCGGCAATTCGGAACAGCCGCTGCAGAGGACCACGCTTCACCGCCATGTTCTGGATGTTCACGACCGTCATCGTCTGCTCGCGGACGCTGTAGATGCCGTACCGGATGCGCAGCGCGCGGTCATTGACCATGTACCAACGCATCTCGTAGCCGAGGCGGAGCACGAGGTACGAAGCCGGCGCCTGAACGAGGAACAGAACGATCAGGAGCGGCCCTGCCGCGGCAGTGATTCGCGACCACGACCCGAACTCGACGAACTCGAATCCAATCGTCGACCCGATCAGACCGAGGAGCGCGCCCCCCTGACCCAGGGCCCACTTCAGCAAGCTGTACCGGAAGAACCGCGGCGAAGCCCGGAACACCCGCAGCGACTCCGGCGATCCCGGCGGCGGCTCGGGATGCTCTTCGACCTGAAACACCCGCAGCAGCAGACGCCTCAAGCCGGACTGCGCCCGACCGCCGCCGTCCAGCCCCTCTCCACGATCCCTCAATCCGAGCTCCGTTGCTCCAGCTCGCCCCGGATCGCAGCCATCTCTCGAGCGATCTCCCGCAGGGTCGATGCCAGGGCGGCCGAGTCATCCGCAGCCGCCGGCGCAGGGGCCGCGGTATTCGACGCGCCGGCCGGCGAGCCGGCCTGCGCGCCTCGCATCCGGCTGTACATGAAGTTGCGCACCGCCGACAACTCCAGCAGACCCTCGACCTTCATCTCGGCCTTGGCCGAACCGCTCGCAGTCTGCACCAGCAAACGCGAGAGGCCCAACCACCGCTCGACGGCGTTGCTCTGTACGTGGATGTCCTGAATGCGGCTGTAGGTGAGGCTGATCTCGCGCTTGAACAGCGCGCCCCAACTCATCGTCACGCCTTCGTCGTCGAAGCCGTAGTTCAGCGTGCGGTAGCGAAGAAACAGAAAGGCGAAGACGAAGGGAAAGGCCGGACCCGTGATCAGAGAAAAGAGGACGTAGTACCGGAGGAGCTTGGGGTGGGGGCGGCGGATGGCCCGCACCCGGTCTTCGGCGCTGTTCTCGGCCGGCGCGTCCGGTTTCCCGGCCAAACCGCTCCAGGGATCGCTCGTCAAGCCGTCAGCACCTCCTCGATCCGGTCCAACGCCCAGTCCAACTCATCCTGCGCGATCACCAGCGGCGGCGCGAAGCGGATGACGTGGTCATGGGTTTCCTTGCACAGCAGGCCCTGCTCGGCCAGACGCTCACAGTACCGCCGCGCGCCGCCGGCCGACTCGTGGAGTTCGATCCCGATCCAGAGCCCGCGGCCCCTGACCTCGCGAACGCAGGACGCCTCGACGCCGCGCAGCCGGCGCAGAGCGCGCTCGCCGAGGCGGGCCGAGTTCTCAACCAGCCGTTCCTCCTGCAGCACCGCCAGCGCCGCGCGCGCCACCGCCGCTCCAACCGGATTGCCGCCGTAGGTCGAACCGTGGTCGCCGGGCTGAAACACGTCCATGATCTCGGCATCCGCGACCACCACCGAGACCGGGTACAGGCCGCCCGACAGGGCTTTGCCCAACAGCATCACGTCCGGGCGGACGCCATCATGCTCGCACGCGAACATCGTGCCCGTGCGGCCCAGGCCCGACTGGATCTCATCGGCAATCAGCAGTGTGTTCCTCTCGTGGCAGATCTCCCGCAGCTCGGTCAGGAAACCGTCCGGAGGGACGATGATCCCGCCCTCGCCCTGGATCGGCTCGACGAGCACGGCCGCCGTGTTCGGACCGACCGCCGCCCTCGCCGCGGATCCATCGCCGAACGGCAGCAGCTCGAAACCCGGCGTGAAGGGACCGAACCCGTCGCGGTACTGGGCTTCGCTCGAGAAGCCGACGATCGTCGTCGTGCGGCCATGGAAGTTGTTGCCGAAGGCCAGGATCTCCGCCTTGCCCGGCTCGACGCCCTTCTTCGTGTAGGCCCACTTCCGCGCCAGCTTGATCGCGGTCTCCACCGCTTCGGCGCCCGTGTTCATCGGCAGCGCCCGCTCGTATCCGGTCAACTCGCACACATCGCGGAAGAACGCCCCGAGTTCGACGCTGCGAAAGGCGCGCGACGTGACCGCCACCTTCCGGCTCTGCCGGATCAGAGCATCCACGATCCGCGGATGGCAGTGGCCCTGGTTGACCGCCGAGTAGGCAGCGAGGCAGTCGAGGTAGCGACGACCTTCGATGTCCCAGACCCAGACGCCCTCGGCCCGCTCGATGACGATGTCAAGCGGCGCGTAGTTCCGCGCGCCGTAGCGATCCTCTAGCTCCGTCGGTTTCATGGCAACTCCGCGCGCAGTCGTCCGCCCGCTCGGGCTGAGGCGACCCTTCCTTCTCAGGTCGGCTCGACGGTCAGAAATCGAACGCGATGCCCGCGTTCAGGTAGAGCGGGCTCCGACCCAGTGACAACTCAGGCGCCTCTGCGCCGTCCGCGCCACTGATCGTAGCCGGCCCGGCCTCCATGGTCGAGTCCAGCCACATCGCACCGAGGTACAGGCCGACCGGGCAGTCCTTCCAGAAGGGGATCTTCACCCCCACGTTCGCGCCCAGGACGGTCTCGCCGCGCCATTCCGGCTGGTACGTCGCGTCGAGCGGCATCCCCTTCATCTCCATCGCGGCAAGAGACGGCGAGCTGTAGTCGAAGCGGCCGACCATCGGGCCGACCCAGAAATCGACCCGGCTGCCGGGCCTCGTCAGGTGGAAGTTCAGGCCGGCGTACAGGAGGTTCGTGTCCGCGTCGGCGTCGTCGTGACCCCAGAGGTCGCGCACGTCGTACTCCCAGAAGGTCTCGCAGCGCCCGAAGTTGGCGCCGAACATCAGGCCGAGCCGGTAGTTCAGCTTGTACTCGGCGCCCACACCGAAGCCGACGCCGGCCTGGCAGGCCTTGATCTTCTGGCGCGCCGATCCGCCGAGCACGTCGAACTGGCCGTCCTCGCCGCTGATGTCGTTCACCGCCACAAGGAGGGTCCAACGCTTGTCCACCTTGATCGAGGCGGAGCTCTCGGTGCTGCCGCCCGCATTCTCGACCCTGGCGGTATGCGTGAAGACGCCGTCGTCCTTGTGGACGATCTCTCTCGTGTAGGGAGCTTCGAGCGGCTCGCCGTCCAGAGCGACTGTCACCGGTGCGCCGTTGCCGTTGTTCGGCGCCACCGTCACGACGGCAGGCTGACGGACCAGCACGCGGTCCGGCTCGATCGAAGTCGTGCTCGTCGGCGCCACCTTCATCCCGGCCGAACACTGGGCACTCTGGCCCGTGTTCGTCTCGACCGTCACCATGTGCGTGAACGCGTCCGCACCGTCGTGCGTCATCTCCTTCGTGTACGGGGAAGCTAGCGGCTCGCCGTCGACGGTGACGCTGGTCACCTGGGCCCCATGCCCGGCCTTGGGAACAACCGTCAGAACCGACGACTGCCCCAGTTCGACTGCGGCCGGCGCGGCGGCGACTACGCAACTCGGGCAGCCGACCGCGATGACGCCGCTCACGGAGTCCTCGAGCGAGTCGCCGCGCGACGACATCGCGGTGCACGTCGCGGTGACCATGTAGTCGCCCTGGGCCGTGAACGGGAAGGACACGTTGCCGGAGCCTGCAGCCCGTTCGCTGCCGTCCGGCAGCTTGACGGTTACCGAAGCGTTGCCGTCGCTGCACGAACTCCGGAAGTCGAAGGTCTTGTCCGTGCAGGAGAGGCCTCCAATGTCGAGGTCGAGTGTGACCTTGGGCAGCGGCTGCTCCGCCAGGAGCGCCAGGTTGCCGCACGATTCGGGCACGATCATCGAGTACCAGCGACCGTTCGAGTTGAAGCGGATCTCCCAGGACTCGAACGCCTCGTCGCCGGCCCAACACAGATTGGTACCGACATTCGGCGCTTGGCCGCGCTGGCGGAAAACCATCCACTGAATCCGCTGCCCCGGTTCGAAGGTGGTCGACGTGATCCCCTGCCAGGCGGCGACGGTCGCGAACAGATCGTCCGCGTCGCCCGACCAGTTCGCCTCGCCGAGCAGCGCGATGATGTCATCGCGATAGTCCACGAACAGGGCCTGGAGCCCCGCCTGATCCGCCACCGGCGGCGTGAACCGGTTGGCGCCACCGAGGCGAGTGATCGACAGCGCGCCCTCACACTGCTGAGCAGCGGCGGGTGTGGCGGCCAGACTCAGGCCTCCAAGCACGAACAGAATTGGCGCAACACGCATCGAGTTCCGGGCGACGGCGCAACTAGCGGGCCAACGGCACTGGGACATGGCTTCCTCTCCTTCGGTTACCCAGCCGCGGTCCGCGTGACCGAGCGGGCCGGAGCAGCGTATGTCCAATCATGTCAACACTTAGCCGCGTTGACAACTGCCGGCAACCGGCGGCGGTGCGTGCTTCGACGGCGCCAGCACGTGCGGCGCTATGATACCCGACCGATCGGCCATCCCCGACACCACAACGAGAACCGCGTTTGCGGTGCGCGAAGGCGAGGAACGAGTGCACAACCTCGAAGACCGGCCCCTCGGCAGCAGTGAACGACGGCTCCGCGTCGCCGTGATCGGCTCCGGACCTAGCGGCTTCTACGCGATCGCCGCGCTGTTCAAGGCGGACGGCGTCGAGGCGGACGTCGACCTCTTCGACCGCCTGCCGACTCCCTTCGGTCTGGTGCGCGGCGGCGTGGCTCCCGATCATCAGAAGATCAAGAACGTGATCCGGGTCTACAACCGCACAGCACAGCATGAGCGTTTCCGCTTCTTCGGCAACGTGGAACTCGGCCGCGATATTTCGGTCGACGATCTTCGCCGGCACTACGACCACATCGTCTACGCCACCGGCAACGAGTCGGACCGGCGAATGGGCATTCCAGGTGAAGACCTGGCCGGCGTTCACTCGGCGACCGAGTTCGTCGGCTGGTTCAACGGCCACCCCGACTTCCAGGACCGCAGCTTCGATCTGGCCGCCGCGCGTCGCGTCGCGGTGGTCGGCAACGGCAACGTGGCAATGGACGTGACCCGCGTCCTGGCACGGAGCACTGACGAACTCGCTCCGACGGACATCACCGCCGGGTCGCTCGCGGTTCTCCGGCAGAGCGCGGTCGAAGAAGTCGTCCTGCTCGGCCGCCGGGGCCCCGCCCAGGCAGCGTTCTCGCCCCAGGAGATCAAGGAGATCGGTTCGCTCGACGGCGTCAGTCTGCTGGTGGATTCAGACGAGATGGACCTCGACGAGATCAGCAGGACCTGGTTGGAAGACGGGGCAGCGCGTAGCGCCCAGAGAAACGTCGCCTATCTGACCGAGATCGCCGGCGCCGAGGCGGCGGCCGGCGACCGCCTCGTGACCTGCCGCTTCCTCGTCTCGCCGATCGAACTTCAGGCCGGCGACGACGGCCGGGTCGCCCGGGTCGTGATCGAGAAGAACGAGCTCTACGCCGCCGACGACGGCACACCGAGACCCCGAGGCACCCGCGAAACCGAGACCCTGGATGTCGACCTCGTCTTCAAGGCAGTCGGCTACCGCGGCGTCCCCCTGCCCGGCGTCCCCTTCCACGAACGCTGGGGGCTCCTGCCCAACGACGAGGGCCGGCTGCAGACCGAGCAGGACGGTGAGGTGGTTCCGGGCCAATACGTCGTCGGCTGGGCCAAGCGCGGCCCGACCGGTCTCATCGGCACCAACAGCCCCGATTCGACCGCCACGGTCAAGAAGATGCTCGAGGACATCGACGGCGTCTCGGCCCCGCCCGACCCCGCCAAAGCGCCGGAGAAGATCGTCGAGTTACTCCGCGAACGCGGCGTCGACTTCGTCACCTTCGACGACTGGACCCGCCTCGACGAAGACGAAGTCCGTCTCGGCCAGGCCCAGAGCAAGGTCCGCGAGAAGTACACCAACGTCGAATCCATGATGACGGCAGTGAACCGCCTCCGCTAGCGTTGGCGCCCTACGCGATCAAGTCGGCAGCCCTCCTGCAGCGCTTCCCGGAACGTCGCCGACTTCCGCTACATGGACAACGCCGCCAGCGATGGCGGACCGGGATCACCGCCGTCCGACGATCCTCAGGAAGAGGGAGGCCCCCCGGCGGCCGTGAAGGCACGGTTGGGAGTGGCTTACGGTCTCAGGCTCCCGGAGGGCTGCCCGTCAAAGGGTCGGTGCTCATCCCCTCGCGTGCAAGCCCCCGCCTGTATCCAAGGTCGGCAGCCGAGAGATCGCCGAGCCATTTTCCCGTTCCGCAAGCCGTAGCTCGTAGAGCTTCTGCAGGTTGAGCCAGAACTCCCCCGAGGTGCCGAAGAAACGTCCGAGCCGAAGAGCCGTGTCGCCGGTAACGGCGCGCCGACCGTTGAGGATCCCTGTGATGCGGCTCACTGGCACCTCGATCCGCCGCGCCAGTTCCGCCGCGCTCATGCCGAGCGCGTCGAGATCCTCGCGCAGCGTCTCGCCGGGATGAATGGGCTCGCGCATGTTCTGCCTCCGTCTCAATGGTAGTCCACGATTTTCACGTCCGTAGGACCGGGGCTTCCTGCGGGCCACCTGAAACAGATTCGCCATTGGTCGTTGATGCGGATGCTCCACTGTCCCTTGCGGCGACCCTTGAGTGCCTTTAGACGATTGCCCGGCCTAGCCAGGTCGCCCAGGCTTGTGGCCGCGTCGAGCTGGTCGAGCTTTCGCGAGGCCGTCCGGGCGAAGCCCGAGAAAGCCGCGACGCGGCGGCCCCTGTAGAACGCCTCGGTGCGCTTGTCCGAGCAATCGACGATCACGGCTTCCCCCGTTCCGGCGCAACCGCGTCAGCTCCCATGTTGAAGCGACCGGAACCGTATCGGATCAAGCTTCAGGCGCCGATGCGGGTCTGCAACCGTGGCCCGTCGTGGCAGCCGCATCAGCCCATGTGGGGATACCGGTAGTCCGTCGACGGCGCGAAGGTTTCCTTGACGGCGCGCTGGGACGTCCAGCGCATCAGGTTGGCCATGGAGCCGGCCTTGTCGTTCGTGCCGGAGGCGCGGGCGCCGCCGAAGGGCTGCTGACCGACCACGGCGCCGGTCGGCTTGTCGTTGATGTAGAAGTTGCCGGCGGCGTGGCGCAGCCTGGCGCCGATGCTGGAGACCGCCGCGCGGTCGCGGGCGAACACGGCGCCGGTAAGCGCGTACGGGCTCGTCGTGTCGCAGAGTTCCAGTGCGTCGTCGAGAGCATTGTCCTCGTACACGTAGACGGTCAGCACCGGGCCGAAGATCTCTTCGCTCATCAGACGCGACCGCGGATTCTCGCTGCGGACGACCGTCGGCTCGACGAAGTAGCCGACCGAATCGTCACAGCCGGCGCCCGCGACGACCTCGTAGGACGAGCCGCCGGACGCTTCGGCGATGTAGCCCGAGACGTTGTTGAACGAGGAGCGGTCGATGACCGCGGCCATGAAGTTCGAGAAGTCGACCGGCGACCCCATCTTCACCGTCGCCAGCTCGTCGCACAGGCGCTCGCGCACCTCGCCCCAGAGCGACGCCGGAACGTAGGCCCGCGAGGCCGCGGAGCACTTCTGCCCCTGGTACTCGAAGGCGCCGCGGATCAGCGCGGTGCTCAGCGCCGCCGCGTCGGCCGACGGATGGGCGAACACGAAGTCCTTGCCGCCGGTCTCGCCGACGATCCGCGGGTACGTGAGGTAGTCATGAATCCGGTCCCCGATCGTCCGCCACATGCGCTGGAAGACCGGCGTCGAACCGGTGAAGTGGATGCCCGCCAGGTGGCGGCTGGCCAGCACCGGATCGCCCACCGTGGCGCCCGGTCCGGGGACGAAGTTGATCACTCCCGGCGGCAGACCGGCCTCCTCGAGCAGCTTCACGACGTAGTAGCCGGACAGCAGCGCCGTGGACGCGGGCTTCCAGAGCACGGTGTTGCCCATGATCGCCGCGGCGGTCGGCAGGTTGCCCGCAATCGCCGTGAAGTTGAACGGCGTCACCGCGAACACGAAGCCCTCGAGCGCCCGGTACTCGACGTAGTTCCAGATTCCGGGCGACGATACCGGCTGTTGGCCGTACAGCGCCTCCGCGAACGCGACGTTGAAGCGCAGGAAGTCGATCAATTCGCATGCCGCGTCGATCTCGGCCTGATAGCAGGTCTTCGACTGGTTCAGCATCGTCGCTGCATTGACCGTCGATCGCCACGAGCCGGCGAGCAGTTCGGCGGCGCGCAGGAAGATTGCAGCCCGCTCCTCAAACGGCATCGCGGACCATTCCGGCCAGGCTTCCTGGGAGGCCGCCACCGCCGCATCGACTTCGGCGGCGCCGGCCTGATGGCACGTCCCCAGGACGTGACTGTGATCGTGAGGGCAGACAACGTTCTGCGTGCGGCCGGTGTGCACTTCGCGGCCGCCGATGAGGACCGGAATCTCGACCTGCTCGCCGAGCATCCGGTCCAGTCGCGCCTTGAGAGCTGCGCGCTCGGCCGATCCGGGCGCGTAGTCGAGCACGGGTTCGTTACGGGGTGCGGGTACCTGCAAAGCGCCGTTAGGCATGTCTGTTCATCTCCTGGGAAGGGTGTTTAGCGGCGCGGCCGCGCGCCATGGCTGCTCTTAGAAACCCGCCCGGTTCGCCGGACCTTCCAGTATTCTCCAGGCGAAAACGAGAATGCCGGCGATCAGCAGCGTGCCGCCAATCGGGGTGACGGCGCCCAGCCATCGAGGGCCGCCGACCGCGATCACCGCGACCGTGCCCGAGAAGACCAGCGACCCGACGAACAGCAACCAGCCGGCGAGTCGCAGGTCGACGCTCGAAACGCGACCGGCGAGGGCCAGCAGAGACACAACGAGTCCGCCGTACATGAGATAGCGGGCGGCCGTCTCCCACAGCGCCAGGTGCTCCGCGTCGAGCGCGGAGCGCAGCCCATGGGCTCCGAAGGCCCCCGCGCCCACCGAGACGGCGCACATCAGCAGTCCGACAAACAGCCAGTTCATTCGCAGCACCCCAAAGCCCGTCGTGGGCGTCGGCTATCGTAGCAATCCGAAGACCTCTCGCCCGCTGACTCACCGGCCATGGAAGACAGCACCGAAATCAGCCTGACCGCCCTTGAAGAACGGCTCGCGGAGGTCCTGCCGCTCTACGCGGAGAGCCCGTGGCTCCAACTGCTGGCGGTCGCGCTCCTCTCGGCCATCGTCGCGTGGCTCGTCTCGCTGTTCCTCGAGAAGGTCGTCGCGAAGGTCTTCGCCCGCACCGAAACCGAAGTCGACGACCGGCTGCTCGAGGCGGCGCACTGGCCACTCTTCGTATCCGTGTTCCTCATCGGCCTGCGTATCGGCATCAACCGCCTCCCGGTCGAGGACCACGTCGAGACAACGATCGGCAACTCCCTGCAGACCGCGGCGCTCCTGTTCTGGATGGTCGCGGGCCTACGCGTCTCGACTGTTCTGCTCCGGGCGATATCCCGCAGCCGGCAGAGGGGCGGTCTCGTCTCCAGTCACACCCAGCCCCTGTTCGAGAACCTGACCAAGGTGGCGATCGTCCTGCTCGGCGCCTACCTGGCAATCAAGATCTGGGGCGCCGACGTCTCGGGCCTCCTCGCCGCGGGCGGCATCGCCGGGCTCGCGGTCGGTTTCGCGGCCCGCGACACGCTGGCGAACCTCTTCGCGGGCATCTTCATCTTCGCGGACGGGCCGTACAAGATCGGCGACTTCATCACGCTGGACACCGGCGAGCGCGGCATGGTCACCGAGATCGGCATCCGCAGCACCCGCCTGCTTACGCGCGACGACATCGAAGTCACGATCCCCAACGCGGTGATGGGGAACGCCAAGATCAACAACGAGAGCGGCGGCCCCCACCTCAAGTACCGGATCCGGGTCCGGGTCGGGGTCGCCTACGGCAGCGATGTGGATCACGTCGAAGCGGTCCAGCTCCAGGTGGCCGCCGACAACCCCAAAGTGTGCACACAACCCGAACCTAGGGTACGGTTCCGCACCTTCGGTCCGTCCTCCATCGACTACGAGCTGCTGTGCTGGGTCGATGAGCCGGTGCTTCGCGGCATCGCCACCCACGAGTTGGTGAAGGCGACACACAAGGCGTTCCGCGCCGCCGGGATCGAAATCCCCTTCAGTCAGCACGACATCCACATCAAGGAAGCGCCGGCGCGGCAAGCCCGGGCAAGCGAACCCGCGGCCGACTAGCGAAGACCGCGCCCGACCGGCGCGCTTCAAACGAGAACGGAATGAATCTTCGCAACATAGCGATCGTTGCGCATGTCGACCACGGCAAGACCACGCTCGTGGACGCCATGCTGTGGCAAAGCGGGACCTTCCGCCCGAACCAGGATGTCCGTGACCGGGTGCTCGACTCGATGGACCTGGAACGCGAGAAGGGCATCACGATCATGGCGAAGAACACCGCCGTGACCTACACCCCGCAGAACCTCGAAACCGCGGTCAAGGGACACGACGGGCCGCACCCCGCTGGCGACGTCAAGATCAACATCGTCGACACCCCGGGACACGCCGACTTCGGCGGCGAGGTCGAACGCACCTTGCGCATGGTCGACGGCGTCATGCTGCTCGTCGACGCCGCCGAGGGACCGCTTCCCCAGACCCGGGCCGTTCTGCTGAAAGCGCTCGAACTGGGACTGCCCGCGATCGTGGTCATCAACAAGATCGACCGCAAGGACGCGCGCCCCGCGGAGGTCCTGGACGAGATCTACGACCTGTTCATCGACCTCGACGCCACCGAGGAACAAATCGACTTCTCTGTTCTCTACTCCGTCGCGCGCGAAGGAAAATGTTCGCGGTCGCCGGGCGGCGAACTGACCGATCTCCGGCCCCTGTTCGACACGATCATCGATCAGATTCCGCCGCCATCGGGAGATCCCGGCCATCCCCTGCAGGTACTGGTCACCAACGTTCAGCCCGACGACCACCTGGGTCCGCTCGCGATCGGCCGCATCGTGGCAGGCACCGTACGGCACCGGCAGGCAGTCACCGTGTGCCGGCGTACCGGGGCCCTGACTGCGGCCGCCGTGTCGAAGCTGTTCGTCTACGAGGGCCTCGGGCGGGTCGCGGTCCCGTCGGCCGGACCCGGAGAGATCGTCGCCTTGGCGGGGATGAGCGGCGTCGGACTGGGCGAGAGCATCGCCGACGGCGCAGACCCCAAACCGCTGCCGCCGCTCGACGTCGCGGAGCCCACGCTGTCGATGGAGTTCGGAATCAACGACTCGCCCCTAAGCGGCAAGGACGGCAAGTACGTCACCTCACGCCACCTTCGCGAGCGGCTGCTGGAAGAAGCGCGGAACAACCTGGCGCTCCGGATCGAAGTCACCGAATCGGCCAACCGTTTTGTGGTCTACGGCCGCGGCGAACTGCAGCTCGCGATCCTGATCGAACAGATGCGGCGCGAAGGCTACGAGTTCTCGGTCGGCATGCCCCATGTGCTGACCCGCTCCGTTCGGGGCGTCACCCACGAACCCTACGAACTGGCTCTCATGGATGTGGCCGAGGACTACCAGGGCATAGTCGTCCGCAAGCTCGGCACGCGCAGAGGCGTTGTGGCGAAGATGGTCAACCGTGGTTCGGCCAGGGTGCGCCTGGAGTTCGAGGTTCCGAGCCGCGGCCTGATCGGCTACCGCACCGAGTTTCTCTCCGACACCAAGGGCACCGGAATCCTGACGCGCATGCTCATCGGCTACCGACCATGGGCCGGCGAGATCGTCCATCGGGGGACCGGAGCCCTGGTCGCCGACCGGGACGGTCGCGTCACCGCCTATGCGATCAACAACCTGCAGAGCAGGGGCGACCTGTTCGTCGGCCCGACCGAGACGGTCTACCGGGGAATGCTCGTCGGAGAGTCGAGTCGCGACGCCGACCTCGACGTGAACATCACCAGGGAAAGAAAGCAGACGAACATGCGGGCGGCCGGCGCCAACGCCTACGAGAAGACCGTGCCGCCGCGCCGCCTCTCCCTGGAGCAATCAATCGAGTTCATCCGCGACGACGAGCTGATCGAAGTCACTCCCGGCAGCCTACGACTGCGGAAGCGTCACTTCGATCCGCACGAGAGGAAGCAGCACGCGGCCCGGCGGGCAGCCGATCCGGCTGGCGCCGCCATTGCTGCCGCGCAAGCTCCCAGCAGCCGCTAGGCCGCGGGGCGCCACCGCTGGCGGGGGAACCGGCGGCCGAGTGCCCGCTCGATCTCACGCCATTTCCGCTCTTCGTCCGGCGTGATGAACGTCACCGCTTCTCCGGAACGCCCCATGCGGCCGGTACGCCCCACCCGGTGGGTGAAGAGTTGCTGTGAGTCCGGCAGGTCGAAGTTGATGACCTGGCTGATGCCCTGAACGTCAAGGCCTCTGGCAGCCACGTTCGTCGCCACCAGGATCGGCGCGGCGCCGGAACGGAAACTCCTCATCACCCGCTCTCGCTGGTTCTGGCTGAGGTTTCCCTGAAGCGCCCCCACCGGATAGCCCAGCAGGTCGAGCTGCCTCGCCAGCTTCTTCACGCCGTGCTTGGTTCTGCCGAAGACGAGAATCGGGTCGCCGCCACGATCGTCCAGCAGCGTCTGCAGCGCCCTGATCTTGTCGCCCTTATGAATCGAGTAGACCAGATGTTCCACCGTGGACGGCGCCTGAACGCCGGCATCGACCTCCACGGTGACCGGGTTGCGCAGATACTTCTTCGCCGTGTTCGCCACCCAGTTGGGCATGGTCGCTGAGAACAGCGCCGTCTGGCGTGAAGCGGGCGTGCGGCTGAGGATCGCCTCGACGTCGTGGGCAAAGCCCTGGTCCAGCATCTCGTCCGCCTCGTCCAGGACGAGGAATCGCACGGCGCCGAGATCCAGAGAGCCCTGTCGCAGGTGGTCCAGCGTACGGCCCGGAGTCCCGACGATCACGTGGGCGCCCCGCCTCAACGCAGCGTGCTCAATCCTTGCCGGCCGGCCGCCGTAGAGTGTCGTCACGCGCAGCCCCCGCGAAGCCAGTCCGGCGATGACACCAGCCACCTGGATGGCCAGTTCACGGGTCGGCGTCAGCACGAGCGCTTGAACCCGCCGCACCGACGGATCGCAGAGCTCAGCGATAGGCGCCGCAAAGGCCAGCGTCTTGCCGGACCCCGTCTGCGCCTGCCCGAACAGATCCCGACCCGCCAGAAGATGGGGGATGGCCTGCTCCTGGATCGGCGTCGGCTCGGAAATGTCCATGCGGCCAATCGCCGCCCGGGTTCCGCTCGTGAGCGCAATGCCGGAAAACACGTCGCCGTCCTGGCCGCGGTCAGCGACGGCTACCGCGCGGGGGCGGGGTTCAACGTCGTAGCCGTGGCCGTTCGGAGCCTCGTGGCTGCGGCCGTTCGGAGCGCTCTTGTTCCAGGCGCCTCTGTTCGAGGCGCCCTTGTTCCAGGCGCCCTTCTTCGCGCCGCCCTTGTTCCAGGGGCGGTCGTTCCCGGCGCGGTGGGCCGGGGCGCGGTTGGCCGGGCCAGCGCCAGGCGCGGCAGAAGCGCCGTCGCGACGGTTGGCGAAGCAGGAACGGCAGTACACCGGCCTGCCCGGGGCAGGCTGGAAGGGCACGGTCGTCGAGGTATCGCACTCGGCGCAGACGGCCTCGTGGCTCGGTCTGGGTCCGGACGGACGTCGGCCGGTCGAGAAAGATTTCTTGGGCATTCTTCTGGGCATAGAGAAACAGACTCCTTAGGTCCTAAGGCATAACGAAACACGCGATTCGGCGCGGGGTGAGAAGCAGGGTGAACCAATGTTCACCATTGCGTGAACCTCGGCGCGGCAATCGAGCGCTGCTGGTCGTTATGACGACCAAGGGCTGCTAGCTAGACCCGGCGTAAGCGCGGACCGTACACGACTTCGCCCTTCCAGTCAAAGCGAAGGTCGGTCCGGCGATTGGTCCGGAGACAGGCGCGGGCTAGGATGGCCGCCAGTCGACAATGAGATGAGATGTGGGTCGCGCGCACAACGGCCGATGGCAGCCTGGAACTCGCCGTGGCGCCGGAGCCGGCGATCGGGGGCGGCGAAGCGCTGATCGAACTTCTCTGTTGCGGCCTGTGCGGTACGGACCTCTACAAGCTGGCCGACGGCGGCCGGACATCCGGAGAAGTGCTGGGTCACGAAGTCGTCGGCAGGGTGATCGAGAGCCGCAGCGCCTCGCTTGAAGCCGGCGACCGGGTCGTAGCCCCGCACCATGCCCCGTGCGGCGAGTGCCGGCTCTGCCGGAGCGGCGCCGAGACGATGTGCCCACAGTTCGCTGAGAATCTGCTCGATCCCGGAGGCTTCAGCGAACGGATCCGGCTGCGGGCCCGGGCGGTCGAACGCACCGTGCGACGGCTCGACGACGGACTCCACGACGAGGTGGCCGTGTTCGTCGAACCGGCGGCCTGTGTACTGCGCGGGATCGATCGAGCCGGGTTGCGAAGCGAAGCTCCGGAGGTGGTCGTCATCGGCGCCGGATCGATGGGCCTGCTCCACCTGCTCGTGCTGCGCGCGATGTTCCAGGAGGCGCGGATCGTCGTCGCCGAACCGGACTCCGACCGCCGGGAAACGGCGCGGCGACTCGGCGCCGATGCTGCCGTCGCACCCCAGCGGATCGTCGAGGCCTCGGGCAGTGGCAGACCCTCGGGCGGCGCCGACGCCGTCTTCGACACCGCCGGCGGCCAGGCCGCCTTCGACCTGGCCCTCCTGGCCACCCGGCCGGGCGGGCGCGTCGTCCTCTTCGCCCACGCCGCGCACGGCGTCCGAGTCACGTTCGACATCAACGCGGTGTTCAAGTCCGAGCGCCAGGTCATCGGCGCCTACTCCGGTTCACCGGCGGAGCAGGCCCGCGTTCTGAAGATGCTGAGCCAGGGCGCGTTCGATCCCACGCCGCTGGTCACCCACCGCCTGCCACTGGCCAGAGCTGCCGAAGCGGTCGATCTGTGCCGCCGGCGCGAAGCGCTCAAGGTACTGTTGCACCCTTGATCCGCCGTCTGCGCGCCGGAGAGGATTCGTGATTCCGAAGCACCAGACCCAGGCGTTCCTGGTCGGCCCCGGCGAACTGGAACTGAGGCAACTGCCGATGCCGGCGCCCGGACCGGGCGAACTCCTGATCCGGGTCGACGCCGCCACCACCTGCGGCACGGACGTGAAGGTGTTCCGCCGCGGCGGCCATCCCACGATGCTGACGCTGCCGGCGCCCTTCGGCCACGAGGTCACCGGCACCGTCGTCCGCGCCGCCGCCGACGCCTCGCACACGGAGGGCGACGCCGTGGTGGTCGGCAACAGCGCAGCCTGCGGGCGCTGCCAGCCATGCCGGCACAAGCGCGAGAACCTGTGCCGCGAGCTCGTCTACCTGAACGGGGCCTTTGCCGACTACATGCTGGTCCCGGCCGTGGTCGCGGCGCGCAGCGTCCACCCGCGGCCGCCCGGCCTCGATCCGGTCATCGCGGCTCTGGCCGAGCCGCTGGCCTGCGCCGTTCACTGTCTCGAACGCTCCCTCGCCGCCTGGAGCGGTCCGCCGACCGAGGCGCGTGCACTGATCATCGGTTGCGGCCCTCTCGGGCTCATGCTGATCGATCTGTTCCACAGCGTTCGAACGCGCGTCTCGGTACTGGATCCCCATCCGCATCGGCTCGCGGTGGCAGAGACCTTCGGCGCCGCCCAGACGCACTGCGGGCGCGCCGGCGACGACAACGCCCTGCCGGGCGAGCTGTTCGACTTCACGGTCGACGCCACGGGCAGTCCCGCCGGCTGGCGCCAGGCCGTTTCCTGTCTTGCCCCAGGCGGCGTGGCGGCCCTCTTCGGGGGTTGCCGGCCCGGCGCCACCCTGAAGATCGACGCGGAGAGGGTCCACTACCAGGAGCAGACCCTGCTCGGCGTCTACCACTACCGGCCGGCATCCTTCCGCGCCGCGCTCGACCGGCTGATCGGCGCGCCCGAACGCTACGGCCGACTGATCGAAGCGGAGTTGCCGCTGGATCGCCTCACCGATGCGCTCGATCTGATGATCGCCCGCCGCGCGCTCAAGGTGGCGATCCGGCCGCATCCGGACTAGCGCCGTATACTCCGCGCCCGCGGCCTCAACTGCCGCGAAAGCCGAGCACATGATGGCCAAAGCCGCCAAGCATGACCTGCCGCCCGATCTCGAGGCGATACGCCGGGAACTGGAGCAGGTTGACCGGAATCTGCTGAGCGGCTTTCGCCGACGCGTCGAGTTGTCGCGGGAAGTCGCCGGCGCCAAGATCGCGGCCGCCTTCCCGTTCCGGGACCAGTTGCGCGAGGAGCAGTTGCTGACGCGCGTGCGCAAGATCGCCGCCGAACTCGACCTCGACCCGCACCAGACCGAACGCATCTTCCGCCTGCTGATCGAGATGTCGATCGCCGCGCAGCAGGGCTACATCCGCGATCTCGACAAGGCGCCGCTCCGGGTTGCCTACCAGGGCGTCGAGGGCTCCTTCAGTCATCTCACCGCGCAGCGCCAGTACGCCGGCCGCTCCGGCGGCGTCGTGCTGCACGGCTACGAGCTGTTTCGCCAGGCTGCCGAAGGCGTCCTGGGCGGGCTCCACGACATCGCGCTGCTGCCGATCGAGAACAGCACCGCGGGCAGCATCAACGAGACCTACGATCTGCTGGCCGAAGGCGGCCTCGTGATCACGGCCGAAGCGATCAGCCAGGTCGCGCACTGCCTGCTCGCCCTGCCCGGCACGAAGATCGAGGATCTGCGCCTCGTGCTCTCGCATCCGCAGGCGCTCCGCCAGTGCGACCAGTTCTTCCGCGACCGCAACTGGCTGCGAGCCCAACCGGAGTTCGACACCGCCGGCGCGGCAGCGCGCGTTCGCGAAGGCAACGACCTGAGCGTCGGCGCCATCGCCAGCGAGCCCGCGGCCCGTGTCTTCGGCCTCGAGATTCTCGCCTACAGCATCCAGAACGAGATCGGCAACTTCACCCGCTTCGTGGAGGTCGCCCGCGAGGCGGCGCCCTGTCCTCCGGAACAGGCCTGCAAGACCTCCCTGCTGCTTGCCACCGGCAACCACCCCGGCGACCTGGGCGAGGTCCTGCGCAGCTTCTCCCGCCGCGGCGTGAACCTGACCAAGCTCGAATCGCGGCCGATCCCCGCCACGCCCTGGCGCTACCGCTTCTATCTCGACATCGAGGGTCACGCCGCCTCGGCGCCCGTGACCGAGGCGCTGAAGGCGATCGAACCGAAGACGGCCGAGCTGCGCATCCTCGGCACCTATCCGCGCGCCGAACTGCCGGGCGGACCCGCCGACGAGGGCGGCGCGGCCGACGACTGAAGTCCGCGATGCCACAGCGCGCCGACGTCGTCTGCATCGGGGCCGGAATCATCGGCCTCGCCACCGCCCGCAGCCTCTCCCGCCGATACAGAGAGCTCGACATCCTCGTGGTCGAGGCCGAACCCCGACCCGCCGTCCACCAGACCGGGCACAACAGCGGCGTCATCCACTCCGGCCTCTACTACAAGCCCGGTTCGCTCAAGGCGAAGAACTGCGTCGCCGGACGGAAACGGCTGATCGAACTCTGCGAGCGCCGTGAGATCCCCTACGAGATCTGCGGCAAACTCGTCATCGCGACCGACCGGGAAGAGATCCCCCGTCTCGACGAGCTGGAGCGACGAGGCCGCGCGAACGGCCTTGCCGGCCTGGAGCGGCTGCCGCCCGAGCGCATCCCGGAGTTCGAACCCCACGCGACCGGCGTCGACGCACTCTGGGTCCCCGAGACCGGCATCGTCGACTACAAGGCCGTGGCGAACGCCTATGCCGACGAACTCGAAGAAGCCGGCGTCCCGCTGCACCTGCGGACCCGGGTCACCGGCATCGATCCCACGACCGATGGCATCGTCGTCGAGACCACCGCCGGCAACTTCGAGGCCGGCCACGCGATCAACTGCGCGGGTCTCCAGTCCGACCGCGTGGCGCGCATGGCGGGGCTCGACCCCGACGTGCGCATCGTGCCCTTCCGCGGCGAGTACTTGCGACTAGCGCCCGAGCGGCGGGAGCTGCTGCGGGGACTGATCTATCCCGTCCCCGATCCGCGCTTCCCCTTCCTCGGCGTGCACCTCACCCGGCGCTTGGACGGCTCGGTCGAGGCGGGGCCGAACGCGGTGCTGGCGCTCAAGCGCGAAGGCTACGACCGCGGCAGCTTCGATGCGCGCGACACCTGGAGCAGTCTCAGCTACCCGGGCTTCTGGAAGATGTCCCTGCGTTATTGGAAGGTGGGCATCGGCGAGATGGCCCGCTCCGGCAGCCGTGCCCGCTTCGCCCGGGATCTCCGCCGCTTCGTTCCGGCGATCCGCGACTCCGACCTGATGCCCGGCGGCGCCGGCATTCGCGCCCAGGCCCTCGACCGGAAGGGCAACCTCGTCGACGACTTCGCGATCGAGACCAGCCCCCGGATGCTCCACGTCCTGAACGCCCCCTCCCCCGGCGCCACCGCGTCGCTCGCGATCGGCGACACGCTCGCCGACCGGGCGGCGGAGACGTTCGGGCTGTGAGGGCCAAAACCACCGAAACCAGGTTCCTTGTCTCCCCCGAGCAGGAAGTCAGCGCCCTCCTCCTCGAGCCCGAAGACGCGCGCTGCCTGCTCGTCTTCGCCCACGGCGCCGGCGCGGGCATGCGGCACGCGACGATGGAGACCTTCGCGCTGGGCGTGGCGCGGCTTGGAATCGCCACGCTCCGATTTCGGTTTCCTTACCGTGAAACGGGCCGCCGCCCCCCGGACCCGCGGCTCCTATTGCAGCGATCCGTTCGGGCGGCGGTGGCCCAAGCCAAAACCATGCGGCCCGACTTGCCGCTTCTTGTGGGCGGCCGGTCGATGGGAGGCCGCATGGCCTCCGGCGCGGATGCTATCGAAGCCCTCGACGTCGCCGGTTTCGTTTTCCACGCCTTCCCGCTCCACCCTCCGGGCAAGCCCGGCACCTCGCGCGCCGAACACCTCGAGCAGGTGTCCAAGCCCATGCTCTTCCTCAACGGCGCCCGGGACCGGCTCGCCGACCCGGACCTGCTGGCCGGCGTCTGCGACCGGCTCGGCGCCCGCGCCACCTTCCACCGGGTCGAGGGCGGCGACCACAGCCTGCAGGTGTTGAAGCGGTCGGGACGGAAGCAGGAAGACGTCGACCGGGAGGTGGCCGAGGCGGTCAGCGAGTGGTGCCGGGAGGTGCTGGGTTTCTGACAGGACGCCCGTCAGGGGTGGAGCTTCAGTGCCGTGTGGCGCGAGAGGGTCTCAAAGTCTGAGTCGTTGTGGAGAATCGGTGTATCGGCTCGAAGGGCGACGGTCGCGATAAGACAGTCGATCAGCTTGCGAACCGTCTCTCCCTGACGACGACACTCACGGTAGAGAGTCGCCGCTTGGTCGAAGTCGCCTGGTTCGATGGAGATCATCACCGCTCTCGCCAACAGCCGCCGCAAACCCTCAATGTGAGGGCCGTCGCGACCTCCTGCGAGCACTTCCATGCGGATCGCCTCGCAGATAGCGATCTCGCCGCGAAGCGCCTCTTCCACCCGAACGCAGGTCGGCGAGCCAGTGTCTCTCAGGAACTCAATCCAGGCCGAGGTATCGACCAGAATCATGACGATCGGGTCGCTCTCATCTCCTCCAGGTCGCCCGTCCAACCCGAGCCGCGCATTCGCCTAGCCTCATCGAGGCTCAACGGCTCCGCGGCCAGAGTCTGCAAGGCGAAGTTCACAGCCTCACGCTTCGTCTTGAGGCGGTAGCGGCGCATGATTTCCGCACAAGCGCCATCGTCGATATCCAGGTTCGTGCGTGCCATACACCAACGATACACCACTCTCGGCGCGGTGACGCCAAGCCGCTGCTCAATTCAACGAACGACCCGGTGATACCTTGCCGACGTGGTCGGCACAGGCTTCCTCGGCACGAGGGCCGACGCCTTCGTGGACTCCGCGATCGTCTTCCTCGTCGCGGCGCCGTTTCTCATGGCGTACGCGATACGGCTCGCAAGGCAACGCCGGTACCGCCAGCACCGCAACCTTCAGTTGACCCTGTTGCTGGCTGGGATCGTGTCCGTCCTGCTGCTCGAAGGCAGCATCCGCTTCGGGAGCGCGCAAGAGGCCTTCGCTCTGAGCTCGGTGACCGGCCCGTGGCGCGCCTGGCTCTTCTACGGGCATCTCGTCGTCGCCTTCGCGACAGCCATCGCCTGGTTCACGCTGGCGGTCCGGTCCTGGCGGCGCTTCACCCTCACGCTGCCAGGCACCTTTAGCTCTCGGCACCGGCGCTGGGGGCTGCTTACCTTCATCGGCCTGTTCCTGACCTCCGCCAGCGGCACCGCTTTGTACATCGTCAGTTTCGCGCTCTGACGACCTTAGGGGGCCTTACCCCCCAGGAGAGCGCCCTGACGTCTGTCGGGGGTGCAAGGCACGTCGCCAGTGCCGGCGAGGACTCCAGCCGCCTATAATCGCGCCCCATCATGAGACCAACTCTTCGCCGGCTCGCGCCGGCTCTTCTCCTTCCCTTCTTGGCCTGCTCCACCGACACCTTCGATCCCGGCCCGGTGGAGTACCCGGAGACCCGGCAGGTGGACCAGGTCGACGACTACTTCGGGGTCGAGGTCGCCGACCCGTACCGCTGGCTCGAGGACCTCGACGGCGAGGAGACGGCGGCCTGGGTGGCGGCGCAGAACGCCGTTGCCGAGCCGTTCCTGGCCGCGCTTCCCGGCCGCGCCGCGATCGAGGACCGGCTGCGGGAGATCTGGAACTACGAGCGCTGGAGCACGCCGAGCAAGCGCGGCGAGCGCTACTTCTACCAGCACAACGACGGGTTGCAGGACCAGAGCGTGGTCTACGTCGCCGAACAGGTGGACCAGGAGGGCGACGAGCCGCCGGGCCGTGTCCTGCTCGACCCCAACGGTTGGAGCGACGACGCGACGGTGTCCCTGGCCGGGTTCGCGCCCAGCCGCGACGGCCGCTACGTCGCCTACGGGCAGTCGGACGGCGGCTCGGACTGGCGGAAGTGGAAGGTCCACGATGTCGAGAACGACGAGGACACCGGCGACCTGATCGACTTCACGAAGTTCACGTCGATTTCCTGGATGCCCGACAACTCGGGCTTCTTCTACAGCCGCTATCCCCCGCAGGAGGACGACCCGACACAAGGCGACGGCTCGAAGGCCGTATCCGTGTACTTCCACGCCCTGGGCACGGACCAGAGCGAGGACCGGCAGGTGTTCAGCCAGCCGGAGCATCCGCGTCGCAACCCCTACGCCTCCGTCTCCGAGGACGGCGCGTATCTGCTGGTCAGCCTCCAGGAGGGGTATCTCGAGAACGCGGTCCACTACCGCAAGATCGACGAGCCGGATCAGGCGATCCGTCCCCTGCTCGACCAGTGGGACGCGCTCTACAGCTACATCGTGAACGTCGGCCCCGTGTTCCTGTTCGAGACGAACAAGGACGCTCCGCGCAACCGGATCGTCGCGGTGGACCTCGAGGAGGAGGGCACGCCCGGCAACCCGACGCTCCATGAGGTCCTTCCCGAGTCCGAGGACACGCTGTCCTACGCGTCTGCGGTCGGCGGCAAGCTGGTCCTGAACTACCTGCACGACGCGCGCACCGTCGTGCGCCTGACCGAGCCGAACGGCACCGGGCCGGCGACCCCGGCCGGCGAGGTCGAGCTGCCCGGGATCGGCACCGCCGGTGGCTTCGGCGGCCGCTGGGAGGACCCCGAGACCTACTACTCCTACTCCAGCTTCGGCACACCGTCGCAGATTCACCGCTACGACGTGGCCAGCGGCGAGAGCCAGTTGATCCGCAGGCCCGCGATCGACGCCGACCTCGACGGCTACGAGACAAGCCAAATCTTCTACGAGAGCCGCGACGGCACCCGCATCCCGATGTTCATCACCCACCGCAAGGGGCTGGACAAGGACGGCGACAACCCGACCCTGCTCTACGGCTACGGCGGCTTCAACATCTCGCTCACGCCCGGCTTCTCCTCCTCGCGCCTGGCCTGGCTCGAGATGGGCGGTGTGCTGGCAATCCCGAACCTCCGCGGCGGCGGCGAGTACGGCCGCGAATGGCACCTGGCCGGCACGAAGCAGAACAAGCAGAACGTCTTCGACGACTTCATCGCCGCCGCCGAGTGGCTGATCGCCGAGGGCTACACGAGTGCCGGACAGATCGCGATTCAGGGCGGCAGCAACGGCGGCCTGCTCGTCGGCGCGACCCTCAACCAGCGGCCCGACCTGTTCGGGGCGGCACTGCCGGCGGTCGGCGTCCTCGACATGCTGCGCTACCACCTGCCAAGCGCCAACGCCCGCAATTGGTCCACCGACTACGGCCTGTCCGAGAACGAAGAAGAGTTCGGGGCCCAGTACGCCTACTCGCCGCTGCACAACGTGCAGGAGGGCGACTGCTACCCGCCGACCCTGGTCACCACCGCCGACCACGACGACCGGGTCGTGCCCTGGCACAGCTTCAAGTACGCGGCCGCCATGCAGGAGGCGCAGGGCTGTGACGACCCGGTGCTGATCCGCGTCGAGACCCGGGCCGGCCACGGCGCCGGCAAGCCGACCTGGATGCAGATCGAGGACGTGGCCGACCAGTGGGCCTTCGCGTCCTGGGCGCTGGGCCTCGAACCGAGCTTCTAGCCGCGGCCCGGAAGATGGCAACGCCCTACCGGCACACGATCCGCGTCCGCTACGGCGAGGTCGACAAGCAGGGCGTCGTCTTCAACGCCCACTACATGGCGTACATGGACGACGCCCTGGAGAACTGGCTGCTGGGAATCCGCGAACTCCGGTCGAAGCTCGGCTGGGAGATGATGCTCCGCCGCTGCACGATCGACTTCCTCGGTTCGGTCACCGACGGCGACCTGCTCGACATCGACCTGGCCATCCGGCACTGGGGCCGGACCTCCTGGACGCTCGGCTACCGCGGCGCCCACGAGGGGCGGCTCGTGTTCACCGGGGAAGTGCTCTACGTCAGCGTGCACGCCCCGGAGTACACGAAGATGGAGACCCCGGCCGAGATCCGGGCCTACATGGGTCCGGAGACCGACCTGGAAGAGGCGCCATCCGAGCGGCCGTCGGCCGGGCGCTCGGACTGGTTCGCGGGTGGCGCGGACCGCGCCACCCGGGGTGCCATCTGAGTCCCGGTTCCGGTTCGGGCAACGAGCCCCTCCCGTTCGCCGACCTCCAGCCGCTCCCGCGCTCCTTCTACGCCCGCACGGCGCTCGACGTGGCGCCGGAACTCCTCAACAAGGTCCTGATTCGCGGCCGCCGCGCCGCCCGGATCGTCGAGGTCGAGGCCTACGAGGGAGCAGGCGACCCATCCAGCCACGGCCACCGCGGCATGACCAACCGCAACCGGACGATGTTCGGGCCCCCGGGACACCTCTACGTCTACTTCACCTACGGCATGCACCACTGCGCCAACGTCGTCTGCGGTCCCAAGGGTGTGTGCTCCGCGGTTCTCCTCCGCGCCCTGGCGCCGCTCGTCGGCGAAAACACCATGCGCCGCGCCCGCACGGTTGCCAGCCGCCGCCGCTCCACAAAGCCGCTCCGCTCCGTCGACCTCTGCTCCGGCCCCGCCCGCCTGTGCCAGGCGTTCGGCCTCGACCGCGGCCACGACGGCGCCGATCTGGTCCCCGCATCGACCTTCGCACCACGCGGCCGCCTCTCCGTCTTCATCGCCAACGACGGTACGCCGCCGCCCGACCAACCCGGCCGCAGCGGCCGTATCGGCGTCTCGCAAGCCGCGAATCGGCCCTGGCGCTTCTACGTCGCAGGCGATCCGAACGTGGCAAGGGGACCGCACGCCTAGCGCGGCAGAACTACCGGAGGCCGGCGCTTCGCGCCGGATGCGGGCAGGATGCCCGCGTTCCCAGGTCAGATCGTTCTACCGCGCAAGCTCCTAGCCCGAGTCGCCACGCTCGCTCATCGCGCGCAGGCGCGCAACCAAGCTGGACGTGTCCCAGCGCAGGCCGCCAAGCGCGGTGACCTCGCTGTAGAACTGGTCGACGAGGGCGGCCAAGGGCAGGTGGGCGCCGTTCTGACGAGCTTCGTCGAGGGCGATCCCGAGGTCCTTGCGCATCCACTGGACGGCGAAGCCGTAGTCGAACTTGCCCTGGACCATCGTCTCGGCCCGGTTCTCCATCTGCCAGGACCCCGCGGCGCCGGTCGAGATCGCGCCGACCACCGCCAGCGGGTCGAGGCCGGCCTGCTCGGCGAAGTGGATGCCCTCGGAGAGGCCCTGGACGATGCCCGCGATGCAGAGCTGGTTGACCATCTTCGTCAACTGGCCGCTGCCTGCAGGGCCGAGCAGCGTGACCGCGCGGCTGTAGCAGTCGATCACGGCGTTCACCCGCTCGAAGACGTCCGGTTCGCCGCCGCACATGACGGTCAGGACACCATTCTCGGCGCCGGCCTGACCGCCCGAGATTGGCGCGTCGAGGAAGCCGCAGCCACGCTCGGTGCTGGCAGCCGCGAGTTCGCGGGCAAGCCGCGCCGACGCCGTGGTGTGATCCACGAGCACGCTGCCTTCCGCCATCCCTTCGAGCGCGCCACCCGGACCCAGCGTGACGGCCCGGACATCATCGTCGTTGCCGACGCAGCAGAACACGAACTCAGCGCCGGCCGCCGCCTCGGCGGGCGTCGCGGCGCTCTCGCCGCCGAACTCGGCGACCCAGATCTCGGCCTTTGCCGCCGTGCGGTTGTAGACGGTGACCCGATGACTTGCGGCCGCCAAGTGGCCGGCCATCGGGTAGCCCATGACTCCGAGTCCGATGAACGCAACGTCTGACATGAGGCTTCCTCCCTGCGACGGCAAATCGCGCTGCCCGAACTGATCGATGAGGCGCGATCCTAGCTGCCCAGGAACGAGTACGGGCGGGCGCCCGAAGGACGCCCGCCCCATTCGAGTTCGGCGACCCTAGTTCCGCGGACGGGAACCGCGGCCGCGAGGGCCGGAGGCTCCACCGGGGCCGCCCCGACCGTTGTCCCGCAGAGCTTCCCAGCGGATCGTCTGGTCGCGGTCGAGCAGCCGCCCGAGGTCCTCGTTCATTTGAACCCGCGGCGCTCTCAACTGGCGGGCGATGGACCGGCGATCGAGTTCCAACTGGCCGACGGCGATCGGATCGGGGTTCTCGAGATTCGCCTCGGCTTCGAGGCGCTCCGTGGTGTCGCGCATCTGACGCAGCAGCGGACGGACGCTCGCGTCGTGCTCTTCGCGCAGGCGGCGCCACTCCGCCTTCTGGTCGTCGGTCAGTTGGAGCACACGGGACATGCGCTCGGCCTCGCGCTCCGCAAAGTCGCCGCGCGCGCCGCGCTTGGATCGGGGTCCATCGTCGCCTTCCTCGGCGCCCGCGAACGCGGCCGTGGCCACGAGCAGCAAACCGGGGAGCAGAGTACGGGCAATCAGAATCGAACGGTTCAGGGCTGTCTTCATTTCAAGCACCTCCTATGGGGCTGTGAACCAAACGTGAAGAAACCCTACGGGCCGCCATCAGCAGCAGTCATCAAGCCGGTGCAAGATGTTTGCAACGCTTGTAAAGCCTTCGGCTAGCTGGTCTTCGGCGGCGCTACACTGCCGCCGATGGCTGTCCGGCGCATTCCCGGGCGCGCACCCGGCTCGAGCAACCGCGGATCCCTGATCGTCGCGGCCATGGCAGCCGTGTTGCTGGTGACCCTCGCCGTGCTCCAGTACCGGTGGACCGGCGAACTGAGCGCTGCCGCGAACGAGCGGATGCGCGTGAACCTGGAGGAGTCGAGCCGGTTGCTCGCGAGCGATATCGACGCTCCGCTGGCCCAGCTCTACACCGGCTTCCTGCGCGCCACGACCCTGACCGAACCGCGCCGGGGCCGATCGGAGGGCACGCCGGAGCAGTTCGAGAGCTTCCTCTCCCGGGTCGTACAGGACTGGCGTGAGAACGCGGAGTTTCCGGACATTCTCCACGAGACCTGGGTCGTGCTGACCGACCGGCGTGACGGCACGCGCGAGGTCTTCCGGTTCGACGAAGGCGCCGGGCGCCTGCTGCCTGATCCGGGGCCCGGCGACATGGAGGAGCTCCTTCGTGCTTGGCGGCGGTCGGGACGCCAGACTCCGCCTCTACTGACTGACCGCCTGATCGTCCCGATTCCCGCGCGAACCCGAGGCGGGCGGCCCGGACCGCCGACTGGCCTGATCGTGGCGCGTCTGAATGTGACCGCACTCGAAGACGAGATGCTGCCGGCCGTCATCGAGCACCACTTCGGCGCACCCACAGCCGGCGGCGAACCCGAGTACCTGGTTTCGGTGACCGACCTGTCCAGCTTGCCGCCACGGCAGATCTTTCCCCGGCCGGACGAGGAACGAGCGAATGAAGCTGGCGCCACGTCGGGCCCCGCGGACATCGAGTTCTCTGCGCTGCGGCTTCGCGGCTTCCTGGGGCCACCGGGCAGCCGCGGCCTGCCCGAACCCGTGGTGGCGCGCCAGCGGCTCGCACCGGACGAACGCGGCGGAGCCGGCGGTGCCCTGCGATCCCAGGACCGTCTCCGTGGAGCGTGGCAAGTGCGGATCAGGCACCGCAGTGGATCGCTCGAAGCCGCTACCGAAGCTGCACGGCGGCGGAATCTCTACATCAGTTCCGGCGTCCTGACCCTGATCGGCATCGGCTTCGGCCTGACTCTGATTGCGGCCCGCCGGGCGCAGGCCCTGGCCGCCCAGCAGGTCGACTTCGTGGCCGGAGTGTCCCACGAGCTGAACACGCCGCTGCAGGCGATCCGCTCGGCGGGCGAGAACCTGCGCGCCGGTGTCATCCGGGAGCCCTCGGACGTCCGCGGATACGGCGAACTGATCGAACGCGAGGGCCGGCGGCTGACGCGGCTCATCGACCAGGTTCTCCACTACGCCGGCATCGGCCGCGGCGCCGCAAAGGCACCGGCAGCGCAGATCGACCTGGGCGAGCTCCTCAGCACCGTGGTCGCCGAGTCGAACTGGTTCCTGGAAGAGCACCGGGTCGAGCTCGAGGTGTCCGGCCTCGATGATCTGCCCGCGATCCAGGGCGACGACGACGCCCTGAACCTGGCCTTTGCCAACATCCTCCATAACGCGGCCAAGTACGGAGCGGACGACAGCGGAACGGTCCGCGTGCGCGTCGAGGCCGCCCTCGACGCGGATCGGCAACGGGTGACGGTCGCGATCACCGACCGCGGCCCCGGGATCCCGGCCGCTGAGCAGCAACGCATCTTCGAGCCCTTCGTCCGCGGCCGGCGCGCGGCCGAGAGCACGGTCCCCGGCTCCGGCCTCGGACTGAGCCTCGCGCGGCAGACGATCGAAGCCCACGGCGGCTCGATCACCGTCGACAGCGAACCCGGCCGGACGACATTCCGCGTCTCGCTACCGGCGAGCCTCCCATGAGCGCCCGACGCCTGCTCCTGGTCGAAGACGAACCCAGCCTCGCCCGCACCTTGACCGACCGGCTGGCGGCCGAGGGCTACGAGGTCGAGACTGCGGCCGACGGCCCATCGGGGGAACGGATGGCGACCGAGGGCGGCTTCGACGTCGTGCTGCTCGACGTCACACTGCCCGGCAAGAACGGATTCGACGTCTGCCGCGATCTCCGGCAGCAAGGCGTCGCGACGCCGATTCTCATGCTCACCGCCCGCAACGAACTCGTCGACCGGGTGCTCGGTCTCAAGCTGGGCGCCGACGACTACCTCGCCAAGCCCTTCGAGACCCTGGAACTGCTGGCGCGCATCGAGGCGCTGTTGCGGCGCGCACCGCCACAGTCCCCGACCGAGACCGCCCGCGGCTACCGCTTCGGCCACCTGCGAGTGGACTTCGATCGCGCCCAGGTGTGGCGCGTCGGCGACAGCGGCGCCGAGACCGAGATCACCTGCTCCAGCCTTGAATACCGGCTGCTCAAGTTCCTGATCGAGAACCGCGGTCAGGTCCACGACCGCGACCGCCTGCTCGACGAGGTCTGGGGCTACGACGCCACGCCCACGACCCGCACCGTCGATGTCCACGTGTCGTCGCTGCGCCAGAAGATCGAACCGAACCCGGGCAAGCCCGAGTACATCGTCACGGTCCACGGGCTGGGGTACCGGTTCGACGGCTGAAGGTACGGCGGCACGTAGCCCGCGATCCGATAGCCTTCGCTGCTTCGCAGCAAACGCCTCGGCTCCTGCCGCCATGACCGACGACGCCACCACTTCCGGACCGCTCGACTTCATCCGCGAACAGGTGCGCGCCGATGTCGCCGCGGGCAAGCACGGGGGCAGCGTCGTGACCCGCTTCCCGCCGGAACCCAACGGTTACCTCCACATCGGGCACGCGAAGGCGATCTGCCTCGACTTCGGGGTTGCCGAGGAGTACGGCGGCCACTGCAACCTGCGCTTCGACGACACGAACCCGACCGCGGAGGACACGGAGTACGTCGAGGCGATCGAACGGGACGTGCGCTGGCTCGGTTTCGACTGGGGCGTCGAGGCCCTCTACGCCTCCGACTACTTCGACCAGCTCTACGAGTGGGCGCTGGAACTGATCCGCAAGGGCAAGGCGTACGTCTGCAGCCTGGGCCCCGAGGAAGCGCGTGCCTACCGCGGGCGGTGGAACGAACCGGGCCGCGACAGTCCGTACCGCGACCGGTCCGTTGAGGAAAACCTCGACCTCTTGGAGCGCATGAAGAAGGGCGAGTTCGCCAGCGGCGAGCACACGCTGCGCGCGAAGATCGACATGTCCTCCTCCAACATGAACCTGCGCGACCCGGTGCTCTACCGCATCCTCCACGCGGACCACCACCGCACCGGCTCCACATGGTGCATCTACCCCACCTACGACTGGGCCCACGGCCAGTCCGACGCGATCGAAGGCGTGACCCACTCGCTGTGCACGCTGGAGTTCGAGGACCACCGGCCGCTCTACGACTGGTTCATCGAGCAGATCGACGGCATCCACCGGCCGCAGCAAATCGAGTTCGCACGCCTCAACCTGACCTACACCCTGACCTCCAAGCGCAAGCTGAAGCGGTTGATGGACGAGGGCCTGGTCGACGACTGGGACGACCCGCGGATGCCCACCCTTGCCGCGCTCCGCCGCCGCGGCTGTCCGCCGGAAGCGCTCCGCGAGCTCTGCGCCCGCATCGGCTTGACCAAGAACGATTCCGTCGTCGACCTGAGCCAACTGGAGTTCGCGATCCGCAACGAGCTCAACCGGACCGCGCCGCGGGTCATGGCCGTCCTGCGGCCGCTCAAGGTCGTGATCGAGAACTACCCGGACGACCTGGAAGAGGAACTCGACGCGATCAACAACCCGGAAGACGCATCGGCGGGCTCCCGCAAGGTGCCGTTTTCCAAGGTGCTCTACATCGAGCGGGACGACTTCCGGCGCGACCCGCCGAGGAAGTTCTTCCGCCTGGCGCCGGGACGCGAAGTGCGGCTCCGCTACGCCTACTTCGTCACCTGCACCGACGTGATCGAAGACAAGGCCGGCAACGTCACGGAGATTCGCTGCACCTACGATCCGGCAACCCGCGGCGGCGACGCACCGGACGGCCGCAGGGTCAAGGCGACCCTGCACTGGGTGTCTGCGGCGCACGCGATTGCGGCCGAAGTCCGGCTCTACGACCGGCTCTTCACTCATCCGAACCCGGGCGGGGCGCCGGGCGAGATCGAGGATCACCTGAATCCCGACTCACTGGAGGTCCTGAACGACTGCCAGCTCGAACCCAGCCTCGCCGGCGCCGAGCCCGGCGAGCGAGTCCAGTTCGAGCGGCTCGGCTACTTCTGCGTCGACCCGGACAGCCGAGCCGGGGCGCCGGTGTTCAACCGGACGGTCACGCTGCGGGACACGTGGGCGAAAATCGAGCGGGCGCAGAAGGCCGCGGGGAAGCGGTAGGCGAACGTCCCAGGCGGCCGACCAGGAGTTGTCAGCCTACGAGTCGCTCTTTCGAGTCAGCGACTCCTTCAACGCCGCGGCAAGATCCTGCTCTTTCGGCTCACTGCTGGTGCCTCGCGTTCGCCGTTTCCGGCGACTGGTCGTCGGTCCGCTCTCTGTTGCTTCCGGTCTCCGCGCGCTGGCCGATGGAACTTTGGCCGCTTTCGTATTGTCCGGCACAGCAGCCGGTTCTCCGCCCTGGCCCGAAGTTGCCGAGGCCGCGCCGCCGTTCGCACTCCGCGAGAGGCACTCGGTCAGGTCCACGACATTTATGCCCGGCCCAATCCCGTAGTCCTCCGGGTGGCACGTCATCACGACCACCTGGATGTTCGCCGCCGTGTCGGCCAGCAACCCACGCAGCCAAGCCATACGGCGTTCGTCGGACTGCGTGAGCTGGTCGTCGAGAATCACGAAGACGCCAAGCGCTTCGGCGATGGAGATACGCAGCAGGAGCGCGATCTGCTCCTGGGTGCCGACCGAAAGCCGGCCGAACTCCCGCTCAGCGCCGCCTAGTTCAATACCGGTGGCATCGAGTTCCGGACCGATCGCGACCTCGCCGTAGCGGCCACCGGTGAGTTCTGCCATACGCCCGCTGACGGGTTGCAGGAGGACCCTGCCGAGGTGGGCTGCGTCCGTCTCTTGGGCCTCCTTGAGGGTTTCCCCGAGCAGCTTCCATGCCTCGTACTCGACCTCGAGCTCGTGTTCGCGCTCATTGAGCGCGCCGAGAGCTTCTCGCGCCTGCTCGGCTTGTTCCTCAATGTACTGACCACCGACAGTTTCGAGGGCCCCTTCGGTTCTTCCTAGTTGCGACTCGATCTCCCGCACCTTCCCCTTGGCTTCAGCCCCAGCTCGTTCGAGATCGACAAGGTCGATCTCGGGCGCTTCCGCTACGGCCGGCAAGGACTCGAGCGTTTCCCGACACCGATCCCGATCCGCCCGGGCGGCGTCGATGTCCTCACGCTCTGCCGCTCTACTCAGGGTTTCGGCCTCGCCTTCCAAACGCGCGAAGGCGGTCCGCTTCCCGCCCAGCAGCGCGTTCACCTGCTCCAATCGGCGGCGCGCGCCGTCCTCCACTGCCTCAAGTTCCGCTAGTTTCTCGCGGGCCTCGTCGACTTCAGCCGTCGCCTCCACGCGGATGGCCTCAAGCTGAGCGTCGAACTCTTGGCGGCGGCGGGCAAGATCCCGCAGCCTTTCTTCGGCGTCCTCGAGCACGTCTCGCCAGCCACTGTCAGCGCGGCGCAGTTCGGCCTGCTTGTCGTCAAGAACCCGACGCCGGCTAGCAATGTCACGTAGGTCACCCTCGACCTTGGACATGAGTTGACGACGAAGCTCCTCACGCTGGCGAACCTCATCCTTCAATGCGGCAATGTCGTTTCCGATGATCGCTTCGTCCCTGGGCGGTTCGCCAAGCCCCTTGATGTAGTCCTCCACCGACGCGCCTTCTTCCAGGAACTCGGCCACGGCTTGCCTGTGCCGTTCGCATTCGGCCCGCGCCACCACGTCCCGGCGTTCGAGTCCGTCAACGCCCTCGGCGCGCACCCGGGCGTCGTCGGCCTGACGATCGAGGGCTACGGCAGCGGCGAACTGGTCGTCCGCCCGTCGGCGCAGGTCTTCGAGTTCAGCGAGCGAGCCCAGGCCGGTGCGGGCAAAGATTGGTTTGCCCGCAGCGTTCCAGCGTTCCTCCGCGGTCTCGACATGGGCGACGAGTTCCCGGCTGCCACCCTGAACATGAAGAGTACCGACGCCCGGGAGGTCGAAGCGCAACTCGCGTTCGGCCTCAAACTCCAGTCGTTCGCCGCCGCCGATCCGCACGGGACGAGCAACACCGTCGACACCGACCTCGGCAGTGGCCGCCTTCTCCAGCGTCAGAGCGGCGACGAGGCCAACCGCGAGCTTCTCGCGGGCAATGCGCAGATTGGTCCCGAGTTCCCTGAGCCGGTCCATCTGCTCGGCGCTCGGGGCGTTCAGAGCCGCCGCCGTCGCGCTCGTGGCTTGGGCTTCGCTCGTCCTGGCTGCCGCTCGGCGAGCCTGTTCGAGCACCGCCTCAAGCTCCCTGGCCGAAGTCCGTGCCGCCCTAGACGCCGCCAGATAGCGGGCGCAGCAGTGCTCCACTGCCAAGTCTTCCAGCCGATCCTCGTCGGCCTCAGTGGCCTGCACGGCCTGATCCAACAGGGCGCGGTCTCGGGCCAACTCCGCCTCGCATCCTTCCAGCTCAGCGCTTCGTGTGCCGACATCTGCGTCGAGCGCCGCGAGTGTCTTGGCCTGGTCGACACTCCGTTCAAGTTCCTTCTCTTCGTGGACGGCGGCGAGGCTCCGGTTCTCCGTTTCCTGCTCCCGCAACCGCCGCTGCTGCTCGTCGCCACCAGTCTCCTGCTCACGCACCAGTCCGCGAGCAGCCTCGACTTGAGGCACGATGTGGGCGAGAGCCCGCTCGGCGTCGCCATGCTCCGCTTCCAGTGCGACGACTTCGGTTCGGGCCGCGGAAAGAGCCGCGACCCCGGCATCGCGCTCTTCGATTGACGTCCTGACGCGGTCCAGATCCTCCTCGGCGCGGGCCAGCTTGGCGGCAGCCTCGTCATGCTCCCCACGTTGCGCCAATGCTGTCCGGGCGCCGGTAAGGGCGCGGCCTGCGTCGTCCGCCTCGGCTTGTGCCTCCAGCAGTTCCCGTTGCAGCCTCTCAGCATTCAGGCGAGCGCCTTCGCTTTCTTCACGCTGTTGGCGAACCTCGCGTTCCCTCTGATCGGCAGCAGCCCGCTCAGAACGGAGCTGCGTCCATGGCGAGGCCTGACCGCTGCGGCGCCGGCCGGTGGCGGTGAACGCTTCATCGACCTTCTCCTGCACGCTGTCGAGGAGCACCTTCATCCGCGGGTCCTCGGCCAGGCCCTGCAGCGCCCTGGTCAAGTGTTCGCGCCCGGACTCGTCCGGGTCGTCGGCGAGGCTGCCCTTGAGAATGGCCACGACATCGCCCTGCTCACCGAGCAACGCGGTGGTGATCAGGGAGACCGGCATGCCGCGCCGACCGCCGCGGCCGCCTGGCGCCTTGATGCCCCAACCCAGCATCTCACTCAGTTTGCCGTCGACCTCGCGGCCCCTGCTGTCCTGGCTGAACTCGCAGCCATCCTTGGAGAACTCCAGATAGGCGTAACCGCCGCCGGCGCCAGCGAAGCTCTTGCGGACCCGCCACACCCGTTGCGCTTCCGTTTCGAAGGTGAGATCGACGGTCGGCGGTGCGTCGGCGTGCCAATCGACCAGGATCTCCGCGGCCCTAGAACCCGATTCCAGCAACAACGCGGCCCGCACCGCCTGAACGAGGCTCGACTTGCCCAGTTCGTTCGGGCCGTGCAGCACGTTAAGGCCCGGTTCGAGATCGACTTCTGCAGATGCGATCCCGGCGCAGTCGGCTACTTTGAGGCGTCGAATCCACATGCGTCAGGCCTGCTCCCTAGCCAGCCGATAGAGGTGATGCAGCGCGCGTTCGGCGACCTCGGGGTCGGTCCCGGCGTGAGCCTGCAGGCGTTGCACGGCGGCCTGCAACACGGGCAGATCGGCGTCGAAGTCGATCGGCGCGTCGGCAATGAGGCGCAGTCCGCCACGCTCCGCTGCCAGCACGCCGACCCTTGGCGTCGTCGCCATCGAGCCGCCGAGTTCGCTGAGGATGCTCTCGGCCTCGTCGTACTCGGCCATGGGCAGGTCCATATCCAGGACCAGCCTCAGCACTGTCTTGCGCAGATCGGGGTCGGCCGCGAGACCGCGCAGTTCCGTCATCGACCGGCAGTCCACCTCGCGCCAGTTCCAAATGCCCACGGCTTCGGGCCGAACCAATGCACGGCGTCGGCGGTCCAGTGGCAGGAACACGATCGCAACGTTGCCGGTGTCCTTCTCGCCGAAGTTGGTGGCCTCCGGCGTGCCTGGGTACACGGTCGGCGCTGGTGCCTTCGGCTCAACATCCCTGTACGCATGGCTGTCGCCGATGGCGAGGTAGTCGAAGCCGCGCTCGACGGCACTGCCTCGGGCGATGGGGAAGTTGGTCTGGTGGCCTTCGATGTCGAAAGTCTGGCCGTGGACCAGGCCGACCCGGATTCGCTCGTCGCCCGACTCGCGGCTAGGCAACGTAGCGGCCAGATCGGTCTGCCCCGCGCGCGAAGTGCAGGGATTGGCAATGACAACGGCCGCATCGCTGAGGGGAAGCTGCCAGCAGGGTTCGTCCACGACGTGGACATAGTTCGGCAGGCCGCGCCGGAACGCATGGTCGCGGTGGTAGGCGGAACGCGGCGTCAGCGGATCGTGGTTGCCGGGCAGCAGCACGACGGGACGTCGCCAGTCGCGCCGCTGGAACTCCTTCAGGACGCCGCCCCACCACTCCGGCGCCGGTGCCAGATCGTCGAACAGATCGCCGGCGCACAGCACTGCGTCGACATTGCGACTGTCGGCAAGATCCAGAATGCGACCGACGACTTCCAAGCGGGCGCGGGTCAACCGCTGTTCCTGGACCCGTTCGAACGACGGGAAGCGACGGCCCAGGTGCCAGTCGGCGGTGTGTAGCAGTGTCAGCGCCATGTCGTTTTCCTTTGGATGCTCCTGCTGCTCGTTGCCGCGCTTCATGCGAGGAGTATCCCCTCGCACGTCGATTGGAAGACTCTCATCCGATGACGAATTCCGCGGTCAACAGCCGTTCGGCCTCCGGTCTGCCGTAGCGGCGGCTGTGAGCGTGATCTCTCCAGCGCCGATAGGTCTCATCGTCGCCGGCGACCAGCTCCTCGATCTGCGCGTCCAGCCTTTCGATGCCGGCTTCAAGAGCGCGCGCGCCGGCCTCGGCCTTGGCGCGACTCTCGGCGCCAAGAGCTTGGTCGCGCTGGCGCTCGGCAGCGGCAAGACGCTTGCGGTGCTGTTCCCGGTCCCGGCGTAGCACCAGCATGCGATCGGCAAGATACTGGTCGAGTTGATCCATCGCGCCTTCAAAACTCGCCTGGTCGTCTTCGGCGACGCTGCTCTGATCGAGAAACAACTCCTCCTCGATCACATCGTCGAGATGGTCGAGAGGAAACGCCAGCGGCGGGGTGAATGCGGCAACGTCGGCGCAGGGCTGGCGCAGCAGTTCGACTGCAGCTTCCGCAGGGCGCAGGACTTCGGCGTCCTCGAACACAGCCGCAACGCACAGCCGCTCCTCGCGCTCGAAGCCGGCGTGCGCCACCCGGGTCAAAGCCAGACGCCCGCGACAGCCACGGCGCCGTCTGAGCGCCTCAGGCGCCTCGGCAGAAAGATCGAACCGCACCCGGAAACTGCCCGAACCCGCCGCTCGCGCCTCTGCCACCGCGGCTTCGATCAGCGGATGGGCGACATGCAGAGACTCGATGTCGGAGATGTCGCGCGCGGCGCCCAAGGCCACAGAGACGCCGTCGGCCACGGCCTCGGGGAGCCGCCGCGAAGCGCCGACATGTAGGACCCGACGTCCGTCCCGCTCGCCCACGCCCCACGCGATGCCCGCGGCGTCGAGATAGGCGCTCAGCACTCGTTCGAGTTCGCCGTCGAGTTCGGCAAGCGTCGCCGGCAACTCGGCCTGAATGCTACGTAGGACCGCCCGCACCGACTCGTCCAGCCCCTTCTCGATCAGGCCCACCGTGCGCCTGCGCACCTGTTCGAGTTGGCGACGGCCCTCCTCCATGGCATCACGCAGACGACGCAGTTCCTCCTCGACCTCCTGCACGGACCGCGCCCGGTCCCAGATGCGGCGCACCTGCGTCTCGAAATCCGAGCCCAACGCGGAGGCGAGTTCCTCAGACGAGTCCGACCTCGGTGTCTGCAAGACCACGTCTGACATGTCGAGCACTTTGCCGAACAGGTCGAGCTTGGTGCTCAGGATCTCGAAGGTCAGGCGCTGCGCCTCGTTGTCGCGGGCCAGGAAGTTGATCACCGTCACGTCGCGCCTCTGCCCGTAGCGGTGGCAGCGGCCGATTCGTTGTTCGATGCGCTGCGGGTTCCAGGGCAGGTCGTAGTTCACTAGGGTGTCGCAGAACTGAAGATTCAACCCCTTCGCCCCGGCCTCGGACGAGATCAGCACCTGGGCCCGCGTGCGGAATTCGTGTACAAGCGCGAGGCGCACGGCCACGGACGCGCTCGGTCGCAGGCGCTGTGCGATGTCACACTCGACCTCTTCGCGCCACACCCGCAGGGCTGCCATGGCACGGGCCGAGTCGTTGACGCCGCGAAACAACGTGATGTCACCATCCTCAAGGTCGGTCTGGTCCAGCAGGAGCTGTCGCAGGTAGTCCTGGGTAGTGAGCGACTCGGTGAAGATCACCACCTTGCGCCGATCCTTGGGCCGCGCCTTGACGAGGCGCACCGCCTTGACCAAGCTCGCCGCCTTGCTGTCCTGGGGCAGGCTCCGAGCGCGGCGGACGAAGTCCTCCACCCGCGCCAGCTCGCGGCGCACGGCGCCGAGATCGAGGGCGGGCTGTTCCACGGCCTCCGCCGCAGCCTCCTCCCCGACCTCGGTCACGATTCCGACGGCGGCGAGATCCGCGGGGTCTTCCTCCAGGTCGCCAGCCAAGACCGCGACCGCCGCGTCCGCGTCATCTGACTCGTGAGGGTTCTGGAGCATGTTGCGCAGTCGCTGGGCCACACGCTCGAGGCTCTGCGCGAAGGCCGCGGTCGACGACGCCATGCGGCGGTGGAAGCCGAGCAGCAGCAACTGCCGCGAACGGCCTCGAAACGCATGGAGCCGGGGCTCAAGCAGGTAGTCCGTCACATCGTCGTAGAGAGTGCGCTCCGCGGCACTCATGCGGTACTCGAAGAGCTGTGCGCGCCGGCCGACGAACGGTTTGTCGAGGAAGTCCTGCGCCTGACGCCGGAGTGTGCGCTGGACCACGGCGCCAAGCCGGCGCTTGAGTTCGACCGCCTGCTCAGCGGCGACACGGCGCCCATCGCCGCCGGCGCAGAAGACATCCTCGAACACGGGTTTCGTGCCCAGCAGAGTGCCGGTCCGGTCGATGTACTGGACCAGCCCCCACAACTCCGAGAGCGAGTTTTGAATCGGTGTCGCGGTCAGCAGCAGCACAGGAGCCGCCCCGATGATCTTGCGAAGGCGGTGCGCGGTGCGCGCGTAGCCGCTGTTCTCATCGTACACACCGTGGCGGTCGAAGCGCCGGTGGACGGCTGCGAAGACCTCGTGGGCCTCGTCGATCAGGCACAGGTCGAACGGCGGCGACTTGCGCAGACGCTCGAACCCCGCGTCGCCGCCCGCATACTCGCGCCCGGCGAGAAAGACACCGGCGGCGGCGACATCGACCGCGGTGTCCGCCGCTTCGACCGCTTCGATCCCGAACAACGTGTAGAGCTCACTCTGCCACTGGCCCAGCAGGGGCCGAGGCAGGACGATGAGGATCCTCTTGGCGCCCTCGGCGAGCAGTTGAGCGATGACAAGGCCAGCCTCGACGGTCTTGCCGAGACCTACTTCGTCGGCAAGGATGCAGCCGCCTTCCGGGATGCGGCGCAGCGCGAACATGACCGCGTCGATCTGGTGCGGATTCGGATCGACACGCGCACGACGTTGCGAAGCCACCTGCCGGCGGCGCTCGCCGGCGCGCCGCACGCGGACGAGTTCTTCCGCAAAGTAGCGGCGGTGGATCGGATGGACCAGCACGGGGGCAAATCGGCGTCGTCGGCAACCTCGACGGCGGGCCATTGTAGCGACGCTGACAGCGATGAACAGGGCGCTCGGGAGGCAGGTTACAAGCTGATCTGATCCAACTGCTTCTGCAGCTTCTTCATCCGCTTGCCCGAGATGCCGCCGAGGGCCTCGATGGCTCGGCGGATTCGCGCCCGCACGAGGTCGGGGCCCAGGATCTCCATCGACTGGAACAGCGGCAGGGATGCCGTCTCGCCCGACATCGCCACGTAGAAGGGCCGGGTCAGATCGCGCAGGCTGATGCCGAGCGCCTCGGACAGCCGCCGGAACTGGCCTTGGATGACCTCGGCGGTGAAGGTCTGCTCGCGTTCGAGCACCCAGAGCACGCACTGCAACGCTTCGGCGACCTGGACCTCTTCGAGACCCTTGACGGCCAGCTTCTCCCGCTCCACCTCCGGCGCATCGACGAACAGGAAGTTCGTGAGCCGGCCCCAGTCGCCGAGCGTCTCGAGCCGCGGCTGGGCCAGGGCGGCGATCCCGGCAAGCCGTTCCTCCGCCATCGACCACTCGCGCACGAGCGCCGCCAGACCGTCCGCGTCGTAGTCCTCGCGCAGGTAGCGGGCGTTCAGCCAGCGCAGCTTGTCGAGGTCGAAGACGGGACCGCCGAGTGAGATGTCTTCCAAGGTGAAGCCGTCCGCGAGCTGGTCGAAGGTGAACTTCTCCTCGCCTTCCGACCGGCTCGACACCATGAGCCCCAGGAAGTTGAGCAGCGCCTGGGGCAGGAAGCCGGCGTCCCGGAACCAGGTGATCGAGGTCGGGTTGCGCCGCTTCGAGAGCTTGGTGCGGTTCGCGTCGTTGTTGCGGAGCAGCGGCAGGTGGCAGAACGTCGGCGGCTCGTAGCCGAGCGCCTCGTAGAGCCGCAGGTGCTTCGGCAGCGAGTTGATCCACTCCTCACCGCGGATCACATGGCTGATCGACATTGCGTGATCGTCGACCACGCACGCCAGGTGGTAGGTCGGGTAGCCGTCGGCCTTGAGGATCACCTGGTCGTCGATCAGTTCCCACTCGCGCCGGATCTCGCCGCGCAGGAGGTCCTGCATCACGCATTCGCCTTCGGTCGGCATCCCGATCCGCACGACGTGCTCTTCACCGGCGGCGGCTCTCCGGTCCGCCTCTTCACGCGAGAGGTTCCGGCAGCGGCGGTCGTAGCCGGGGAAGCGCTGCTGCGCCCGGTTCTCGCGCCGCATCTCGTCCAGCCGCTCCCGGGTGCAGAAGCAGCGGTAGGCGCTGCCCTCAGCCAGCAGCCGGTCGACCTCGCCGCGGTAGAGATCCAGGCGCTCGCTCTGGCGGTAGGGGCCCTCGTCCCAGTTGAGACCCAGCCAGCGCAGGGCGTCGAGTATCGCGGCCTCCGACACGCGGCTCGAGCGGGCACGGTCCGTGTCCTCGATCCGAAGCACGAAGGCGCCGCCACGGCTGCGCGCGAAGGCCAGGTTGACCAGCGCCTGGTAGGCGGTGCCGACGTGCGGGTCGCCGGTCGGCGACGGCGCCACGCGCACCCGCACCGGAGCGCTGGCCCCGAGTCCCGAATCACTCATCCGCGCACCTTCCCTCGGTAGTCCTCGAGCCGCTGCCGGAACCGTCGGAGCTCCGCCTCGCCGGTACCGGCCCGCTCCAGCGTTTCGATCACCTGCTCGATCCGCCGTCCCGCGTCGTCGTAGAGACCGGCGCCTGCCAGGGCGTCGGCCAGCTCCAGTTGAAGCTGGACCATCAGATCACGCAGATGGGGCTCCGAGGCGCCGGCGGCGGCCGCCCGGTCCAGCCGTTCGAGCGCGCGGCCGACATCGTTGGCTCTCATCGCCAGCATCGTGGTCACGAGCAGCATGTGGACATCGGCGGGATCGTCCGCCAGCACCCGCTCCGCCTCGACCGCGGCCTGCTCGAAACGCCCCAGCTTGAACAGGGCGCCCGCCAGCACCGCGCGGCCGCCGGCAAGGTCGCCGTCGATTTCGAGCGCGCGGCGCGCCGACGACGCCGCTTCCCGCGGCCGGTTCATCCGGTCGTAGACGCCGGCGGCGGCGAAGTGGGCCTGGGCGTTGCCGGGCTCGAACTCGATCAGCCGGAGAAGTTCCGCGAGCGAAGCCTGCAACTGGCCCGTCTCCCGGTAGGTCTTGCTGCGGCGCAGGAAGCTCTCCGAGTCCACCGCCAGGACGTCGACCTCGGCCCGGCGCGGGTCGCGGTGGTGGATCATCGGCGGCAGCCCGCGCGCCGCCTGCGCCAGACGCCGTGCGCTATCCCGATCGCCTGCCCGGTGACGGGCGCGCGACAACGTGGCAACGATCGCCTGGGTTTCGGGGCTCAACTGGTAGGCGCGTTCCAGATGCCGCACGGCCTGGTCGACCTCGCCGCGGGCGAGCGCCAGCCGGCCCAGGCCGAGATGCGCCACCGCGTTGTCGGGTTCCAGGCGGGCCGCCTGCTGGTAGTGGGTGTCCGCTTCACCGGCCTGACCCACTTTCTCCAGGCTCGCGGCGAGCCGTACGCGTGCGGGCGCGTAGCCGGGGTCGATCTCGACTGCCTGCCGGTAGAGGCGCACGGCGGCGGTCGGGTCGTGCGCATCGGCGAGAACGCCCAGCAGGTAGACCCAGCGGAAATCGGTGGGCGCGAGACGGGCGGCCTCGGTATAGACGGCGGCCGCCTCATCGTCGAACTGGTGGGCCTGGAGGACCATGCCGAGGCGGCCCCAGGCCGCCGCCGACTCGGGTTGGCGGCGGGCGGCTCCAAGTTCGGCCTCGATCGCGGAGCGGACGCGGGGTTCGACGGCTGTGAGGTCGGGGGTGGGGAGTTCGGCGGCTTGAATGGCGGTGGCGAGAAAAGCCGCAACCACAGTGCTGAACAGCCGGATGCGGGCCGGAAGGCCCGCGCACCCAGAGATACGGCGCCGGCGGTGATGGACCTCGCTGCTGTAATCGGTGCCGCATCGCTGCGGCCGGATGCCGGCGGGGGCGCCGGCGCACGCAGTAATTCTCATCGGCCATCTCCGCGAGCGAGGACGACTTCGTTGCCGCTCGAAGCGCCGTCGAACTCCTCGACGGCGCCGCCGGGCCAGGTCACTTCGAAGCGCTCCACTCCCGCGGCGTGGCCGAGGCCGATGTGAACAGGCGCTTCGCCGCCGGTCATGTAGCCGCCCAACGGCAACACGCGGCGCCGAACCGGCCTGCCAGAGATCCAGGCCACGACCGAGGCGCCGAGGGCAGTGCGCCGCAACGTGGGATCGACGACCCGCAGACTCACCCAGCCGGCCGGACCTGCGGTCGACTCATTGCGGTAGATGCGCGCCGGCCCCTCCAGGTTGCTGACCAGGAAGTCGAGGTCGCCGTCGCCCTCCAGGTCGAAGGGGACCAGAGCCCGACTCACGTTCAGCGCCGCGCCGAAGTCGCCCGAGCCGGCGCTGACGTCGACGAAGGCGCCCGCGCCATCGCCCAGCATCAGCAGGTTCGGTTCCGCGTAGCCGCGCCAGAACCAGTCGTCACGGTTCGAGAGCGCGGCCGGCCGCCGCTTCACCGCGCCGTTGACCACGGCGAGGTCGAGGTCGCCGTCGTTGTCGGCGTCGAAGAACGCGGTGCCGAAGCCCGTGAACGGCGTACTCGGCGCGGCCAGTCCCGCCTCGGCCGCCAGGTCGTCGAAACCATCGGAGGCGCCCGGCGCGCCCCCGAGGTTCACGTACAGGGTGTTCGTCTCCTCGATCAGGTGGCTCAGGAACAGGTCGAGGTCCAGGTCGCCGTCGATGTCACCCAGTGCTATGCCCATGCCCGCCTCGCCGACACCGAACCGATTGTAGGCCGCTCCGAGCAGCACCGCGTCGTCCTCGAGGCGGCCGTCGCCCCGGTTGATCCAGAGCTGGTTCGGGTCGGCGTCGTTGGCGACGTACACGTCGGCCCGTCCGTCATCGTCGAAGTCGACGGCCGCAACGCCAAGGCCGGCGTCCGCGATCAGCGACACACCGGCATTCCTGCTGCGGTCGACGAAGCGCCGCCCCCCCTCGTTGACGTAGAACACGTCCGCCTCGCCCTCGAACTGCTGCGGGCCGCAGTAATCGACCCGCCCGCCCTGCACCTGGCACTCGCGCGCCTCGTTCCACCGGACGTAGCGAGCCACGTACAGGTCGAGCCAGCCGTCGAGGTCGGCGTCGAAGAACACGGCGGACGTGGACCACTCCGGCGTCGCCAGACCGAGCGCAGCCGTCGCGTCGACGAAGCGGCCGCCGCCCTCGTTCCGGTACAGGACATCGGCGCCGAAGTTGGTCACGTAGAGGTCGAGGTCGCCGTCGTTGTCGATGTCGGCCACCGCGGCGCCCATGCCGAAGCCGGGGTTATCGAGCCCGGAGCTCGCGGTCGCGTCGACGAAGCGGCCTCGCGGCCGCTGCAGGTAGAGCCGATTGCGCCCCGCCTCGCCGGCCACCGCGCTGCCCGCGTTCGGGAAGTAGAGGTCGAGCAGACCGTCGCCGTCGGCATCGAAGACCGCGACGCCGCCACCCATGATCGCCGGCATCGGGTACGACCCCGCCGAACCCGTGGCGTGGACGAAGTCGAGTCCGGTCTCGGCGGTCACGTCGACGAAGCGGACTGCAGCGATCTTCGTCGCAGGCTCGGCGGTCGTCGAGGGGTCCACGACCGACGCGGAGGTCGGATCATCACCTTCCGTGGCGCAACCCGAAGCCGTCAGTAAGGCAACCGTCCACAAGATCGCGCATTCTCGCCGCGCCACGCCCATCAGTTGACCTCGATGGCCGCAGAAGCCTCCAACCGTCGGCGCCGGCGGGCGTAGCGCTGGATCATCCCGAGCATCGTGGCTTCGTCGTGGATGCCGCAGAGCGGGAAGGCGTCGAACATCAGCGTCGGCGCTCCCTCGACGCCGGCGGCCACGGCACTCCGCGTGGCAGCCGCCAGCCGGCGGCCCGCGGCCAGGTCGTCGACCGAGGCGACGCCGTGCGTCCCGAAGTGGCCGCGGCGTTCGAAGTCGTGGAAGAGGTGCTCGACTGCGTCGGCCACGTCGACCTGCTCGTAGAACGCCGCGAACGCGGCCTGCCGCCACTCACGCTCGACCGCCCGGTCGAGTCCGCGGTCGATTGCCATATCGAACGTAGCCGCAACCTCGCCGGCCAGACGCGAGTCCGGCCAGCGAGCGGGCGGGTCGAGCTCGACGTCGAGCGCCGTCGAGACCTCGATCAGACTCCGCCGCCGCGCGGGATCGAGCAGCCGCCCGCGCTGGAAGCGGCCGATCCCGGTGAGGTCGATCGCCTTCCAGCGCAGGTCGATCCGATCCTCCGCAAGTTGGTCGTCCAGGCGCGCCAGCACGCGATGGGCAACGTAGCTCAGGCAGGAGGCGAAGTCGTAGTACACGAACACCTCGAGCGCCGTGTCATCGGCGCCCCGCATTCGCTCCCTCTTCACGTTCCGTACCCCTCCGGGTTCTCGCTCTGCCAGCGCCAGGCGTCGACGCAGATGTCGTCGAGACCGCGCTCCGCCTTCCAGTTCAGCTCGCGCTCGGCGAGCGCGGGATCCGCCCAGACGGCCGTTGCGTCACCCGCCCGCCGCGGCTCCAGAACGCATGGCACCTCACGGCCGCTGGCCCGGCGCACGGCCTCGATCACCTCGAACACCGTGGCGCCGCGACCGGTGCCCAGGTTGTACTCGGCGCAGCCGGCAACCGAGGGCAGATGGTCCAGCGCCCGCAGGTGCCCGGTCGCGACATCGACCACGTGGAGATAGTCCCGGATCGCCGTGCCGTCGCGGGTCGGATAGTCCGTCCCGAAGACGCGAAGCCGCGGCAGCCTGCCGACGGCAACCTGCATCGCGCTCGGCAGCAGGTTCTCGGGGACGCCCCGCGGATCTTCACCGATGCGGCCGCTTGGATGGGCCCCGGCGGGATTGAAGTAGCGCAGCGAGAGGATGTGCCAGCCGCTCTCCGAGGCCGCGAGATCGCGCAACATCTGCTCGACGCAGAGCTTCGTCTGACCGTACGGGTTCGACGCCGAGAGCGGCGCGTCCTCGGACAGCGGACACGCCACCGGCGCCGGATCGCCATAGACCGTCGCCGACGACGAGAACACGAGCCGGCGCACGTCGTGTCGCCGCATCGCCCGCAACAGACTGAGCGTGCCGCCCACATTGGTGCGGTAGTAGCCGAGTGGATCCGCGCAGGACTCGCCAACCGCCTTCTTCGCCGCGAAGTGGATCACCGCCGAGCAGCCGCCATCGCCGAGAGCCTTCTCCAGCGCAGCGTCGTCCAGTATGTCTCCTTCGACGAACCGCAGCCCGCGCCCCGCGAGTTCCTGGACCCGCCGCAGCGCCTCCGGCGAACTGTTGGACAGATCGTCGACGACGGTCACGTCCCAGCCGGCCGCCAGCAGCTCCACGCAGGTGTGGCTGCCGATGAAACCGGCCCCGCCGGTTACCAGAACGCGCTCCGCCATGAGCCGGAGTCTATTGGCGGGCGCCCGACCAGTAGACTCCCTCCCGAGGCGACAACATGGCACAGCGATCGCAGGACTGGTGGAACCAGGCACAACGCGACCTGGAGACCGCCGCGGAGAACCGAACGAACGGCCGTCACGAATGGGCCTGCTTCGCCACTCACCAGGCCGCGGAGAAGGCTGTCAAAGCCCTGCACCTCGCCCACGGCCAGGAGGCCTGGGGCCGTGTCGTGGCCCGCCTACTGGGCGACCTGCCCACGCCGGCGCCCGAAGAACTCATCGCCAGCGGTACGGTACTGGACAACTTCTACGTGCCGGCCCGGTATCCGAACGGACATCCCGAAGGCGCGCCGTTCGAACACTACGGTCCGATCCAGAGCGAACTGGGGCTGACCCATGCCCGTCACATCCTCGACTTCGTCGATCAAGCGCTGGCCGAACGCTGAGGTTGTCCTCAGCGCCCTGGAAGACTGGGGCGAAGCGGCGGCCGAGCGTCGAGACGATCTCGTGGCCCTCGGCTACTTCGGCTCCTACGCCCGTGGCGACGCGGGCTTCGGCAGCGACCTGGATCTGATCGCGATCGTCCTGCGGGACGATCGGCCCGGGATGGACAGAGCCGGTGACTGGGCGACGGAGAAACTACCGATTCCAACCGATCTGCTCGTGTACACCGCGGACGAGTGGGAGCGCCTGCAAGCCGAGAACGGCCGCTTCGCGCGGACGCTCAATGCCGAGGCGCGGTGGCTCGTGAAGCGCTGACGCCCTGTCGCCGGGGCTTCTCACCATCACGCGCCAACGCCGCAGGGATCATTGATCCACCGGCGCTCGAACAGCCAGCGTCACGTCCAGGTCGCCGCTGGCCAGGTCGACATCCGAGGAACCGACCATGGTTTCGGCAGACACGTCGAATCCCGGGGGACGAATCTCCAACCGGTACGGCACCGCGAAGAGCCCGTCGAGCACGAAGGATCCGTCCGCGGCGGTACGAGTGGACATCCGGCGCCTGGCCGCATCGGCTACCTCGACCAGATCCGTACTCAGCAATGGCACCGCGGCGATCCGCAGCCCGGCAGCCGGCAGGCCGGTCTCCGAGTCCACGAGCCGGCCCCTTACCACGGCACTCCTCGCCTCCAGATTCACCCTTGCCGTCTCGGTTGCCCGGACGGTCCGGCTCTTGCCCACCGCCGCAACAGCAATCTCGTCGCCGACCTTGAGACCGTCGACGACGAACTCACCCCGATGGTCTGTACGAACCGTCCAGGTCATTGCCTCGCGTTGGGCGCTCACGAAGACTCCCTCGTCGGCCAGTGGAACTCCGTCAAGGGTCACCATGCCCTCGACCCGTCCCCTGCGGTCCGCAAACGAGATGTCGACCTCGGTCAAGCCGTCCGGGGCCAACTGAAGTGGCGTACGGCGCGACCGGTCACCGACCGTGGCGATGGCAACCACGGTGGCGGCGCCCCAGTTGCCGATCTCCGCCTCGAACACCGGCTCGACCTCGGTTCCGCCAGTGACGCGTCTCATGCCGATCCACATGGTCCCTCCCTGCTCGAAGGAAGCCCGCACGGATACTTCGACCTCGGCGGCCTCGACGATGCTCAGGCCCAGAGTCCGGACCCTTAGCAGCCAGGGCGCCGGCACCGTCAGCTCCACATAGGGCTCGTCACCCGCGACGGCGGACACTTCGACTTCCGGGCCCCGGGCGTTGTTTCGGCGCGCTCTCAACCGGTAGCGGCCGGGTTCTATCTGGAGCTCGAAGTCACCGTCCGGACCGGTTTGCGCGTCCCCCCGGCCGAATGGGAACAAGTCCGTTTCCCCGCGCAACACACGCACCAGTGCAGCCGGCACAGGCATTCCATCCGGCCCTGTCACGCGGCCGCGCACGGTGACCGGCGTCACGTCGATCGTGATCTCACCGAGGGACGCGGTGACATCGATGTCGCGCCGGCTCGGCCGCGCCGCGCCAGGAACCCGGCACTCGAGGCTCGTCCGTCCCGGCGAGGACTTGAGAGCGAACCGGCCCGCAGCATCCGTGACCGAAACGACCGACCGGACCCTTACCGACGCCCCTGCGACCGGCGCTCCGTCGCGGACCACGACGCCCAGAACATCGATCTCGGGTCTGGGGCGCAGCACAAGCTCCAGCGGGTCGGTCGACACCTCCGCCACGGACCGCTCAAGACGCTCATAGCCCGAGGCGCGCGCGGTGAGAACGCCCGCGCCCGCCGGGAAACCGCCCAGAACGAAGTCGCCGTTCTCATCGGACTCGGCATGCGCATCACCATCTCGCACCGTCTGATCGAAACGGAGTTGCACGCCTTCGATTCCCTCACCCGTCACTTCGTCAACGACGCGGCCGCTCAGCTCCATCGCGCGGCGAAGCCGGACTTCGACTTCCTCAACGTCCAGAACGTCCAGCGTCAACCGTGGCAACCGAGCGGTCACGAACCCCAGCGCCCGGACCGACAGGGAAACGGCGTCGCGCGGCGTCAGACTTGCGATGCGGAAGCGGCCGCTCTCATCGGTCGCCACGTCGGCAACCACGGCGCTGCCCGCGCCCATCCGGAAACGAGCGGCGGTACCGAAGTCGACCGTGGCGCCCGCAACCGGGGCGCCGTCCTCGTCGATCACACGGCCCCGCAGCACGAGCTCAGGCTCGAGGACCAGATCACCGAGATCCTGATCGCCTCGCGCGCCCGGGAGCGGGTCGGGGAGCCTCCGCCACGTCGTGCCATGGCCCGGAGCCGCCGCCAGAAGCCGAACGTGTTCCTTGTTGACCGGGTCGAGACGGAACATCCCGTCATCTCCCGTACCCAGCACTCTCAGCACCATCGGGTCCCTGAGGTCCCACAGGCCCACGTCTCCGACGAAACTACTGACGGCAGGCGCCAGGGCAAGCCCCACAGTTCCCCGAACGGCACCGCCGCTGGCAGCAGACACGAGCCGGCCAACGATCGCCGGCGTGGTCGCCATCTCCACCACAATCCGCTCCGGCGCCGCCCTGCTCAACACATCGTCCAGTTCCGTGGACGTTTCACGGTAGCCCGCGGCTCTGGCCACAAGTCGGCTGCGACTCAGCAGCTCGGCATACTCGACGAGAAAGCGCCCGGCGTCATCGGAGACTCCGAACGAAGTGACGCCGGACCCGGTGACCGAGACCTCGGCGCCTCCCACGGGGGCGCCCACAAGGTCCGTCGTCACACCCTCCAGCCGACGCAGCGGCTCGAGCGAGAGGGCCACAGGCCGCCCCGACCAGGTGACCGTGAGCGGAGCGAAGCGCCCTGCCAGGACAGTCGTTCTGGCTACACCGGGCGCGGCGCCGACCTGGAACCGCACACTCTGCGGCCTTCCGCGATCAACAGCGAGGAGCGCATCCGACGAGGTCCAGTGCGCCACCAGGACAGGCGGAGGGCCACCGTCAACGCCTTCCATCTGGACCCGCGCCGGCGTCGGCGCGCTGGCGGTGAGTTCGGCCACTCCGTCCGCCAGTTCGACGCCATCCATGCTGCCGTCCGGGCCGAGCACCGTGTAGGCCCCCGCCGGCGCCCGGTAGCGACCTGTCTCATCGGTGGCTGCCGCCGGCCAGCCGTCGGCCCGCACCAGGATCGCCTTGGCCAGCGGCGAGCCGTCCCGTCGCAGTTGACCCTGGACGACCCGTGCCTCCGTTCTCTCGAGTTCCACGGAGACGCTGGCGCCAGACTCGCACTCAACGGCCGCCGGCTCGTACCCTGGAGCGCCGACCGCCAGCGTGACGAAGTCCCGCGGCACCCCCGAGTCGAAGCGAATCCTCCTGCCGGCATCGAACTCGTAGCGGGTCGCTCTCCCGGCCTCGAGGCGCCGCAGCGGCGGCCAGGTGTTCCAGGACCTCGAGTAGCGGAGATCACGCAGACTCCGACCGGCCACAACCCAAGCGCTTCCCGGCGTCACCAGGCTCAACGTGCAGAAGGCATCTCTGCCGGCCGGGAGTGGTCGCAGGAGCGTGTCCGTCTGTGGACCGACCAGCAGAAGTGCCTTGTCGACGGAGCCACCGCGCCGCACCGCGACCCAACGGACGTCGGGCTCGGCGCTTTCGAACGCAAAGCGCCCGTCCACGGCCCGAAGGGTCGTTTCGACGGGATAGAGCCCGGCCGGATCGTCGGCCAGCACCGCGGCCAGCAGGTCGTACAGAGGCCGCGCCGCTACCAGAATGACTTCCGCCGACGCGGCGCCCGCGCCCTCAACTGAGCCTCGCACCTCCACAGACGCCGAGGCTCGACCGGCCCAGGAAAGCCCTGCCGCCAGACCCATGGCAGCCAGGAACCCAATGCTGTCCAGAACGCGGCGCTGCATGAATACACCTCTCCAGAAACTACGACTCTACCGACTCTTCCGTCTACGCCTGGCCGCCTGACCGCCGCCGCACATCCCCATGGCGGTGCTACCATCGCGCGCCGGATTCTGGGAGGAAACCAAGCCATGAAGACACCCGTTCGAGTCGCCGTCACCGGAGCCGCCGGTCAGATCGGCTATTCGCTTATCTTCCGCATCGCCGCCGGCGAGATGCTCGGGCCTGACCAGCCTGTGAGCCTGCATCTGCTGGAGATTCCGCCGGCCATGTACACCCTCGCGGGCGTGGTCATGGAGCTCCGCGACTCCGCCTATCCGCTCCTGCACGACATCGTGCCCAGTTCGGACGCCAACGAGGCCTTCGACGGTGTCGACATCGCCATGCTGGTCGGCGCGCGGCCGCGCGGACCGGGCATGGAGCGCAAGGATCTGCTGCAGGCGAACGCCCAGATCTTCTCCGCCCAGGGCAAGGCGCTCGACGCCCACGCCAGCCGTGACCTGAGGGTTGTCGTGGTGGGCAACCCGGCCAACACGAACGCCCTGATCGCGGCCGGCAACGCACCCAGCCTCGACCGGCGGCAGTTCACGGCGATGACCCGGCTCGACCACAACCGGGCGATCAGCCAGCTCGCGGAGAAAACCGGCGCCCACACCACCGGTGTGCGCCGGATGACGATCTGGGGCAACCACTCGGCGACGCAGTACCCGGACCTCACCCATGCCCTGGTCGATGGCCGGCCGGCGCCCGAACTCGTCGACGAAGCCTGGACCCGGGAGGAGTTCATTCCCACCGTGCAGCAGCGCGGCGCCGCGATCATCAAGGCGCGCGGCGCCTCCTCGGCGGCCTCCGCGGCCGCCGCGGCGATCGACCACATCCGCACCTGGGTGCAGGGCACCGCCGACGGCGACTGGGTGAGCATGGCGATCCCGGCCGACGGCAGCTACGGCGCCAGGGAAGGCGTGGTCTACTCCTTCCCGGTCACCACCAGCGGCGGCGACTACCAGATCGTCCATGGCCTCGACATTGACGAGTTCAGTCGCGAGCGGATGCAGGCGACCCAGGACGAGTTGTTCGAAGAGCGCGCCGGCGTCGAAGAACTCCTGCCGTAGGCGCCGACCGGGACGGCTTCGGTCCGAGGGCGGGCAAGATGCCCGCGTGCCCAGGATGATGCTGCTGTCGCGCCGCGTTCTCCACCGGTTTCCATCATGCGGCGCTATGCTGACGCCGAGTCCCCTTCCAACCGCTCACCCCAGAGGACACGATGGACCCGACCCTCCACGACCGTCTGAATGCACATCTCCAACTCGAGTTCGAGGCCGCCCACCGCTACCTGTCCATGGCGCTCTGGCTCGAGCGCATGGACCTGCCGGGGTTCGGCGCCTGGCTGCGCGGCCAGTCCGCCGACGAACTCGGCCACGCCCACCGCATCATCGACCACCTCGCCGACCGTGACCTGCTGGTCAAGATCCCGCCCATCCCGGCCCAGCCGACGGAATGGGAATCGCCCGAGGCCGCGGTTGCCGCGATTCTCGAGAGCGAACAGACCGTCACCCGTGCGATCGAGGACCTCTACGATCTCTCCGAAAGCGTCCACGACCGCGCCGCCTCGATCATGCTCCAGTGGTTCATCAACGAGCAGGTCGAAGAGGAGAACATCGCCCGCACCCTGCTCGGCAGGGTCCGGCTGATCAAGGGCGACGGCGTCGGTATGCTGATGATCGACCAGGAACTGGCCAAGGGCACCGTGCCCGGCGCCATGGCAGCACCCGGCGCGAACGCCGCCGAATGACACCAGGAGCGGAATGACGTCAACAGACCAGGACGCGCAGAACCCCAACCCCAAACTATCCAGCCGGGGGTACTCCAACTACGTCCTGGGCGTCCTCGTCCTGGTCTACGTCTTCAATTTCATCGACCGTCAGATCCTCTCCATCCTGGCGGAGGACATCCGCGCCGATCTGGGGATCGACGACGCTCAGCTCGGTTTCCTCTACGGCACCGCGTTCGCCGTCTTCTACGCCATCTTCGGCATTCCGATCGGCCGGCTGGCCGACATGTGGACCCGCAAGAACCTGATCGCGATCGGCTTGGGCGCCTGGAGCCTGATGACGGCGCTGTCCGGCACCGCGCGCGGATTCACGTCACTCGCCGCCTACCGGATCGGCGTCGGCATTGGCGAGTCGAGCGCCGGCCCAGCGGCGTTCTCCATGCTAGGGGACTACTACCCGCCGCGGCTGCGCGCCACGGTGACCGCCATCTACTCGAGTGGGGTCTACATCGGCTCCGGCATCGGCATCCTGATCGGCGGCCAGATCGTCGACCGGTGGAACGCCGCGTACGGCGACGGCGGGGCGCCGTTCGGCCTTGTCGGCTGGCAGGTCGCCTTCTTCGCCGTCGGCCTTCCCGGACTCCTCATGGCGATCTGGGTGTGGACCCTGCGGGAGCCCGTACGGGGCCAGAGCGAGGGCATCGTCACTCCCCCGCATCCGGCGCCGTTCAAGGAACTGGGCCGGGAGACAGCCGCCATTCTCCCGCCGCTGACCGTGTTCTCGCTGTACGGCAACGGCGGCTACCGCGCGGTCGGTGCGAATCTGCTGATCGCGCTCGGGTGCGCCGGCAGCTCCTTCCTCCTGATCCAGATCTTCGGCAGGCCGGCGCAGTGGATCGCACTCGCGATCGGCGCCTACGCCTTCCTCTCCTGGGTGCAGGGACTCCGGGTGAGGGACCGGCCGACTTTCGAACTGATCTACGGCACGCGGTCCATGATCTACGGCATGATCGGCTTCGGCTGGATCGCGTTCGTCGGCTACGGCGCGGGCTTCTGGGCGCCGACGTTCTTCCGGCGAGTTCACGAGCAGAGCGCCGGTCAGGCCGGACTGGTCCTCGGTCTCACTGCCGCGGTCGCAGGCTGGCTTGGAGTGACCGGCGGCGGCTACTTCTCCGACTGGCTGAAACGAAGAAGGGCGAACGCCCGCCCACTTTTCGGCGCCTTCGCCGCTCTGGCGTCGATACCGCTCGGCGCAGCCTTCCTGCTCGCCGACAACGTGGCCACAGCCTACGTCTTCAACTTCCTCTTCACGATCACCTCGGCGTGCTGGATCGGTTCCGCCGTTGCGATGGCCAACGACCTCGTGCTGCCCAGGATGCGCGGGACGGCGTCCGCCTTCTACATCCTCACGATGACCTTCGTCGGTCTCGCCCTCGGGCCGTTCCTGATGGGCTGGATGAGCGGCACGTTCGAGGCCGGCGGCGCCGACTCCGGCCGTTCCCTGCAGCTCGCCATGCTGATCGGTCTCGGCGCCTACCTCATCGGCACGGTGTTCTTCTGGCTTGCCGGCCGCACCGTGGCCAAGGACGAGGAGAGCCGAATCGAACGCGCCCAGGCTGCCGGCGAAGTCGTCGCAGCGGCCTGAACGACAAGTTGCCCAACTGCCTCTAAGGCCGGCATCCCTCCGGGAACCCGGCTGGCGCGCTCCGCGTGCCAGCCGTGAACCAAGCGTGCGCCCGTCAGCGGGCGCACGCTTGGAACGCCTGCGCGTCGGTGATCGCCGGCGCCGGCCGACCCGGCTCGTTGCTGTACTCCTTCACGGCCCCCGTCACGGTGTCGGTCACTTCGATCACAGACCCCAAGTCCATCGTCGAGGCGCCGAACACCCAGACGTTGCCGTTCAGCGCACAGCCGTCCAGCACCTTGATGAGAACCTCCCAGTTGTCCGGGTTGAAGAACCAGAACAGGCCCGAGTCGTTGGTCCCCTCGCGGACCACGATTCCTGGACCCGCCCGCCCGTCTAACGTCCACCACGAGACCCGTGCCGCGTAGCGCGAGTCCTGCAGGCACAACGTCTTCGCATCGGGTTCACACGTGCCCGCCGGCTCGCTCGCCTCGACCAGGAAGGTCCGGGACAGCTTCGACACCAAGAGGCCGTCACTCACGGTCAACGTGACCTTGTAGAAGCCGGGCTCCGACCACGCGTACTCCAGGCCCCCGTTCCGGGACCGCTTGCCGTCTCCGAACTCCCACATGCGGGACCGGACGATGCCGGTACTCACGTCGGCGAACGTCACCGCGACGCCTGTCCGAGTACGGCACAGTTCGTCGGCGCACTCTGCGCTCACCGTGAAGGCAGCTTCGGGCGGACCACTCGGCGGCGGCACGCCATCGTCGCCGTCCTCATCGCCATCGTCGCCATCGCCATCGTCGCCATCGCCATCGCCATCGTCACCGTCGTCCTCATCGCCGTCCTCATCGCCGGCGTCGCCATCGGCGCCATCGTCGGGAGGCGGTGGAGGTGGTGGTGGCGGAGGCGGGGGTGGTGGAGGTGGAGGCGGTGGTGGCGGTGGCGGTGGCGGCGGTGGAGGCGGTGGCGGCGGAGGCGGTGGACTCACGCAAGCGACGCCGTTGCCGCCCGAACCGGTCGTCGTCTGATTCGTCACCCCCGTCTGGTCGTTGAACCCGGCGTTGCCGACGAGGTCGCGAAGCGGACTCGCGCCGGGCGTGTAGCGCACCGCGACCTGCTCACCCGGCCCCACCGCCGCGGCAAGCGTCAATGTCACGTCCGCGCCGCTGATATCGACCGCGGTGGCCGAGATGCACCGCTCACCGCCGTCGATCTCGACCACAAAGCCGTCCGCGTCCCGGGCGGCTGGATCCAGGGCCTCGCTGAACTCTACGCTTAGCGTTGCGCCGTCGACCGAGCCACCAGCCCGCAGGTACGGCATGATCCCGTCCACCTTGTGGTCCGAGAGGGTGGCCAACTCCGGGTGCGGGACGTTGACAGCCCGGTTCGTGCTGTCCCGGATCACACCGCCATTGAGCGCGATCACGCCCGCCTCGACGCTCAGACCGTCTTCGTCTTCATCGCCTATCGGCGGCGCCGGGCGGCCGAGCAAACGGAGGATCGTCACGAAGAACGCATCCGCGCCCGCGGCGACCGTGTAGCTGAAGGTCAGCGTCGACGAACCCGAACCGCCGGTGTAGAAGGCCTCCCGGGGACGAGAGCCCACCGAAAGCAAAATCGATGGCGTGCCGTTCGTCGTGTCCATGGTCACGTCCCGGTCGAACGCCAGGGTGACGTCGAGCGCGTCGCCCCCCGCATAGGTCTCGTCACTCCCGGGCGTCGAAGCGAGGGTCAGCATCTCGACGTTCGCGGCGTCCGGGTCAATGATCGGAGGAGGAGGAGGCGGGGTGTAGTTCTCCACGAAGGAGGCTCCTACCTCAAGCGCCTCGTTGCCGAGGTGATCCCGAATCGGAGTCGCGCCCGGTACGTAGTTGAGCCATACGCGGTCGTCGTGCTCAACCCGCGTGTCGAGCGTCAACGTGACGACGGCGCCGCCCACGTCGACCTCGGTGACGATTCGAACGTCATCCACCCGCGTACCGTCGACCGAAAAGTCAGCCGCATCCGGGATCGAGGACTCGTCGAGGACTTCGAGGAAGGTCATCGTCAACGTTTCGCCGCTGAGGTGCGAGCGGCCCCGCATCGTCGGACCGACACCGTCCACCTTGTGGCCGGACTGCGCCAGAACCTCTGAGTGGGCCAGGTCGGCGTTGTTGTTCGTCGCGTTCTGAATCGTGGCGCCGTTCAACGCGATCCGGCCCGCCTCGATGCTCAGGCCGTCTCCATCCTCGTCACCCACGGTCAATGACCGGTTCGAGTGATTGTTCAGGAAGATCGCGGCCAGGGGCGGGTAACCCGCCGCTACCGTGTAACGAAACGTCAACGTCGCCGAGCCTGAGCCTTCCTTGTAGACGGCATGCCTGGGCAGTTGTCCGACCATCAGGCGGAGGGACGGCTCACCGTTCGTTGTGTCCACCGTCACGCTGTCGTCAAACGTCACTGTGACATCGATGTCATCGCCGCCCACGTAGAACCCGTCGGGTCCCGGCGTCGATCCGAGGGCAATCCCGGTGACACTCGGTCCCAGTGGGTCAGGAGCCGGCGCCGGCGCCGCAGGCGTTTCATTTGTCACCGACGTGCCGTTGATCACTGACGCCGCGTTGCCTGCCAGATCCCTCAGCGACGTCGAGTAGGCCACGGCGATCGATACACCGTCTCCGTGGTTCACAGCGGAGTCGAGCGTCAGACTCACCGCAGCCCCGTCCACCGAGACATCCGACACCGTGCGGCCATTGCCTCCGACCGTCACCGTGAAGACGCTTGCAGCCGGCGATATGGAGGTGTCGAACTCTTCGCGGTAGACGAGCTTCAGTGTCGCGCCGTTCACCACGGGATTGAGAAGCAGACCGGGGCTGACCGAGTCGACTCTGTGACCGGACTGGGCCATCAGGCTGGAGTACGCGAGATCGGCGTCCTCGTTCGCCGTGTTCTTGATCGTGCCTCCGTTCAGCGCAATCGAGCCGCCCTCGACGCTCACGCCGTCGGTGTCCTCGTCGCCCGCCGTTCCGCTCAAGCCGAGATTGCCGGTCAAGAGATGCGTGACATCCGCGGAAGCGGAGGCGAATCTCAACCGATGCCCGAACACCAACGCCGTTGTACCGGAACCCCGGTCATACTCCGCCAAACGCGTCTCGTCGCCCACCGTCAAGGCCAGAGACGGCGTCCCGTCGTTGAAGTTCACCGTCACGGTCTCATCGAAGGTCACCGTGACCTCGATCACGTCGCTACGCGTGTAGTAGCCGTCCGATCCGGGATCAGACGTGATCGCGATGCTGCTGACGCTGGCGGCCTGGCCGACGAACCGCGGCTGCGGGCGCCGGTCGTGGTCCGGAACGGATTGGGCGACCGCGGAAGGCCCGTAGCTCAGGCAAGCCGTCAGGAAAACCAGCGCCACGACCGGCCGTGCCCCCGCCCGGGTTGGTGTATCGCTCAGATGCAATTGACTGCCGAGATTGAAAGGCCGAATGAGCATACCAGCGTCGTTCCCACTCGAAGCGGACCGTAAGGCCCGCGATACCGGGTACCCCTACGGTGAAGTACGGACCTGCAACGCGCAGCCCTCGGCAAACGCGGTCGCGTCCGTGATCGCGGGCGCCGGCAGGCCCGGCTCGTTCCGGTACTCCTTCACGGTCCCGGTCACCGTGTCGGCCACCCGGATCGAGTAGCCCAGGTCCGTCGTCGACGCGCCGTACACCCACACATGCCCGTTGAGTGCGCAGCCGTCCAGCACCTTGATCAGGACCTCCCAGTTCTCACGGCTGAAGAACGTGAACAGACCCGAGTCGTTCGTTCCCGCGTGGACCACGCTGCCGGCGCCACTTTCGCCGGCACCGGTCCACCAGGCCACGGTCACCGCATAGCGCGAGTCCTGCAGGCAGAGCGTCTCTTCATCCGCCACGCAGGAGCCAGCCGGATCGCTCGCCTCGACCAGGAACTTCCGTGACGCGGTCGACTCGGTCGTCCCGTCGCTCACCCTCAGCGTGACCTCGTAGAACCCCGGCGACGACCAGGAATGCTCCGGCCTCCGGGACCGCGACGCCGTTCCGTCACCGAACTCCCAGCGCCGCGAGCGCACGGTCCCGGCACTCGTGTCCACGAACCCCACCGCCTCCCCGGTGACCGTCCGGCACAGGTCGGCGGCGCAGCTCGCGCCCGTCACCGCGAAGGCCGCCATGGGAGGACCGGAGTCGTCGTCGCGAATCGTCCCCGTCACCCGCAGCACCGAACCGCCGCCGGCCAGCGACGCGTTCGTCGGACTGCTGAGCGTCAACGTGAACGTCTCCGCATCGCCTTCGTCCGCCGCGTCGTCCGTCACCAAGACGCGAATCTGCCGCGTTGACGAACCGGCGGGGAAGGTCAGCGTGCCCTGCGTCGCCGTGTAGTCCGAACCTGCTCTCGCTCCGCTGGCGCCAGCGCCGTCCGCGGTGACGTAGTCGACCGTCACCGCGGCGCCGCTGGACGCACTCAGGCGGACATCGAACACCACCGCGCCAGCGCTCTCCAGAGCCTCCGCCGCCGCGAGCGAAACCGTGGGTGGTGGTGGTGGCGGCGGGGGCGGATCGGGGTCAGGCGGAGGCGGAGACCCGCCGCCACCACCGGTTCCGCCACCACCGGTTCCGCCGCCACCGGTTCCGCCACCGCTACCGCCGTCGTTGTCCAGGATGGCCAAGATCGTGTCACCACCCGCCGTGACCGCGTCCGGGAGCGATCCGAAACGAAGCACGACGGCTTCGCCGTCATCGTCGTCCGCGTCCTCCACGGCCGTGAACTCGAACGTCCTCGAAGTGACCTCGTTGCCGAAGACCACGTTCGCAGGGACTCCCAGGTAGTCGCCCTCCGCCGCCCCGCCACGACGCTCCTGGACCAGCGGAATCGTCAGCAATCGTTCCGGATCCCTGTCCAGATTCACCTCGATCTCGACCGATGCGCCTTCGACGGCCTCATAGCTCTCCGACCCAAACGACACCACGACCCGCGGAACATCGTCATCATCGATCGTTCCCGTCACCTGCAACACCTGCCCACCGCCGGCCAAGGTAGCGTTGACCGCGTTGCTCAGAGTCAGCACGAACGTCTCGGCCTCGGCCTCGTCCACAGTGTCGTCCAGAATCACAACGCGAATCGGCTGGCTCGCCGTCGTTCCAGCGGCGAAGATGACCGTGCCATCCGTCGCCGTGTAGTCCGAACCCGCCACGGAAGCATCCACTCCCGAACCGTCCGAAGTCGCGTAGTCGACGGTCACTTCCTCACTGCTCGCCAGGCTCAGTGTGACGTCGAAGACGATCGCGCCACCGCCCTCCGCCACCCTCCGATCGTCGACCGACAGGTTGGGAGCGCCCGTCTCCACGACGGTCACCCGCAGGTCCGGCACGTTCAGGGAGCCGTAGTCCCCGCCACTCACCCGGTGGAGAACAGTGACCGGAGCGTCCGTCGCCGTGTCCGAGTCTCCCGCTGCGCTGACTTGGATCTCCTGCGGAACGTTCCAATCGGCCGGCGCGAAGGTCAGCGCCGTCTTGTCGAGGGAGACATCGGTTCCTGTTCGATCCAGCCGCACCGTGACCTCGACCTCCGCCGTCGGCTCGGAGTTCAGAACGACCGTGTAGCTCGCCGACCCTCCCTCGCGCACCGAAAGGGCGGAGTCCGAGACCGCAACTCCCCGCCGATCGTCGTCAACGATCGTCAACGTGATCGTCCCCAAAGGCCGGCCGCCAAGAACCGCCACGATCAGGACTGTCTCCCCGTCGTCGTCGATCCTGTCGTCCTCGGCCGTAATCGTTGTCGTCGTCCAGGAAGTCCCCGCCAGGAGCGTCAGGCTATGCGAGTCGATCCGGTAGTCCTCGCCCTCGGTCGCCGTCCCGCCCAACTGGAGAGCGACCGTCAAGTCGTTCGGCAGGGACGCTCCGCCGGTGCTCAGCCTCACGTACGTAGTTCCTCCCGTCTCCGCGACTTCGGCCTCGCTGAGTGTTGCCGTGACCATCACGGCCATCACGCCCGGGCTCACGAGCTCCCCTTCGTAACCGGAGTCATCGGTGAACGTCACCCGGACCTGCAACGTCCTGCCCACATCCGCCGGTTGGATCACGTACTGGACGCCCGTCGCTCCTGAGATGGCCACTTCAGCTCCGCCCTGCGTGTACAGCCACTGGAAGGAGAAAGACGCATTGAGAAGACCGTTGCCGTCGTCGATGCCTGCCGTCGACGCGGTCAGCGTCTCTCCGACCAGCGGTGTGCCGGTGATGGCAGGACCGCCTGTGGATGGCGCGTTCGACGCCACGATCCCGCTACGCGCAGCTTCGTATCCGTTCACCAGCGCCGCCACCTGGTAGCTGTGCCTGGCGCGGGCGACCAGGGCGTCGTCGAGGTACGACAAACCACTCAGGTCCGTAGCGATCAGCTCGACACTCTCACCGTGGTCACGGTAGACGTTGTAGCTGACGTCCGGCACGGGATTCCAATGGCTGGCGTCCACCGCGGTCCAACTCAGTTCCACCTCGGCGGGCCGGACCGTCCTCGTGAGAACGGGACCGGCGCGGAGCTGATAGCCGAACTCCTCCCAGGTGGCGTCGCCATTCCCATCCAGGTCGAACGCGAGAACCGGGTACTCCGTCGCGGCGCCGAACCGCCACTGGCCCGTCCAGTTTCCAAGGACGCCGCTATTCGTCGTGGGCGCCTTAAGCGCAGTCGACGTCAGGCCCTCCCCATAGTCGCCGCTCTGATGCCCCGACGCCGTGACATCCCAGTAGCTGTCCGCGATGACGGGCTCGCGCTCGAAGAAGCGCGCGCCGAGCAGCCCCCCGGCACCCTGCACGCCCGAAACGCGGCCGGTGGCGTAGCTGTTCTCGATCCGACCGGAATAGCCGGCGCCGACCAGACCGCCAACGTCGGTCTCACCCGACACGAACCCGATCGCGTAGCTGGCGGTGATGGAAGCGGCGTGAGCCTTCCCAACCAGGCCTCCGACACTGTTCACACCAGAAACCGACCCGGCTGCATAGCTATCGCTGATCCTGCCCGAGGCGAACCCGGCCAAGCCGCCAACATGATCACCGCCCGCAACGATGCAGGTCGCGTAGCTGCCCTGCACCTGGCCTCGAACGAACGTTCCGACGAGGCCGCCGACATTGTCCTCGCCCACCACCGACCCGGTTACGTAGACGCGGGTGATTTCTGCCCTGGAGTGTCCGACCAGCCCACCGGTTGCACCGCGACCTGAGGAAGAAACGTCGACGTCGGTCAGCGCGAGGTCCCGGATTGCACTCGACGGACCAACGACACCGAACAGGCCCACATACTCGGAGCTCGAGTCGATGGTCAGGTTGCGAATGGCGTGGCCATTGCCGTCGAACGTCGCCGTGAACCACTCGTCGAGGGCGGCCGCCGCGGGGGTCCAGCCGGCGCCGCCGTTCCAGAAATCGTCACCGGCATCGAACTGCCCGTTGCCGTTGGTGTCGAAGTCCAGATCCGCCTTGAGTTCGTACCCCCCGCAGCCCCTTCCGCCACAGGCCAAGCGCGTACCCGCATCGGGGAAAGCGGCCAGATACTCCGAAGCTCCCAAGGCTGTCGGCGCACCGTCGCCCTCCGCATCGAAGCGCACGGCATCGAGCTGTTGCAGGCTGCTGATCTCGATCAGCCCGTCGAGATCCTGATCGAAGACGATGGGAACCGTGACGTTCGTGACGTTCTCGCCAGAGAAGACGGACGCGGCATTCCCGACAGCGTCCGACAGCGGCGATGTCCCGGGCGTGTAACTCAGGGTAACCGTCTGCCCGTTGAGGACTGCCAGGTCGAGCCTCAGCACCACCGTCCGCCCGCGAACGTCCACGTCCCCCACCGTCACGGTAGACGAAGCGGCCGTCACCTCGAAGGCCGACCCCGCCGGTCCCGAGTACCTGGTCGAGTCGAGATCTTCCGAGTAGGTGAGGGTGAGTTCCACAATGTCGACGGAGGCGCTCTCCAACGTCGGCCCGACCCCATCGACCTTGTGGTCGGCCTGAATCGCAATCGCCCCATGGCTCAGGGCAGCGTCCTGATCGGAGCCGTCCTTGATCGTCCCGCCGTTCAGGTCCAGGCTTCCCCCGGCAACGCTGATCCCGGAAGCTGCGCTGTCGCCGCTGGAGACGACGTAGGCGAAGGTCAGGACCTCTCCGGCTTCGCGCCCATACTCCGCGTACTCCTCCTCTTCGCCCACCGTCAGCTCGATCCGGGGCGTGCCCGTGACGGTCACGGTCTTCGTGAACGCCACCTCTACTTCGATCGTCTCGCCCTCCGCGTAGGTCGAGTCCGGCCCAGGGTTCGACACGATGGTCACCGCATGCACCTGGGGCGCCCCAGGCACCGTATCGTCGTCAACCAGCGTCACCGTCGTCGTAGCCGGGCTGCCTGCCGGCACCTGGCCTCCCAGACTGATCGTGATCGTCTCGCCGTCATCGTCGGCAGCGTCGTCCACGGCCTGAACAGTGAAGGTCTGCTCGGTCTCGCCCGCGGCGAACGACACCATCTCCGGCAAGCCGGCATAGTCGGCCTGCATGGCGCCGCCTGCGGCTACGGCGACCAGCGGAATGAAGAGCGGCCGGCCGGGCGCCACGTCCAGTCTGACGGTCACCAGAGCGTCGTCTCCGCCCTCTGTTGCCTCGTAGTCCGCCGCGGCGAACGACACCGAGGCGGCGTCGAAGCGGCGGAAACCTGCCACCGTCTCGCGCGTCTGGTTGAGGCTTCTTGCCGCATCCGTCGGACCCTCGACCTCGTTCGTCACCTCGGAGCCAGGCACGCCGAGCGGATCGCCGCCATAGCCTGGGTAGAGCTGATGCGGATTCGAGAAACGGGCCAACAGGGTACAGGTCCCACCGTTGGCGCCGCACTGGTTGTCGTACGACATGATCGTCCGCCAACGGGCCGACTCCGGGGCGCCATCTTCAAAGGCCTCCTGGTTCACGTACCCGTATGAGTACGGATACGCCGCCGGATCGCATGCACTCGCGTCGCACTCCAGGTAGCGATCGTGAAGCAGGCCCATGATGTGTCCGAGTTCGTGGGCCATGGTCAAGGTCGAAGACTCGATGTTCACGGCGGCAAAGGCCCGCTTCTCGAAGTCGTTCGACACAGTGGACATCAACGGCGCGATGCCGGACACACTGCTCTCCGCCCATTTTGCGAGAAGCACGACGGCATCGGCCTCGACCTCGTCGCGCATCGCATGCACGCCGTCCATGTGGCCGTCCGTCTTCCGCTCGAGCCGCACGATGTCGAACGGGCCGACTTCCGTGTAGGCCACCTCCTGCGCCGCAACGAGAACGATGCGCTGGTGCACGCCGCTCGCCGCATAGGCGCCGTTCACCTCCGCGACCATGAGGTCGATCTCGTCCTTGATCGCGGAGGTCCCGCCCTTGAAGTCCCGAGCGGTCGGGGTGTAGACCACCGCCACGTCGATCACCGAAAGAGATACGGGATCGAGTACGGAGCGACTGACGGCATCCGCAGGCACACCGGCCAGAACCTCGCCCTCGGGCCTCACCTGCGCCCGGGCGAAAGCCGGAAGCGAAACCACCAACACCGCCAGCGCCACGGCCGGCCACTTGCAAGCGGCAAGGGACCGCGTCGACCATGAACGTCCCCGCCAGCGTCGACTCCCCCGTGCGCTCACTTGTCCACCCGGCACTTCGCCGGTCACCGAGCTGCTCGCCGTGGGCTCGAGACCGCATCCGCTGCCGCCAGGCCGGCCGACACCGCGGCACCGCCGTCACAACTGCCGGGGAACGCCGTCGCATCCGTGATCGCGGGCGCCGGCAAGCCCGGCTCGTTCCGGTACTCCTTCACGGTCCCGGTCACCGTGTCGGCCACCCGGATCGTGTAGCCCAGGTCCGTCGTCGACGCGCCGTACACCCACACATGACCGTTGAGTGCGCAGCCGTCCAGCACCTTGATCAGGACCTCCCAGTTCTCACGGCTGAAGAACGTGAACAGACCCGAGTCGTTCGTTCCCGCGTGGACCACGCTGCCGGCGCCACTTTCGCCGGCACCGGTCCACCAGGCCACGGTCACCGCGTAGCGCGAGTCCTGCAGGCAGAGCGTCTCCTCATCCGCCACGCAGGAGCCCGCCGGATCGCTCGCCTCGACCAGAAACTTCCGTGACGCCACGGACTCGGTCACACCGTCGCTCACCCTCAGCGTGACCTCGTAGAACCCCGGCGACGACCAGGCGTACTCCGGCCTGCGAGACCGCGACGTCTTCCCGTCACCGAACTCCCAGCGCCGCGAGCGCACGGTCCCGGCGCTCGTGTCCACGAACCCCACCGCTTCCCCGGTTACCGTCCGGCACAGGTCGGCGGCGCAGCTCGCGCCCGTCACCGCGAAGGCCGCCACGGGAGGACCGGAGTCGTCGTCGCGAATCGTCCCCGTCACCCGCAGCACCGAACCGCCGCCGGCCAGCGACGCGTTCCGGGGACTCCGGAGCGTCAACGTGAACGTCTCCGCACCGCCTTCGTCCGCCGCGTCGTCCGCCACCAAGACGCGAATCTGCCGCGTTGACGAACCGGCGGGGAAGGTCAGCGTCCCCTGCGTCGCCGTGTAGTCCGAACCTGCCTCCGCTCCGCCGGCGCCAGCGCCGTCCGCCGTCGCGTAGTCGACCGTCACCGCGGCGCCGCTGGACGCACTCAGGCGGACGTCGAACACAACCGCGCCAGCGCTCTCCAGAGCCTCCGCCGCCTCGAGCGACACCGTGGGTGGCGGTGGCGGCGGTGGATCGGGGTCAGGCGGAGGCGGAGACCCGCCGCCGCCACCGGTTCCGCCACCGGTTCCGCCGCCGCCGCCAACGTCATCGTCCAGGATGGCGAGAGTGGTGTCACCGGCCCAGCTCACCCCAACAGGGAGCGTCCCGAAGCGAAGCACGATGGCCTCGCCGTCATCGTCGTCGTCGTCCGCCAGGGCCGTGAACTCGAAGACCCTCGAGGTAACGCCGCTGCCGAAGACCACACTCGTCGGGACTCCCGAGTAGTCGCCCTCTGTCGCGCCGCCGTGATGAGTCCTGATCAGCGGGATCGTCACGATCCTTTCGGGATCCCGGTTCAGAATCACGGCTACGTCCACCGACTCTCCCTCGGCGACCTCGTAGTTCGCCGACCCGAAGGAAACGGAAACCTCGGCACCGTCGTCGTCGACGATCGTGCCCACTACCTGCAACGTCTGTCCGCCTCCGGCCAGGGAGGCGCCTACCGCGTTACTCAGCGTCAGCCTGAAGGCTTCAGCCTCGGCTTCGTCCGCCGCGTCGTCCAGGATGGCCACCCGGATGACCTGACCCGTCGTCGACCCCGCGACGAACGTGATCGTGCCAGTCGATGCCGTGTAGTCCGAACCGGCCTCCGCTCCGTCCGGCCCGGACCCGTCCGACGTGGCGTAGTCGACGGTTACATCCGCGTTACTGACCAGGCTCAGGGCAACGTGGAACTCGACAACGCCGTCACCTTCCCCCACCCGCTCGTCGTCGACCGATACCGAGCTAGCATCCGTCTCCACGACCCTGACTCGCAGGTCGGCCACGGCCACGGAATCGTAGTCACCACCACTCGCCAGATGCCGAACGGTGACCCCGGCGTCCGCCTCCGTGTCCAAGTCGGTCGCCGCACTGACCTGGATCTCCTGCGGCAGATCCCAATCGTTCTCCGTGAAAGTGAGCGTCGTCCTGTCGAGGGACACGCCGGTGCCCGATCGGTCCAACTCCACCTCCACCACCACTTGCGCCGTCGGCTCGGAGGTCAGGACGACCGAGTAACCCGAGGAGCTCCCCTCATCCACGGAAAGCGACGTCTCCGAGACCACGACTCCCCGCTCGTCATCGTCGACGATCGTCACGGACTGGGAGGCCTCCGCACCACCCAGCCGGGCCACCAGCCCGACGATCTCTCCGTCCTCGTCAATCCGGTCGTCCAGGGCCGTGACCGTCGTCGAAACCGAGTGACCACCGGCCTGCAGCGTCAGAGTCCTCGAACCGATCAGGTAGTCCTCACCCTCAGTCGCGGACTCGAGCGGGGTCTCGCCGAGAGAGATCAACTGGTGTGTCGCCCAGGTGACCCCACCCGTGCTCACCGTCACGGTCGCGGTTCCCGACGCTTCCACGACCTCCTGTGGATTCGCCGTCAACAGCAGGGCAGCGGTCTGCACCACGGGAGAGAGGATCGATTCGATGTAACCGGCGTCATCGGTGAAGGACACCCGCACCCGGACCGACTTGCCGGTCTCAGCCGGACCGATCTGCAGCCCGGGCGCCGTCTGTCCCGGAATCTCCACGTCCACACCGGCATCGCTGAAGTACCACTGGTAAGTGAATGCCGCACCGGTCATGCCGTTCAGGTCAACAATGCCGGTCGTCGAAGCGGTCAGAGTCCCCCCTTGCAGCGGCATGCCGGTGACAGCAGGAAAGCCCGTCGCCGACGCGTTGGAATCGACGATCGAACTCCACGCGGCTTCCCTACCGTCGACCAACGCCACGACTTGATACGTGTAGTCGCTGCCGCTCTCCCAAGAAGCGACTCGGTAGGCCAGGCCAGTCTGGTCCGCCGCAAGGAGTTCGGCCGTGTAGCCATCATGGCGATAGACGCTGTAGGTCACTGCAGGCGGCGAAGTCCAGTGGCTCGTGTTCACCGCCGTCCAGCGCAGCTCGAGTCCGGTCTGATCGAAGACCTTCGTGAGGGCCGGGCCGCCCCTCAACTGATGGCCAAACTCCCGCCACGAGGAGGCGCCGTTCCTGTTCAGGTCGAAGGAAAGCACCGGGTAGGCCGTCGCCGGACCGAACTGCCAAGCTCCGACCGCCCAGTAGAAGAAGCCACTGTGCCCGCGGTTGGCCGCCTGCAACTCTTCCGTCGTCAAGCTCAGGCCATACGTTCCAGTGCCGCGCCCCGACGTATCGGCATCCCAGTAGCTGTCCTGCACGCTGGGCGCCCGTCCAGGAGCGAGGGCGCCAATCAAACCTCCGCTCATCCCCGCGCTTGATACGAAGCCGGCCGCATAGCACCTCGCGATGCTGCTCCGTGGGTAGAAATCCCCGGAAGGACCCGCGTAGATCGATCCCATGAGGCCGCCGACCGCGGAGTCGCCCGACACCAACACGGCAGCGTAGCTGTTGTTGACATGCACCAAATGGCCGTAACCCACCAAACCTCCCACGGAACTGGCGCCCGACACGGACCCGATGGCGTAGCTGCCGGTAACGGTCCCGCTGGCGTAACCCGCAAGACCCCCGACATACCGCCATCCCGAGACGCTGGCTGCCGCATAGCCGACATAGATCGTTCCGCCGGGAAGAACCTTGCCAACCAGCCCCCCAGCGCCCTCATGACCTGAAAGAGACCCTTCGGCAAAACAGAAGCCGACACCGCTCGTTGTAACTCCAACGAGTATGCCGGCCCCTCCCGCAACCTCACTGGTCGTGCTTACGTCCGCCTTGACCAACCCGACAGCCTCGATCAGGCTCGAGTCGCCGGCGTAGCCGAACAACCCGACATACGCGGCGTCGCTATCGATGAACAAGTTGCTGATCGTGTGGCCGTTGCCCTCGAACGTGGCGTTGAAGGCATCCGTTGGACCACTTCCCAACGGCGTCCAGCCGCTGCCGCCGTCCCAGTAGTCATCGCCGACGTCGATCTGTCCGTTTTCGTTCGTGTCGAAGTCAAGATCCGACATGAGTTCGTAGCCCTCGCAGCCGTCACTACCGCATTCAAGGACTGATCCGGCGTCGGGGAAGGCGGCAAGGTAGTCTGTCGCCCCTGAGGCGGTCGGCTCGCCATCGCCGTCAAGGTCATACCGCACCGCGTTCAACTGCTCGAGATTCGCGATCTCGATCAACCCGTCCAAGTCCAGGTCGTAAACAACCAGGGGCGAAGTGTTCGTAACTGCCTGGCCGGACAGGGCATCTGCCTGATTTCCCGCTATGTCTCTCACGACGTTGCCGCTTGGGTTGTAGTCCAAGGACACCGTCTCGCCCTGACGGACCCATGGGTCAAGCATGAGCCGCACCGTCGAACCGTCCACCTCAACGGCGGTGACGACCAACGAAGAACCGTCGGCCAAGACAGAAAACGAAGACGGCGTGGGAGGCGGGGCTTCCTCCAGGGTCTCGTCATAGGTGAGCGTCAATCGAATGAGGCGCACGGTTGCTTCTTCGAGTTCCGGAGCGACGCCATCCACACGGTGATCAGCCTGGGTCAAGATCGCGCCATGGTCCAGAACCGCGTTCTGATCCGAACTGTCCTTCACCGTTCCGCCGTTCAAGTTGAGACTGTCTTCGGCAATGCTGATTCCGCCGCTATCGAGGTCGCCGCTCGCCACGGTGTAGGCGAACGTCAGCAGTTCGCCCGCCGCGCTGCTGAAGTCGGCCTGCCGCTGCTCACCGCCAATCGTCAACTGGAGCTGAGGCGCCCCAGTCACGACGACGCTCTTCGTGAACGTCACGCCCGCTTCGATCGCGTCGCCAAGTGCGTACGCGGCGTCGCTTCCGGCGTCCGACAACAACGAGACTGCGTTCACCGTGGGCGCCCCGGCCACCATGTCATTGTCTGTCAGCGTTACCGTTGTCGTGGACGAGCTGCCCTGCCCACCTCCGCCGGCGATCTCACCAATCGCAATGCTGATCGACTCGCCGTCATCGTCGAAGGCGTCGTCCACGGCGCTGACGGTGAACGTCTTCTCTGTTTCGCCGGGCTCAAACACAATCGTAGCGGGCACGTTCGAGTGATCGGCCGCCCTGGCCCCGTCGGCCGCCGTCACCAGAAGCTGAACGACGATCCGGCGGGCCAGCGCGGCCTCCAGTTCCAGGGTCACCTGGGCATCCGCACCGCCCTCGCTCGCGGCGTACGAGTCCACGGCGAACGCGAGGGCGCCCAGGTCGAACTCGCGGTAGCCGGCGACAATCTCGCGTGTCCCGTTGAGGCTCCGAACCGCATCGGCCGGGCCGTCTCTTCCGTCCGTCATCTCCTCGCCGGGCACCCCCATGGGCTCGCCATCGAAGTAGAGATCAGGATTCGAAAAGAACGGCAATCTGGTGCAATAGAAACCTCGGTTGATGCAGGTGGGGGAGATACCCAATATCGTCCGCCAACGCGCCTCCACAGGTGCGTCCTCCGCGAAGGCACCCTGGTTCACATAACCGTACGAATAGGGGAACGTTGCGGCCGTACAGGACCCGTTTCTGCACTCTGCACGGCGATCGTGCATCAAGCCCATCATGTGCCCCACCTCGTGAGCGAAGGTCAGGGATCCGAAGCGGTGAACGCTAACGACGGCGAGAGCCAGGTGGTCCGACCTGGCCGACACGGTGGTCACCCCCGGCGCGACGCCGGCGATAGGGCTACCCGGCCAACTCGCGATCAGGACGATCAAGTCCGCACCGACTTCTTCTCTCTTCGCGTAGATGGCGTCGACATCAAGAGTGGCGGCCAGGTTCTCGTCGTCCGTTGTCTCGGGCGACTTGTAGGCCAAGGCAACCACCGCCGCCACATCCAGGCGCTGCACTACTCCACTCGCCGCGTACGCCTCGTTCGTCTCCGCGATCATGAGCTCCATCCGGTTCACGATCGCGTCGAAACCACCTTCGTCTGCAAGAGCCCTCGGGGTGTATGCGAGCAGGACATCAACGGTCGTCAAGGCAGCATCGACCTCCGACCGGACGGCGAAGGGGGCCTTGGCCGAAGGGCGTCGGTCCTTCGGATCGGCGGCGGCCGCCCGGCCGATCGTCCACTCCGCCACCCCGCATTCCGACGGAGCCTGCGATTCGTCCACTTCGCTGATCGAGTGGAGCCCGCCGCCGGTTGAACGAATCGCGTAGGTACCGCCGACCGTTCGCACGGAGCCGGTGACCGCCCCACCGTTGACGACCAGGGTCATCGACCCGAAGGGCTCATCGGCAAGCCGACCCGAGACCGAGTAGCCACCAGAAAACGTCAGCGCCGTCCGCTCCACGATGCCCGTGAGGACCGTGTCGTCGAACAGGTTCAGCGTCACGGCGACGGGATGGGAGCGCTCGAGAACCAACGCACGCACGCCGGCGAGCGTCGACGGCTCGACTGGGGCCAGACGGCGCCGGAGTACCGCATCGTCATCGCGCACCGCTTGCGCGGCGACTTCCGCCTGCGATGGGCGCGCTGCAGAAAACAGTGCTGGAGCCTGACCCCGCACCGAGTCGGATATCAATCCTCCCAGAACGGTCAGCCCCAGTGTCAGGACAGCATTGAGACGCCAATCGGCGCCAGACTCGAGCGACATGCTCCGGTGGCCCCCGGTTCAGATCACCGCCTCGCCAGAGGCGGTGGGGCGACCGCACTCTATGGAACAGGGGAACCGAATAAGCCTACAGTTTTAGGGGGGAACGGCACGACGAACGCCTCGCACCCCCCATCGCCAGCCTGCCCTCAGCGGTTCGGACCGCGTTCCATCGGCACCGGCTGCCACCGCTCGAGCGCCACCCTGGGCAGCACGGTCGGGTTGACGCAGCTCATCGGCCAGCGTCCCGAAAGCGCAAGGGAGACTTCTCGACCAACACGGCGACGTGTCACCGGGCGCATGCGGGTCGTGGCCGAGGCGACGTGGGGCGTCAGAATGACGTTGTCCATGCCGAGCAACGGGTTGTCCTCAGCGGGGGGCTCCCGCTCCAACACGTCGAGCGCGGCAGCGGCGATCTGGCCGCTCTGCAACGCTTCGATCAGCGCCGCCTCGTCGATCGTCGGGCCGCGGCCCGCGTTGACGACCACCGCGGTCGGCTTCATCTCCGCGAACTGGGGACCGGAGAGCATGTGGCGCGTCTCATCGTTGAGCGGTGTGTGCATCGACAGGTAGTCGGACCGCTCCAGCAGCTCACCGAAACCGACCGGCTCGACACTCTCGCCGGTCATCTTCAACTCGCTGACGTAGGGGTCGTAGGCGATCACGTGCATGCCGAAAGGCTTGGCGCGCCGAGCAACCGCCCGCGCCACGTTGCCGAAGGAGATGAGGCCGAGGGTCTGGCCCCACAGCCGCGGCACGTCGTTGAGCAGAGGCCGGCCCTGGAACCAGTCGCCGCGCCGCACCATGGAGTCCATCTCGCGCATCCGCCGCGCGCCGGCGAGCAAGAGCGCCATCGTGTGATCGGCCACCTCCTCGATGAACACGTCCGGCACGTTCGTCACCACGATGCCGGCGTCGGTCGCTGCCTCGACATCGACCATGTCGACGCCGACGCTGCCGACGCCGATCACGATGCACTTGTCGAGCCCGGCGATCACGGACCGTGAGATGCGAAAGCCCCACGAGGTGATGACCGCAGCGGCGTCGGAGGCCTCGGCCAGGAACTCTTCCTCCGTGGTCGCCGAGACCTCGACGAGTTCAGCTACCGCCAGCAGCGCCTCCAGCTCGAAGTGATAGCGCGTCTCGACCGACGCCGCCCTGGCGATTCCGGGCAGTTGGACGACGACCTTCTGCTTCTCCACGATCAGGCCTCCGGCGCGGCGAGTTCGCCCACCGCCCAGTCACGCAGGCCGTTGTAGTCGGCCTTGCCATTTGCCGCCCGACCCACGCTTTCGCGCACCAGGACGCGCTTGGGCGCCTTGTAGGACGCCAACTCCCGCTTCACCCAACCGATCACATCCGGCTCGCTGAAGCGCCCGGGATCGTCGAGTTCGACCACGGCCGTCACCGCCTGCCCGAACCGCTCGTCCGGCACCCCGACACAGACTGCGTCGCGCACCGAGGGGTGCGTCTTCAGCACCTCCTCGACCTCCTCCGGGAAGATCTTCTCGCCGCCGCTGTTGATGCACACCGAGCCGCGGCCGTAGAGCTTGAGCGAACCGTCCTCTTCGACGGTCGCGTAGTCGCCGGCCATCGAGTAGCGCACGCCGTCGACCTCGACGAATGTGGCCGCCGTCTTCTCGGGATCCTTGTAGTACCCGAGCGGGATGTGGCCGGTCACCGCGATCCGCCCCTGCACCCCCGAACCTGGTTCCACCTTGTTGCCGTCGTCGTCGAGCACGCAGGCGTTGTCGCCGAGCACGAAGGACGCGGTCTCGCTGGCCTCGCCGGCCGTCGAGTCCGAACGCCCCATGCCGATCGATTCGGACGACCCGAGGCTGTCCGTCAGCACCGTCTCCGCCGGGCAGTAGCGCAGGAGGCTGCGCTTGACCTCGGCGCTCCACATGGCGCCGGAGGACACCACGACCTCCAGACTCGAGAGATCGAAGCGGCTAGGCGCCTCATCGAGCGCCAGGACCATCGGCCGGGCGAAGGCGTCGCCCACGATCGCCATCGCGTTGATTCCTTCGGCCGTGACCGCCTCGAGGGTTGCCACCGCGTCGAAGCGGCGGTTGGCGAGAGTAATCACGCAGCCACCGTTCAGCATGCCGCCCAGCGCGGTGAGGAACCCCGTGCCGTGCATCAGCGGACAGGCCGGCAGGGAAACGCGCCGCATCAGGAGTTCCTCGAATTGGGGCTTCAGCCCCTCGACACCGCCAGAGAGGTCGAAGGGATCGACGCGGCCGTTGTTGCTGATGTGCCACAGATCGTCCAGCCGCCACATGACGCCCTTGGGCATGCCGGTCGTGCCGCCGGTGTACAGCAGCCACAGGTCGTCGCCGCTGCGCGGCCATGGGGCTTCGAAGGCCAGGGAGTCGCCTGCGGCCGGCGACTGTGCGACGGCCTGCTCGTACGGAATCGCCCACTCCGGGCAGGGTCCGGAGCCGTCGTCGACCCAAAGCCAGGTGTGGATCGCCGGCGTCTTCTCCCTCAAGGCCTCGATCCGCGAGGCGAAGCAGCCGTGGAAGATCACCGCCGCCACATCCGCGTTGTCCCACAGATAGAGGAGTTCGCCCTCGACGTAGCGGTAGTTCGTGTTGACCGGCACCAGGGACGCCTTGAAGCAGGCGAGCACCGACTCCAGGTACTCGGGCACGTTGTAGAGGTACTGCGCCACCTTGTCCTGGCGCCTGACGCCGCGCTCGATCAGCGCTGCCGCGACACCGTTCGCCCGGCGATGCATTTCGGCCTGCGAGTAGCGGCGGCTCGGGGCGCCGCCCAGGGGATCGATGAAGGCCTGGGCCGGGGCCTCCGGCTGGTGCTCCGCGATCGCTTCGAGAATGTCCGCGTGATGCCAGTTGTTCATGGGCGCAGGAATCTAGCACTCGCGCCCAACTCAGGATCCTGCCAACCACTGGGTTCTGGTACGGTGGCTACCTAGGGACCCTTCAAGTCCCCGTTCTCGTCTCAGCTTCCGGCTTCCGTCCTGAGCCGCCTCAGTCGATGGTGCAGAAAATCAGGCTGACGACAAAAATCAGGCTGACGACAATGTGCCTTGGCGCTGCTCGAACATGGCGTCGCTGAACGACGGGCAGTGTCCACACAACCAGCCAACAACTTCCCGCAAATCGGAGTGAGAGCGACCATGCGTGCCCCAGGAACAAAAGAAAGAAAGCGAAGCCGATCGAAATCCAGCCTCGGGCGGCCAACCTGCATAGCGATTCTGTCTGTGCTAGCGGCCTTGGCTGTTTCGGCGCCTCTGGCCGCCCAGCAGGGTCGGGATCTGTTGGTCTGGGAAGAGCCGCTCCAGGTCCGCGGCGAGCAGGTCTTCGTCAAGGAGGCCGTCGGTGACGTGGTCGTCTACGGGGCCGACGACATCTCGCTGGTCGATGCGGCGGCGTCCGAACCCACCAGGGTCGCTTCTGCCGCCGTAACTGAGTACAAGTACGACGATGGTACACCGGAGTCGTTCACTCGCATCACGAATGCTCATGAACAGGAGTACGCACAGCGATTCCGATTGCCTCGTGCCGGTACCGTCACTTCTGGGACGGTGTGTTTTGGCCGAGAAGAAGACGACAACAACGCCAGCGTGTCTTTCGTCCTGACGTTCTACCGCAACTCCGGTGGGCGACCGGGAAGTCAGTTGGCATCGTACTCGGCGACGGCTTCCGGCCTGACCAGAGGCAGAGGGACCTGCGTATCGGTCGACAGAGGCGACATCACCCGGCAGCGACTTGCCAGCGGCGATACATGGCTGAGCGTCCGGTGGACGAACTCAAGCGGCAAGGTCTTCGCCGAGGATCGCAACGGACCAGGCGGCACCAGGAACTTCTGGCGGGCCCGATCCTCATCAGGAGGCAGATGGGGTTCATGGAACGCCGAAACGGTCGCTACGGCGTACTTCATCCGCCTGGGGGTGGACCACGGCGGAAGCACGCCCGACCCGGACCCGGATCCGGACCCGGATCCGCCTCCAACCCCCGGCTGTACTCCAACGACGACGGTGCTCCAGTTCGACGGCGGCTACGAAGTCAGCATGTGCTACCGCACGCCCGAGGGAGAAGAAGGCCAGGCCAAGTCCGGCGTTTGGGCATCCGGCCAGTCCGGCATCCTGTGGTTCTTCGACCGGGACAACGCTGAGGTGCTGGTCAAGGTGCTCGACGGCTGCGCCCACAACGGCCACCGCTGGGTCTTCGTGGCGCCGGTCACCACTCTGGAGTTCAACCTCTGGGTAACGGGTCCGAACGACGACCGCTGGACCCACAGCAACCAGCAGAATGTGACGGCGGCAACCAAGAGCGAGACGTCGGCATTCAAGTGCGCCGACGAGCCCGTAGGACAACGCTTCTAGGACGGCGAACGTGAGATCGGAAAACCGCAGCGCTGCGTGTCTCGCCGCAATCGTGACCATGCTGACGTTCGCCGGTGGCCCACTTGCGCGTGCCGAGGCCGTCTTGAGCAGCGGTGAATACAGCGACTGCACGCCGAGCACCTCGGCGTTGGTGTTCGATGGCGGCTACAGCGTGAGTCTCTGCTATGAAACCGCGGAAGGGCTCGTAGGCGAGGGTCGGGCCGGGATCTGGGCCTCGGGCGAGTCGGGGCTGATGTGGTTCTTCAGTCGCGAGAACGCGGAGATGTTGGTCAAAGTGCTCAACGGCTGTGCGCACAACGGCTACCGTTGGGCGTTCGTAGCGCCCGTGACCGATGTGGCGTTCAACCTGCAGGTCACGAGCAGCCGTGGCAACCCTTGGAACCACCGGAACAGACTGGGTGAGACCGCGGCGACCAGGAGCGACATCACGGCGTTCAGGTGCGAGACGAACGACGCGTACGGGGCGGATCTGACCGTCCGTTCGGCGTCGGTCCGCGACGCCGACCTCGGGCCGGGAGACTCCTTCACGCTGCGAGTGGTCATCGAGAATCGCGGCGACAGCGAGGCAACCCCCACCACCCTCAGCTACTACCGTTCTCAGGATTCCACGATCACCATGAACGACCGAGCGGTCGGCACTGACCTGGTGAGCGGTCTCGCCGCGTCCGAGACAAGCACGAACTCGATCAGGCTGACGGCCCCGTCGACCGCCGGTACCCACTACTACGGCGCCTGCGTCGACTCCGTGTCAGGCGACGGGAACACCGCGAACAACTGTTCCGCCGCCGCTGCCGTGGAGGTGAGCGTTCCCGAGGCACCGCCCGCGCTTGAGAGCGGAGGCGCAACGGAGGTCGCCTCAGGCGATACGACCACATGGTTCGTCGGGGTGGCGAACGCCGACGACGATCTGTACAGCTTCGGCTCATGGTCCGACGACGACGACGTCGCCGTCGTGGAGCAGGTGAGAGGTTCAAGATCGGAGCGATTGCTCCTTGTCACAGCAGCGAAGGCCGGAATGGCAACCGTCACGGTTGTGGCCGCCAACAGCCGAGGCGAACCGTCGGGACTCTCGACCTTCGATGTGCGGGTCACGTCGCCCACTTCCGCGGCGCCTGCTCTTGAGGTCGGCCGAAGCGACGACGCGCTCGATGTCGCGTTCCCCACCACGTTGCGGCCCCTGGAAACACGCGCCTACGACTATCAGGTTCGGCGGCGGAGGCCCCAAACCGCATGGGCCGATGTGGGGTGTCTGCCGGTTCGCAACTCGTCGACCAGCGCAGCAACCGGTTCCGTCTCAACCACGTTCAGCGGGCTTCGGGCCGGTACAACCTACGAAGCGCGGTACCGATCCCGCCGCACCGCATCATGCAACACCGGTTCGCCGGACATCTGGTCGTCGGTGGGTACAGGCACGACGAGCGGCATCCCGATCAATGACCCGCCGACGTTCCCCGCCACCACTCCGACGACCGTCTCGGTGAACGAGAACGCCGGCGAAGACATCAATGTAGGCCTCCCCGTCGCCGCCGTCGACCCCGACGGCCTCCGGGACATCCTCACCTACAGCTTGAAGGGACAGGACGCGGAGAGTTTTCGGGTCGTTCCCGAAACCGGGCAGATCCGCACCCGCAGCGGTCGCACCTACGACTTCGAGGCTCGGGACACCTACAACGTCACGGTGGAGGCGCGGGATGTCCATGACGACACGGCGAGCTTCCCGGTCATGATCGAGATCCTGGACCTCGTGCAGAGTTGTTCCGCACCGCCGAGGCTGCGCCTCAATCCCCAGGACCGGCTACTCGTCGTGCGCTGGGATCCACTGGAGGACGACGACGAGACAGCCGCGGTGCAGGGCTACGAGATCGAGCGGCGCACCGGCTCGAATGGCGCCTGGGGCAACCGCGTCGTCGTCACGGGCCGCGAGAAGGACCTCGTGTACCTGTCCGGGCTTACGAACCTCCAACGCTATGACGTTCGAATCCGTCCCTTCGGCCCGGAGGGGGATTGCGATTGGTCCGCACCGGTGTCCGGAATACCGCAAACGGATCGGTCGCCGCTGGACCGCGAGGACTTCCAGGATCGGCTGGGGCCCGGCGGCAGGCTCAGCGACCGGCGTTTCCTGGCAACCGGCAGGTTCAGCGAAGGGACAGACGGCCGGCGTGTCCACGGCAGCTACCGCTACGAAAAGACCGGTCCCGACCGGAGCCTGATTACCCTCGAGTACGACGAGATCGGCCGCTCCGGCTGTTCGCTCTCCCTCTTGTTCTCATCCCTTACCGCCGGTTCGTTCCTGGACGAATGCGGGGGCGCGGGAGTGAACACCGACTTCGACCTTGAGGATCCGCCACCGGCGCCGGAGAGTCTCGCACCGCGAAACCAGACGGAGTTCGGGAAGCTGGTCCAGGGCAAGCAGTTCTTACCCGGCCTTCAGATTGGCGGTCGATATCGCAACCGTAGCGGTACGGTGTCCATCCATCTTGGCACTGACAGTGTGGTGCATTCGAGACCCTCAGGTGATGAAGAACGCCCTGTAAGGTCTCGCTTCGGACGCTACGCATACGAACGTGCCGGCGCCAACACGGCTCGACTCGTCTTGTGTTTCGGACGGTTTGGATCGTGTAGGCCGGAATCGGACGAGCGGTGGATCTTCGATCTCGAGTTCATCTCCAGCGATGCAGCGAAATACACCGTCACGATTCACCGTAAGGGTCATGCGCCGCTCACGTTGGACGGGTTTATCGACTTCAGAAGCGGTGACTCCCTCAGCAACTTCCCTCCGGAACTCGTACCGCCCGGCCACCCGCCACAGGATGCAGGCCGAGACCTGCTGGGTGTCGACGCCGCGACCGGTTCGACCTCTCTGAGCATCGGCGCGGACTCGTTTCAGACCATGCTGCTGCGCGGCGACGGAATCCAGGACATCGCGTACAGCCCCGGCGACTGGCTGGAGCCGAAAGATGGCGGCAATCAGCGGATGATGATCGTCGGGTCGGGCCCGGCGGTAGCGAGGTTCGCCGCCGCCAGCGGCGACAGAGCGCCAGACCACGACACAGTCCAGCCCGTCTTCGTTGCCAGCGAGCAAACGAACGTGACCGCACTGACAGTCGTCTGCATGCAGTTCGGGAATGGGATCCCCATTCGCGGATCGAGGTACTTCTCGCAGCCAAAGGCGCCCAGTGGGGCGGTTCAAGCCTGCCAACGCGACTGCGTTCGACGGGGTCTTGACCGCGTACAGGCCTGCGTCTGGACCTGCGAGACGGCCAACGCCGCATCGGCGGCGCCGGCTCTGAAGAGCTCCGGTGCCGGAGTGCTACCCCTTCAGCCACTGCGCAAGGGCATCGAGTCGTTCGAGGACATCGCTAGAGGAGAGCTGGCCGAGGCGGGCAGGGTGGAACCGCCGCCGGCGCCAGCCCCTTCGAGATTTCGCCCCGATCCGGGACCCAGGCACTGAACCTTCCATCTGATCGCCCCCGGCGGGGGGTTCGCTGACGCTCGACTGGTCGGCAAGCGGAGCTTCGCAGTTCGAACTGTCGCGCCGCCGTGCCAGACAGCGCCGCCGAGATCGCCTACTATCGTAGGGATCAACAATCAGGTCTTCAGAAGAGCGGCCCGGTCCCGACCATGAGGCCCCCTACTGGAAGCCAATCATGAAGAAGGAGGTTCTGGCCATGGAAAGTACCTTCGTATCGACCCACGGCGCGCGCAGGAGTCTCGCGGCGTTGACGTGCACTCTGTCGACGGTTGTATTCCTGTTGGTGGCGGCGCTGCCTGCCTCGGCGCAGAAGAACAACGTCATCCTGTTCGTTGGCGACGGCATGGGGGTGTCGACTGTCACCTCCACTCGCATTGCGACGGTGGGGGTGGACGGGGAGCTGGCTCTTGACCGCATGCCCCATACCGCCATCTCGCGGACTGCGTCGGCCGACTACATCACCCCTGACAGCGCGGCCACGATGTCGGCGATGATGACCGGCGTCCAGACGAACTCCGGCGTGATCGGCTACGGCGCAACCACCGAGTACGGAGACTTCAACGGCAATGGCAACGGCCCGCGATTGACCAACGTCGCCGAGTTGGCGAGTTCAATGGGCTACGCGGTCGGAATCGTGACAACTACGCGCGTCACTCACGCGACGCCGGCGGCCGTCTTCGCGCATGTCAACAACCGCAACCAGGAAAACGAGATCGCCGCGCAGATGGTGCCGGGCGGAGGGGGCTACAACGACAGACTCGGCCAGGGGCTCCACGTCATCTTCGGAGGCGGCAGGCGGCACTTCCTCCCCACCTCGGCGACCGACGAGGAGGGGAGCCCGGGAAGTCGAGCGGACGGCCGCGACCTGCGAAACGAGCTGCAGCAACGGGGTTACACCTACGCCTGGAACCGTCAGGGGCTCAACGCGCTGGGCGGTTCCGGACGCGCGGTCGGTCTGTTCGCTTCGAGTCATCTGGCGTACGAAGCGAACCGGAACAGCGACCAGCCGAGCCTGGAGGAGATGACGAGGAAGGCGATCCAAATTCTCAACGCAACGGGAAAGCCGTACTTCCTGATGGTCGAGGCGGGCCGAATCGACCACGCGCACCACGAAGGGAATGCCTTTCGCGCCTTCACCGACACCCGGATGTTCGATCGCGCGATCAACGCCGGACAGCGTAGCGTCAATCTCAACAGCACGCTGATCCTCGCGACGGCCGACCACAGCCACGTCTTCACGATCGCCGGCTATCCGATGCGACCGCTCGGCGACCTGCGCTACAACCCCCGCTCAGTGCCCGCGTCGTTCCGCAACCAGCCACACAACGGCATCCTGGGGACGGTCCACGACATGGACAGCGGCGGGACGATCTCGGAGAGCGGAGACTCGGGGGGCATTCCCTACACGATCCTGGGCTACGCCAACGGGCCGGGACATCGGAGCGGTTCGCGCGTCAATCCGAACAGCGACAGGACGGCCGGCTACGGCGGCGCCGTTCCTTCGAGCAGCAGCGACTCGGCATACCGGCAGGAGGCAACCGTCCCGCTGTTCTTAGAGACGCACGCCGGCGAAGACGTGATGATCTACGCGGTCGGCCGCACGGCGGAGAACGTGCGCGGCACCGTGCCAAACACGAAGGTGTTCGACTGGATCAGAGACGGCTTCGCCGGGAGGGGCGGTACCCGCCCGCCTCAACCGGACCCGGATCCGGATCCCGATCCGGATCCGACCCCGGATCCGCCGTCTCAGTCCGAAGTCTGCACGCCGACTACCGCGGCGCTTCAGTTCGACGGCGGTTACGAGGTCAGCATGTGCTATCGGACCCCCAGCGGGGAGGAGGGTCAGGCCAGGGCCGGCGTCTGGGCATCCAGCCAGTCCGGCATCCTGTGGTTCTTCGACCGCGTCAACGCCGAGGTCCTCGTCAAAGTACTCGACGGCTGTAAGAACAACGGGCATCGCTGGATCTTCGTGGCGCCGGTGACCACACTGGAGTTCAACCTCTGGGTGACGGGTCCCGACGACGGGCCGCCCTGGACGCATACGAACCGGCAGGGCGCAACCGCCGCCACGAAGAGCGACTTGAAGGCATTCCCGTGCCGATAGGCGCCCCTACATGCTGCGCCGGTACTCGCCGCCAACCCGATACAGCGCGTCCGAGATCTGACCGAGCGAGCAGTGCTTCACCGTCTCCATCAGTTCCTCGAACACGTTGCCGCGCCGCCGCGCGACCTCCTGTAGCCGTCCGAGACAGGCCTCCGAGCGGTCGCCGTGACGGCGGTGGAATGCCGCCAGGCTGTCGATCTGCTGCTGCTTCTCCTCGTCGGACGAGCGGATGAGTTCCGCTTCGACCGTCTCCGCGAACTCCTGGCCCTCGCCGAGGAACGTGTTGACGCCGACCACCGGCAGGCTGCCGTCGTGCTTCTTCGCCTCGTACTCCATGCTCTCGTCCTGGATCTTGGAGCGCTGGTACATCGTGTCCATCGCCGCCAGCACGCCGCCCCGTTCCGCCAGCCGGTCGAACTCGAGGTACACCGCCTCCTCGACCGCGTCGGTGAGCTGGTCGAGCGCGAAAGACCCCTGCCAGGGGTTCTCGCTCCGGTTGAGCCCGAACTCCCGGTTGATGATCAACTGGATCGCCAGCGCCCGGCGCACGGACTGCTCGGTGGGAGTCGTGATCGCCTCGTCGAAGGCGTTCGTGTGGAGGGAGTTGCAGCGGTCGAGGATGCCGTAGAGCGCCTGCAGGGTGGTGCGAATGTCGTTGAACTGGATCTCCTGGGCGTGCAGCGAGCGGCCCGAGGTCTGGATGTGGTACTTGAGCATCTGGCTGCGGGCCGAGGCGCCGTAGCGCTCGCGCATCGCCCGCGCCCAGATGCGGCGGGCGACCCGGCCGATCACTGCGTACTCCGGATCCATGCCGTTCGAGAAGAAGAACGACAGGCTGGGGGCGAACTCGTCGATCTCCATGCCCCGGGCCAGGTAGTACTCGACGATCGTGAAGCCGTTGGCGAGCGTGAACGCCAACTGCGTGATCGGGTTCGCGCCGGCTTCGGCGATGTGGTACCCGCTGACCGAGGCGCTGTAGTAGTTGCGGACGTTGTGGTCGATGAAGAACTGCTGAACGTCGCCCATCATCCGGAGCGAGAACTCGGTCGAGAAGATGCAGGTGTTCTGGGCCTGGTCCTCCTTGAGGATGTCGGCCTGGACGGTGCCCCGAACCCGGCTCAACGCATCCGACCGGATCCGCTCGTAAACCTCGCGCTCGACCACTTGATCGCCTGAAATGCCGAGCAGGCCGAGCCCCAGGCCGTCGCTGCCTTCCGGCAGTTCGCCCCGGTACACCGGCACGTCGCCGTCGTAGCGCCGTTCGATCTCGGCACGAGCGCGCTCCAACGCGACGGTCTCCCGCAGGTGACGCTCCACCTGCTGGTCGATCGCGGCGTTCATGAAGAAGGCGAGGATGGTCGGCGCCGGGCCGTTGATCGTCATCGACACCGAGGTCGCCGGATCGCACAGGTCGAAGCCCGAGTAGAGCCGCTTGATGTCGTCGACGGTGGCGATCGAGACCCCCGAGTTGCCGACCTTGCCCCAGATGTCGGGCCGAAGCCCCGGGTCCGATCCGTAGAGCGTGACCGAGTCGAACGCGGTCGACAGTCGGTTCGCCGGCTGCCCGCGCGACACATAGTGGAAGCGCCGGTTGGTGCGCTCGGCGATCCCCTCGCCCGCGAACATCCGCGTCGGTTCTTCGCCGCGGCGCCGGTACGGGTAGACGCCGGCCGTGTACGGGTAGGCGCCCGGGAGGTTGTGCTTCATCAGGAAGCGCAGAAGATCGCCCCAGTCCGAGTACTCGGGCAGCGCCAGCTTCGGCATCCGCAGGTGGCTCAGTGTGGTCACGTAGTTGTCGCCGGTGACCTCGCGGCCGCGAACCGCGTAGCTGTACTGGTCCGAGCGCGCCGCCTCGACGCGCTGGGGCCAGTCCCTCAAGAGCCCCACCGCTTCGGCGCCGACTTCGAGAAGCGCCTCCTGGTACCGCTTGCGCAGCCGCCCGATGCTCTCGTCGGGCGCGGTCTTGAGCGCCTTCTCCGCGTACGCGGCGAGCGGCGCCGGCAGCTCCGGATCGTCCAGTTCGGTCAGCGCCCGGTAACAACCGTGCGCCTTCGACGCCGCCTCGGCAAGGCGCCCGACGTCGGCCTCCGCGCCGCGCCCGCCCTCGGCGATCTCGGCCAGATACCGGTTGCGGTTGTCCGGGATGAGGACCGCGGCCCGCGGTTCGCGCTCGTCCAGGCCGACTTGCGGGGTCCAGGCGGTCTCGTCCAGATCGAGTCGTTCCCGCAGCAGCCGGCACACGTTCCAGAACATCCAGCCTATGCCCGGATCCTGGAACTGGCTGGCGATCGTCGGGTAGACCGGCACGTCCTCATCAGCCGTACCGAAGGCAAGGCGGTTGCGGCGCCACTGCTTGCGCACGTCGCGCAGCGCGTCGTGACCTCCGCGCCGGTCGAACTTGTTCAGCACGATCACGTCGGCGAAGTCGAGCATGTCGATCTTCTCGAGCTGGCTTGCCGCGCCGTAGTCCGAGGTCATCACGTAGACCGAGAGGTCGACCAGGTCGACGATCTCGCTGTCGCTTTGACCGATGCCCGCGGTCTCGACCAACACCAGGGAAAACCCGGACGCCTTGAGCAACGCGATCGCGTCGCCCAACACCTCGCTCGTGGCGAGGTGCTGCCGGCGCGTTGCCATCGAGCGCATGAAGACCCTGTCGCTGCGCAGGCTGTTCATGCGGATGCGGTCGCCGAGCAGGGCGCCACCGGTGCGTCGCCGCGTCGGGTCCACCGCCAGGACGGCGATCCGCATCCCGGCGCCGGCCAAGGGCATGCACTCCACGAAACGGTTCAGCAGCTCGTCGGCGACGCTGCTCTTGCCCGAGCCGCCAGTGCCGGTGAGCCCCACCACGGGTACCCCGGCGCCGGCGAGCTGCCACTCCTTGCGCAGCCGGCGCAGCTCCGCTTCGTCCACCGCGCCGCGCTCGATCGCCGACAGCAGCCGGGACAGGTCGCCGTCGCCGCCGGGGTCCGAGGCCACCCGCACCCGGAATCGCGGCTCGGGCGCGGCCCGGCGCTTCGCGTGCGCCCGCTCGACGACGTCGTCGATCATCGCCGGCAGGCCCAGCCTCAGGCCGTCGTCCGGGTGGTAGATCCGTTCGATGCCGTAGTCCTGCAGCTCGCCGATCTCCTCGGGCGTGATCGTGCCGCCGCCGCCGCCGAACACCAGGACGTGCCCGGCGCCCTCCTCGGCCAGACGATCGATCATGTAGCGGAAGAACTCCATGTGACCGCCCTGGTACGAGCTGATCGCGATCGCATCCGCGTCCTCCTGGACCGCTGCCCGCACGATCTCGTCGACGCCACGGTTGTGACCGAGGTGAATCACCTCCGCCCCCCGATCCTGGATCATGCGGCGCATGATGTGAATCGCCGCGTCGTGACCGTCGAACAGCGAGGCCGCGGTCACGAAACGCAGCGGACTCGCATCCGGGGCGGGACTGGAACTGCCTCTTGGTTCGGGTGTCGTCATGCTACCGTGCGCTCGCGGAAAACGCCTGTTGGAAGTCTATCGCCGCCGGGAAGGAGGTCACTCTTGAACGCAACGCACGCCCTCTCAGCCTTGGCCGTTCTTGCCAGCCTACTCCTGGCCGTATCGCCCGCCGCGTCGCAGCAGGACGCGACATCGTCCGGAACCGCTTCGACTGCCACGGCCGACGAGCAGGCCGCGGCCACGCGGGCCGCGCGAGCCGACCGGCTGCGCCGCTTCCGCTACGGCAACCTGGCCGAGATCGAGTTGAGCGGCAAGAAGGTGATGGTCTCGTACGCCAACCTGGCGACGGACAGCGACGACTACCGGGCCTTCGAGGCGCTGCAGGCCGGCGAGGTTTCGGCCTGGCGGAGCGCCAAGGCGATCAAGCTCATGGCCCATGTCTCGCTCTCGTTCGGCGACGTCACCGTGCCCTACGGCAACCACTCTCCGGACTACCCCGGCGTCTACAGCCTGTGGCCCAAGCGCACCGCGGACGGCTGGAGCCTGGTCTTCAACTCCGAGGGCGACATCTGGGGCACCCAGCGCGACTCGGCCGCGGACGTTGCTGAAGTGCCTCTCGAGCACTCCCGGACCGACGAACCGACCGGGAAGCTGACGGTCGAGTTCCTGGAGGTCGAACCGGGCGCGAAAGCGCTTCCGAAGGAAGCGGCAGGGGAGAAAGTCCTCCGCATCGCCTGGGGCGGCCACCAGTTCCTGGCGGCGTTCGAGGTTGCGCCGGACTAGCGCGGCAGCCTCCCGTCACCGCTACGGCAGACACGCCTCGGGGAACGCACCCAAATCCGTGATCGCTGCCGCCGCCCGGCCCGGCTCGTTCCGGTACTGCCGGACCGCTCCGGTCACCGTGTCCGTCACCTCGATCGAGTACCCAAGATCGGTCGTTGAGGCGCCGAACACCCATACGCTCCGGTTCAACCTGCAGCCGTCGAGCACCTTGATCAGCACCTCCCAGTTCTCGCGGTCGAAGAACCAGAACAGACCCGAGTCGTTCGTCCCTGCATGGATCACGCTTCCGGTACCGCTCCTGCCGTCACCAGTCCACCACGCCACGCCGATCGCGTACCGGGAGGCCCGCAGGCACAGCGTCTCCTCGTCCGGCTCGCAGGTTCCCGCGGGGTCGCTCGCCCGCACCAGGATGTCCCGCTCTGCAGTTGACGTGGCTCCAAGGCCGGAAGCGCTGAGCACCACACGATAGAAGCCTGGCGCCGACCATGAGTGCGTCGGGGCTCGCTCGTTCGAGATGCCCCCGTCACCGAAGTCCCAACTCCTCTCCGCCGCCGTGCCGCTACTGAGGTCGCGCAGCACAACGTCGACGCCCGTCCACACGATGCACAGATCGTCCCCGCACTCGGCGTCCAGATCGAATCGCGCCGCCGGCAGAGCGCCCGCTTCCACTGCAACCGACGCCGTCGCCGTGTCGTACGAACAGAACTCCCCGTCGCAGTCCCCGCGCGCAACCTCCAACCGGACTTCGTAGGAACCCGGTTCGACGTAGGTCTGGGACGGCGTCGACTCAGTGCTCGGATGCTCGATCACCGAACCGTCGCCGAAGTCCCAACTGTAGCTCTCCGCACCCACCGAACCGCTGCCGTCGAACACGGCCGCCAAGCCCGTCTCGGCAGACGACGGCAGCCCGAGGATCGCTTGCAGTGGCGGCTCGGTGTCCGGGTCCGGCGGCGGCGGTGGTGGCAGCGGTGGTGGTGGCGGTGGCGGTGGCAGCGGTGGCGGCGGTGGCGGCGGTGGCGGTGGTGGCGGTGGTGGTGGCTCGGTGTCCGTACCGACTACCGCCACCGCGAACGTCAGTGTCGCCTCCAGATTCAAGCCAGCGACATCCCTCGCCGCCACCGATACTGTGGTCGAGCCGGCCGACACCGGACTCAAACGCAGGGTCCTCCCCGACATCGACACTTCGACAACAGAAGGCGCCCCGGATACCGCCTCGTAGCTCAGTAAATCCCCGTCCGGATCCCGAAACCAACCGGCGACATCGGTCTCGCTCTCGCCATCTTCGATCCGCAGTTGCCTGGCCTCTGGCGCCGCGATCGCCAGTGGCGCACTATTCGACCCGAACGTTTCGAACCGTATCGCGCTTGCCACCCCGGTCAACACACCGTCGAACGGGAGGGAGATAAGAGGGTGCGCCGACTCTGCCGGCACAGCCGGCGCCGTCCCCAGGGTGATCGTCGTTCCAACCAGGGGCACAACTTCGATTTCGTCGCTCCTCGTCTGTCCAACCGGCACCGTAACCGACGACACACCTGGACTCAGCGCTCCTCCTGCCACGCTGATCGTGGTTGTCATGTGGAAAGGTGCTCCCTGTGGAACGGTGACAACCACACGGCTCGTTCCCGGCACCCGTTCCACAATCATCCTGAAGGTGAAGTTCGCGCCCGGGTTCTCGTCCACCCAGAGGGAATTCAAGTCGGTCAATCCGACCAACAGACCTGCCGGCAACTCTTCCAACCGATTCTGGCCCAGGTCCAGGAAGATCATGTCATCGAGATCGGAAAAGGCGCCCGCCTCCACTGTCTCGATCAAGTTGTGTGACAAGTCCAGCATCAAGGACCCCTCGAGGCCCTGGAACAAACCGGCCCGCAAGACTCTAAACTCGTTTCCTTCCAGGCCGAGAAACACGAGATTGAGGCCGTCGAACAGGCCATCAGGAAGGGCGTTCAGTCTGTTGTACTCCACATCCAGTCTGATCAGTCTCAAGAGGCCACTGAACACACCTTCGGGCAGTGTTTGGAAGTTGTTGCCGGTCAGCCGCAGAGTCTCAAGGTTGATGAGATTGGCAAACACACCGTCCGGAAGCGTTTCCAGGTCGTTGTCGCTCAACCTCAGGATCTTCAGGTTGACCAGATCCGAGAAGATCCCGCCCGGAAGCTCGGCTAGCGAATTCTCCCCCAGATTCAGGCTCCACAGGCCGCTGAGACCGGAGAAGTCACCCGAACGGAGAGTCGAAAGCCCAGCCTCCTTCAGATACAGAGTGCCGGACACAGCGGCAAGGTCCGCGTTGGAAACGGCGTCGCAGGTGTCGATGCCCGCGATCAGCGCGAGAATCGCGTCGCGCACTGGTTCGCTGCGGTCACAGATCCCCTCAGCCGGTTCTTGAGGCCGTGAACCAGCTCCGGCAGCAGACGCGATGAACAGCAGCGCTGCGACCGCAAGAGAGGCAGTGGCCCGGACGAGAACAGGCACGCCGAAAGAACCGAGCCGGCGAAGCCAAAACCGACCGTCGCGTTCGTCCAGGTCGCCTTGGGCGACGCCAGCCAAGCTACGCCTTCGTGACCCCCGGCACCGCGACCGCGTAGCGGCCGTTCTCGTCCGGCACCGTCGGCGGAGCAGCGTCCCAGGCGTAGGTCGCCGGCGCCAGTGACACGTCCGACCCGATCGCTTCCTTCCAGGTGATCTTCTTGCCGGTGTAGGTCGCCATGCGGCCCAAGACCGAGGTCATCGTCGCGATCGCGCCGGTCTTCGCTTCGTTGAACGGCTTGTCCTCGCGGATCGCCTCGAACAGGCGGTCGTGCTCGACCTGGTAGGGGTTCTTCTCGTCCTCCGGTTCGCGGTGGGCCCAACCGCCCGGCGCTTCGATCAGCCCCGAAGCCAGGCTCGCCATTCCCTTGCTGCCGTGGGCGTACTCGGCCACCTCGTCCCAGCAGTTCTGGATGTGGCGGCACTGGCTCAGCATCACCGCGCCGTCGTCGTATGTGTACTCCACGAAGTGGTGGTCGAAGATCTCGCCGTGGTCCGGACCGTTGCGCCACTGGCGGCCGCCCTGACCCTGGGCCTCGACCGGATGTCCGCCCTTGACCCAGTTGCCGACATCGATGTTGTGGATGTGCTGCTCGACGATGTGGTCGCCGCAGAGCCAGTTGAAGTAGTACCAGTTGCGCATCTGGTACTCCATCTCGGTCTGCTCCGGCTTGCGCGCCCGCACCCAGACGCCCGAGCCGTTCCAGTAGACGCGCAGCGCCACGACATCGCCGATCGCGCCGTCGTGAATGCGCTGGATCGTCTCGTTGTACATCGCGCTGTGATGGCGCTGCAGGCCGACGCCGATCTTGAGGCCAGCCTCCTTGGACGCCTTGGCCGCCTTGAGCACCCGCCGCACACCCGGGGCGTCGACCGCCACCGGCTTCTCCATGAACACGTGCTTGCCCTGCTCGACCGCGTACTCGAAGTGCTCGGGACGGAATCCCGGCGGGGTCGCCAGGATGACGACGTCGACGCCGGAGTCGATGACCTTGCGGTACGCGTCGAAGCCCGCGTACCGATTCTCGGCGGGCACCTGGAGGCGTTTGCCGTTCTCGAACGAGCCGTCCTCACCAAGTTCGGCCAGGCGGCCGTAGCAGGTTTCCACCCGGTCCTCGAACGCGTCGGCCATCGCCACCAGTTCAACCGGCCCCGAAGTCGCGAGAGCCTGCGCCGCGGCGCCTGTGCCGCGCCCGCCGCAGCCGATCAGGCCGATCCGAAGCGTCGCATCGCCGCGGGCCCGCCCGACGTCCGCATTGGCGTTCGCGGCCGCGGTCGCGGTCCCGCCGCCGACTCCGCCCGCAAGCAGGGCCGCCGAGGCCCCGGTGATGAAGCTGCGCCTGGAGGTTCCGTCCATGGTGTCTCCCCGCACCCCTGGGGTGCCGTCGTCGTCGACCCGTACCGGTCGAGCCCTGTCTCTCGATCGCAATACTCTAGCGGAGACTCCGCTACCATCCGCCGCCATGAACGAACTCCAGACTCTCCGTTTCGAACTCGCCGACAACGTCGCCCGAGTGACCTTCAACCGGCCCGACGCGGCGAACGCGATCGACATGCACGCCGCGATCACGCGTCTGGCGCGCGGGAGCGCGCCGGTGATTGCCGCGGTCCAGGGGCCCGCCGCCGGCGCCGCCTTCTTCGAGAAGCGCCGGGCAACCTTCCGGGGCCGCTGAGGCCGTTCCCGTGCTGAAGGGGCTCCCGATCCTGGTCGCGCTGTTCGTCGTCGCGGTCCAGGAACCGGGCGCCGGCCGCTACCCGGACATGCCGCCGGGCCGGCCGCCGGCTGTCGATGTCCCGGCCGCCGTCGCGGCCACCGAAGCCGACATGAGGCCCTACGGGGAGCGGATCGTCGGCGTAACCGCCGAGGGCGGCGAAATGCAGCTCGACATGGCGCCGGCGCCGGGCGGCGAGTTTCTGCTCGGGAGCCCGGAGAGCGAGTCGGAACGCGGCGAACTGGAGTCGCCGCGTCGCCGTGTGCGGGTCGGCCCGTTCTGGATGGCGACCCACGAGACGACCTGGGACCTCTACCGCGTGTTCATGTTCGACACCGACCGCGGCGGCGGCGAACCCGCAGCCGCCTGGGCCGACGCGGTGAGCAGGCCAACGCCGCCCTACCGACCCATGGACTTCGGTATGGGCGTCGACGGATTTCCGGCGATCTCGATGACCCAGTTCGCGGCCCGGCAGTTCACGAAGTGGCTGTCGATGAAGACCGGCCGCTTCTACCGGCTGCCGACCGAGGCCGAGTGGGAGTACGCCTGCCGCGCCGGCAGCGAGACCGCGTGGTCGAACGTCTCTGACGTGGCGGAGATCGACCGCTTCGCCTGGCACGCCGGCAACAGCGACCGCCGCTACAGGAAGGTCGCGCAGCTCCAAGCGAACGCGTGGCGCCTCTTCGACCTGCACGGCAACGTGGCCGAGTGGACCCTCGATGCCTACGCGGACTACGACGCACTGGGCAAGAGCCAGATCCTGGCCGACCCCGTCGCCTGGCCGCAGAAGGAGTTTCCTCGCAGCGTCCGCGGCGGCTCCTGGCAGGACGAGCCGGCCGACCTTCGCTGTGCGGCCCGCCGCGGCTCGCAGCTCTCGTGGAAGCGGATGGACCCCCAGATCCCGCAGAGCGTCTGGTTCCACACCAACGCCCGCTTCCTCGGCTTCCGCGTCGTACGGCCGCTGGTCGAACCCCCCGTTGAGGAGCAGGCGAGGTACTGGGCGCCGGACCTGGACTCGGTGCGCAGGATCGTCGACCGCCAGCGGCGCGGCGAGCGCGACTGAACTCGCTACTCGGGAACCGCGACCGCGAGCCGCAGCGTCGGATGCGTCTCCGGCGCCACGATGGCGTTCAACACGGCGAAGGACAACTCGAAGTCCGAGGAGTTCTCCCCGGTCACGCTGAGTTCCACCGTTCCGTGCGGCTGCACCTGGACTACGGCGCCGTGATCGTAGAAACGCTGCGGGCCAACGCTCAGAAGATCGAACGACCCGTCGGAGCGGTTCGACAGCGTCACGGTCAGCACGCTGCCCTCGCGATACCTGACGTTCGCTACCTTCAAGGACGCTTCGAGCAGGGGGACCACGACGTCCTCCCGTCCGATCAGTTCGTTGTCCTTCCACGCCGCCGTACGGTTCGCATGCAGCGCCTCCCGAATCGACTCCGCCGTCCGCTCCTCGGCCAATACCAGGGTCGCCGTTCGGTGCCCGCCGCCGCGGACGTCGTAGTCCCAGTCGATCAGACCGTGGACATCACTCACGCCGAGAATGGCGAGGTCGAAGTCGAGGGCAATCTGGAGCGCTTCCGCCGAGTAGCTGTGTTCGTTCGCCACCTCGATCCCGTGCAGCAGTCCGTTCGCGATCAACCGGCGGTGCATGTCCGTGAGCCTGGCCACTCCGTCCGACCTCTGAGGAATCCAGTTGGGGTGGTTCCAGAACACGAAGGCGTTCTGCCGGTTCGCCTCCTCGAACACGTCCATCACGTCGGCCTTGAGCAGCGCGTTCGCGTCGCTCAGGAAGACCGCGTTGACGTGGCCGGGCGGCATGGCCCGTGAGATCTCCGCGCCGTTGACCACGATCACCTCGGGAGCATCCGCGCCCGCGTACTCGGCCGCGACCGCGAACGAGCGATTGCGATCGGGGTTCGGTATGTCCGCGGCGCGGGGCTGGTGCTCCAGGTGTTCGGTCACGGCAAGCAGGGCAAGACCGTCCCGCTCCGACTCCTGAACCCGAATGACGGGCCACACCGAACCGTCCGAGAACACGGAATGCGTGTGCAGGTCGACGGCGAGCGTGCGGTAGCCGCCCACATCCGGGAACTCGATGGCGCGGCTCTGCGCAGTGGCCGGCACGGCCGGTATTGCCGCGACCAGGCACAGGATCAGTGCCGCACCTGCCCCGCTCACGCGTTCACTCATTCGACCGGGGTCGCCGGCGCTACCTCCACCTCCAGTCGCAGAGTCGGATGCGTCTCCGGCGCCACAATCGCGTTCAGCACCTCGAAGGCCATCTCGAAGCTGGCGCGGGATTCGCCGCTGATCGCCAGGTCGAGGTCGCTGTGCGGTTCGACCCGCATCACGGACGGCGGGCCGTTGAAACGGTGTCCGCTGGTGACGCGCAGATCGAAGGCAGCGTCCGACACGTTGGAGAGCCTGATGTCGATCAACTCGTCGTCCTGGCTGCGTTCGACCTTCGTCAGCAGGAGCGAAGCCTCGACCAGCGGCATCAGTACGTCCTCCCGGCCGATCAGCCAGTTGGCCATCCAGGCCACGGTGCGATTCGCGTGCAGCGCCTGCTTGATCGACTCCGCGCTTCGCTCCTCGGCGAACGCCAGGGTCACCGTGCGGTGCCCGCCGCCTTGCGGGTCGTACTCCCAGTCGATCAGGCCGTGGATGTCCGAGACGCCGAGGATCGCCAGATCGAGGTCCAGTGCGATCTGCAAGGCCTCGGCCGAATAGAAGTCGCCGTTCGCCACTTCGATGCCGTGGAGCAGCCCGTCGGCGACGAGACCTCGATGCATGTCGGTCGGCTTCGCCACGCCATCGGGCCGCTGCCGGGGCCAGTTCGGGTGATTCCAGAACACGAAGGCGTTCTGCCGGTTGGCCGCCTCGATCGCCTGCTGCGCCTCCCGCTCGCTCGCTTCCTGTTCCTCGGCAGTGGACGGGCGAAGCCGAGTCATGTAGTCCACCTCGCCGATCTCCACGAGGAGGGCGTTCGCATCCGTGATGAACACGGCGTTCACGTGGCCCGGCGGCATGCTGCGGGTGACCTCGGCGCCGTTGACCACGATCACAGAGGTTCCCTCTTCCGCGGCGTACTCACTGGCGACGATGTAGGACCGGTTCCGGTCCGGGTGCGGGATGTCCTCCCGGCGCGGCTGGTACTCCAGGTGCTCGGTGACCGCCATCAAGGTGAGCCCGTCCCGCTCGGACTCCTGCATGCGGATGACCGGCCACACCATGCCGTCCGAGAAGACGGAGTGGGTGTGCAGGTCGACGGCGAACGTGCGGTAGCCGTCGACGTCGGGGAACTCGATGGCTCGCTCCTGCGCCGCCGCGGCCGTCGCCGCCGTCAGGACCGCAATGGAGAGGCTGAGCTTCAAACTGGCCGGTCGATTCGTCATGTCGGTTCCTCGATTGAATGGGAAGTCGCGGTGGCCGAGGATAGCGCCGTCATCGGGCGCCCGGATGGCGCCTCGCCTCAAGAGACTGCGTCCGCGCTCCGGCGCCGCCGCCACACATCGCTCGCCACCGCCAGCAGGATCGCGACGCCGGTGATGATGCGCTTGGTCGGCTCGGTGGCGCCGGCTTGGGCGAGTCCCGTCTGCAGCACGGCGATCACCAGCACGCCCAGGAGCGTGCCGGTCACCGACCCGCGGCCGCCCATAAGCGACGTGCCGCCGATGACCACCGCGGCGATCGCCGACAGCTCCATCCCGATCGCGGCGTTCGGATCGGCCGACTGCAGGTAGCCGACCTGGCACAGTCCGGCGGCCGCCGCCAGCAGCCCCGCAAGCGTGAAGACCGCGAACTGGATCCGCGCCGGGCGGACGCCGCAGCGGTGGAGCGCCGAAAGGTTGCCACCGACCGCGAAGATCCACTGACCGAAGGCGGTGCGCGAGAGAACGAACTGGAGCGCTCCGACCACGGCGAGCGAGCCGATGAAGGCGACGGACAGCCCCACAACCGGCACGTTGGCGCCAAGCGCAGCGACCCGATCGCCCAGGTAGCTCGTCTTCGACGCGGTGACGAGATAGGTCGAGCCGCGCGCGATCTCCAGCATGCCGAGGGTGACCAGGAAGGAGGGGATCGACCAGCGGGCGACCAGCGCACCGTTGATCGCGCCGCACAAGGCGCCGACAACGAGAGCAGCAAGAGCCGCCAGCACCAGGGGGAACCCATGGTCCACGGTCAGGACGCCCAGCACGGCCGCCGCCAGGGCCAGCACCGAACCGACCGAGAGATCGATGCCGCCCGCGATGAGCACCAGGGTCAGGCCTGCCGAGGCGACCACCAGGGGTGGCAACTGGTTCGCCAGGGTGCGAAAGGTCAGGGCGCTCCAGAAGTGGTCCGTGACCATGCCGAAGGCCACGCAGAGGCCGAGCAGGACCAGGATGAGGCCTCCCCGGTAGCCCAGCGTGACCCCGCCCGGCCGGCCCGGTAGCGCCAACCTCCAAGCTCGCGCCTGACGCGGGATGCAGCTTCGACCAGTGCGAGTTGCGGTCCTCATTTCCTACAGACCTTCAAGCCTCCACCGTTGACCCGTTGACCCGTTGACCCGTTGACTACGAGTGTCGCACTACCAAGCGGAATACCGCAGTCTCGTCTCCCATCTCTCCAGGCTCCATCAAGAATCCACCGCGCGACAGTCGGTCCACAGGCTACTGGAAGACCGCGCAGCCGCCCGCAAATGCCTTCCCGTCCGTGATCGCCGGCGCCGGCCGCCCGGGCTCGTTCCGGTACTCCTTGACCGCACCGGTCACCGTGTCCGTCACCCGGATCACGTAGCCCAGGTCCGTCGTCGAGGCGCCGAACACCCACACGTGACCATTCAGCGCGCACCCGTCCAGCACCTTGATCAGCACCTCCCAGTTGTCCGGGCTGAAGAACCGGAACAGGCCCGAGTCGTTCGTACCCGCATGGACCACGCTGCCGCTGCCGCTCTGCCCGTCACCGGTCCACCATTCCACGCCCACCGCGTACCGCGAGTCCTGAAGGCACAGCGTCTCCCCATCCGGCTCGCAACCGCCGGCCGGGTCACTCGCCACGACCAGGAGGTCACGACTTGCCGTCGACTCCACGCCCAGGCCTGAAACCACGAGCTCAACCCGGTAGAAGCCCGGCGAAGACCACGAGTGCCCGGGGTCGCGGGCGCTCGACGGGAACCCGTCACCGAAGTTCCAACTCCGCGCCGCCACCGTGCCGCTGCTCCGGTCGCTGAACGTCACCTCGACGCCGGTGCGCACGACGCACAGTTCCCCGCTGCAGTCGGCATCCAGGTCAAACCGCGCCGCGGGCCTGCGCCCCGGCGCCACTTCCACCATCGCCGTAGCCGCGTCGTGCTCGCAGAACTGCTTGCCGCAGGCGCCGCCGCGGGCGACCTCCAGCCGCACTACGTACGAACCCGGCTCCAGGTACGTGTGCGACGGCCGCGACTTCGTGCTCGGATGCGCGATCACCGAGCCGTCGCCGAAGTCCCAACTGTAGCTCTCAGCATTCGCCGAACCGCTGCCGTCGAACACCACCCGTACTCCCGTCTCAACCGTCGACGGCGCCGCCAGACTGGCTTCCAGACGCGGCGGCGGTGGTGGTGGTGGCGGCGGCGGCGGTAGTGGGGGCGGCGGCGGTAGTGGGGGTGGCGGCGGTGGTGGCGGTGGGGGTGGGGGTGGGGGCACCGTTGCCACGAACTCGTGCGTCGCCGACAGGCCCGAGCCTGACTCGTCAGTTGCCGTCACCGTGATGGTCGCCGACCCAACTGTCACAGGCGTCAACGTCACCCCAGAACCCGATGCCGACACGCTCACGACCGACGGCGACGACGACGAAGCGTCGTAAGTCAGAGCGTCATCGTCCGGATCACTGAACGAGCCCGACACCGACAGAGTCACCGGACCGCTCGCCAGAGTCCGGTCCTCCAGGGTGCCCACCGCCACCGGGCTTCCATTCGCAGGCGGCGTCGAATCCACCTCGTCCCGTCCAGCCAGGCTGTACACACCCGTACCGCCCGGGTCCAACCAGTCGCTGAGCCGCGAAGACGCCGTGCCGCCGCCAGTCCAGGCCGTCGCCAGCCGCCCGTACCAATTCGCCTCGTCTCTGCTGCACCCCGACCCTCCAGTGCTCAGCAAGCCGACAACGAGGCCGTCCGGACCAAACAGCGGCGACCCCGACGAACCGCCTTCCACCGTGCCCTGCTCCCAGTCGGCCACTCGAATGAAACTGGCGCCGTCAACCGGTGTGTCTGATCGTTGGTCCGTCGTAGTCGTCTGATCGTTCTCGAACGAGATGGACTTCTCACCGCCGCTGGGATGGTGGATCCCAATACCCGACGCAGGCGCCACGTGACTCCTGCTCCAACCCGCCCAATGCACGTTGCGGGCTGAAGCCGGCGTGTTCTTCAGTTCAAGCAACGAGACATCGCTATCCGGGTGCCCGGCCCGGAAGATCGCACCGTACTGGTAGAGCCCCGGCGATTCGTCCGACCGCGCCCCGCACGATGGGCTCTCGTGGTTCCAGCGAACGACTATGGTGGACGCCGACAAGGCACTGCCCGCGCAGTGAAAAGCGGTCAAGAAGTACGGCTTCAGATCCGAGGCCGTGTTGTTCACCAGCACGCCCGAACAGGTGACTTCCCCCAACACCGTGATCAGGGCCACGCTGCGAATCTGGTCCCGCCAGGCATCACCCTCGGAACACACCACGTCGATGTTGCACGATCCCTGCGGCCCACTCGCCTGACCGGCAATATCCCGGAAACCCCGATTGACGGAACCGAGCTCAAGCTCAAGGTCTCCGGCCAGCCTCGCCGGAACCGAAACCTCGATCACCAGTTCGTCGCCCGGTACGATCGGCGTCCACAGTTGGCCGTGGCTCTTGTTGTCCGCCTCGGTATACGGACCGATCACAAACTCGTAGTCGGGCGTATAGAGGAACAACCGCCCGCCGGTCGGCATCTCGTAGCGAGTGAAGCCCAGGTTCAGAGACAGCGAGCCGGGCGCCGACACCCGCAAACGCCATACGGACGTTCCCTCGCCGGACGAAGGAACCCAGGATCCATTCACCGACGGCGTTACGCTGACGGCGTAGGACGAAGCGAAGCGGAACGGCTCGCCGGGTACCTGTTCCTCTGCCCAACGCAGCCCGACATCGATGCCTGGCACGGCCAGCGAAGCGACTTCGCTCAAGGGCGGCAGTCTCTGTGTCAGGGCCTCCGGCGCCGCGGCTGAGGTGCTCGGTTGAGCGTCAAGGACGAAGGGGAAGGCCAGGCAAGCGAAGACCGAGACGCGAACCGACCGATTGACCACCCCTCCAAACATTGACCCGTTCTCCGCCTCGATCCCGAACACCGCGAGTCAGCCTGCATGCTGATCCGCGGTGAAGACCGCGCAACCGCCCGCAAATGCCATCGCATCCGTGATCGCCGGCGCCGGCCGCCCGGGCTCGTTCCGGTACTCCTTGACCGCACCGGTCACCGTGTCCGTCACCCGGATCACGTAGCCCAGGTCCGTCGTCGAGGCGCCGAACACCCACACGTGACCATTCAGCGCGCACCCGTCCAGCACCTTGATCAGGACCTCCCAGTTGTCCGGGCTGAAGAACCGGAACAGGCCCGAGTCGTTCGTACCCGCATGGACCACGCTGCCGCTGCCGCTCTGCCCGTCACCGGTCCACCATTCCACGCCCACCGCGTACCGCGAGTCCTGAAGGCACAGCGTCTCCCCATCCGGCTCGCAACCGCCGGCCGGGTCGCTCGCCACGACCAGGAGGTCACGACTTGCCGTCGACTCCACGCCCAGGCCTGAAACCACGAGCTCCACCCGGTAGAAGCCCGGCGAGGACCACGAGTGCCCGGGGTCGCGGGCGCTCGACGGGAACCCGTCACCGAAGTTCCAACTCCGCGCCGCCACCGTGCCGCTGCTCCGGTCGCTGAACGTCACCTCGACGCCGGTGCGCACGACGCACAGTTCCTCGCTGCAGTCGGCATCCAGGTCAAACCGCGCCGCGGGCCTGCGCCCCGGCGCCACTTCCACCGTCGCCGTAGCCGTGTCGTGCTCGCAGAACTGCTTGCCGCAGGCGCCGCCGCGGGCGACCTCCAGCCGCACTACGTACGAACCCGGCTCCAGGTACGTGTGCGAAGGCCGCGACCTCGTGCTCGGATGCGCGATCACAGAGCCGTCCCCGAAGTCCCAACTGTAGCTCTCAGCATTCGCCGAACCGCTGCCGTCGAACACCACCCGTACTCCCGTCTCAACCGTCGACGGCGCCACGAGGCTGGCTCTTGGAACCGGCGGTGGGGGTGGAGGCGGCGGCGGCGGGGGCGGGGGCGGGGGTGGGGGTGGCCCTCCTCCACCGCCACCACCCACGCCGCCACCGCCACCGCCACTACCGTCGTTGTCGAGAATCGCCAGGGTCGTCTCGCCGCTTGCCGTGACCCCCGGTGGAAGCCGCCCGAAACGAACGACAACTGCCTCCCCGTCATCGTCGTCGCCGTCGTCCGTGGCCGCAAACAGGAAATCGACTCTGGCCCGGCCGCTGCCGAACGTGACCTCCGCGGGCACTCCCGAGTAGTCGAAATCGCCGACCCCCCCCTGCGGCACAGCCACCAGCGGAATCGTCACTGTTCGCTCCGGGTCCCGGTCCAGGCGCACCAAGACCTCCACAGTGCTTCCCTCGGACACCTCATAGCTCGACAAGCCAAAGGACACCCTGACCACGGGATCGTCGTTGTCCACGATCGTGACCTCAACCGACGGCGCCGTCACCAGACCGTAGTCGGCGCCGGATACCTGGTGCTGTACCGCCACCGTAGCGTCTGCCAGCGCGTCCTCGTCCTCCGCGGCCGTCACCGTCACCGTCTGATCCGCGTTCCAAGTCGTCGGCGTGAACGTCAACGACGACGGCGCCACCGACAGGTCGGTACCCGACGGGTGGCTCGCCGTCACCGTCACCAATCCGGTCGGCGCCGCGTCCAGGACCACGTCGTAGCTTCCGCTCGAGCCCTCCTGGACAGTCAACGTCGTCCGGCTCACCGACACGCCTCGCGCCGCCGCCACCGTCGCAGCGAACTGCTGGGTCGCCGACAGCCCCGAACCTGACTCGTCAGTTGCCGTCACCGTGATGATCGCCGACCCAACCGTCACAGGCGTCAACGTCACCTCCGAATCCGATGCCGACACGCTCACGACCGACGGCGACGACGACGACGCGCCGTACGTCAAGGTGTCGCCGTCCGGATCACTGAACGCGCCCGAAACCGACAGGGTCACCGAACCGCTCGCCACTTCAAGAGTCAGGGCCTCCAGCGTGCTCACCGCCACCGGGCCTCCGTTCGCCGGCCCGGGCACGGTAACGATGACGGCGTCTATGGCGAGCGAGTCGTAGTTCGCTCCCGACACGGCGTGCGTCAAGGTCGCGATGCCCGCTTTCTGCCCGGCCGACACCGTTACCAGTTGGTAGCTATTCCAAGTCCATGGCGTAAACGTAACGGTCGAGTGACTTACCGTCACATCTGCGCTGCCGTGCTGCGTCACCGCCACCGTAACCGTGCCGGTTGGAATCGACAACATGGCGACTTCATATGTGTCGCTAGCGCCCTGGTCGAGCGTCAGCCTTTCGGGGTTTATGTCGATTTCGGGCTCGCCCAGCACGGCGTTTACGAGGTGGTGCCCGTGCCTAAACAGAGCGGTGTGGTCGTCCTTTACAGGCATGTCTACCGCAATGTCGTCGTGCACGTCCGTTCTCGCGAGGTAGCCGTCATCCCAGTCGATTGCACCTTCTGGAGCCGTGAACCCAAACTGAGCGTAGTCCCTGGCCCGGACCTCGTATGCGAAACGCACCGTGTTGCCGTCCACCACGGTGCTGTAGGAGGCATAGCGCGTCGCGTTGTTGAAAAACACTCGGAACGTCGGTGTTCCGCCGTTCGTGACCACCCGGATGTCGTTGTCGAAGCTCACGTCGATGGTAATGGTCTCTCCGGTGGTGTAGATGATGCTGACGGCCGGCTGCGACGACACGCGTACGCCGGTCAGCACGGGTCTGTGATTCACCCTGTGTGGAGAGAGCTCATCGAATGTGGGCGGGTCAACATACCGGTAGTCGGGACCGCCTGGTACTTCGACGTATTCCAGTAGCGCTTCCACGTCGTGGCTTTGTCTCTTGACAGTTCCGCCGCCGAAATCGAGACCGTTCAGCGGCAGGCTTATTCCGTTCAGGTCGTAGTCGCGGTTTGTCACCGTGTAGGTAAACACCAGCTCTGTCGAAGTGCTGCGCGCGGGCGCATGGCCGGCCCACCTCAGTCCATTCATCCGTAGACTGATTCGAGGCGTACCCGTCACGTCAACCGCTTCGGAGAACGTCACGGTGATCTCGACTTCGTCTCCGGTCGCGTAGTCCTTGTCGTCGCCGGAGTCGGAGGTGAGTTCCACGCTCTCGATCACCGGGATGATCGTGTCGGTTATCCGGAAGGTGTCAGACAGCGCAAGATAGCGAGGGGGGTCGGTGACATCCCTGATGGCGCCGCTCAAGGTGTTGGTACTGATGTTGATCTTGGTGGCGGTGCAAGTGGAGATCCCGTCGCCGTCCGGATCGGCGCCGCCCAGGGGCGTGCCGGTGGTCGAGCCATCGTCTGAAGTGCCCGTACACAAGAGCTGATTGGCATTGTCGCCGGTGACGCGAATACCGTCCTGATACCTGCCCGGTTTCTTGTTGGTCCAGGAGCCGTCGAAGAAGTCCGAGTAGCTGGTCGCCACCTGCGCGCCGCGGAGCCAGAAAACGGAAACACCGTCGGTCCCGGTCGTACCGGTGTGGCTTCGAGCGTTGGTTGTGGCTGTAGAGCCCAGTACCTTGAAGTGAGCGGCGTGGGCGCGGATGAAGGCGTGGCCTCGCTCGGAGATGTTGGCCTGCACATGGTCGTCGTAGCTTGAGATGTCGCTCGAAGTGGCCTCCAGGGGCCGCTTCGTAACCAGGAGGAAGCGAAACTCGTCGTCCGGCGCCAGGTCCGCGGGTTTCAGGGGCCAGTTGTTGGGTACCTCCGTCTGTGCGTGGGCTGTTGCCGCGAACGCCATCGACGCCGCGAGCAGCGCCCCGGCGGCCAGTCTCCCTATACCCGAGATCATTCGGATGCGCCCGCATCCGCACTGGACTCCGGGGGCTGTGCAGACCGGGTGCGAGGTGGCTCGGAGTCTGCGGTAGCCCAGCGTGAACTGCATCCGGGATCCCCTCGTCATCAGCCGCCGGGCGCGGCAATCACGTCGACCGGGGTCTGACGGTCCTGGGCTTCGCCGCCGCTCAGGACTTCGAGCGCCGCCTCGATCCCGAACACCGCGAGTTGGCCTGCATGCTGATCCGCGGTGGCGAGGATCTCACCCCGCTCCACGAGTTGGGCGACCGCGTCGATGTGGTCGAAGCCGACGATCAGCACGTCGTCCCGGCCGCTCTGCCGGCGAGCAGCCACCGCCCCGAGCGCCATGTTGTCGTTGGCGCACAGGAGCGCCCGCAGGTCGGGATACTCGCGCAGCATGGCGGCCGCGACGACGTTCGCCTGCGCCTGCTCCCAACCGCCGCTCTGGATGTCGACGATTTCTGCCCCGGCGGCGTTCATCGCGTCCTCGAAGCCCGCCTGCCGCTGCTGGGCGTTGAACGCGGTGGGAATGCCGCCGATGATCGCCACCTGATCGCCCGGTTCGAGGCGCGCCGCCAGCACCTCGCCGACCCGGCGGGCGCCGTCGCGGTTGTCCGGACCGACGAAGGGCGCGTCGAGCCCAACCTCCGCCGCGATTCCCGCGTCCAGACGATTGTCGATGTTGACGACCACGACGCCACTCCCCTGGGCGCGTGCCAGCGCCGGCGCCAGGGCCTTCGAGTCCGCCGGCGCAATGACGATCGCGTCGCTGCCGGAAGCCACCATCTGCTCGACCAGGGCGACCTGCTGGGCCAGATCGCTCTCGTTCCGGGTGCCGTTCACGACCAGGTCGTACTCGGTGGCGCGGGCCTCGTGGTGAGCCCGGGCGCCCTCGGCCATCGTCTCGAAGAACTCGTTCGCCAGGGACTTCATGACCAGGGCCACCCGGGGCCGCGAGTCGCCGGCATCCAGAGAGTCGCCGCCTCCGCTCTCGGGGCCGCAGCCCGCGGCCGCAAGCGCGGCGCACGCCATCAGGGCCGCCGCCGCACGCGTCCATCCAGACTGCCTGCGACGCAATCCAGACCAGCGTGGGGCCACCGCAGTCGCTTCTCCCATCTCTTCAGGCTCCATCAAGAAAGCACTTCGCGACACATGGTCCAAAGGCTACCGGAAGACCGCGCAGCCGCCCGCGAAGGCCTTCCCGTCCGTGATCGCCGGCGCCGGCCGCCCGGGCTCGTTCCGGTACTCCTTGACCGCACCGGTCACCGTGTCCGTCACCCGGATCACGTAGCCCAGGTCCGTCGTCGAGGCGCCGAACACCCACACGTGACCATTCAGCGCGCACCCGTCCAGCACCTTGATCAGCACCTCCCAGTTGTCCGGGCTGAAGAACCGGAACAGGCCCGAGTCGTTCGTACCCGCATGGACCACGCTGCCGCTGCCGCTCTGCCCGTCACCGGTCCACCATTCCACGCCCACCGCGTACCGCGAGTCCTGAAGGCACAGCGTCTCCCCATCCGGCTCGCAACCGCCGGCCGGGTCACTCGCCACGACCAGGAGGTCACGACTTGCCGTCGACTCCACGCCCAGGCCTGAAACCACGAGCTCAACCCGGTAGAAGCCCGGCGAAGACCACGAGTGCCCGGGGTCGCGGGCGCTCGACGGGAACCCGTCACCGAAGTTCCAACTCCGCGCCGCCACCGTGCCGCTGCTCCGGTCGCTGAACGTCACCTCGACGCCGGTGCGCACGATGCACAGTTCCTCGCTGCAGTCGGCATCCAGGTCAAACCGCGCCGCGGGCCTGCGCCCCGGCGCCACTTCCACCATCGCGGTGGCCGTGTCGTGCTCGCAGAACTGCTTGCCGCAGGCGCCGCCGCGGGCGACCTCCAGCCGCACTACGTACGAACCCGGCTCCAGGTACGTGTACGAAGGCCGCGACTTCGTGCTCGGATGCGCGATCACCGAGCCGTCGCCGAAGTCCCAACTGTAGCTCTCAGCATTCGCCGAACCGCTGCCGTCGAACACCACCCGGACTCCCGTCTCGACCATCGACGGCGCCACGAAGCTGGCTCTTGGAACCGGCGGTGGGGGTGGGGGTGGGGGTGGGGGTGGTGGGGGTGGTGGGGGTGGAGGCGGCGGGGGTGGGGGTGGCCCTCCTCCACCGCCACCGCCGCCACCACCGTCGTTGTCGAGAATCGCCAGGGTCGTCTCGCCGCTTGCCGTGACCCCCGGTGGAAGCCGCCCGAAACGAACGACAACTGCCTCCCCGTCATCGTCGTCGCCGTCGTCCGTGGCCGCAAACAGGAAATCGACTCTGGCCCGGCCGCTGCCGAACGTGACCTCCGCGGGCACTCCCGAGTAGTCGGAATCGCCGACACCCCCCTGGGGCACAGCCACCAGCGGAATCGTCACTGTTCGCTCCGGGTCCCGGTCCAGGCGCACCAAGACCTCCACAGCGCTTCCCTCGGACACCTCATAGCTCGACGTGCCAAAGGACACCCTGACCACGGGATCGTCGTTGTCCACGATCGTCCCCTGCACCGACAACGTCGACCCGCCGCCGGCCAGTGACGCATTCGTCGCGTTGAGGAGAGTGAATGTGAAGTACTCCCTCTCCTCTTCATCCACCTGATCGTCCGTCACCTGTACCCGGACTTCCTGCGTTGCGGTGCTGCCGGTTGCGAAGGTCAGGGTCCCAGTCGCCGCTCCATAGTCCGAACCCGACGTCGCACCGTCGGAACCCGAACCATTCGCGGTTGCGTAGTCGACCGTCACCTCGGAACCCGCAGCAAGGCTCAACCGTACGCGGAACACGATCGCACCAGCCGCCTCCGAAGACTCCGCACTCTCCACGGACAGCGTCGGCGTGTCGTTCTCCACGACCGTGACCTCAACCGACGGCGCCGTCACCAGACCGTAGTCGGCGCCGGATACCTGGTGCTGTACCGCCACCGTAGCGTCTGCCAGCGCGTCCTCGTCCTCCGCGGCCGTCACCGTCACCGTCTGATCCGCGTTCCAGGTCGTCGTCGTGAACGTCAACGACGACGGCGCCACCGACAGGTCGGTACCCGACGGCTGGCTCGCCGTCACCGTCACCAATCCGGTCGGCGCCGCGTCCAGAACCACGTCGTAGCTTCCGCTCGAGCCCTCCTGGACAGTCAACGTCGTCCGGCTCACCGACACGCCTCGCGCCGCCGCCACCGTCGCAGCGAACTGCTGGGTCGCCACCGTGTTTGCTCCGGAAACGTCCCTCGCCGTGACGGTGATGTCGGTCCGGCCCGGCGACTCCGGGCCGATTGTGACCTCCGAACCGGATACGTCCACGGTCACCACAGACGGCGATGACGCCGACACGCCGTACGTCAGAGTGTCGCCTTCCGGATCGCTGAAGGCGCCCGAAACATCGACCGCAACCGTGCCCTCACCCACCCGGAGCAACTGATCCTCAAGAGTCCCGACCGCGATCGGCGGACGATTCGGCACCGTCGCCACGAACTCGCGCGTCGCCGACAGGCCCGAGCCTGACTCGTCAGTTGCCGTCACCGTGATGGTCGCCGACCCAATCGTCACCGGCGTCAACGTCACCCCAGAACCCGATGCGGACACACTCACGACCGACGGCGACGACGACGAAGCGTCGTAAGTCAGAGCGTCATCGTCCGGATCACTGAACGAGCCCGACACCGACAGAGTCACCGGATCGCTCGCCAGAGTCCGGTCCTCCAGGGTGCCCACCGCCACCGGGCCTCCATTCGCAGGCGGCGCCGGATCCGCCTCGTCCCGTCCAGTCAGGCTGGTCACACCCGTATCCCCCGGATCCAACCAGTCTCTGAGACGCGTACTGGCGTCGTCCCCGAACCAGGCGCTCGACAGACGCCCGTACCAATCGGGATAGCTACGAATGCACGACGAGTAACCGCCACTGAGGATACCGACCACGAGACCGTCCTGATCGAACAGCGGCGACCCCGACGAACCGGATTCCGTCCTGCCCTGATCCCAATCGGGCACTCGAATGTACATGCCGTCGGCAGAAGCGCCGTTCTCCTGGAAGGGCGTGGTGGTCATTGAATCGTTCTCGATGGCGAGGGCTTTCTCACTGGACTCCGGGTGATGGATCCCCACGCCCGACGTCGGGTCCCCGTTGCCTCTGTTCCAGCCGGCCCAGTGCACGTTGTGGTCCGAACCCGGCGCCTCGTCCAACTCAAGCAGGCTGATGTCGCTCTCGCTGTGACCGGCCCGGAAGGCAGCCCCCAACTGGTTCTCCGAAGTCGAGCCCCCCGACAGATCCCCGCAGGTTGGGCTCTCGTAGTTCCAGTACACGATGGACCTGTCCGCATCGGTCGCTGTCGACGCGCAGTGATTCGCGGTCAGGAAGTACGGCTTCCGGTCCGAGGCAGTGTTGTTCACCAGCACGCCCGTACACGTGGACCCTCCCATAACCAGGAGTAGGCCCACGCTCCGGATCTGGTCCCGCCAGGAGTCGCCCTCGGAACACACCACGTCGACGTTGCACGCCGCCTGGTACCCCCGCGGCGGCCGCGCAAGGTCCCTGAATCCCCGGTTGACGAACCCAAGCTGGAGCTTCAAATCGTCAACCCGGCCCGCCGGAACCGATACCTCGATCACCAACTCGTCGCCGGGAACGAGCGGCGTCCACAACTCACCGTGGCTCTTGTTGTCCGCCTCCGTGAACGGACCGATCACGTCTTCCTGGTTCGGCGTGTAGAGGAGGAGGCGCCCGCCAGTCGGCATGGTGTAGCGCGTGAAGCCCAGGTTCAGTGACAGCGAACCGGGCGCGGACACCCGCAAGCGCCACACCAGGGTGTCGCCGCCAGGCGCGCGTTCCCAGGACCCGCTCGGCGAGGGGGTCACGGAGACGGCATAGGGCGAAGCGATGCGAAGCGGCTCACCGGGCAGTATCTCCTCCGCCTGCCGCACCGCGACATCGATGCCAGGGACGGAAAGCAAACCGACCTCGCCCATCGGCCGCAGACCCTGCGCCAAGGGCCGTGGCGGCACGGCGGAAGGACTCTGCTGTGCCTCTCCCACGAGCGGCAGGCCGAGGCAGGTGAGGATCGCGCAACCCTGGACTCCACGCCGCCAGTGGATCAAGAGCCGGCCGCGCGGCGAGGTTGCCCCTACCTGAATCCTCTCTTTGGCACCAGATCGAGGTTTACGGCGAACCAAGAAACAATGCTATCTACCGGACGCGGCACAAGAACCCTCAGTTTCACGGGGTTAGCCAAAGAAAGAAAAGAAAGAACAGCGCCCGGAACCAATGCCTACGGGTAGACCGCCAACCCAACCGATTCGGCAAACGCGGCCAGGGCGCTCTCGGCGGCCTCGCGGCTGGCAGTTGGCGACAGCGACCCGTCGGCCTCGTAGCGCAGCGACCGCACCTCCAGCCGCCCCAGCCGGCGGTGCGCCTTCAGGTCGTAGCGGGCGACCAGCCGGTCGCCGGCCAGCACCGGCATGCAGTAGTAGCCGTAGCGCCGCTTCGAAGCCGGCTTGAAGATCTCCAGGATCTGGTCGAAACCGAACAGATACCCCACCCGCTTCCGGCGCCAGAGCACAGGGTCGAAGGGCGACAGAAGGACGCCCCGGTCGGGCGCTGGGCGCACCCGACGCAGGCGGGCAGCGAGCTCCAGGTCGGCGGGGCGCACCCAGCCGGCCCGCCTCCCTCCATCGCCGTCGACCAGGTCGCACGGAACAGCCTCCCCCACCGACGCCAGGTCCTCCAGTGCTGCCTTGATCTGAGGCCGCAAGTTCTTGAGACGCCAGGTGTCGGCGAGCGTGCCGATCGTGGCCCAACCATGGCCCTTGAGCGCTCGCACGATCAGTGCCCGCAACGACTCTTGGAGGCTCCATTTCTGCTCCCGCCACGCCTCCGGAATCACCCGCTCGGCAAGATCGAACGTGCGCTGGAAGTTCCGGCGCGACCGGATCGCAAGTTCGCCCGTCGACCACAGCGAGTAGGCGACCCACCGCTCCCGCTTCGAACGCCAGACCTCCCCCAGCATCGGTCCTCCGAGGTCGAGCGACCGCATCGGGCCCTCCGCCTCGACCCTGCGCAGGATCGCTTCCGCGACGTCCGGATGCTCACGTATGCCGCGGTCCGCCCAGGTCTTACCGCTCCGATACTTCTCCCGCCGGAAACCGAACGCCGGGTAGAGGTCGATCGGGATCCAGCTCGCCTCGTGGCCCCAGTACTCGAAGATCGGCGCCCCCGGCTGCAGGAGTTCTTCGGGCAGGTCCCGGTCGATTCCCGGCCACCGCGACAGCGGCACGATGGCGTGACTGCGGGCCCCGGAGATCGACACCGTGTCGAGCTGCAGGTAGCCGAAACGCTCGATCAGGGCGAAGAGCGCACGCCGGGCGCGCAGGCCGCGGCCCGAGGCCGCACGCGGGAGTCCCGTCCATTCGGGCTTGAGCAGCCCCGCCCGCGCCAGCGCCAGACGGCGAGCGTCGCGGACGGTGAGATCGCGAGGTGTAGCGGGCACGCGTGGACTCGGGCCGGACTACCGACCGGGGGTCGATCCTGCCGCCAGGGCCTCCGCCAGGCGGCGACTGGCGACTTCGCCGCCCCCGAGTGAGCCTGCCCTCTCGGCGCGTTCGGCCACTCCCCGGTAATAACCGGCGTCGCGGACCAGATCCTCACGGTTGACCAGCATCGGGTTGTCCTGCAGGCCGCGGAGCCAAGCGTGGTAGGCAAGTCCGGCCTTGTAGTAGCGGGTTGGTGGCTGGAAGATGAAGCGCGCAAGTTCCTCGGCGGGGCCCATCAGCTCGCGATAGCGCTCGACATCGCCGCCGCCCAACGCGCGAAGCGCCTTCGCCGCCGGCTCGGCGACCGCGTCGAAGGCGCCGAGCAGCGCGTGGCTGAAATCGCCGATGGCCACCCTGCGGCCATTCAGTTCGAACGAACCGTGGATCCTGGATGCCCCGGACTGCCCTTCCCCTTCCAGCAACTGAGCCCCCTCGAGAAGCCGAGCGAAGTGGTAGTCGTCTCCCGTGAGCACGATCTGGCCGCGCGCAGCAATCCGCCGGCGGAGCCGCACCTCGAACTCTTCGTCCAGCAGCGAGAGCTTGACCCCGCGCACCTTCTCGGGATGCCGGGCGAGGATGCGCTCCAGGCTGTTGCCCGGGAAGTAGCCGCGCATCGCGGGATGGAACATCTCGCCAAGCCAGTGCAGGAACAGCGGCCCCTCGAGCTGCCCGATGATCGCGGAATACACATCGACGTACTCCCTTTCGGAAGCCCCGTTCGCCGTCAGATGGGGCATCGGCAACAGGACGGGAACGCCGCCCAGCCCGTCGATGAACTCTCCCTGTTCCACCACCGCGTCGATCAGTTCGGTGGTGCTCGCAACCCCATCGACCTGGTCGCTGCCGGCGCCGGCGACGAAGCCGTTCCGGAGTTCGAGGGAAGCGCAGAGTTCGATCAACCGTCGCGCGCTCGGCCAACCGATCTCGAAACGCTGCGCCGTGTCCATTGCCTCCGCAACACCGAAGCCGAGCGAGTCGACGAAGCGGCGCAAGCCGGCTGTTGCCTGCCAGTCGATCCAGTGCTCGAGCTCACGCGCCGAAGCTGTCCGGTCGATCGAGTGGCCGGCTTGGGCATAGCCACCCCGAACCACGACATGGAGCGCGGCGTAGCAGAGCCTGGGCAGCGTCGCGGCGCCGGCAGGCGCTGGAACTACCCGGGTCATGAGGCCGCGGCCGCCTCCCGCTTGATCTCCTTGATTCGCGCGAACTCGGGGCTCTGCCGGTAGTGCTCGTCGAGCGGATAGCAGCCGCTGACCATGTTGTTGCGCGGTCCCGTCGTGCAATCGCTGAATGTCCGGCAAACGCGCCGGCGCTCGAGCGGCCGGCCGGCGAGCACGTCCGCAGGCAGCCCGGGGTAAGCCAGGACCATCCGGCCCAACCCGACAAAGTCGACGTGGCCGGCGCCCACCTCGGCTTCGGCCACGTGCGGCAACCAGTCCTGCAGGTAGCTGTAGCCCGTCCCCACCAGGGGCAGCCGCGGGAACGCGGCCCGGACCGCGCGCACCGCCGCGAGCTGCCGCAGCACCGAGCGGAGCGGATCCTCGGGCGGCTGGTAGCCGTCCGACGCCGGGTAGGCCGCCGGCCGCGACAGATGCGGACAACTGTAGGGCGACCCCATCGTCACGTTGACGATTTCAACTCCGGCTTCGACCAGGAGCTCGATGAAGCGGATCGCTTCGGCGTAGGTGGGTTCGGGTAGGGCGAAGTTCGAGGGATGGACGCCGAAGGCGAGATCGGCTGGGCCAGGAGCTGAGGCATCACTATTGGCAAACGCGCCCACATCCGGCACTCCGACGCCGGTCCCGTCGGAGGTGAAGGGCGCCACGTCCCCGACCGAGAGCCGGACCCCGATGCCGAGACCCGGGTAGGCGGAGCGCACGGACGCGATGATCGCGAGCGGCAGCCGCACCCGATTCTCGAACGAGCCGCCATAGGGCCCCGGCCGGGTACGCGCGCCGAGCAGCTCGTGCAGCAGGTAACCGTGGCAACACTTGACGTCGACGAAGTCGTAGCCGGCCCTCTCGACGCAACGCGCGGCGCGTACGTAGGCCTCCGCGATCTCCTCCAACTGCTCGTCGCTGACCAGTGGACGCTCCGCGGCCTCACCGAGCCGGCCGTCAAGCACCGGATGAACCTGCGCCCGCAGCGGCCGCGGCAGGGCGGGCGGTGGATCGGGCCGCGCCAGTCTGCCCGAGTGGGTCAACTGCAGGCCGATGACCGGGCGCTCGCCACCGATCCCGCTCTCTCCGTGACCGTCCAGGATCTCCTGACGCAACGCCCTGAGCCAGGCGACGCAGTCGTCCAGCCGATCCCCGTCCACCAAAAGCTGATTCGGGTTCGCGCGACCCTCGGGGACGACGGCAACCGCCTCCCCGCCCCAGACCAGCTTCGCGCCGCTCAGGCCGAAGCGTCGCCAGCGCCGACGCGTCAGGCCGCTGGGACTGCCGTCCCGATTCCCGTCCCAACCCTCCATCGGATGGACCGCGAACCGGTTGCCCGCTTCGCGGCCGAAGATCGTCAACGGTCGCGCCAACGGTCCTTCCGGCCCGAGCAGTTCCTCGGCGCAGTCGAAGTCTGGGTCGAGGCTCCGTAGATGCTCCCGGAACACGGCGGCCGTGCGACGGTGGCCCGGAGGCGTATAGCGTTGACTCATGATGGAGCACGAAGGCTACATGGGGGTATTCGTCGTCCGCCTACTTGCGGAAGTGCAGTGACGTTGCCGCGCGCGACGCTCGGTCAGACATCCGTCGCTTACATTGTGCGCTGCTGACGATTGTCTGTGCGCTGCGGGCGCTCATCGGGCTTCGGACCCCGTCGCATCTCTTCAGGCACCGGAGGCAGTTCCCGCGCCCCGAAGCACTCCCCGGCGAGCACCTCGTCCAGCAATCGGTCCTGCTCCGGCTGGGTGTCGACAGTCTCTTCCAGAATATGGAGAAGCTCCAGAAGGTCTGTCGTGAGCTGCGCCGTCCACCTCTCGGGCCGGATCTTGTCGAGCGGGGATGATCGCCTGCCTGCTCCTTCCTTCATCCGATAGCCGAGCCAGGACTGAACGACCTTAAGCCCTGAGACTTCGAACTCGTAAACGTCCGGTGAGACCGGCCCGAACGCTCCAGAACCCACGTTGATCGTCTTGGTCTCCTGGTTGTAGCTGTAGGACTCGGGGTAGCCGCCAGCGCTCTCCGGCACCGACACGTTGCACCGGGCCGCGCCATCGATCGTGCGACCGCCGGCCACCGGCCCGAGTCGCTCGCCGTAGGTGTGCAGACAAAGGAGACGGCGGCCGATGGATCCCACCTCTTCGAACAGAGCCCCATCCTTCGTGAGCGGCACGCGGACCTCACAGCCAGCAAGTTCCTCAAAGTACTCACGCGTGAACCGAGGTTGCGCGAGCGTTCCGTAGAGGTAGGCAGCGAAGTCCTCGGGCGAAACCGGCCGCCCGTAGGTGTCAGCGAGGATCTCCAGAAGGCCGGGGAGGACGTTCGGGCATGTGGCGTCCCGGGAACGGTAAAGGGGCAGGACGTGCTTGGCGCCGAACGAACCCCTGAAGTAGTCAAGGTCCGGTACCGCGGAAGCGGCTGTCAGGGCGGGTCCGTCGCCCAGCGGGTGGCTGAGAAGACTGACGAGGTACAGTTGGCGCGGCCCATGCGCTTGCCACAGCCGCGGCCCTGGTCGATCCAGGACGCGCGAATCGGCGACTAGGTACTGTCGATCGAAGGATCGATACGGGTACCTCGTCAGCGTCGGCACGGGAGAATCGGGTTCCAACGCTGCAATCGCCCCACTTCGCTCGTAGTCCGGAGCGGTTCCGGTTGCCCTTTGGCCAACCTTTCTTCCCGACGGCGACTCATCGAACAACTCTCGCTTCGCGTCGCGGTGCTCTCCCACCAGCCGCCGCCATCTCTTGACGAGCGTTGCCTCGTCGGGCGCAATGACCCAGGTGCGGCCTGCCTTCAACCCGCTCTTCTGCCACGGCACGAGGTCCGTGAGCAGCGGCCAGCCGAAGTAGCGCCCGCTGCCGGCGGGCAGAAACGCCGCATGCCAGTCGTCGGGACAGTCCTGCCAATCCACATCGGCAAAGTTGTTCAATCCGTCGAGGCGGAGCAGTTTCTCGGCTCGTGTCCCGTTGACTCGTGAGTAACGAACCCGCGCCGGCGCCTCTTTGTCGCACGAGTCCTGCCGGAACAGCACGGCGACGGCCACCGGCGTCTGAATCGCGAAGACGTTCTCTTCCTGGCGCGCGCCCCGGCCTTCCCCGCCGAGGTCGAGAATCCAGATCTCGTCGCAAAGGCGGCGCATCTGTTCCCGAACCCCGGCGAACGCGGCGCCGAACAGGTAGCTCGACGCGGTGATGAAGCTGACAATCCCCGGCCCTTCCGCTGCTTCCTGCTCGAACACCTTCCAAAGAGCCCAGCGCCAGAAGTAGACGTACTTGTTGTAGAGGTTCTTCAGGGCGCCGCCGTGGCCGGCGGCGCTCACGGGCTTCGAGAAGTCGGCCAGCAGCGAACCCTCCTGCCGGTGCTCAAGCCTCGCTTTGGCGGACATCGAGCCGAACGGCTTCCCCTGTGGCAGCGGGTCCCCGAAACGCACCCACCCACCGAAGGGGGACAGGTGGTCTTCGCTACCCGTGTTGACGCTCTTGTGCCGGTGGTACGGCGGATTGCCGATGCAGACCAGGACAGGCTTGTTCTTCTTGACTTCGATCGCCCGGCTGCGCTGATCGGCAATCGGCTGCAGCACCAAGCCCATCTGCTGCGGCTCGGCGTCCGGGCTGTCCAGCGTGTCAGCAAGGTAGACGCCAGTCCCTTCCGCCGGCAAGTCGCCGCCCCGGTCCTTGAGTGCGCGGCTCGTACGGAGTTCCGAGACCGCGTATGGCCCCACCATCACCTCGAAGCCATAGAGCCTCCGGGCCAGTGACGAGGCCTGGGAGGGGACGGCGCCCAGGCCCTGCTCCCTAGCGACCCGGGCCAGCGAATGCTCGATCACTCCAAGGAGGTAGGTCCCCGTTCCAACGGCGGGGTCGAGCGTGATGACCTCCGGACTCGCGAAACCGAGCCGGCGGCCCAGCCGGTTGGTCAGCAGGTCGTCGACCAGCCGGACCTGGGCGCGCACGACTTCGACCGGTGTGTAGTAGACGCCGGCCTGCTTGCGAAGCTTGGGGTCGTACTCCTCCAGAAAGTCCTCGTAGAAGTGAAGCCAGGGGTCCTCGGCGCCGCCGAGGGTTCCCGCAGGCGCCACGCCAATGACGCGCAACAGTAGATCGAGCGAAGCGCCGACCTCGCTTCGGACCTGAGAGTCGGTCAGGAACCTGAGCGCGCGGGCCATCAGGTTGTGCCCCACGTCAAGCGCGGCCTCCGCCCGTGCGAGATCGAGCGGCGCCGCCCCAAGGCTGCGGCCCAGAAGCAAGGCGAAGGTCACCGTCTGGGCGTAGGCGTCGGCGAACTGCTCGGGCGAAGCGTCAGGGAACAGGAGGTGGCGCCAGTCCCGGGCGGCGGCGTTGATCGGCGATTCGGAACGGCTCAGCGCTCCACTCACATCGTCCCGAAGCATCCGGCAGAGCGGCGCGAGCTGTTCGGCGAAGCGTTTGAGATCGACCAACCCGCCCGCCGCGAGGGGCAAGATCGGCTGCCACTCCAGGAAGTCCCGAAGAACAGGCTCAAGACGCTCACCGTCGTGTGACCCAACGGCCACCCGGTCGTCCACGTCAACTGCACCCGCGAACCGCACCACTTTCCCGACCCGCTTGCCGTCCCGATAGAGCGCCCACTCGTTGCCATCCGTGTAAAGGACGTTCGGCAAGTTCGAGAAGCGCTTGAATTGCTCCTTGTCGCGACCCGTGAAACGAGCCGCGACCGCTCCCGTTCCGGGCTTCTTGAGCTCGACGTGGCCAGTCAGAAGCCCATTCTTGGAGACCGCGTAGTCGGGGCGGCCCAAGCGCCCTTCCGACACCTCGCCGATGCAAGTGACCGTCCAACCCCACGCCGCACCGAGATGCCTGAAGAACTCCTCAAGCGGAGCACGAAGCTGATCCTCCGGTGCCCCTTGCACCACCGCCGTGCTCTTGGACGTAACCGCCTCAGAGAAGCGTACGAGGCCCTCTCGGACCAGATCCTTCTTCTTCATGCCCTGGAGTGACCACCGACGCAGCCGAAGCTAGCAGGATCGCACTGACCAAGCGGGTGCTGACTCCGCCTATGGTCCGCTGATACTCCTGGACCAGCGACGACCGCTACGGTCTAGAATGTCCATCCAGGCTTCGTTCGCCCCAACGGATCGGGAGGCTCCATGTCCGAACCGATGACCAAGACCGCCCTCACGGACACATACTGCGCGACGATGGAAGAGGTCGTCGATGAACTCCGCCGCCGCAGAGAAGTGCGGAAGCCGGGCGACCTCGTCATCACGCGGTACGAGAAAGGACGGTACGGCAGCGGGTTCCGTGTCTACAGCGTGCCCGCTGAGTTGCTCGTCGAACAGATGATGAACCCGTCGCCCAGAACACGGAAGCGACGCCTGTTCGCCGGGGAGTAGGCATGGCGAGTACCGCACAGGAAGACCCCCATCAGGGGCAGGGCGGCGAGCTGGCCCGGAGAGAAGTAGCGCCCGGCACCCAGATAGAGCTCTGGCCGGAGATGCTCCAGCTCGAACGCGAGCGAATCGAGAGTCATGATCGGCGAACCGAGGTCCTATCCCAGATGGTGGCAGCCGATGACGCCGCGGACCAAAGGCTCTTCGAGTTCCAGCTTGAGAAGATGAGGAGAGACGATGCGGACCGGAGCGTTCGGCGCTTGTTCGGCATGCGGTTGATCTGGGCGCTTCTTGGGGTAGTCGGTCTAGTCCTCAGCGCCAGCCTATTGCTGATCGCTTTCGGCGACGAGGGCCAGCGCACCGCGGCCACCTACCTACTCGCGCTACTCGCGGCGATGGGCGGCGGCTACGGCCTGATCGCGGCAGTCATGCGCGGCATTGGCCGCTTCCTACGCCCCTAACAGGGGCGGCCAATCTCCGTAGCAAGCGGCTACACGGTACCGCCAAGGCCATCATGGCGTACAAAGGCTACATGGGCGAAGTCGAGGTCGAAGGCGACGAGTTCTACGGCGTCGTCGTCAATCTGCACCGCGACCACGTGGACTTCCGAGGTCGGTCGGTCGACGAGGTCCGCGAGGCCTTCCACGACTCGGTGGATCTGTATCTAAAGGGCTGCGAGGAAGACGGTGAGGAACCAGAGAGCCCGTTCTCGGGCCGGTTCGTCGTGCGCCTCCCTCCCTCAACGCACCGCCGGGCGAGCACTCTCTCCCGAGTAGAGAACCGACGTTTGAACGCGGTGGTCACGGAAGCAATCGAGGTCTACCTGGCCGACCGCGGCCTATAGCCCAGCGACCTACAGTCCGCCCCCGTCACCATCCAACGGCCGCCAAGGTGCCGGCCCGTCGGGCAAGGCGCTCAAGAACTGGGCCCCGACCTCGTCGTACCAGGCGTGGAGCCTCCCCTGCATCGCCGCGACTCGTTCCGGCTCCTCTGCTGCCAGGTCGTCCCGCTCGCCTTCATCGGCCTCCAGGTCGTAGAGGTGGACCTGGCCGTCCTCGTAGCGCTCGATCAGTTTGTGGCGGCCTCGGGAGATCGCGCCGCCCGGGAAGCCGCCCTGGTTGCCGTAGTGGGGGTAGTGCCAGAACAGGTCGCGCTCCGCGGCATCGGCGGTCGCGGACTCGAGCGCGTCTCCGCCCTGGAGCAGGTCGAGGAAGCTGCGCCCGTCGAGTTCCAGGTCGGGCCGCGGGTCGATCCCGGCGGCTTCCAGCAGCGTCGGGTAGAAGTCAGTGCTGATGACCGGCGCGTCCACGTCACGGTCCGGCGCCGCAACGGCTGGCCAGCGCACGATCAGCGGCTCGCGGATGCCGCCCTCGTACAGCCAGCCCTTGCCGCCCCGTAGCGGCAGGTTCGAGGTCGGCGCTCCTTCCGCCGTCGACAGGCCGCCGTTGTCCGAGAAGAAGACGACGATCGTGTTTTCGGCCAGGGCCAGATCGTCGAGGCGGTCGAGGATGCGGCCGACGCTCGCATCCAGGGTCTCGACCATCGCCGCGTAGACCGCGTGGTTCTGTACCTCGCGCACCCGTCGCGGCTCGTCGCGCGGCCAGATCTGCTCCTCGTCGCCGAAGTCCGCTGGCGCGGCCGGCGCGCCCACCTCGATGCCTGCCTTCGCAGCGTACTTCGCGACCAACTCCGCCGGCGCCTGCAGCGGCGTGTGGACCGTGTAGTACGCCAGGTAGAGCAGGAAGGGCTTGCCCTCGTCGTCGGCCGCGTGGCCGTCGATCAGATCAAGGGCCTCATCGGTGAGTCGGGCGGTGAGATGCTCGGCCTCGGGGCCGTCCTCCAGGGTCGGGTTCGTGTACGGCGAGAAGTAGCTGCGCGGCATCCCGCCGCGATGACCGCCGACGTTCACGTCGAAACCCTGCGCCAACGGCCAGAACTCCTCGGTCGGTCCCAGGTGCCACTTGCCCAGGAACGCCGTGCGGTAGCCGCCGTCACGCAGGGCTTCGGCGAGCGTGTACTCCGTAAGCGGCATCCGGTCGTTGAGCGGCGCAGGGGCGTACTTCTCCTGGCGGCGGCCGCTGAAGTAGTTCGTGGCGCCCACCCGGGTCGGGTAGCGGCCGGTCATGATGCTGTACCGGGTCGGACTGCACACCGGGTTCGCGGCGTAACCGCGCGTGAAACGGACCCCGCCGGCCGCCAGTCGATCGATGTTCGGCGTCTCGTGGAAGGTGTCCGGGTTGAAGGCGCCGACATCCATGGCGCCCAGGTCGTCGACCAGGAGGAAGACGATGTTCGGGGGCTCAGCGGGTAGGCCGCCGGTGCAAGCGCTGAAGAAGAGGGCGAGGACCGCCGGACCGAAGGCCCACAACCTGCCGGAACTCAAGTTCATCGACGGTCACTCTAGCGTCGCATCTGACCCGGCGACAGCTACAATCGGTGACCGCCTCAGGGCGAGCGTCCGATCCAGGGAGGAGACCCATGTCCGCGATCACCCGCCGTGTATTCCTCGGCTCCGCCGCCGCGGCCGCCGCCACGACCACTCTGGGCTGCCGGGCGTCGGCCGGCACGGCCAGCGCCGCGAGCCCGAACCAGCAGCTCCGAGTTGCCATAGTCGGCCTGCGCGGCCGCGGCAACGATCACCTGAACCAGTTCGCCGAACTGCCCGGCGTCGAGGTCGCCGCTCTCTGCGATGTCGATCGCAGCGTGCTCGAAGCGGCCAAGGCCAAGGCCATCGAGTTAGGCGCGGACCCGATGACGATCGTCGACTACCGGGAACTCCTTGAGCGTGACGACATCGACGCCGTGTCCATCGCGACGCCGAACCACTGGCACGCGCTGCAGGCGGTGTGGGCTTGCCAGGCCGGCAAGGACGTCTACCTGGAGAAGCCGGTCTCTCACAACGTCTGGGAGGGCCGCCAGATCGTCCACGCGGCGAAGAAGTACGACCGGATCGTCCAGACCGGCACCCAGATCCGCTCGTCACCGTCGATTCAGGACGCCCTGGCCTGGGTGAACGAGGGCCACCTCGGCGAGATCCAGCTCGCCCGCGGCCTCTGCTACAAGCCGCGCCAGAGCATCGGCCGGGTCGAGGGCGCCCAGAACGTCGATCCAGCGGTCGACTACGACCTGTGGTGCGGTCCGGCGCCGAAGAAGCCCTTGATGCGCGAGCGCCTGCACTACGACTGGCACTGGGTGTTCGACACCGGCAACGGCGACCTCGGCAACCAGGGCATCCACCAGATGGACATCGCGCGCTGGGCCCTCGGCGAGGCCGCGCTGCCGCCGCGGACCATCAGCGTCGGCGGCCGCTTCGGCTACGTCGACGACGGCAACACCCCCAACACCCAGTTCGTGTACCACGACTACGAGCGGGCGCCCCTCCTGTTCGAGGTCCGCGGCCTGCCCCACGACGCCGAGGCCCAGGCCGGCGAGTGGCGCAAGGGCATGGACGACTTCATGGGCGCCAGAATCGGCGTCATCGTCCACTGCGAGGGCGGCTACCTGCAGATCCCGAGCTACACCAGCGCCACCGCCTACGACAAGAACGGCGAGAAGCTCGAGAGCTGGAAGGGCGGCGGCAACCACTACGCCAACTTCGTCGATGCCGTGCACAGCCGCCGGGGCGCGGACCTGACCGCCTCGATCGAGGACGGCCACCTCTCGAGCGCCCTCTGCCACCTCGGCAACGTTTCGTACATGCGGGGCGAAGCTGCCGGGCCCGCCACGCTGTCCAAGGTCGCCTCCAAGCTCCGCAATGCCGGCGATACGGCGGACCGGTTCCTCGATCACCTCGCGAAGAACGGCGTCGACCCCGAGATCGACCAGTCGATCGTCGGTTCCTGGCTGACGATCGACCCGGATTCCGAGACGATCGAAGGCGACGAGCAGGCGAACCGGCTGCTCACCCGCGAGTACCGCGAGCCCTTCGTGGTGCCGGAAGTCGTTTGATGAGCGGGCGTCTCGCCCGCATCCGGCGCACAGCGCCGGTCTGGTTGCGCCTGATCGCTCTGATCGCGCTCACCGGCGCGGCCGGCCTCCAAGCCCAGTCCGGCATCCCCGACGGCTACGAACTCATCTACTCCCAGGACTTCGCCGACGCCTCGGCGCTCGACGACTTCACATTCAGCGACAAGCGGGCCTGGAAGTACGGCAAGGACGAAGGAGGGCGCGGCTACCTCGATCTTGTGGGCGGCAGCAAGTACAAGCCGAAGCACCGCTCGCCGCTCAACATCGCCCTGATCGACGATCTCCTGCTCGCCGACTTCGTCATGGAGGCCGAGGCCTGGCAGACCGGCCGCGAGTACGGCCACCGCGACCTCAGCCTCTTCTTCGGCTTCGAGGGCCCGAACCGCTACTACTACGCCCACCTGGCCACGGAACCCGACGACCGCGCCCACAACATCTTCCTGGTCGACAACGCCGACCGCGCACCGCTCGGCGCCATTCCGGACGAGGGCGTCGACTGGGGCAAGGGCTGGAAGCGCGTCCGCGTCGAACGCCGCGACGGCTCGCTCCGCGTCTACTTCGACGGCGAGAAGGAGCCGACCGTCTCGACCGACCGCGACCCGCTTGGCTGGGGCCGCGTCGGCTTCGGTTCCTTCGACGACTCAGGCCGCTTCGGCAAGGTGCGGATCTGGGCGCCGGAGAAGAAGCCGGCGAACGAGGCGGCATTCAGGTAGCGGCCCATTGACGCAAGCGGCCCCATGAACGCGATCCAGCGGGTGGTCTGGAAGTCGGAAAGCCGGGCCGGTCGTGTGTTCGACACGGTTGGCTACGGCGACGCCTACCCTGTTACTGCCGGAGGTCGGCTGTTCACAACGGTGATCCTGCTCTGCGGCATGGGCATTGTGGCGGTACCTGCAGGTCTGGTCGCGACTGCACTGACCAGAGCAGGGCGGACGGACGACTCAGCTAAGGCCGAGCGACCCGCTTCACCCCGCCGTTTCGATTAGCCGCAACTGCCCGTCAACCACCGACAGGCGCCCCTCAGAGACGAGTTGCTCCGCGTTCTCAGCGACGCATTCCCGCATGTCGGCGCTGGTCGACTTGAAGCCGAAGGCCCGCGCCACCTCGACCGCGCACTCCGCTACACCGATCCCGATATTCCTTTCGACTGCCTGGAGGATCGCCGCGCGCACCTCGAGAGGGGACAGCATGTCCACCTTTCGGAGCGTCGAGGAACCGACATCGGTTCGGTCGCGCACACTGATCCCACAACCGTCGACAAGTTCCAGAAAACGGCTCGCCTCAGCGTCGGAATACCGAAGAAGGCCATTCCTCATCGCCACGACGACGGCCGCCCCCACGTACGCCTGAATTCGTTTTCCGGCACGTTTGTACCCCCAGAGGCGGCTGAGCCGACGCCCCACTTCCTCCAAGTGGATCGGCCCTTCGATCTCGACGATGCGAACAACGTGGCGAGCCACCGTCTCGAGAGGAGCTTCGTGAAGCTCGAAGATTCCAGCATCCGGAATCGCGAACGCCGCTTCTTCATAGAGAGTGCGCTCTGGCCCCGGGTCCGCCGGCCGAGCCTCCCGCTCCACCGGAGGCCGTTGCCGGGCCTGGACGGGAACACTCTTCGAGCCCCGACTCGAGCGAGCCCTTTCAATGGCTTCGAGGAGCTTTCGCACCTCAACATCGCGGTTGTAGAACCAGTCGGTGCTCCAGATGCGATGGAACTTCCACCCCTTCTGCTCAAGCACCGCCTGACGCAGGCGGTCCCGTTCCCGCGCCCAGCTCGACGAGTGGTACCGAGCGCCGTCGCACTCGACGGCGAGCAGGAACCGCCCTTCGTCGTCCGGGTCGTAGACCGCCAGATCGATCAGAAAGCCCGACGAACCGACCTGCGCCGCAACGCGATACCCGTGGCCCTGCAGTGCCTTGGCGACTGCTTCCTCGAACGGGCTGTCCATCGCGCGGTCGGTCAGAAGCGGCACATCGAGTTCCCCGGTCTCCGCGAACTTCAGGAAGCGCTTCAACACCCGGGGACCCTCGTGTCTGGTCGCGTCGAGGCGGATGTCGCCGTGGCGAATCGAAGAAAAGACCCGACACGTCTGCCTGGCTCGGGTAAAGAGGACATTCAGCCGACGTTCGCCTCCGCTGCCCGAAACCGGACCGAAGCTCATGGACATGTAGCCGCTGGCGTCCTTGCCGTAGCCGATGGAGATGAAGATGACGTCCCTTTCGTCCCCCTGGACGTTCTCGAGGTTCTTCACGAAGAACGGCTCGTCCCCAGCCTCACGGCAGAAGGCGTCGAGCTCGGGGTGCTCCGTCCTCATGAACTCGATTCGGTCACGGATCGCGTCCCGCTGGGCCACCGACAGCGCCACCACGCCGAGAGTCCGGTCAGGATACTCGCGGGCGTGACGGAGGACCTCCTGCCCGACGACCTCCGCCTCCTTCGGGTTGTTCCGCCTGCGCCCGCGGTCGTACTCGCCCTCCACAGGGACGAATGACAGACCGAAGTCCTCCCTCGGCTTTTCAGGGCTGGGAGGACAAACGAGACGATCGCCGTAGAACTCGTGATTCGAGACTTCGATCAACGAAGGATGCATCGAGCGGTAGTGCCACTTCAGCATCAGGCCTGCCATCGCCCGCGAATCGCAGAGCGAGAGGATGCTCTCCATATCGCCGACCTGCGACGCCTGAATGTCCTCTATGTCTTCGTAGTCGGTTTCGTCGCCGCTCACTTCCCGGTCGAAGAACGACGTGGGCGGCAGTTGCTTCTGATCTCCGACGACGACGATCTGGCGGGATCGCAGGATGGCGCCCATCGCGTCCGCCGGCCGCACCTGGCTCGCTTCGTCGATCAGAAGCAGATCGAACGTCAAACCACCCGGGCGCAGGAACTGAGCGACCGACAGCGGACTCATCAGGAACACGGGTTTGATCGTCGCCACAGCCTCCCCGGCTTTGTCCAGGAGCTTTCGCAGCGGCATGTGGCGCGTCTTCTTGTTGCACTCACCACGCACGATCCCTACCTGGCCGGCGGACCCGGCTGGTAGATCTCTGAAGTGCCGGGAGGCGGCTTCCTGGGACGCCAGAACCTGGAGTTGCTGGTCGAGGTCCTTGAAGTTCTCGACGTTGATCGCACGCTCGGCGCCGTCGATTGATCCCAACTCGGGCGTCTGGCGCCGCATCCGTTCCCACACCGCATCGGCCCGCACAAACTCGAGCGTTTGCCGCGCGGCAGCCGGCTTGAGTTGGCCGGCGGCCAACCGCTGCCTGACCTCGTCGAGACCGAGTTCCGAAGCGTGCCTGCCCGCGCTCGCCAGGCGGTGCCAGTTCTCGTACTCGTCCATGCAGGCAAGCCACGTCCCCAAGCGCTCCTCGACGAGCGCCGAGTGAACCGCCTCCAAGCTGTCCATGCCGAACGCGGTCCGAAGATCCAAGTCCGTCGAAGCAGCGACCGCCTTCCACGCGCGAGTCCATTCCTTGTCGGCGGACCGGAGGCTGTCAGCTACCGACAGGCAGTCCAGTCCCGGGGGAACCGTCTCGAACCACTGCTTTACCGCGGCGCCGGAGCCCAGCGCGTGTGCCTGCGGCTCGATCCATTGCACGGCCGGCAACAGCTCCGAAACATCGGTGTCCTCGTCTCGCCAGACATCGCCGAAAGCCTCCCTGCCTAGCCCCGCGTCGCGAGCGACCGCTCTCCTCAGCTTTCTGTAGCCGAGGAGTCGGTCCAGCGTCTTCAGCCGTTCGTCGAACCTCTTGGGCAGTGGATTCCGGTGTATCGCCCGAAGGTTCGCGAGGGACCCGCGGTAGGCGCCGTTCAGCCACCGCAGCAAGGACTCTCCATGTGCCGCAATCGCCAGACGCGCCCCCGCCCAATCCAAATCAAGGGCGCTCTCCTCAACATCCGACAGCAAGTCCGCCTTGAGGGACTGAAGCTCCGCAATGTCCTCGCATAACTTCAATGATGAACCCGGACGCTCCACAACTGCGTTCGCCTGGAGGAGCCGTGAAACAAGGCCAGGGGCCGCCGCAAACACCTCAAGACGCTCCGCAGTAGGTCCGACCGCCGACAAACTGCCGGCTTCCTTGACGCTGACTGCCTGCGCCGCCCTGCCCAAGGCATTCCGCACGGTCTGAAGCCGCCGTAGCGCCTCACCAATACACTCCGCGAGCGCTCGACGATCGACGTGGGTGAGCCTCTTTCCGGCACCTCGCCAAGGGTGTTCGTCTTCGTTTCCGTGCTCCGCGGTCAAGCGCGCCAGCGTTTCAACCACCTCTAGCCGACGGCCGAACTCTTCGCCCGACCAACCGTCCGCTCTTTCGATTCGGAAGTCCGGGCGCGAGTAGCCGCTCTCATCGAGCATCGAGAGCCGGCCAATGACCCCATACGGCGTTTCCCCGGAAGCAGCGTCGACTTCATGGAGAAGTGTCGACAGGCGGTTCAGTTCGTCACGCACGCTGCGGGTTCGCTCGTAGTGCCGTTCGTCAACGGTCAAGGGCGGCCCAAGTTCCAGCGTCGTCTTCAAGTCGTTGTACACGTGCCGGCGAACTGCCTTGTGCGAGTGCAGCTCAAGGCAGAGCGGACCCAGGTCGCACCGTTCAAGCCGAGCGTGTACGACGTCCAGGGCCGCTCGCTTCTCGGCCACGAACAGCACCCGTTTCCCGTCCCTGGCAGCAACCGCGACAATGTTCGCGATCGTTTGTGACTTGCCCGTTCCCGGCGGTCCCTGAACCACCATGTTTCTTCCATCACGCACCGCGGCGATCACCTGCGTTTGAGACGCATCGGCATCGAGGATGTGCCCTAACTCCCCGGGATCGGGGAAGCGCTCGTCCAGATTCTCCGCCTCACCGAAGAGGCTCTCTTCCGACTCGAAACCGCCCAACAGCAAGCTCTCCATAAGCGGATTGCCGGCCAGGCCGCCTTCCGACCCCCATTCGTTCTCCGGTGCAAGGTCGCGCCACATCAGAAACTTGGCGAACGAATAGAAGCCCAACACGATGGTGTTCGCTTGCACCCGCCACCGCGGCTGGGATGACACCGCCTTCCGCGTCAGCTCGAAATACTCGGAAGGCAGCCAGTCGTCATCGTCTGGAAGGTCGGGCAACTTGAGTTCGAAGTCGTTCCCGAGCATCGCACCGAGCGAAAGGTTCGGCTCCAGGTCCTGATCCCGGTATGCAAGGCGGAAGCGCCCACGAGCGCTGTCCCTTTCAAGGTCTACAGGAAGCAGGATGAGCGGGGCGAAACGCTCGATGTCGGATGACTCGCTCTCGTACCAACGCAAGAACCCAAGTGCCAGGAAGAGCACGCTCACGCCCTGCTCTTCTTCAATCCCTCGCGCGTCCCGGTACAAAGTCAGTAACCGCTTCTGAAGGCCCTCGGCCGTCAGCCGTGTCTGCAGCTTCCGGTCGACGTGGTGCGCTGCCAGCTCGGATTCGTCATCGTCATACTTGGGAACGTAGAGGCTCCCCAAGTCGTCCGCGGGTTCTTCCTCGAGCAGACCGCGGTAGGCCTCGAATGTCATCTTCTTTCGCCCCAGATAGAGCAGCCGGAAGATCTCGTCGGAGCGCTCGTCTTCGATCTCGAGCTGCTTGACCCGGCGCTTGCCAACCGGCGTGTTCGTCAACCGGTTCCGCTTGCTGATGTCGAGAAGCTGCTGGCGAAGCCGCTCGATCGCCGTGGCCATGCCTGGAGGCAGACCGCTGCCTCCCCGGGTCGGATCGTCCAAGCTACTCGTCCCCGTACCGCTGCAACTCCGCGTCAAGCTGCTCCGCCGACACCTCGCCGTCATGGAACAGCAACCGGTAACGCAGCCTCAGCTCTTCGCCAGCCGCAATCGTCCAGTCCCCGGTGCCCTTCTCCGCCTTCTCGAAATCGTGGACGCCGAAGGGGTTGGCGGCGAACAGGCCGTAGGCGCGGGCGTGCCACCAGGTCGGATGGCGGAAGTTGTCGGGGTGGTCGAAGATCGCGATGCCCACGGGCTTGCCGTCGACGGGGCCGCTGTAGTGGACCCAGGCGGCGCGCTTGCCCCAGACGGCGGCGCCTTCGACGCCCTCGCTGTTCCGCATGGCGCCGGCGGCGTGCTCGCCCTGGTGGCGCAGGGTGGGCGCGACGCGGATGGCCATCGTGCCTTCCTTGGTGTCGCCGAGGACGACCGCCCCGTCGCCGGCCCGTAGCCGGATGTCGAAGTCGATCGCTCGCCAGGCCTGACGGGAGCCGAAGGCGCCGGCGCGGAAGGTCATTGTCCGTTCTTCGTGGAGAAGCTCCTCGCCGCCGGGAGCGACCCACGAGTTCGAGGTGCGGAGCACGCCGACCGCACCCGACTCGACCGCGAGGATCCCCCGGTGGACGATCGGCGAGCCGTCGAGGCCGGTCCAGAAGTCGTGGCGCTTGGCGCCGTCGGCCGGGCCGACCGCGCCGTGTGCGAACCACAGGGAGCGGTGGTGCGGATGGTCCTGCTCTTCGCCTTCCGCCTCGGACATCGGCCAGTTGCGGGTCAATGCCTCGCCGCCCGGGCCGTAGACCGGGTAGAGGTACGGCAGGTGGCCGCCGCCGTCTGCCTTGCCGCCAGGGCGGTACTCGCTGAAGGGCTTGTCGTCGACGGTGACCAGGATGCGGTCGCCACCGCGGCGGGTCAGTTCGATCTGGGGGTTGGACTCTTCTGCTGCGACGGGTACGGGAGTGGACAGCGAGCCGAACACGAGACAAAGGGCTGCGGCGAGGAGCATGGGTTTCATCGGCAATTCCTTTGCCACTGCTGGTTCTCCGGGGAAGCCGCAGCATGGTACCGTGCCGCGGGTGAACCCCACCAAGTGGTCGGCAGTTCCATCGTTCCGCACCGGCGCGGCCGTGGCGCTTCTACTGTCTGTCCTGGCAGTCGCCTCCTGTGCCGACGCGGATGCGGGAGCGGAAGCGGAAGTCTCAGAGCCCGAATCCGTGAATGAGAGACCGTCGGAAGTCCTGCGGGCGCACCTGTTCGATGACGACGCCGAAGGGAAGGCGGCCTTCGACCGGATCAAGGCCAGCTTCGAGACGGCGAACCCCGGCTACGGGATGAGGTTCCTGCCGGCCGCGACCGAGATCACGGCCGAGGACTCGAGCCGGCTCGTGTTCGTGCAGTCGCCGGTCGAGGAAGAGCCAGCCTCGGCCCAGATTCACACCGCTTCCGGCACCGCCGCGATCGAACTGCACGTCGGCGACATCGCGGTCCTCCGCCCCGGCGAGCGGTTGACCGCCGAGCCCGCAATCGCGGCCCTGGTCTTCGACGTTCCCGAGGCGCCGGGCGACGGCGTTCCCCAAGCGATCCGACCCGACTGGGACCCGGACATCACGGACGTTCCCGGCGGTTGCGCCACGGAGACGGGCGCCTACCGGCGCATCCTGCTGACCTGGCTCCAGCAGAACGGCCCCTACACCTTCCACGGCCTCAACGCGCACCGGGTGCGGATCACCGACTCCTTCACCCACTACCACCCGGTGGACATCGGCTTCGACGAGTTCTACCTGGTGCAGATGAGCAACGACGCCGATCAACTGCTCACGAGCTACCGCGCCGCGGACATAGAATCGCCGCAGACGATGACCCCGGAACTTGCGCAACAACTGTTCGACGTCCACGACATCAGCGCCGGCGACCTGATCTACCTCCCTCGCGGCGTCATCCACCGCGGCCTGGGCGGCGTGCTGGCGCAGGTGATCACCGTGCCGGGCTTCCGACCCGGCGCCGAGATCGGCGTCGATCATCACCTGCTGGCGATCAATGAGCACCTCGGCCTCGAAGGCGAGGAAGCCCTTCCCTACAACGTCGAGGCTTCGACCGAGGCGATCGTCCGCTGACGAAGCTCGCAGCCCGCCGCCCCGCAACGACTGCAACCGACCCCACAAAGGACCGACACGCATGAAGCAGACTTCCGGCACCCGGACCTACGACGCGATCGTCGTCGGTTCCGGCGCCACCGGCGGCTGGACCGCCAAGGTGATGACCGAGGCCGGCATGGATGTGCTGATGCTGGAGGCCGGCCGAGCCTTCGACCCCGAGAAGGACTTCCGCGAGCACACCCTGCCCCACGACATGGAACTTCGGGGCCGGCCTGACCCGCGCAACGAGTTGCTGCAGCGCCGGCAACGCCAGTCGTACTGCTACGCCTGCACCGAGGTGAACGCGGACTTCTTCATCGACGACGTCGACAACCCGTACACCGAGGCGCCCGGCACCCACTTCAACTGGATCCAGGGCAACGTCGTCGGCGGCCGCTCGATCATGTGGGCGCGGCAGTCGTACCGGATGAGCGACTACGACTTCAAGGCCGCGAGCATGGACGGCTACGGCATGGACTGGCCGTTCAGCTACGCCGACATCGCCCCCTACTACGACCGCATCGAGCGCTACATCGGCGTCAACGGCCGCAAGGAGGGACTGGAGATCCTGCCCGACGGCGACTTCCTGCCGCCGATGGCCTTCACCTGCGGCGAGGTCATGCTGAAGGAGACCCTGGCGACGAAGTTCAAGCGGCCGATGACGATCGGCCGCAACGCGGTCCTCACGCGACGCCACAACGACCGCGACGCCTGCCACTACTGCGGGCCCTGCCACTACGGCTGCCGCACGAACTCGTACTTCAACTCGCCGCAGACCACGCTCGTCGACTGCGAAGAGACGGGCAGGTTCACGCTGGTGCCGGACGCGGTCGTCACCCAGGTCGACATGAAGGCGGGCAACCTCGCCTCGGGCGTCACCTACGTCGACAAGAACACCAACCAGACGCGGGAGGCCAAGGCCGATGCCGTCGTCCTCTGCGCCTCGACCCTGGCTTCGACCCGCATTCTCCTCAACTCGGCCGAGGGCGGACTCGCCAACGAGAGCGACTGCCTGGGCCGCTACGTGATGGACCACATCTACGCGACCGGGGTCCGCGGCACTCTGGAGGCACGGGCGGGCGCTCCCGCGGAGCGGGCCAATCGGCCGAACGGCATCTACGTGCCGCGCTTCCAGAACCTCAAGGACCCGGCGACCAAGAACTCGAACTTCATCCGCGGCTATGGCTACCAGGGCGGCGAGTCGATCACCACCTGGCAGCACGGCAACTCCCTGCCGGGCTTCGGCGCCGACTTCAAGCGAAACGTCGAGTCGAGCACGGTCTCGAGCATCGGCCTCGGCGGCTTCGGCGAGATCCTTCCCCGGGCCGACAACCGGGTCACTCTCGATCCCGAGAAGACGGACAAGTGGGGGGTGCCGGTCCTGCAGATGAACTGCACCCTCGGCAGCAACGAGTACGCCATGGTCCAGGACATCATCGAGGAAGGCCGGACGATGCTGGAGGCGCTCGGCTGCACGGACATCACCCAGAACACCGAGCCGGCGCCGATTGGCTCGGGCATCCACGAGGTCGGCACCGCTCGCATGGGCGACGATCCGAAGACGTCCTACCTCAACCAGCACCAGCAGTCGCACACGGTGAAGAACCTGTTCGTCATGGACGGTTCCTGCTACGTCACTGTCGGCTGCGTGAACCCGACGCTGACGATGATGTCGCTGGCGCTGCGCTCGACCGAGTACCTGCTCGAACAGCACAAGCGCGGAGAACTCGCATGAGCAAGCAGACGACGAGACGGAAGGTCCTGGCCGCGGGCGCGGGCGCGTTCGGCTACGCCACCCTGCAAACCGAGCCGATTCGAGCCGCCATCCCGGCCCTGGCCGCGTACCAGGCCGAGGGCGCCGGCTGGACGCCGCGGCTGCTGACTCAGGCCCAGGGTGAACTGCTGGCCACGCTGTGCGAGCACATCCTGCCGCGCACGGACACGCCCGGGGCCCGGGACGCCGGCGTCCACGAGTTCATCGACCTGGAACTCTCGCTCGCCGGCGGCGACGATCAGCTCAAAGCAACCGGCGGCCTCGACTGGATCGACCGGCGCGCGAAGGAACTCCACGGTTCGTCCTTCGTCGATCTCGACGCGGCCCGCCAACTCGACATGCTCCGCGAGATCAGCGACGAGCACGAAGAGCACCCGCCCGAACTGGTCGCCGGCGCCGCTCTCTTCAGCGATCTCAAGCGGCGCACCCTGTTCGCGTTCTACACCTCCAAGGTAGGCCGCACCGAGGCCCTCGGGCTGCCGGACCGGGTGCGCGTCGAGCGCTTCCGCGGCTGCCAGCACGAACCAGGCGAGGGACATGCGTAGCCGTCCACGACATCGCGTGGCACCAGGACCAGGAAGGAGCAACCTGTGGCTGCACCAGTAGTCTGGCGCACCGTTGCCGTCACTGCGGCCGCGTTAGCGTGCTGGCTTCTTGATCGCCGGCCAGTGAAGAGCCAGTGGACGTGCACGTGCTCACCCACCGAAGTCCCGGAGGGCATCAAACACCCGTTCTCCATCCCTCGGTTTGAGGGCCAGTGGCCGTGCAGGTGCTTCGCCGGCGCGAATAGTGGGGACACGAAGAATCTCTACGTCGGAGAACTTTGCCCGAGCGTGATGAACGTGCCGGCATTCAGAGCCCGCAACCCTCACTACAAGGGAGCCAAGCCGTGCGCCTACGTCGGAGAAACCGCCCACAAACCTAGTTGCCGCTGGAGACAGCATAGGTGCAACCGACTGGCCGGGAAGAAGTACGCCACGCAGTACGGCAAGAGTCTCATGCCAGAGCATTTCGAGCACTCAAGTCCCGTACCTGCGCATGAAGCGAGGGAGAAAGAGAACGAACTCGCTCAATCCCTTCAAGAAGAAGGTTGGGGAGTCTGGTGGAACTGAAGGGTTGAACGTCGCACTGCTCCACTCCTGCCGTGAACACCCTTGACCCCAAAGTTCTGGACGAGATCGTCCGGCGCATCGTGGACGTTGCGCAACCGGAGAGGATCATCCTCTTCGGCTCGGCGGCGCGGGGCGAGATGGGGCCGCATAGCGACGTGGATCTGCTGGTCGTCAAGGATGGCGAGCGCTCCCTCGACGTCATGAAGGAGATCTACATGAACCTCGACGGTGTGGGAGTCGCCGTGGACGCTCTGGTTGCAACGTCAGACCGTGTCGAGCGCTACCGCGACAGCCACGCGCTGGTCTTCAAGTCGGCCCTGCGTGAAGGACGTGTCATCTATGAAGCGGCCTGACGCACTGCCCCAGGATGATCCGGAGGAGTGGATGGATCACGCCCTGAGCGATCTTCTTCTGGCGCAGAATCGCCTCCCTGGCCTCCGCCTGGAGCACCTGTGCTTCCACGCCCAGCAGGCAGCGGAGAAGGCGATCAAGGCCCTGATGATTCGTCGCGGCATCGAGTTTCCGTACGTTCACGACCTGAGCGTCCTCCTGTCCATCGTTGCGGAAGCAGGAGAGGATGTTCCGGAGTCGGTACGGTTATCGAGACGGTTGACGCCATATGCCGCAGCGGCCCGCTATCCCGGCATCGCGGAACGAGTGACGGAAGAGGATCACGCGGAGGCCGTCCGCCTCGCCGAGAGTGTGGTGAACTGGGTGAAGGGGTGCCTTGTGACTTCGAACAAGGAGATCGAACATGTGTGACGACAGAACCAATGCCGACAACGCCAGGTACCTGCAGGGGAAGCGCTTGACCCGCCGGGAGTTCGGGGCCGTCTCGGCCGGCGCCGGCCTGACGATGCTGCTGCCCCGGCCGGCGAACGCCCAAGATGTCTCCGAATCCGAGATCGAGGTGACGACCCCCGACGGCGTATGCGACAGCTACTTCGTGCACCCCGCGAGCGGGGCCCATCCGGGCGTCCTCATCTGGCCCGACGCGTTCGGCCTGCGGCCGGCGATGCGGCAGATGGCCAGGCGGCTCGCCGAATCGGGCCACTCGGTCCTGGTGGTCAACCAGTACTACCGGACGCAGAAGGCGCCCATCGTGGAGTCGACGGACTTCGGCGCCGCGCGCGACACGCTGATGCCACTGATGAGGTCGCTGAACGCGGACACCAACGTGCGGGACGCGAAGGCGTTCGTGAGCTTCCTGGACAGCCAGTCGTCGGTCGACAACGACCGGAAGATGGGGACGATGGGCTACTGCATGGGCGGACCCATGACGATGCGGACGGCCGCCGCGGCGCCCGACCGCGTCGGCGCCGGCGCGTCGTTTCATGGCGGCGGCCTGGTGACCGACCAGCCCGACAGCCCGCACCTCCTGGTGCCGCAGATGAAGGCGCACTACCTTTTCGCGATCGCCGAGAACGACGACCAGAGACAGCCCGAGGCCAAGGACGCGCTGCGCGAGGCCTTCGAGGCGGCCGGCCTGCCGGCCGAGATCGAGGTGTACGAAGGCGCCATGCACGGCTGGTGCCCGCCCGACACGCAGGTCTACAACGAGGCCCAGGCGGAACGCGCCTGGAGCCGTCTGCTCGCTCTGTTCGAGAGCGCCCTGGCGTAGCACGAGCCGGCGGTTTCGGTCAGCTCGCGACGACGGCTGAACCGTCGGCCGCCCCAACTGCCAACCCGATGATCACGATCTACCACGTCCCGCGGACCCGCTCGGCCCGTGTCATCTGGCTCTGCGAGGAACTCGGCCTGCCTTACCAAGTCGTCCCGGTCGACTTCCAGTCGGACTACCGGAAGAGCCCCGAGTGGCGGCGCCTCAACCCGATCGGCAAGGTACCGGCAATGACCGACCTCGACGAGGACGGCAACCTCTTCTCGATGTTCGAGTCGGGCGCCATGGTCCACTATCTCCTGGAGCGCTACGGCGGCGGCCGCCTGCAGCCTGCCGCCGGCACGCCCGAGAGCGCCATCTTCCTGCAGTGGTCGTGGTTCGCCGAGGCGAGCCTGGCGCGGCCGCTCGGCGACATGGTCCACCACCGCTTGCTGAAGCCGGAGGCCGAGCGCATCCCGGCGGTCGTCGAGGACGGCCGGCAGCGCACCGAAATCTGCCTCGACGCCGTCGAGGCGGCGCTCGAGGACCGCGACTACCTGCTGGGCAGCGAGCTGAGCGCAGCCGACGTCATGATGGGCTACTCGCTGGCTCTGGCGCAGAGGATGGGGGTGCTGGACGATCGGTACCCGAAGCTCCTCGCCTACCTGGGCCGGCTCGAAGCCCGGCCGGGGTTCCAGATCGCCTTCGCCGCCCCTTAGTCCGACAACCCGGCGCGCTCGGAGCGCGTCACTCGGACGTGAGCCAGGGACGACGCCCCGGCTCCATCACCATGTCCCCTCCGCCGCCCTTCCGCTCGGCCAATGGGTGCCGCCGGCGCAACCCCTCGAAGCGCGCAAAGTCGCGATCCGCCGTCGCCAGTTCGCACCCGGCCTCCATGACGATCGCCGCGAGGTAGGCATCGGCCACGAGCTTGGCGCCAACCACATGGCGTCTGCACAGGTCTTCGAAGATCTGCCAGTGCCCCGGACCCGGTCGAACACGAACACACTGCGGAGGCGCCAACAGTGTGGCAGTGCTGGTGAGCGCGTCGCGGATTCCCGTCGGCTTCGCAAAGATCCGACCATTGGTCACGATTCTCACGAACGAACTCAGCACCATCTCCGACATGCCGAAGGCGGGACCCGAGTTCACCAACCGGTCAAGCCACTCCCGGTACGGTTCATGCTCGTCCATGTCCGCGCGGTGCGAGTAGACGAGCACGTTGACGTCAGGAACGATCAATCGATTCCAGGAAGCGCTCGCAGTCCATGAGGTCGAGCACGTCGGTCAGCCGATCGCTCCGGATTCCGGGACGCAGTCCGCCTTCTCCGCCGGTGATCAGCTCGACACGCTTCGCCGGCGCCCGCGCCGCGCCTCGTGCAAGCACCTCTCGGAGCCCCTCGTCGATGAGAGACGTGAGCGTCCGCCCCGTACGGGCCGCATGCCGCTTCGCTTCCGCCAGCAGTTCGTCGTCGAGCCGTACAGTGGTGCGCATGCAGGTCACCGTACAGTTCGTATGTCGGTATGTCAACCGAGTTCCGTCATCGCTCGCACCGCGGCCTCAGACAGCTTCTCCGGCGACACCACGTACAGGTACTCCTTGTTCCGCAGGTGGCTCACTCGCCCGACTTTCTCACCGCTCGGGTTGAAGACGCCGATCTGGGCGCCGACGTAGCGCTTGTAGTCGTTCTCGATTACATGGACCTCCCCTCGGCGCGCGAGGACCGCCTCCATCTCCTGGCGGCCGATGAAGCCCTCGTCGCTGAAGGACACGACGAGGTACGTCGCCCGGACCCGTTCGACGATCCGCTCCCAGGCGGCACGGAACCTCCTCTTGCTGTTGAAGTCGCTCTTCCGCTCCCGGCAGTCCACGCGCTTGCAGGCGACGCCATAGTGCTCCGGCTTGTCCCAGAGCACCAGGCTCTCCCAGACGTGGTAGTTGCCGAGGTAGCTGTGCTGGTTGTAGGGCGGATCGAGGTACGCGATGTCCGCATCGAGCTTCTCCACCGCCTCCGTGGCATCCATTCGATGCGCCTTCCCCTTGCCTGCCGCCGCGCGCGGCGCAATGTCGGGTAGCCGGAGTTCCAGGTCGTTGGACGCACGCGGCGCCCACTGCTTCAGATAGGCCATCTGAACGCCGGTTGTGCTGTCGACCCGGTCCGCGGCCTCCATCAGCGAAACGAGCACGATCGCTTCGAGTTCCGGATCGAGGTCCTTGCGAGCGATCGCCTCCCGGATCGCGTCGACGCGCGCGCCGTTCTTCGGATGCAGATAACGGCTCTGCTCGCAAAAGACCTCCGTGAAATACCCGGTCGATGGCGGCAGGCGGTTGAACTCCTCGATCAGCAGCCGGGCGTGCCGGAGTTGCTCGGGAGTGCCGTCCGCCTCCACGTAGCACCGGGCGATCGCCTCGCCGCACGCCAGGTAGTCGTTCGCGAGCACGCGGTACTGCCGCCGTTTCAGCGCGTCGCCCACCCTCGAGGTGCCGGAGAACAGATCCAGCACCGTGCAAGCTGGCCGGAGCTGCTCGACAACGTCGACGATCAGCGGCACGAACTGCCGCTTGGAGCCGATGTACTTGATGGGCATCGCGATGGCGCGCGCTGGCGGCGCCGTCCCGCCGCGCTACCGGTCCGAGACGTCGTAGGCCAGCAGCTCTCCCCAGTTGCGGATGTAGAGCACGCCGTTGCTGACCACCGGGTGGGCCCAGCTCGGCCGGCCGCGGTCGTCCACATCGAAGCGGCCGAGCTCCGTGTAGCCGTTCGGTGTTGCCTCCGCCAGGCCGGCGAGGTGCCTCTCACCGAGCATGAACAGCTTGCCGTCGGCCAGGGTGAGCGAGCCCTTGCCCACGCTCCGATCCCGCCACACGATCTCGCCGGTCTTGAAGCCGACGCAGGCCAGGGCGTTGCCGAAGAAGCCGTAGAGGTGGCCCTCGTAGAGCACCACGCCGCCGTGGTGGTTCCGGAGATTCGATTCGAACCAGGCTTCCTCGCTGTCGACCGTGTCGCCGTTCACGCGCAGCCGCAGAGCGCCGCCGCCGGTGCCATAGGCGGAGGTATAGAACATCAGGCCGTTCGAGTAGATCGGCGTCGCCACGTTCGCCGTCCGGTTCGACGGTTCCCGGTAGCTCCAGAGCTGCTCACCGTCCGCAGCACGAACGCCAACTCCCGCGCGCGCCGTGAAGCCGACGAGCGCACGGAGCGATTCGTCGCCGTCTTCGAGGTCGACCGCGATCAGGGAGGAGTAGCCGGCACGGTCGGTCAGACCCGAACTGGTCCAGACCGTCTCGCCCGTCTCGCGGTCGAGCGCCGCGATCGTTCCGCCGTCGCCGCCGGGCATCACCACCACCCAATCGCCCTCGATCAACGGCGACTCGCTGATCCCCCAACCGATGTTGCGCTGGTCGAAGTCGTCCAGGATGTTGCGCTGCCAGCGGATCCGCCCGTCGGCGAGAGCGATTCGCGCCAGCTCGCCCATACCGGTCAGCGCGTAGAGCGAATCGCCAGACACCGTCGGCGTACCGCGCGGGCCGTTGCCCCGGCTGTCACGCAGGCGCGGACCGAGTTCGCGTTCCCAGCGCACGGCGCCGCCGGTCGCCTCGAGTGCGAACACCAAGCTTCGCCCGCTTCGACTGCCCTGGACGTAGATCGTTCCGTCGGAGACGGCCACCGAGCCGTAGCCTTCGCCAAGACCATCCACTCGCCAGAGCAGAGGCGGACCGCCCGCGGGCCAGCGGTCCGCGAGACCAGTCTCCGTCGAGACGCCGTCACGACTCGGCCCTCGCCACTGCGGCCAGTCTTCGGCGGCGGCGGGCTCAGGGACGGCCGAGACGAACAGCAGGAAGGCGATCGCTCCGATGACCACTCCAGAAGGCGGCCGCCCGAAACTGAAACTGAAGGAGGACTCGAGCATCAGTGCCCGCACTCTACGCCGCAGCCTTCTTCCGGGGCGGCTGTAGGAAGAAAGCCACGACCGATCCGGCCAACGTCACCGCCGCGATCGCCAGGAACGGAACCGCGTAGCTGCCCTGCGTGTCGAAGAACCAGCCTGTGATCGCGGGCACCGTCGCGCCGAACACCGCACCGACGGCGAAACGCACCCCAGTCGTCGTGGCGAAGCCGCGGCGACCGAAGAAGCGCGCGAAGGTCGCGGCCTGGCAGATGTACGCCATGCCGAACCCCAGACCCAGCAGAACCAGGGCGACGCGGGCCTCGCCGGCTGTGCGGACGAACAGAAGCAACGCCATGCCCGTCCCCTCGAGCGCCAGGGCAACGCCGAGCAGCCGTGGCGGCGAGATTCTGTCGCCCAAGGCGCCGCTCATACGGCCAAAGGTACTCACGAACGCCATGAGCGCAAGAAGAGCTGAGGCTTCACCCACCCCGAACCCGATGTCGAGCAGGTGCAGGTTGCCGTGGTTGGCAAGCACGCCCCATGGGATCGCGTAGCCGAGGCCGCACAGCACCATCAGCGAGAACTGCGGCGTCCGTACTGCTTCCTTCGCTACCCAGTGGTCGGGCGTGTTGGCGCCGGTCCTGGCTGCTGCCGCTTGAAGCAAAGCCACTGAACGGGCGCCGTCCCGCAACTGGCCCATGGATTCCGGCGTGTTTCGAAGCACGAGAAAGGACAGCACGCCCAGCGCCGCACAGAGCACCCCGATCATCGCCCAGCCGTCACGCCAATCGCCGCCCCGGCTCAGGACGGTGTTGTCGATGAAATAGACGAGCGGCGCCAGGATGGAAGCCGCGATCAGCAGGAACGCCAGGGCCGTCGCACGCCATCGGAGGAACCAGTTCGTCGCCAGCGTTTGCGTGGGCAGGACAGTGGAGAACGTGTGCGTCAGACCGGCGAACAAACCAAAGTAGAGGAAGACGTCCCAACGATCCTGGGCCCGGCTGGTCATGTAGTAGGCCACGGACACGGAGAGAAACCCCGCCGTGAACACCGCGCGAGGCCCGAAACGGTTCAGGCATACGCCGATGAAGGGCGCCACCACGCCACCGCAGAAGGACCAGATGCCGAATGCCCAGCCACTGTCAGCCCGGGTCATCTCCAGGTCCTCCAGCATCTGCGGCAGGAAGACACCCCAACTGTAGAAGGGCGCCGCGCCCAGGCCGTAGATCAGCCAGGCGAACGGGAGCATCCGCCAGCCGTAGAAACTCCCGTTGATTCCCGAAGAGCTGCTTGGGCCTGCGCCGGCAGGGGGACGAGACTCGCTGCCTGTGTCCCCGATGCCGGCCCTCAACTGCCCGTCCTCTCGCCGGCTTAGGGGGCCGGATCTCCGCCGGCCACGAGAGACTCGCAGCCCGTACCGGCCAACACCCCATCGACCACCGTCCGGTCCCCAGCCGACAGGTTCGCGTACTGCTGACGCAGCCACATCAGGCACTTGCCCTGGTACGGGAACGGCTTCTGCACCCACGGCCGGCCGTCGATCTCGCACTCGACCCGTTCAGCACCCGCCATCAACGCCTCGGCGTTCGCAAGCAGGAACGGGGCGTAGACCCGGCCCACCTCCCCGAGGAGCGCCCGCAGGGTCGCGGGCGGCTCGCGGTCGATCCAATCTTCGTCGATCGGTTCGAGGCCGGACAGGTCCTCCACCCGGTCCACCCAGGCGTAGACGCGCGGCGCCACCTCGAGAGTCAACGCCATCGGCGTCGGGTCGAAGGCCGCGAGCTGGGTCAACTGACCGAAGAAGGCGAAGTCGGACGCGCCCGGCCGGCTTCCCATGAGGAACTGGCGTTCGGTCAGGTGATCCCGGAACAGCTCCAGTATGCGCCGGTAGCTCGCCTCGATCACCGGACCCGTTGTCTCGTTCGACCCCACGACCCAGAGCCGCGAGATCTGCCGTTCGGAGACCATCTTCGCGGCCTGCTGGAAGTCCTCTTCAGGACCTTCCACCTGCCGCCACCGCGGGAGGATCTGACCGGCCTTCTCGATGTCCGCCTCGTAGACCCACCGGTAGTGGAACATCGCCTTGGTCAACCACTCGTCAGCGAAGTCCTCCAACAGGTAGTCGATGAAGGCGGTCACCAGGTCCGGCGGAATCACCGAACGGCCCTCGAACTCCCGTTCGAAGCGCCGGATCAGCGGCGTCGAGTCGACGACCGCCTCGAGTTCGCCGGCCTCGTTCGGCAGATAGAACGTCGGCAGCAACCGTACCTTGGCGGCCGGCAGGTCGTCGCGGCCGCCGGCCCCCGAGATCAGGAAGCGGTACGGGATGCGCCGGTAGCGCAGCGCCGCACGCATCTTTCGCGTGTAGGGCGACCCGGGGGCGCCCATGAAGGTCAGGAGCTGCGGTGCTGGTTTGAGCATCGGACGCGGCGACGGATCATACCCGGCCACGTCGAGCGGCCCCTCAAGGCATTACGAGTGGAAGTTCCAGAGCGAGTAGGCCACGCGCCAACTGCCATCCGGCTCGCGCCGCATGAACCGCATCCAGTTTCCCTCGGATTCCGTGGGCGGTGTTCCGTCCTTCGGACTTGTGGTCAGCAAGAAGGTACCGCGAACATACGCAAGTTCGCCGCTGAACTCCGTCTCTTCAACCTGAAGCTGGACGTTGAGCTCGGCGGTCTCGAACGTCTGCTCCATGTTCCGCCGGATCGACTCCCGGCCCCTGATAGGCAGAGCATCCGGCGCCATGCGCACGGCGTCCGCAGCGTACAGGGCCGCCATCCCGTCGGCATCGCCGCTGTTCACGGCCACCATGTAGTCGGCGATCAAGGCGTTGAGGGCGTTCTCGTCGCCGATGCTCGGTTCGACCGCGTCAGGATCTTCGGAAACCCCTTCCTCAACGGGGGCACAGGCGGCAGCCAGGACGGCCAACAGCAACAGCACAATGACGCCGGCGAAGAGTCGCTCGAGCTTCTGAGTCGTGCTCCTCATCATGAACCCTCCTCGGGCATTTCAGGCGTCTGACCGAGCGGATGGTCCCGGTTCGAGATCTCGCGCGCAATCAACCAGGACCCGTCTTCCTGACGACGCATCAGGTCCATCCACTTGCCTACTTCCTGGTGAACCACGACGGACGGATCATCCTTCGACGTCAGGCTCAGGGCGTAGGTGCCGAGAACGAACGCCAGATCCCCGCTGTACTCGCTCTTGTCGACGCGAAGCTGCATGTCCCAGTTGGCGCCCGCGTAGTCCGCCGCGGCGAACAGGCGAATCGCGTCGCGGCCGACCTTCGGCGCGCTGTTCGACTGCATCCGGATGGCGTCTTCGGTATAGAGCACGGCCAAACCGTCCGCATCGCCCCTGTTCAACGCCTGCAGGTACTTGGCGGCAAGCTCGTTCAGGGCCGCTTCATTCTCGGCCACCGGATCCACTTCGGGGGCGGGCGCCTCTTCTTCGGGCGGCGCCGCACAGCCCGCGGCAAGGATCAGGACCGAGCAAATCACGATGGTGGCAGGGTTCATCCGGAGGATCTCTCTACAACCCATTCCGGACCTCCTTTCCGCGGCAAAGCCGCTAAGTGTTGCTCGTTGTCTGTAACCTCTAGGGTAGCACCCGGATGTCAGCCGTGGGCTCGATGGCTCGCGCACGGACTGGGGCGCATAGTCTCCCCGCGTCATGACGCGTCCGCGTTCCTCCTTCGCGGCCGCCACCGCGGCCTCAGCCACCGGTCTGGCCGCTGTCGCGCTGGGATCGTTGCCCTGGATCGCCGGGACGATCGTGGTCGTCGAACCCGGCGCGGCCCGACTCGCTCTCCTCGCCGCCGCGTTGAGCGGCATCGCCGCGATCGGAGTGGCTGCCCTTGCCCGTCGGGCACATCCGGCGCTGCGGGTCACGGCCCTGACTCTCGGCCTGCTGGCTGCGGCATCAAGCCCTGCCTTCGTGGCGCTTCTGGCTCACCAACAGCCGCCGGAACCGCGACCGGCGGGCGGCCCGGCAAGAGCCGGGTCGACGACCCCGACAGACAGGCTCCGCGTACTGCAACTGAACGCCTACCACGGCTACCCGGACACCGAAGGGCGCATCCTGCAACCCGCTGCCGCATCCGACCGGCTGGAACGTGCGGACCGGCTGGCGGCAACGATCGCTCGCCTGCGACCGGACATCGTCGTGCTCCAGGAAGCCTGGTGCACGGTCGCCGAAGGCTGTCTCGCCGACCGGCTGGCAGGGAACCTCGATCTGCACGCGGTCTACGCCCGCGCCAACGGCTCACTGCGCTGGCTCGGCTTCGAGGAGGGGGCTGCAATCCTCAGCCGTTTTCCCATCGCCGACCCGGCGACCTGGCGCCTGCTACCCGACCGGGACCGCTTCGAACGGCGCATCGCGCTCGCCGCACGGATCGAGCATCCGGCCCTGCCGTTCGAGGTGGTGGGCGTCCACACCGCCAACGGCGACCCGCAGCTCGCCGCTGCCCAAACCGAGGACCTGCTCGAGCGGATCCTCGCGCGGCCGGAGCGACCGGCGCTGGTCGCGGGCGATTTCAACCTCGACAGCAGCCACCCCGCGTTCGGCCGCTTCGGCGAGGCCGGGTACCGCGACCTCCATCCCGACGGCATCGACCACGTGCTGCTCAACACCGGCGCGTCCGGGTGGTGGCCGCTGTGGAGCGAGTGGTCGCCGCAGCCGAGCGACGGCCCCGCGATCTCCGACCATGCCGGCATCCTGGTCGAGTTCCAGTTGCCGGTCCCTCCCGCCGACCATGACTGGTCCGGCGACTGGCAGCTCGTCCCGGCCGACCACGTCGGGCTCGACGCGGACCGGCTGGAGCAGGCGGTCGACGACATCGGCGAACTCGACGGCGTCCACGGCGTTCTGATCGCGCGGCGCGGACGCCTGGTTGCCGAGCGCTACTTCCGCGGCGCCGCCGGCCGCCGTCCGCACAACCTCAAGTCCGCCTCGAAGAGTGTCCTCTCGGCACTGGCGGGTCTGGCGGTCGAAGACGACGTCCTCAATCTCGATCAACCGATCGCCGACGTTCTGCCCGAGACCGCCGACCTCGACGACCCGCGCAAGCAGGCGATCACGGTACGCCACCTGCTGACGATGACGTCGGGCCTCGAATCGACCAGCTTCGGCAACTACGGCTCGTGGGTGGCGTCCCGGAACTGGGTCCGGGCGGCGTTGGCTCGGCCGCTCGAAGCCGAGCCGGGCACCCGGTTCTCGTACAGCACCGGCGGCACCCACCTGCTCTCGGCCACGCTGGCCAGAGTAGCCGGCACGAGCACGCACGACTTCGCCCGCGAACACCTCTTCGGCCCGCTCGGAATCCGCCACTCGGCCTGGGCGCGCGACCGGCAGGGCATCCACGTCGGCGGCAACAACCTCTCCCTGCTGCCTCGCGACATGCTGAAGTTCGGCCAGCTCTACCTGAACCGCGGCCGCTGGGACCGACGCCAAATCCTTCCCTGGCAGTGGGTCGACGAGTCCACCCGGCCCGGCCTCGCCGGCCCGCGTGGCCGCGGCCGGATCTACGGTGGCTACGGCTACCTGTGGTGGCTCCGCGGACCACGGGAACGGGGCGCCTACATCGCCAGCGGCTACGGAGGCCAGTACATCTACGTCGCGCCGGCCGAGGATCTGGTCGTCGTCGTCATCTCGACGGAGATCTCGAAGGGGCGGGGGTGGCGCGGCGAACTGTTCGGCATTGTCCGCGGTGGGATAGCCGGCAGCGTCGTGGACCCCTACGAACGCCAGGCGCGGCCGCGTGAGCTCCCGGCGCCGTTGTAGACTGGCCGACGCACCAATGGACCGGAAGTCGAGGACCTGGCTGCGCTCCGGCGCCGCGATCCTGGTTGCTGCGCTGCTCGGTGGCGGGCCAGCAGCCGGGGCGGAGTTCGCGCCGGAGGATCTCGAGTTTTTCGAACAGAAGATCCGCCCGGTCCTGGTCGAGCACTGCTACACCTGCCACAACAGCACCGAGCTGGCCGAGAGCGGGCTGCGCCTCGACTACCGGGACGGTCTGCTCGAAGGCGGCATGCGCGGTCCGGCGATCGAGCCCGGCAAGCCGCGCTCCAGTCTGCTGCTGCGGGCCATGCGTCACCCCAGCCTTGACTTCCGCATGCCACTGGGCGGCGCCAAGCTGCCCGATGAGATAGTCGCCGACTTCGAGCGCTGGATCGAAATCGGCGCGCCCGACCCGAGGGCCGAGCCGCCATCCGCCGCCGCGCTGAAGGAGGCGACCTCCTGGCAGGCGATCCTCGAGCAACGGAAGAGTTGGTGGAGCCTGCAGCCGATCGCCGATCCGGCGCCTCCCGAGGTAGTCGATCCGGCCTGGTCTCAGAACGCCGTCGATCGTTTCCTGGCGGACGGGATCGCCAAGGCCAATCTCGATCCCGCGCCGCTCGCCGAGCCGCGCACCGTGATGCGCCGGCTCTCCTACGTGCTCACCGGCCTGCCGCCAACCCCTGGTCAGATCGACGACTTCGAACGCCGAGCCGCAATCGACCGGGACGCCGCGGTCACCGAGGAGGTCGACCGGCTACTCGCCGACCCGGCCTTCGGCGAACGCTGGGCCCGGCACTGGATGGACTGGATCCGCTACGCCGAGTCCCACGGCAGCGAGGGCGACCCGCCGGTCCCCTACGCCTGGCGCTACCGCGACTACCTGATCCGGGCGCTGAACGCCGACGTACCCGTCGACCGTTTGATCCGCGAGCATCTGGCGGGCGACCTGCTCGACAAGCCTCGGATGAACCCGGAACTCGGGATCAACGAATCGGCGATCGGCATCGCCCAGTACCGTTTCGTTCTGCACGGCTTCGGCCCCACCGACGCACTCGACGAGCAGGTGCGCTTCACCGAGAACCAGGTCGACGTCGTCTCCAAGGCGTTCCTGGGGATGACCGTCGCCTGCGCCCGCTGCCACGACCACAAGTTCGACGCGATCAGCCAGACGGACTTCTACGCCTTCTACGGCACGATGGTGAACGGTCGCCCCGGCATCCAGACGGTCGACGACGAGAGCCGGCGAAACGCCCACCGGGATGAACTGATCGAGCTCAAGCGCGAGCTGCGGCAGATCCTCGCGGAGACCTGGATCGAAGCCGCCGCCGCCGTTCCCGGCAAGCTGCAGCAGCCGGACGGCCCCTGGGCGGAGGCGCTGACCGGCGGCCAGTCGCCCTACGATCCGCTCTACGCCTGGGTCCGCATCCGGGGGATCCGGGGCCGCCGGGCCTTCGCGAAGCAATGGCAGGGACTGGCCGCCGGCTACGAGCAGAGCAGGCAGCAGCTCGAGGACCGGCGGCAGGCGCCCGCCGTGCGCCGCTGGGATCTGACCCGGACCGGGGACGTCGAGGAGTGGTACCGCCACGGCAACGGTCTGCCCGAAGCGAAGCCGCAGGGCGCCGGAAGCTACGAAGTCACTCAGGCCGGCGAGACGATCGTCGGGGACATCCTGCCCGCCGGCGTCTACACGCACTCCCTCACCAACCGGCACAACGGCACCTTCTCGTCGCCGCGCTTCTTGATCGAGGCCAGGCAGAAGCTGGCGGTGCGCGTGGCCGGCGCCGGAGGCGCCATCGCGCGCTACGTGGTCCAGAACTACCCCCAGCGCGGCGAGGTCTATCCGATCGAGACCCTCCAAGGCGGCAAGTGGCGCTGGCAGCACTGGGACCTCGACTACTGGGACGGCGACCACGCCTACATCGAACTGGTGACTGCGGCCGATCACCCGATGACCGGCGAGGGCTCCAGTCGGCGCTCCGACCGCTCCTGGTTCGGGATCACCGAAGCGGTCGTAACAGACGAAGACGGAGAACTCCCCCGCGACGAGCCGGCTGAGTTCACGGCGCCCCTGTTCGAGATCGAAGGTGCGCCCGCCGACCACGGCGAGCTGGCGGCGCGCTACGGCAAGGTGATCCACGACGCCGCCGAGGCGTGGCGCGACGGCTCGATGACCGATGCCCAGGCCCGCTTCCTGGGCAGTCTTGTCCGTCGCGGCCTGCTCCCGAACGACCTGGAGGACGTACCCGAGGCGGCGCCGCTCGTCGCGTCGATCCGGCAGCTCGAGGAGCGGATTCCCACCCCCACCCGCTCGCCCGCGGTGCTCGCCGGCCCACGCTTCGATCAGCCCCTCATGGAGCGCGGCAAGCACCGGCGGCTCGCCGACCCGGTGCCCCAGCGGTTCCTGGAAGCGATCGACGCCGAGCCCTACCCCGATTCGGTTCACCCGCGGTTGGCCCTGGCCCAGAGCATCCTCGATCCCGGCAACCCGCTCACCGCCCGCGTGATCGCGAACCGCCTCTGGGCGCACACCTTCGGCCGCGGCATCGTCGCCACGCCGGACAACTTCGGGCAGATGGGCGAACTCCCGTCGAACCCGGCCCTGCTCGATCATCTGGCGACAACGCTGCGGGATGACGGCTGGTCACTGAAAGCGCTTGTGCGGCGTCTGGCCTCCACCCGGGCCTTCCAGCTTGAGTCGACGCCGTCGCAGGCCGCCCGTGAACGGGATCCGCAGAACAATCTCCTCTCCCATGCCCATCTGCGGCGCCTGGAGGCTGAAGCGGTGCGCGACTCCATGCTGCTTGCCGCCGGCGAACTCGAACCGGTGACCGCCAGCGAGACCGTCCCGGCACCCGGCTGGTCGAACCGACGGAGCGTCTACGTACAGGTCATCCGCAACCAACCCGACCCGTTGCTCCATACGCTCGACCTGCCCACTCCGGTGACGACCAAGGGCCAGCGCGACCAGACGAACGTGCCCGCGCAGTCGCTGCTGATGATGAACAACGTTCAGGTCATGCATCTCGCGGCCCGTTTCGGCGACCGGATCGCCGAGGACCCCGACCTGGACAATGACCGGGAACGCATCGTCGCGATGTTCCGCCTCGCCCTCGGTCGGCCGCCGACCGCCGGGGAGCTCGGTGCGGCTGAGCGGTTCCTCCACAACGCCCGCGACCGCGAGCCCGTGCCGGAGGACGTGGACGCCTGGAGGACGGCGGCCATGGACCGCCGGGAGGAAAGCGCCGAGCTCCGCGACATCACCGAGGACAAGACCAAGTATGCGCTGCGCTTCTACCACCGGCCATCGGCGCCCAAGGCGATCGCGGCGTGGGAGTTCGACGACCTGCCCGACGAGCCCAAGAAGGCCCGCGCCAGCGACGCCAACGGCGGTCCCGAACTCAATATCGGGCGCCATGTCCGTGTGAGCGACGGCGCGCTGTGGCTCGGAACGTCGGACGTCGTCACCAGGAAACCGATCGGGCAGACGCTCGACGAATACACGCTCGAGGCCTGGGTCGCAGAGCTCCCGAGCGAGGCGGACACCCCCGAGCCGCCGCCGGTCCACCTGGTCCTCGCACGGGGCCGGGAGGGCGCCTGGACCGCCTACCGGAACGGTGTTGAGGCTGACGCGGAAAGCGTCCGGCAGGAACTTCCCATGAGCCTCGAGAAACGCCGGGTCCGGTTCGCGGCCAGCGAAGACGAGCCCCTGCGTGTCCTTCAGGCCCGCCTCTACGACCGCGCATTGCGCTCCGACGATGTCGCTGCCTCCGCGCTCGGCAACATCGAAGCGCCGCCGGAAGAGGAGCAGGCGCGCATCTACCGCGGCAGTTGGGCTCAGATCGCGCGGCTTGAGGCGGAGGCGAACCGGCTCGAGCGGAGCGCCGCCGGCGGCGACGCCTGGCGCCAATTGGCGCACGCCATGTTCAACCTGAAGGAGTTCATGTACCTCCGATGACCGACCACCAGTGTTCCCTGATGAGCCGCAGGCAGATGCTGGCGCAGGTCTCGACCGGGTTCGGGGCCATCGCGCTGAACGGCCTGCTCGGCTCGACGCTCCTTCCCGCCCCGGCTCGCGGCGCACCGCGAGCCCGCGCCAAGCACGTCATCTTCCTGTACATGTCGGGCGGCGTCTCCCAGGTCGACTCGTTCGACCCCAAGCCGCTGCTCGACCGCGACCACGGCAAGCCGATGCCAACCAAGATCGAGCGCACCCAGTTCAACAACAACGGCAACATCTACGCCTCGCCGTTCCCGTTCAAACAGCACGGCGAGAGCGGCATCCCGGTCAGCAGCATGTTCCCCCACGTCGGCGAGTGCGTCGACGACCTGGCGGTCATCCGCTCGATGACCAGCACGGTGAACGAGCACGCCCAGGGCAACTACTTCTTCCACACCGGCTTCCCGCTGGTCGGCCACCCGTCCGCTGGCGCCTGGGTGAACTACGGGCTCGGCACCGAGAACGAGAATCTGCCGGGCTTTGTCGTCCTGCAGAGCGGCCAGGCCGGCATCCCGCACGGCGGCGTCGGCATCTACGGCAACGGCTACCTGCCGGCGGAGTTCCAGGGGTCGATCCTGCGCGGCGACACCGAGAACGCGGTCCAGAACATCCAGGCCATGGAAGGCCGGGCGGCCCAGCGGGAACGGCTCGACTTCGTGCACGACATGGACCAGGCCTTCCTCCAGCGGCTCGGCGGCCACGCCGATGTCGAGGCGGCGGTCCGCAACTACGAGACGGCGTTCCGGATGCAGGCCGAGGTGCCTGAACTCTGCGACATCAGCGGCGAGACCCGGGCCACGCGCCAGCTCTACGCCCTGGACCACCCGAACGAGACCACGGCGGACTACGGCCGCCAGTGCCTGCTCGCGCGGCGGCTTGTCGAGCGCGGCGTGCGCTTCGTCGAACTGAGTTGCCTGCCGGAACCGGACGACGGGGGGCAAGCGGCGAACCCCTGGGACCAGCACACCGGCCTCGAGATCGGGCACCGGAGCATGGCCCTGCAGGTCGACCAGCCGATCGCCGGCCTGCTCAAGGACCTGAAGTCGCGCGGCCTGCTCGACGAGACGCTCGTCATCTGGGCCGGCGAGTTCGGCCGCACACCGTTCTCCCAGGGCGCCGACGGCCGCGACCACAACCCGTTCGGGTTCTCGATCTGGCTCGCCGGCGGCGGAATCAGGGGCGGCACGATCCACGGCCGGACCGACGACTTCGGCTACCACGTGGTCGAAGACGAAGTCACGATCTACGACCTCTGGGCAACAGTCCTCCACCTCCTCGGCCTCGACCACACGAACCTCACCTACCGCTACGGCGGCCGTGACTTCCGCCTTACCGACGTCCACGGCAATGTGGTCGATGAGATCCTGGCGTAACGGTTTGGGGGTCGCCAGGGTGGCTGCCGTGGCTTCGGTTCTCTTCCTGGGTATTCCCGGAGGCTCGGGCTTTGCGGTTGAGGAAGAAGGTCCCAGCTACTACCGGGACGTCTGGCCGGTGATTCAGCAACGGTGTCAGGGGTGCCATCAGCCGGCGCAGCTTGGTGGTGAACTGAACCTGACCAGCTTCGAGGGACTGGCGGCGGGCGGCATGAGCGGCGCCGCCTTGGTGGCCGGCAAGCCGAAGCAGAGCCGGATGCTGAAGATGCTGCGCGGCGAGATCGAGCCGGCGATGCCGATGCGGGGCGAGCCGCTGGCGGAGACGGAGATCGCCGCGATCGGCGACTGGATCGCGGCCGGGGCCGCCGACGACACGCCGGACGAGATGCGCCTCGGCGCGGCCAGCGGGCCGATCACGTACCACCAGCCGCCGGTGATCACGGCGGTCGCCTATTCCGCCAACGGCGAGTGGCTGGCGGTGTCCGGCAACCGCGAGGTGCTGCTCCACCGCCGCTCGAAGATCGGCAATGGCGACAGCATCGAAGCGCGCTTCAGCAGCATTTCCGAGCGCATCCAGGGGCTCGCGTTCCTGCGCAACGGGCGCCTGGTAGCGACCGGGGGCACGCCCGCCCGGTTCGGTGAGATCCAGATCTGGGATGTCGACGACCGAAAGCTCCGCGTCTCGACCACCGTTTGCTACGACACCCTGTTCGGCCTCGCCATCTCGCCCGACGAGCGCCGGCTCGCGGTCGGCTGTGCGGACAACACGGTCCGCATCCACCAGGCGACCAGCGGCCGCGAGCTGTTGCGCATGAACCACCACGAGAACTGGGTGCTCGGGGTCGTCTTCGGCGGCGACGGTCGGCGCATCGTCTCCGTCGGCCGCGACCGCGCCGCCAAGCTGATCGACGCGAACAGCGGCGCCTTCGTCGAGAACATCAACCTGCTGCGCGGCGAACTCGCGGCGATCGTCCGCAACCCCAGGATCGAGGCCGTCGTCATCGGCGGCGAAGACCGCGTGCCCTACTACTACAAGATGGACCGCCCCCGGAAGATGCTGATCGCCGACGACTCGACCCTGGTGCGCGAGTTCGAGCGCCAGGACGGCGAGATTTTCGCCCTCGCGGTCGACCCACGCGGCGACCGGCTGGCGGTCGGCGGCGCCGCGCCCACGGTACCGATCTACGACCTGGAGACCGGCGAGCGCACCGCGACCGTCTCGGGCCACAGCGCCGGCGTCTACACCCTGGCCTTCGACCCCTCCGGCGCCGAACTCGCCACCGCCGGCTTCGACGGCTCGCTGCGCCTGTACCGCGCCGCCGACGGCGAGTTGCTGCACGAGTTCGTGCCGGTGCCGCTGGAAGGAAGCAGCCAAAGCGAGATCACCGCCGGAGGGGCACAATGAGTCGACGACTGCCGCCGACCGCCTCCCTGAGCCTCGCCGGCATGGCCGTGGCCGCGGTCGCTGTGGCCGTCGCTCCGCCGCCCAATCTGCTCGACATGCATCCCCACGGCGGCCAGCAGGGTCGCGCTCTGCGGCTGGTGCTCGAAGGCTACGGCCTGCCCGGCGAGATGGAGATCGAGAGCACCCTGCCCGGTACCTTCGCCCGTCTCGGCGAGGCCGCCGAAAAGGACCGGCTGCAGCGTCAGCGGCGTCCCAACGACCTCTACCTTGACGCCGCCGTCCCGCTCGTCGAGATCGACGCCGCCGTCCTGCTCATCGAGATCGACGCCGACGCACCCCCTGGCCTCTACCCGCTGCGCGTCGTGACCGAAGACGGCATCTCGAACGCCCTGCTGTTCCGGGTGGACACCCTGCCCGAGGTTTCCGAACGAAGCCTGCGCGACAGCGGCGGCGCGGACGAGGCGCCGAGGATCCAGCAACTGCCGGTCGTGATCAACGGCACGCTCGACGGAGCGGAGCGGGACCAGTTCCGGTTCCTGGCGCCCGCGGGCGAGCGGATCGTCCTGGAGGTCGAGGCGCGGCGTGCGGGCTCGGCGATCGATCCGGCGCTCCGACTGCTCGACGCCGGCGGCGACGAGATCGCGTTCAACCAGGAAGCGGCGGGTATCGACGTCGACGCCCGTCTCGACTGGCAGGCGCCCGAAGAAGGCGGCGAGTTCGTGGTCGAAGTCCACGACGCGCGCTTCAGCGACCAGACCAGGAACTTCTACCGCCTGAAGATGATCGCCGCCTCGGAGTACGAGTACGCCGAGGCCCTGTTCCCGCTCGGCGCCCGGCGCGGCGAGGAGACCCGGTTCGAACTGTCGGGCGGTACGGTCACGGCCACCCGCGAGATGACCCACACCGCCGACACCGCGAGCGACTTCGACGTGGTCGGGCCGGTTCCCGGCGCCGGCGCAGAGAGCTCCGCCCTTCCGTTCCCCGTCGTCGTGGGCAGCCACCCCGAGGTCCGTGAGAGCGAGACGGACACGGCCACGGCTCTGTCCCTGCCCGTGGTCGTCAACGGACGGCTCGAGCTGCTCGGCGAAGTGGACGAGTACCGGATCGCCGCCGAGCCGGGGAAGAAGCTGCTGATCGAGGTTCAGGGGGGTGCGCTGCGCTCTTCCGATCTGTTCGGCGTGCTGACCGTGACGACACCGGACGGCGAGTACCTGGCGTCGTCCGGCGACGAGATCCCCGACCCGGACACCTTCCGGTTGCTGTCGCCCACGGCCACGGCCTTCGACCCCTGGGTAGTGGTCGAAGCGCCGGAGGGCGTAGACACGCTGCACGTCACCGTCGAGGACCTGGTCGGGCGCGGCGGGCCGCGCTTCGGCTACCGGTTGACGGTGACCGGGAACGGCCCCGACTTCGAGCTGCGCCTCAGCACCGCCCAGACATCGCTTAACGCCGGCGCCTCGAAACCGATTCAGGTCGGAGCAGTTCGACGCGGCTTCCTGGGCCCGATCCGCCTCTACGTGGTGGATCCCCCGGCCGGCATCGAAGCACGGGACGGGTGGATCTCGGAGGAGGTCCGAGACCTCGACCGTCGCTCTCTTTCACGCGAGGGTCGGGTCATGGTCACCGCCGATCTCGACGCGCCGCGCCAGCGCCTCGACCTGGAAGTCTGGGGCGAAGGCGTGCTCGAGGACGGCACCGTGATCCGCCGCCGGGCAAGCGTGCCCGGCAGCGTGACCGGGGTGCGGGCCGGCGACGGCCGTAGCTACACGACGGAGGCCGAGCGGTCGTTCACCGCCCCCTGGCTGGAGAGCCGGCTGCCGGTCCTGCTCACCGGCCGGCCGGGCCCGCGGCTGATCGGCATGCCGCCCGAGACGGTACGGCTGGTCAAGGGAATGCCGTTCGACTTCGGGTGGAAGTACGAAGCGCCGGCGGGGGAAGACGCCGAGATCGAACCGCCGATGGTGGTTAGCGCCGTGATCGGCGGCGGCGAGTTCCGCGTCGAAACGACGGAGAAGACCGACTACGACCAGTCCGAGGGCAGCAAACTGATCCGCAGCAGCGACGGCACCCGGCATGACCGCTACAGCGTGACCCTGACCGGCGAAGTCACGGTGGACGGCCGGCCCGAGCGCCTCTACACGCCCGGCGTGACCCTTGAGGTCGTACCCGGCTACCGGATCGAGGTCGACAAGGCGAGTGTCAAGTCCGGCAGGAAGGGCGTCGTCGAGGGCGTCCTGCACCGTGAAAAGAGCTTCCAGCAGCCGGTCGAACTGCGCGCCGACGCCCTGCCCACCGGCGTCGTCTGCGACAGCACCGAGATCAAACCCGAAGACGACGGCAAGTTCCGAATCTCCTGCAAGGCGTCGGACGAGGTCGAAGCGGGCGACTACGATTTCCTGATCACGTCGTCGTCATGGCTGGCCGGCGAAAGAGAAGGTCGCGCGGCGTACACGACAACGCCGGTCGAGGCACGAATCGAGGTGAAGGCCAGATGAGACGTACCGCCCTCCTGATGCTCGCCCTGGCCGCCACCACGGTATCGGCCACCACCACCCCATCCACCCCCGTCGAACTCCTCGTCCGGCCCCCCGAACTGACCTTCGACAACACCCGCGACGGCCGCAAGCTCATCGTCACCGGCGTCCTCGAGACGGGCGAACGCGTCGACCTCACCGCCAACGCCGAGATCCGCTCCAACACCGCCCCGGTCGAACGCGGCGACGACGGTTTCTTCACCCCCACCGGCGACGGCAGCGGCTCGATCACCGTCCACGCTGGCGGCCTGACCGCCGCAGTCCCGGTGACCGTACACGGCGCCGGCAACACCCAAGCCGCCGAGCCCGTCACCTTCGTCCGCGACGTGCTGCCCGTGATGAACAAGGTCGGCTGCTCCCAGGGCACCTGCCACGGTGCGGCCAAGGGCAAGAACGGCTTCAAGCTCTCGCTGCGCGGCTACGACCCCGAGTTCGACTACCAGTCCCTGCTCTACGACATGTCGGGACGGCGTTTCAACCGCGCCGAGCCCGCCCGTTCGCTGATGCTCGCCAAGCCGACGATGCAGGTCGCGCACGAAGGCGGCCTGCGGATCGATCATGGCTCGCGCTACTACAACCTGGTACTCGACTGGATCTCCACCGGAGTGCCCTACGGGGAAATGGAGCAGGACCGGGTCGAACGGCTCGAGATCCACCCCGGCGAGGTCTTCATGCACCGGCCAGGGATGCGTCAGCAGACCATCGTTGTCGCCCACTACGGCGACGGCAGGCGCCGCGACGTCACCCGCGAGGCGCACGTAACCAGCAGCAACACGGAGACGATGGCGATCGAGGACACCCCCTCCGGCCCCGTCGCCCTGGGCCTGCGCCGCGGCGAGAGCACCCTGCTCGTGCGCTACGAGGGCCAGTTCGCGACCGCGCCCGTCACCGTGCTCAGCGGTCGCGAGGGCTTCGAGTGGACGGCATTGCCCCAGGTCAACTACATCGACGAACTGATCGACAGGAAGCTCCAGCGGATCGAGGTGCTGCCGTCGGGCCCGTCCGACGACGCCGCTTTCCTGCGCCGTGCGTCGCTCGATCTCACCGGCCAGATCCCGACCTCCGAGACGGTGCGCGCCTTCCTCGCCGACGACACGCCGACAGAGGTGAAGCGAAACCGCCTGATCGACAAACTGATCGGCAGCGACGCCTACGTCGACCACTGGACGCTCAAGTGGGGCGACCTCCTGCGCAGCAACCGGAAGTTCATGGGCTACAAGGGCATGCTCACCTTCCGCGGGTGGCTGCGCGGGGCGATCGAGGAGAACCGGCCGTACGACGAGCTGGTGCACGAGCTGATCGTCGCCAGCGGCAGCACCCTCGATCAGCCGGCCGCCAGCTACTTCCGCGCCGCCCGCGATCCGAAGGAGGCGATGGAGACCACGACCCAACTGTTCATGGGCGTGCGTATGGTCTGCGCCCAGTGCCACGACCACCCGTTCGAACGCTGGACCCAGAACCAGTACTTCGAGATGACCGCGTTCTTCGCCGGCCTCGGCGTCCGGCCGGGCTTTCGCACCGGCGAGGAGATCGTGTTCGAGAAGCGCCGCGACGCCGAGCAGTTGCACCCCAAGACCAACGCGGTGGTGCCGGCGAAGTACCTGGTGCCGGTCGAGGGCGCGCCGGAACCGGGCCAGGGCCCAGGACGCCGGGCGGCGCTGGCCGACTGGCTGACCTCCCCGAACAACCCCTACTTCGCGCCGGCGATCGCGAACCGCGTGTGGAGCTACTTCATGGGCCGCGGAATCATCGACCCGGTCGACGACATCCGCGCCTCGAACCAGCCGGTGAACGCCGGGCTGCTGAATGCGCTCACCGCCGACCTGATCGAGAACGACTTCGATCTGCGCCACCTGATGCGGACGATCGCCACCTCCCGGGCGTACCAATCGTCCTTCCGCACCAACGAGTGGAACCAGGACGACCGGATCAACTTCTCCCACCACGAACCGCGGCGGCTGAGCGCCGAGCAGTTGGCCGACGCCGTCGCACGCGCCACGACGAGCCGCTTCGAGATCGATACCCTGCCCGACGATTTCGACGCCACCGCCCTGCCCGACCCCCACGTGATGACGGCGAGCATGGGCATCGAGGGCTTCCTCGACCTGTTCGGCAAGCCGGACCGCGAGACCGCCTGCGAGTGCGAACGGAAGACGGAGATGAGCCTGCCCCAGGCGCTCAGCCTGCTCAACGGGTCCGTCATCGCCGACGCGATCGCCGACCCGGAGGGCCGGGTGGCGAACCTCGTCCTCTCCGGCAGGGACAACGAGGAGCTGATCGCCGAGCTCTACCTCGCCGCGCTTGGGCGCCATCCGACCGACGACGAGGCCGAACTCGCCGAAGGCCATTTCGAGTCCTCGAACAGCCGCACCGCCGCCGCCCAGGACCTGATGTGGGCACTCCTCAACTCGAACGCCTTCCTGTTCAACTCGTAGGCTCCCGCCAGCCAGGCACGGATCCCGCAACGGAACGCCAATCCCGCAACGGAAACACCAATCCCGCAACGGAAACGCCAATCCCGCAGCAAAGGGGCAGCAACCATGCTCGTCATTCCAGGAAAGCCAGGCCACACCTGCGACGGTCCGACGCGGCGGGAGTTCCTCCGCGTCGGCTCGCTCGGCATCTTCGGCATCTCGCTCAGTCAGGCGCTGGCGCTCCGCGACGCGCACGCCGCCACCGCGGCGGTCGATGCGATCAGCGGCGGCGCCGGCTTCGACCGGGCGAAGTCCGTCATCCTGCTCTTCCTGCAGGGCGGCCCCAGCCACATCGACATCTGGGATCCCAAGCCCGACGCGCCCACCAACATTCGCGGCGAGTTCAGCCCCATCAGCACCAAGGTGCCCGGCATCCAGCTCTCCGAGACGATGCCGCTCCTGGCCGAGCAGGTCGACAAGTGCACCCTGATCCGCTCGATGAGCTACACCCCCAAGGGGCTCTTCAATCACACGGCGGCGATCTACCAGATGCTGACCGGCTACCCGCCCGACCGGGTCTCGCCCTCGGGCCAGCTCGAACCGCCGAGCCCTGCCGACTTCCCCACCGCCGGCGCCCAGATCTCAAAGCTCAAGCCCCTCGACGATCCGATGCTTCCCTTCGTCGAGCTCCCGCGCCCGCTCCAGGAATCGAACGTGATCGGCAAGGGAGGCGCCGCCGGCTTCCTCGGCAAGGCCTACGACCCCTACCGGCTCTACCAAGATCCGAACGAGCCGATCCAGCTCAGCGACCTTGAACTCCGCGAGGGGACCTCGCCCGAGCGCCTCGCCGGCCGCTTCGAGCTCCGCAAGGGCCTGAACGCCTCGATGCCCGACCTCGAGCAGGCGGTCGCCAACTCCGCGCTCGACGAGTACTACGAGAAGGCCTACGACCTCGTGCTTTCCGGCAAGGCCCGCCAGGCCTTCGATCTCTCCAACGAGAGCGACGACATGCGCGAGCGCTACGGCAGGAACACCTTCGGCCAGGGCGCGCTCATGGCTCGCCGGCTGATCGAGGCCGGCACCCGCTTCGTGCAGCTCAACTGGCCCGCGGTCGCCAACGGCAACCCCGAGATCGACTCCTGGGACACCCACGCGGCGAACTTCGGCCCACTCCGCAACCTGCACTGCCCCGTCCTCGACCGGGCACTGTCGGCCCTGCTCTTCGACATGGATGACCGCGGCCTGCTCGACCAGACCCTCGTCGTCGCCGTCGGCGAGTTCGGCCGCTCCCCCCGCCTCGGCGTCAGCACCTCCGGCAACAGCAACTCCCCCGACGGCCGCGACCACTGGCCCTACTGCTACACCGCCCTGGTCGCCGGCGCCGGCATCTCCCGCGGCCAGCTCTACGGCGAGTCCGACGAGACCGGCTCCTCACCCCGCGAAAAGCCCGTCCACCCGAACGACCTGCTGGCCACCGTGTACCACACGCTCGGGATCGACCCGGGGATGGAGATCCTGAATCACCTGGATCAGCCGAGGGAGCTGGTGAAGGGTGAGGTGATTCGGGGTCTGTGGGCGTAGGGTTCCGTTCGCCGGCGCGACGGTTACTAGCCGCTTCAAGTCGTCCAGCGCCCCAATGCGCCCTGACCAGGAGCGTGGGATCGGCTAGCCTGAGGCCAACGGAGGAAAGATCGAATGAGGCCAACCGAGATCATCTTCCAGGTAACCGAGGCCTGTGAAGGAGGGTACGACGCGAAGGCGCTCGGCTACAGCATCTTCACCCAAGGTGACGACTGGGAGGACCTGAAGGAGATGGCCAGAGACGCAGTGCTCTGCCACTTCGACGAAGAGGAGGCTCCCAGGGTCATCCGGTTGCACCTCGTCACAGAGGAGGCCATCGCGGTATGAAGCGATATGAAGCTGCCCCGCGACCTCTCCGGTAGCGAGGCCGCAAGACGGCTCCGCCGCCAGTACGGTTACCGCGTGACTCGAACAAGGGGCAGTCACATGACCCTTGCCTTGACCGTCGGCGACAAGAGCCACAGTGTGACCGTGCCTCGCCATCGGAATCTGCGAGTCGGAACCCTCAACGAGATCGTCGGCAGCGTCGCGGCGTTTCTTGGCTTGGCGAAGGGCGAGGTGCGTGAAGCACTCTTTCGGTGAGACCGAAGTGGACCGGCGCCGGTTCTGAACTGCCGACCATGCGAGATGCCCGTGCTCGATCCGAAAGCGGGGATCGTTCATGTCCTTAGGTCTCCACGCACCTGTTCGGCCAAGAGATCAACGCCGAGACGGGCGTCGCGGGAACGCCGGCGAAGTTGACACGGATCCCGTGTACACCTATCCTGTGCCCATGAACGTCACACTCTCCATCGACGATCGGGTCGTCGCCGAGGCCCGGCGGATCGCCGCCGTCCGAGGAACCAGCCTGAACCAACTCGTTCGGGACTATCTCAACGAGCTGACCCGAACTGACGACGCGGAAGCGGTGATCGCAAGGCTCAACGCGCTCTGGACCGAAGAGGACTACCGCTCGCAGGGGCCGTGGACACGCGAGGAACTGCATGAGCGGTCGTGAGTTCCTTGACACGAACGTTCTGATCTACGCCCACGACGCCCGCGACACGCGCAAGCGGACATGCGCCCGCGAGTTGATCCGCCGCCTCCTGCGCGAGCAGCGCGGGGTCCTCTCGTTGCAGGTCCTGCAGGAGTTCTTCGCTGCCGCCACACGAAAGCTGAGTATGAGCAGCGAGGACGCCCGACGCCGCATCATGCAGTACTCCCGATTCGACGTCGTGACCCTCGACACGGTCGATCTGATCGCGGCGGTCGATCTGCACCGGCTGCATCAAGTGTCCATCTGGGACGCCCTCATCGTGCGGGCGGCGATCAACGGCGCCTGCACGACCCTGCACACCGAGGACATGCAGGAAGGCTACGTCGTGGAGACGCTGACGCTCCGGAATCCGTTTCAGCCTTGACCGGCGACGCCGCGGTACGCCGGCAAACCCTGAGGTTGCGTTGTAGCCGCGTTGAAGCTACATTGCGGCCATGACGACCGTTGCTGTTCGCGTGTTGAAGGACCGTCTAAGCGAGTACCTGCGCATCGCCCAGTCGGGCGAACGCGTCACCGTCACCAGCCGTGGAACGCCGGTCGCTGATCTCGTTCCTCACGCACCGCGGAACATGGACCCGGACGACGAGTTGCTGCGGCAGGCACGAGCGGGAGAGGTACGTCTCGGCCGGCCGAACGCAATGGTCGACTACGCGCGGCCGCCGCGGGAGCAGCGGTTGCCGCACGAGGAAGTCATGGCGCTTCTGGACTGGGTCCGCGGCGACCGATGACGCTCTACGCCGAGAGCAGCGCGGTCCTGTCGTGGCTGTTCGGCGAATCGATGGGAGACGAGGCGAGCCGGCTTCTTGCCTCGGCTTCCACCATCTTCGCCTCGGAGCTGACGGTGCTGGAGTGCGACCGCGCTCTCCGCGCGGCCGAAGCAAGAGGCCGGCTGGATGCCGCCGGCGCGCACGCGGCGCGTGGGCGGCTCGAAGCGGCGACGACCTCGTGGAACGTGTACCGGGTCGGCGCAGTCATCATGGACCGCGCGCGCCGCCCTTTCCCGCGCGAGCCGGTTCGTGCGCTGGACGCACTGCACCTCGCCACCGCGCTTCACGTCAGGGAGTTCCAACGAGATCTGAAGGTTCTGACCTTCGATCGCCGTATTCGCTCGAACGCCACTGCCCTCGGACTTGAAGTGGCGCCAGTTGACGGGTAAACCTGAGATGGGCAACGCCTCGCTGAGCTGGATCACCGGCTACATCTGGGGCATCGCCGACGACGTGCTGCGCGACCTCTACGTCCGCGGCAAGTACCGCGACGTCATCCTGCCGATGACTCTGCTGCGCCGGCTCGATGCCGTTCTGGAAGGCAGGAAGCAGCAGGTCCTGCAGGTGAAGGCGACCCTTGACGAACTCGGAATCGTGGACCAGGACGCCACCCTGCGAGACGCGGCAAAGCAGGACTTCTACAACACGTCCAAGTACACGCTGCGGGACCTGCGCGCCCGCGCCGGCCGGCAGCGCCTCCGGGCCGACTTCGAGGCTTGGCTCGACGGTTTCTCCCCCAACGTCCAGGACATCCTCGACAACTTCGAGTTCCGCAACCAGATCCCCCGGCTCTCCAGGGCCGACGCGCTCGGCACGTTGATCGAGAAGCTCACCTCGCCCGACATCAACCTGAGCCCGGCGCCGGTTCTGAAAGGCGACGGCTCGGTGAAACACCCCGGCCTCGACAACCACGGCATGGGCTCGATCTTCGAGGAGCTGATCCGCCGCTTCAACGAGGAGAACAACGAGGAGGCCGGCGAACACTTCACGCCGCGCGACGCGGTGAAGCTGATGGCGAATCTCGTCTTCCTGCCCGTGGCGGACCGGATTCGGTCCGCCACGTACACGCTCTACGACGGCGCCTGCGGCACCGGCGGCATCCTGACGGTGGCCGAGGAAGTGCTGCAGACGCTTGCCGGCGAGCGTGGCAAGGAGGTGTCCACGCACCTGTTCGGCCAGGAGATCAACGCCGAGACCTACGCCATCTGCAAGGCCGACCTGCTGCTCAAGGGCGAAGGCGCGGCCGCCGACAACATCGTCGGCGGGCCGGAACACTCCACCCTCTCGAACGACGCCTTCCCCGCCCGCGAGTTCGACTTCATGCTCTCGAATCCGCCCTACGGCAAGAGCTGGAAGACGGATCTCCAGCGGATGGGCGGCAAGAAGGACATGCGCGACCCCCGTTTCCTGATCGAGCACGGCGACGACCCGGAGTACTCCCTCGTCACCCGCAGCAGCGACGGCCAGATGCTGTTCCTGGCCAACAAGCTCGGCAAGATGAAGCGGAACACGGCGCTCGGCAGCCGAATCGCCGAGGTCCACAACGGCAGTTCCCTCTTCACTGGCGACGCCGGCCAGGGCGAGAGCAACATCCGGCGCTGGATCATCGAGAACGACTGGCTGGAGGCCATCGTCGCCCTGCCGCTGAACATGTTCTACAACACCGGCATCGCCACCTACGTCTGGGTGCTCACGAACCGGAAACCCGCGCACCGGCAGGGCAAAGTACAGCTCATCGACGCCACGAAGTGGTTCCAACCGCTGCGGAAGAACCTGGGAAAGAAGAACTGCGAACTTGGCGACGAGGACATCCGCCGCATCTGTGATGCCTTCCTCGCCTTCGAGGAGACCGAGGAGAGCAGGATCTTCGACAACGAGGCGTTCGGCTTCTGGAAGGTGACCGTCGAGCGGCCGCTCCGCATCGAAGACGTCGACGGGGGCCGCGCGTACAAGGCGGCCGAGATCCGCGAACTCAAGGCCTCCGGCGTCCGCGGCGAAGAGGCGACGCCCGTGATCCGGAAGATCCACAAGCGCGGCGTCGAAGCGGACCCGTTGCGCGGCCTGTTCGAGGCGCCGGTCGACGGCAAGACGGCCGTCGTCGAGTACGAGCCCGACACGAGTCTCCGCGACACGGAGCAGATTCCGCTGCAGGAAAACGGCGGCATCGAGGCGTTCCTAGAGCGGGAGGTCCTACCCTGGGCCGCCGACGCGTGGTACAACCCCAAGACTGTGAAGACCGGCTACGAGATCAGCTTCAACCGCTACTTCTACAAGCCCGAGCCGATGCGGCCCCTGGCGGAGATCCAGGCGGACATCCTGGCGCTGGAGACGCAGACCGAGGGCCTGCTGGCCGAGATCATGGGCGGCATGGCCGCGGCTCGGCCAGAAGCCCGGACGCGCCGGGTGTACGTCGACACCTCGGTCTTCGGCGGCTGCGAGGAGGACGAGTTCCGGGAACCGTCGCGCCGGCTCTTCGAGTGCTTCCGCCGAGGACAACTGACCTTGGTGCTATCCCCCTTCACTATCAGGGAACTGAACGGCGCTCCCGAGCCGGTCCGGAGCGTCCTTGCGGCGGTGTCCGACAAGCACACCGAGTCGCTTCCCGACTCCGACGAGGCAGGTAGACTGGCGGCAAGCTACATCGCGGCCGGCGCCTTCGGTCCCTCGATGCGCCCCGACGCCTTGCACATCGCGGCCGCCACACTGGCCCGCGTCGATCACTTGGTGAGTTGGAACTTCAGGCACATGGTCAATCCGAGGCGGACCAGGATCGTCAACGCGGTCAACCGGCGGCATGGCCACCCGCACATCGACATCTGCACGCCGGTTGACGTCCACGTCGACGAGTGACGCACGACAGGAGCATCCCGATGACGACGACGAAGAAGAGCTTCGACTGCGTCGCCTTTCAGCGCGCCCAACGGAAGAAGCTCGGCAAGGAGCTTGAAGGCCTGAGTAGCGCCGAGATCGGTGCCTGGATGCGCGACTACCGACCGACGGACCCCCTCCTCCGGCGATTCATGGAGCGAGTGCAGCGCGGCACTCACGGTGAGGCCGCTGTCGCTTCGGCCGAGCCGGAGGGGGCGGCCTTGTCACCCCAGAGCCCGAAAGAGCCGAGAGAATGACGGCCAAGGACAAGCAGAAGTCATTCGACTGCGTGAAGTCCGTACGGGAGATCCGGGATCGCCTCAGTACCAGGATGGCTCGCATGTCGCCCGAAGAGCGGGTCCAGTGGCTGAACACGCGAGAGTACTCTGACCCGATCCTCCGGCGATTCGCCGCCAAGCCCGAAGAAGCGCGAAGCGACAACCCATAGGCGCTACGCCCCTTCCAAAGATGACCGAGGAATAGCAGATGGACTATCTGCGGAACCTGGAGATCACGGACCCCATCCTCCGCCGCATCTGGGAGCGGTCGCCGAGGGCCAAGCTCCTTCCGCTCCGCCTCCGGCAGGAGACCTCCGAGAAGCAGGCGTCAGCGCCGGCAAGGGCGCCGGAACCGGCGCAGAGTCCGCCCTGGCAGGGTTCGCCGTCCCGCGACGGCATCGCGCCCGAGCCCGAGCCTCGCGCGCGCCGGGTGTATGTCGACACCTCCGTCTTCCGAGGCTGCGAGAGCAAGATGTTCCGGGCGACGTCCCTGCGGCTGTTCGAGCGGTTTCGTGACGGCGACATCAGCCTCGTCCTCTCGGCCCTTGTCGCGAGAGAATTGGATTCCGCCTCGGAGGCAGCCAGAGCCGTCCTCGGCCCTGTGCCCCCGGAGCACGCGGAGTTCCTCGAACCCTCGGCCGACGCCGAGGAACTCGCCGACCGCTACATCGACGCCGGCGCGGTCGACGCAGAGATGCGGCCAGTCGCCCTTCACGTCGCCTTCGCCACGCTCGCACGCGTCGACATGCTCGCGAGTTGGGACTACAAGCATCTCCTGAACTTCCGGCGCAGCCGCAAGTGGAACGTCGTGAACCGGGAACTCGGGCATCCCCATCTGCCAATCCACGAGGTCCCGGCCGTCCTGGGCGAGTGGGTCCGCGACCCAGACAATAAGGGCTTCGACTGCGTGGCCTTTCAGCGGAAGCAGCGGGACCGCATCAGCCGGAAACTCGACGCCATGACTCCTGAGGAGCGGGTCGCCTGGATGCGCAACGTGGAGATCACGGACCCCATCCTCCGCCGCTTCATGGAGAGAGCGCGACGCAGCAATCTCCAGAAGGCCAACGTTCTTCCTCCGGACGCCCAATGAGACGCCCCATGAACGCCGGAGCGCTGTCGTAGCGATGGAAGCCTTCCAGCGTCCCGAAGAGGGCGTGGCGTTACCGCCTGCCAACCTGCCCACATACCCCGCAACCAAGGACTCCGACGTGGAGTGGCTGGGGAGGGTGCCCGCGCATTGGGAGATACGAAGACTGCGCTATGCGGTCGACCTCCGCCTGAGCAACGTGGACAAGCACGTTCGGGACAACGAGCGGCCCGTCCGGCTCTGCAACTACATGGACGTCTACAAGAACGACCGGATCCACTCCGACATCGCGTTCATGCCCGCAACCGCAACCCAGTCCGAGATCGACAGGTTCCGCCTTAGGCGCGGCGACGTGTTGATCACCAAGGACTCGGAAGACTGGACGGACATCGGCGTCCCCGCGCTCGTTGCTCTTCCCAGCGCCGAGACGAACATCCTGTGCGGCTACCACTGCGCCCTTTTGCGGCCTCACCACGGGCTTGAGGGCACCTACCTCTTCTGGCTCCTGAACAGTTCGGCCGGTGCAGACCAGCTTCGCCGGCGCGCAAACGGCGTGACGAGGTACGGGGTAAGCAAAGGCACCATAGGGTCGTTCCGGCTTCCCCTGCCTCCGCTCACCGAGCAGACCACCATCGTTCGCTTCCTCGACTACGTCGACCGGCGCGTCCAACGGTACATCCGGGCAAAGGAGAACCTGATCGCGCTGCTGGAGGAGCAGAAGCAGGCCGTCATCCATCAGGCTGTAACCGGCCAGATCGACGTCCGGACGGGCGAGCCCTATCCCGGTTACCGGAAGTCCGGCCTCGACTGGCTGCCCGAAGTGCCGGCGCACTGGAGCATCCGTCGAAACGTGCGACTGTTTGCGGAGCGAAACGAGACGGGATTCGGTGATCTGCCTGTCCTCGAGGTTTCTCTGCGCACAGGCGTGCAGACTCGCGAAGTCGAGGATGGAGGCCGCAAGCAACAGATGACCGACCGCGACAAGTACAAGCGGGCGGCCAAGGGGGACCTCGCGTACAACATGATGCGCCTTTGGCAAGGCGCGATTGGCGTCGTTCCGATGGACGGCCTCGTCAGCCCCGCCTACGTTGTCGCGCAACCGCTGCCCGGGGTCGAAGTCTCCTACTACGCCTACCTCTTCCGCACGGACGACTACAGGCAGGAAGTCGACCGGAACTCCCGCGGCATCGTCTCGGACAGAAACCGGCTGTACTGGGACGCCTTCAAGGGGCTGGCGTCGCCGTGCCCTTCGCCGGAGGAACAAACGCGCATCGTGGAGTATCTCGACGCCGCATCCAACCGCACCGAGGCAGGTGCGGCAAGAACCCGCCGTCAGATCGCCTTGCTCCGCGAGTACCGCGCCCGCCTGATCGAGGACGTGGTGGCGGGCACGGTCGACGTCCGCGAGGCGGCGACGAACCTCCCCGATGTCGACCCGCTCAACACCGTGCGCGACGGCTTGACGGCAGGCGGAAACGCCTGAGGAGTCCTGGCCGCAGTCCGGCGCGCCACACGCAGAACCGGCGAGCGCCTCCTCGGCGCGCGACCATGGCATTCTGGCAGTCCGCCTTGCACCCGGTGAGCCATGCGGGCTAGCGTTCGCTTCGTGACGGCGACGCCATCATCTCCTCGCCCGAGTCATGAGGCAGCGGGTTCTGTCGTGGACCTCTTCTGCGGCGCCGGCGGGCTGAGCCACGGCTTCATCAAGGAGGGCTTCGATGTTCGGGCCGGCGTTGACCTCGATCCGGGCTGCCGCTACGCCTTCGAGGCGAACAACGGTGCCGACTTCCTTGAACGGGACATCGGTTCGCTATCAGGGTCCGCCCTTTCCGCCCTCTTTGCCAAGGGCGAACCGAAGATCCTGGTCGGATGCGCTCCGTGTCGGCCCTTCTCCATGAACAACCAGAGGCTGCGCGACGCGCATCCAGAGTGGCGCCTGCTACGCAGTTTCGGCACCCTCGTTCGCGAGACGACTCCCGACATCGTCTCGATGGAGAACGTCCCGAGCCTCAAGTCCTTCAACGGCGGCGACCTTCTTTCCGAGTTTCGCCGTCTCCTCGAGGAACTTGGCTACTCCGTCTGGTGCAGCTCCGTGAACTGCGCCTCCTACGGCGTGCCCCAGACCCGGCGGCGCCTCGTGCTGCTGGCGTCCAGGGTCGGGCCGATACGCTTCATTCCGCCGACCCACGGGCCGGCGGACTTCGTTACCGTGCGGGACACGATCGCCCATCTTCCGGCCATTGTTGCGGGCGAACAGGACACCACCGACCGGCTTCACCGCGCCAGCCGGCTCTCGCCAACCAACCTGGCTCGAATCCGGGCGTCAAGAGCCGGAGGCTCGTGGAAGGACTGGAACCGCTCTCTCGTCTCCCGGTGTCATCGACAGGCTTCCGGGCACCTGTACCAGGCCATCTACGGCCGAATGTCCTGGGACGCACCAGCTCCGACGATCACAACCAAGTGCACCGGGTTCGGTAACGGCCGCTTCGGCCATCCGGAGCAGGACCGGGCGGTGTCTCTTCGCGAAGCAGCTCTCCTCCAGAGCTTCCCGGATGCCTATGAGTTCTTTCCGCCTGACGAACCGACCCGCATCACCGCTGGCGCCCGCATGATCGGCAACGCGGTTCCTGTCGGGCTCGCCCAGGCCGTCGCTGCCAGCGTGGCCGAAGCCCTCTCTGGAGCATCCGATGTCTGATCCCCCATACTCGATGACGATCGATCTGAACGTGCTCAACCACCTCGGGATCAACCTCTACAGCAACAACCCGGCCGTGCTCGCAGAAGCCGTGGCGAACGCCTGGGATGCCGATGCCGAGCAAGTCGAGATCGACATCGACCCGAGCAAGGGCAGGATTCTGATCGTCGACGACGGTCACGGCATGACCGCCAAGGACATCAACGCGAAGTTCCTCCGCGTTGGTCGTCGCCGCCGTGAGGATGGCGAGTCGTCCACGCCCAGATTCGATCGCCCCGTCATGGGCCGCAAGGGGATCGGCAAGCTCTCGCTCTTCTCGATCGCGGACACGATCGAGGTTCAGTCTTCAAAGGACGGCCAGCAGAGCGGATTCACCATGTCCCTGAAGGAAATCAAGCAGGTCATTGACGACGAAACGAGCGGGGGTATCTACCACCCTAAGCCGCTACCGGAAGACCAGATCACCGTGGAGTCGGGAACCCGTATCACCCTGAGCGAGATGCGGAGGCAGCTGTCGCGCACCGAGACGAACCTGCGGCGACGGTTGGCCCGGCGCTTCAGCATCATCGGCTCGCAGCACGACTTCTCGATCACGATCAACGGCACGCCCGTCGGCATCGAGGACCGCGACTACTACTCCATGCTCCAGTTCGTCTGGTGCTACGGCCGTCGTGGCGAGCAGTCAAGCAAGCTCTGCTCCAGCGACTGCCACATCGAGTCGAGAGATGCCCAGACCTTCCAGGGCTGGATCGGGACAGTGGACAAGCCGAGCCAGTTGACGGACGGCGGCGCCAGCTTGAACAACATCGTCCTGATGGCACGAGGGAAGCTGATTCAGGAGGACGTACTCGAGTTCACTACCGAAGCCGGCTTCTTCAGCAAGTACATCATCGGCGAGCTGGCGGCAGATCAACTCGACGTCGACGATGACGACGACATTGCCACGACCAACCGGCAAGCCGTCGTTGAAGAGGATCCTCGCGTGCAGGCGCTGAGGCTAGAGGTCGTGAGGGAGCTGGCGCACATCCGGTCGGCGTGGACCGAGCAGCGCAACAAGGCAGGCCGGAAAGTCGCTCTCGAGAACCCCGCCATCAAAGCGTGGTTCGGCGAGCTCGGAAAGGACGAGAAGAGGCGCGCCGAAAGGGTCTTCGGGAAGATCAATGAGATCACGACCGATGACCCGGAACAGAGGGCTCTCCTGTTCACTTACGGCGTGTTTGCCTTTGAACACATGAAGGCCAAGCGAAACCTCGACGCGCTCGAAGAGGCCAGCGGGGAGGTCCTCGTCGAGTTCGGCAAGGCGTTCACCGATCAAGATGACTTGGAGGCCAGCCTCTACCATCAGATCGTGAAGAGCCGTCTGCTCGTAATCAAGGCGCTTCGGCGACGTGTCGAAGACAACGCCCTGGAGAAAGTGATCCAGCGCCATCTCTTTGAGCATCTGTGGCTGCTGGACCCATCCTGGGAGCGAGCGACTGGCTCGGAGTACATGGAGCGCAAAGTCTCGACCGAGTTCAAGAAGGTCGACAGGACCTTCGGGGATCGCGATCTCGGCCGCGTTGACATCAAGTACAGAACGGCGGCAGGGACACACGTCATCGTCGAGTTGAAGAGGGCATCGATTCTTACTGAAACAGCCGACCTCCTAAAGCAAGTTGACAAGTATCGGGTCACACTGCGTCGGCTGCTCCTGAACGCAGGCTACGAGCATCCTCAGATAGACACAGTCTGTGTCGTTGGTAGGGACCTCAGCGACTGGGAAGAGCCCGGGGGCAAGCAGGAATCGGTCGAGACTCTCGCCCGAAAGAACATCCGCGTCGTCACCTACTCGCAGTTGATTACCAAAGCCGAGGCGGCCTACAGAGATTTCCTTGAGGAGAACCACAAGGCCGGTCGCATAGTCCGTCTTCTCTCGGCAATCACCAGCGACGCCTAGATCCGCTTCCGGTAGGTCTTCGGCCGACTGGGGCTTCGGCGCACTGAAACGCTGCTCGAACGCCGATGGTGCCGGCCGCACGAAGTGACGGAGGACATCGAGCAGCACGGCATCGGTCGGGGCATGACCGCGCTGCCCCCGCTCGGAACTCTACAACTGCGGCCGGGCCCAAACCGACGCGGCCATGCCCACAGTCCGTAGACGCACAGGAAGGCTGCACTGGGTCTAAGATAGCCGAGATCATGAACGACTCGCGGTCCAAGGTCGGCACGACCCGGCGCGTGCCCGTCGAGCAACTCCGCCTCGACCCCCACAGCCCCCGGCTTGTCGGCGCGACGACGGCAGCCACCGACGAGTCGATTATCGCGCGGCTGTACCGCTCAGCGGAACTCGACGAACTCCTGCAGTCGACCTCCACGAACGGCTACCTGGACATCGAGCCGCTCGTCGCCGTCGCGGTGCCCGATGGAGAAGGATTGGTCGTACTCGAAGGCAACCGACGGCTCGCGACGCTCCGTCTTCTGCGCGAGCCGGACCTTGCGGCCAGGGTCGCTTCCTCGGAGAAGCTCACGATCACGGTTCCCGAGGTCGAGGATGCGCTACGCCCGACTTTCGATCGGGTGACGGTGTACCAGGTCGCAAGCCGCGAAGAGGCGCGGCCCTTCATCGGCTTCAAGCACATCAACGGGCCGGCCAAGTGGGACGCCTACACGAAAGCGCGATTCGTGGCTGACTGGTATCGCGAGGCGGAAGTCGGCATCGAGCACATCGCCAACGCGCTGGGCGACCGCCACGGCACGATCAGACGGATGGTGGCAGCCGTCGGCGTGCTGGAGCAGGCAAGCCGAAAGGGAATCTTCGACATCAAAGACCGGTACACGCCGAAGTTCAGCTTCTCGCACCTGTTCGCGGCACTCTCGCGCTGCGAGTATCACGACTACCTTGGACTCGATCCCCTTTGGGCGCGGAGCGAACACCGACGCGACCCTGTACCGGACGAGAAGCTCGAGGAGCTTCGAAACGTCCTTCTCTGGATCTACGGTTCGAGGGAAGACGGAATCCCGCCGGTCGTCAGGACGATGAACCCGGACATCAAGCGGCTCGGAGAAGTCCTCGCCCACACCGAGGGCTGCCATGTGCTCACGGTCACTCGCGACCTCCGTCAGGCCCACGCGGCCACGGAACCGATAGACCGGCGTTTCGTCGCGTCGCTCCTCCGCGCACGGAACGCCATCGGCGACGCGGCCGGTTCGCTCCGGACCTACGACGGTCAGGACGAATCGCTGCTCGACATCACCGAGGATGTCAGGGAAACGTCCGACGCCGTGTATCGCAACATGCTGAAGAAACGCCGCAGGGCTGCCGTCCGCACATGATTGAGCGGAAGTGGCGGTCGAAGCCGCTGCTATCCTGCGCGGCGCAGGAACCGTGAGTCGGTACCCATGAGAAGAATCACCGTATCCATCGACGACGAAACCTACGAGTGCGCCCGCATTTACGCGGCGGAGCAGGGAACGTCGGTCACCGCCCTCGTCCGTGGCTTCCTCGAAAGGCTGGCCCAGAGGCAGGTCTCGGAAGGACCCGGGAAAGAGGCCGAAACGAAACGGGATCGCCGCGAGCGCATGCTCCGCGAGGTGTTGGAGGACATCCGTGCGACGCGGCCGCGCTTCAGCACCTCCGAGAACATCCATCGGGAGGCTCTCTACGACCGTGATGCGTCTCGTTGACGCGCCCGCGTCGTGACAATCGACACGACGGAGCGCGGTCTCGAACGCATCATCTGCACGGCGCTCGCCGGCCATCCCTGTGACCCGCCGCCGAAGAGCGGGGAGCGCCGCGAACCGGAGGCCAGAAGCGGCGGCGCCGGCTGGACCGCCGGCAATCCCCGCGACTACGACCGGAGCTACTGCGTCGATCTCGCCCAGCTCTCCGCGTTCCTCCACGCCACCCAGCCCGACGCCGCCGCAAGCCTGGCCCTGGACGACGACGGGCCGGCGCGGCGCAAGTTCCTCGCCCGGCTGCTGGGCGAGATCACGAAACGCGGGACCATCGACGTGTTGCGGAACGGCCTCAAGCACGGCGCCCACGACCTGGAGATGTTCTACGGCACGCCGTCGGAGGGCAACGAGGTCGCGCAACAACGCTTCGACCTGAACCGCTTCACCGTCACGCGGCAGCTCCGCTACAGCCGGGACGAGACGAAACTGGCGCTCGACCTGGCGCTGTTCGTCAACGGCCTGCCAGTTATCACGTTCGAGCTGAAGAACAATCTGACCAAGCAGACCGTGAGCGACGCGGTCGAGCAATACCGGAAGGACCGCAATCCGCGGGAGAAGCTGTTCGGGCGCTGCATCGTCCACTTCGCGGCGGATGAGCGGGAAGTGCGGTTCTGCACCCACCTGCGGGGCAAGGCGTCCTGGTTCCTGCCCTTCAACCGGGGCTGGAAGGACGGCGCGGGCAACCCGCCCAACCCGGACGGACTGGCTGCCGACTACCTGTGGCGCGACGTGCTGACTCGCGAGAGCCTGACGGAGATCATCGAGAACTACGCCCAGATCGTCGAATCGAAGGACGAGAAGACGGGCCGCAAGAAAAAGACCCAGATCTGGCCTCGCTACCACGAGCTCGACGTGGTCCGCCGCCTGCTCGCCGACGTGGCCGAGCACGGCGCCGGCAAGCGCTACCTGATCCAGCACTCGGCGGGCAGCGGCAAGAGCTACTCCATCGCCTGGCTGGCCCACCAGCTCATCGGGCTGGAGGAGCGGACAGAATTCCCGCGCTCCCAGGCGGAAGAGGACGGCGGCTCGGTGTTCGACTCGATCGTCGTCGTCACCGACCGCGTCATTCTCGACCGCCAGATCCACGACACGATCAGGCAGTACGCTCAGGTTGGGGCAACCATCGGGCACGCGGACCGTTCGGGGGATCTTCGCCAGTTCCTCGAAGGCGGCAAGAAGATCGTCATCACGACGATCCAGAAGTTCCCTCATGTCCTGGACGCCATCGGCAACGAGCAGCGCGGACGACGGTTCGCGATCATCATCGACGAGGCACACTCCAGCCAAGGCGGGCGGACGAGCGCGGCCATTTCGGGCGCCCTCTCCGAAGCCGGCGCCCGCGGCGAGGAGGAGACCTACGAGGACCAGATCAACCGCCTGATGGAGTCGCGCAAGCTGCTCCTAAACGCCAGTTACTTCGCGTTCACCGCCACCCCCAAGAACAAGACCCTGGAACTCTTCGGCGTTCCCGAACCGCAGGCCGACGGCTCGGTCAAGCGCCGCGCCTTCCACACCTACACGATGAAGCAGGCGATCGAGGAGGGCTTCATCCTCGATGTGCTGAAGCACTACACGCCGGTGATGAGCTACTACAAGCTGGCGAAAAGGGTGGAGGACGACCCGGAGTTCGACGTCAAGAAGGCGCAGCGGAAGCTGCGACGCTTCGTCGAGGGGCACGACCACGCGATCCGGCTGAAGGCGGAGATCATGGTCGACCACTTCCACGACCAAGTCGTCGCTCAGAGACGGATCCGCGGTGAAGCGAGGGCGATGGTGGTCACCAACGGCGTCGCACGTGCAATCCAGTACTTCCACGCCATCCGCGACTACCTGGAGACCAGGAAGAGCCCGTACCAGGCCATCGTCGCCTTCTCGGGCGAGCACGAGTTCGGCGGCGCGAAGGTCACCGAAGCCTCACTGAACGGTTTCCCGTCCAGGCGGATCGCGAACAAGATCCAGGAGCATCCCTACCGATTCCTGGTCTGTGCCGACAAGTTCCAGACCGGCTATGACGAGCCGCTGCTGCACACGATGTACGTCGACAAGACGCTCTCGGGCATCAGGGCGGTGCAGACCCTGTCGCGGCTCAACCGGGCTCAGCCCGGCAAACACGACGTCTTCGTGCTCGATTTCCTGAACGACACGGAGATCATCCGCGACTCGTTCGCGAACTACTACCGCGGAACGATCCTGGCCGACGAGACGGACCCGGACCGGCTGCACGACCTGCAGGCCGACCTCGATGCAGCGCAGGTCTACTCGGCGGAGCAGATCGACCGCTTCGTCGAGCGCTATCTGGGCGGAGCGGAGCGCGACCGGCTCGACCCGATCCTCGACGACTGCGTAGCCGCCTACCTCAGCGATCTCGACGAAAACGGGCAGGTCGACTTCAAGGGCAAGGCGAAGGGCTTCCTCCGCACCTACGGTTTCCTCTCGTCCATCCTCCCGTTCTCGAACGCCGGCTGGGAGAAGCGGTCTATCTTCCTGAACTTCCTGATCTCCAAGCTGCCGGCGCCGCGGGAGGAGGACCTGGCGTGGGGCATCCTCGAAGCCATCGACATGGACAGCTATCGGGCCGAGAAGCAGGCGATGCGGAAGATTCTGCTGCCCGACGAGGACGCCGAGGTCGATGCGACGCCGCCCGCGGGCGCCAGCCATCGCGCAGAACCGGAGATGGAACACCTCTCCAGCATCATCAAGGCGTTCAACGACCACTTCGGCGGCATCGAATGGGACGACACCGACCGCGTACAGCGGATGATCGCGTTCGACATCCCCGCCAGGGTCGCCGCCGACACGGCCTTCCGCAACGCACGGAACAACTCGGACCGGGAGAACACCCGCATAGAGCACGACAGAGCGCTTGTCCGCGTGATGCAGAACCTGATGAAGGACGACACCGAGCTGTTCAAGCAGTTCATGGACAACGAGAGCTTCAAGCAGTGGATGTCCGAAACGGTCTTCAACCGCGCGTACGATCAGGCTGGGGCACCGTGAGAGAGTGAACACTCGCGCCATTCTCATCGGCCTCGCGCTCGGTCTGGGGCTCGGAATCGCCGCGTCCGCGACGGGGTCGCCCGCGCTGCTGCGGGCCGCCGAGGCTGTCGAGCCGCTCGGCCAGGTCTTCCTGCGCGCGATCCAGATGGTCGTCATCCCGTTAGTGGCGGCAGTCGTCTTCGTCGGCGTGGGGCGGATCGGCGACCTGCGGAAGCTCGGCCGGCTGGGGGGGCTGGCCGTGGGTTTCTTCTGGGCGACGACGCTGCCGGCGATCCTGATCGGGATGGGCGTGATGGGCTTCGCCCTCACCTTCACGGCGCCCGTGGCGCCGCCCACGCCCGCTGCGGATCTGGACGCCGCGACGCCGGGCATGGTCGACTTCCTGGTCAACCTCGTCCCTCGGAATCCGGTCCAGGTCGCCGCCGACGGCGCCCTGCTCTCCCTCCTCATCTTCATCGTCCTCCTGGCCGCGGCGACGACCACCCTGCCGAGCGATAAACAGCGGACGCTGACGTCTTTCGCGGAGGCCCTCGGGGACGCTCTGACCAGGCTGATGAGCTGGATCCTGTGGACCGCGCCGGTGGGTGTCTTCGGTCTTGCGGCGCCGGTGATCGCGAAAACGGGGGCGGCGATGCTGCAGAACCTTGCCGTCTTCATCATCGCCGTCGTGGTGGGCCTCTTCATCCTGAAGGGCCTCGTTCTCCTGCCCCTGGTCTGGATCCTGGGCGGCGTGCCGCCCGGGCGCTTCATCCGGGCGACCGTGGGCACGTACACCGTGGGCTTCACTACGACGACGTCCGTGGGGACACTGCCGATGATGCTGCAGGAGGCGAAGCAACTCGGCCTGTCCGAGCGCAAGTACACGCTGATCCTGCCGCTGGCGGCGTCGATCAACCGCCCGGGCAGCGCCCTGTTTCAGAGCGCGTCACTCGTCTTCCTGGCCGCCATGTACGGCGTGCCGCTCGACGCGGGGCTGATCGCCGCGGCGGTGGTGGCGATCTTCCTCGCCGCGATGACGGTCGCTCCCGTGCCCAGCGCCAGCATCGTGTCCCTGGCGCCGGCCCTGGACGTGGTGGGCGTACCCCTGGCGGGACTCGGCATCCTGCTGGGGATCGACCGCGTACCCGACGTCTTCCGCTCCGCGGCCAACGTGATCGGCCACATGTGCGCCGCGACCACGGTCGACGCGATGACCCGTCGCGACGGCGAGGAGCCGGCCGGCCGAGCCGAGTAACCACCCAAGAGCCGTTACCCTCTCGCTACCTGACGCAAAACGACCATCAGCCAAACCGGGAGGCTTCGCCATGTTGAATCGACGCCAGTCCGCAAACCGCCTCGTGCTCCTCTCTCCGCTCGTCCTGGCGCTCGTCACCCATGGATGCACCGGCGGCGACTCAGGTGACTACCTGACCGCCGACCTGCGACAGCGCGTCGAAGAGCTCAAGCTCGCGGCCCCGGAAAGCACAGACGACGTCGCCGTCCTGTCAGAACGGCTCGACACGCTGTGGCAGTGGGCCAACGCCTACTCGCTCACCGGTGGGCCAGTGCCCGACGCCTTCCCTCAACTCCTCGCCAACGTGAATCGCACGCTGCGGGGAATCGGGGGTGGCGCCGTGGTCCCGGTCGCCTTCGTCCCCGAGTTCATTCGGCTCTACACCCGCGAGTTCCAGATCAAGGACGAGCACCCGGGCGCCATGGGCTCATTGAGGTTCGACCCGCCCGGGCCCTTCCACGCAGGCGACCAGGTCGAGATCCGGCAGATCTACACGGTCGGCACGCTGGGCATGGCGGAGGGCGGCGGCATCCTGGCACGGGCCGCTCGGACCGGCATTCAGGCTGAAGACCCGGCGGGCCAGAACTACGTCACGGTCGAAAGCTCGAATCCAGACGCGACGCTGACCGCCAGCGACCCCTGGGACAACTGGCAGGGGATGCACTTCCGCTCTCGGTCCGGCCCGGTGCGCCCAGGCGCGCCGCGCACCTTGATTCCGTTCCGCCTGAGCGGTGCGGCTCTCGAAGAAGGCGACACGATCACCATCACCTACGGCGACACGTCCGGCGGCGGACCCGGCTTCCGGCTCCAGCAGTCGTCGAGCGATCAGGTGATCCTGCACGTCTACGTCGACATCGAGGGCAACGGCGACCTGTTCCGCCCCGCCTGGCCGTCGTTCGAGGTGCTGGGCCGCGAAGAGGTCCGCTACGTCAACGCTGTCGCGCCTTCCATCGTGGCGCCGGGCGAGCCCTTCACCCTCGCCGTCCGCGCCGAAGACCGGATGAAGAACCTCTCATCCGGCGTCATGCCCGCGCTCGACGTTCTGCTGGGCGGCGAACCGTTCCGAACCATCGCGCCCGGCAGCCCGGCGATCTCGCTGCTCGAGGACGTGACCCTCGCCGAGCCCGGCGTTTACCGCTTCTCGGTGCAGAACGAGGACGGATCGATCCGGGCGACGAGCAATCCCGTCCGCGTCGAGCAAGACCCGGCAAACCGCGTCTATTGGGGAGAGACCCACGGGCACACCGCCTTCGCCGAGGGCCAGGGGTCGCCGGACGGCTACTACCGGTTCGGGCGCGACGTGGCCCGGCTCGACTTCCTGAGCCTCTCCGAGCACGACATCTGGATGGACGACAGCGAGTGGCGGAAGCTGCAGGAACTGGTCGAGGAGTACCGGATCGAAGGTGAGTTCACGACGATCCTCGGCTTCGAATGGACCTCGCGGTCTCCGCTCGGCGGGCACCACAACGTCTTCTTCCGGGATACGCCCGGCCGCAGCCGGGTCCAGAATCAGAAGGCGCCCCTGCTCGACGAGCTGTACGCCGGACTCCGCAGCGAGAACAGCACCGACGACGTGCTCGTCATCCCGCACGCGCACCAGCCCGGCGACTGGACGAACAGCGATCCCGACATGGAACGCCTGGTCGAGATCCAGTCCGGCCACGGCACCTTCGACTGGTTCGGCAACAAGTACCTGCAGAACGGGTTCGAGGTCGGCTTCATCGGCGCGTCCGACAATCACAACGGACACCCGGGCTACTCAGGGATCGGCAACCGGCAGTTGGGCGGCCTGGCTGCCGTCATCGCGTCGGAGAACAACGCGGACGCGATCTTCAGCGCCCTGCGCGATCGCGCCGCCTACGCCACGACCGGCGAACGAATCCTCCTCGAAGCGACACTGAACGGCGCCCGGATGGGAACGCGCCAGGACGACGCCGAGGTGCGCCGGATCGACTGTCGCGTCAACGGCACGGCGCCCATCGATGCAATCGACGTGATCAAGAACGGCAACGTCGTCTACACCAGGAGGTACCTCGAGAGCGAACTGTCCGAAGAGGCTCGGGTGCAGATCACCTTCGAGTCGTCGACCGAAATCCACGGCGAACGCACGCCGCCTCGCGGCGGGCGACCGTGGAAGGGCTCGATCCAGGTCGCCGGAGCGACGCTGGTCGGGTACGACGATCCCTGGTTCACGCAGCCCAGGACTTATCGTGTTGCACGCGCAACGGATGACCGCAACCGGATCGACTTCGACTTCCCGACGCGCGGCCGCCCGAAGTCGCTGGTCCTCGAGTTGCGCGGCGCGGGCCCCGACACGGTGGTCACCGTCGACATGGAGACAACGACAGAGTCCCGCGGCTCCGGCGGCTACGTCCGCGTGCCCCAGGAACTACCCGCCAACACCGTGCGGTTCCGGCTCGGCGACCTCAAGGGCCAGGTCGACCGGCGCGACTACCAGGTGCTCGAGCACACGGACGCGCTCTCCGCGCAGATCGTGACCGAGGGTCGGGCTCTGGACCAGGAGTTCAGCTTCACCGATCAGGGCGAGAACCGACCCGGCGACTACTACTACCTGCGGGTCCGTCAGATCGACGGCAGCATGGCGTGGTCGAGTCCTTTCTGGGTGGGTGAAAGCTCCGGGTAGGCTCAATGGAACCGTAGAACAAGGAGATCCGAGATGCGGAAGACCCTCGCGCTGTTTTCCCTGCTGCTCGTGTCGGGCGGCGGCGCCGTCACCGTGGCGGCCGCCGACGAGATTCCCCGAACCGCCAGCGGCAAGCCCGACTTCACCGGCCGCTACGACATCCGCTCGTTGACGCCCTTCGAGCGCCGACCTGAGCGCGGCGAGGAGCTGGTGCTGAGCGCCGAGGAGGTTGCCGCGGTCGAGGCCCGCCAAGCCGCCCGGGTGGCCGCCGGCGACGCGGCCAGCGATCCAGACCGTTCGCCGCCGGAAAAGGGGGCATTCATCGACACGCAGAGCTACAACTACGCTTGGTTCGATCCCGGCCATCAGATGTTCAAGATCGACGGGGACTACCGCACGTCGGTGCTGACGAACCCGTCGAACGGACGATTGCCGCCGCTGACGGAGGCCGCGAAGGCCCGCCGTGCGTCCCTTCCGGTGTTCATCTGGATGCAGGACGACGGCACGGCATGGTGGCTGGAGACGGGCGACACGCCGTTCGACAGCCCCGACACGATGGTCCTGGGGGTGCGCTGCATCTACCAGCCAGTCGCTTCGATCCCGATCCGTTCGATCTCCTACAACAACCTGAAGACGATCGTGCAGACCGACGATCACCTGATCATCCACATCGAGTGGATGCACTGGACGCGCGTCATTCGTATCGACTCCGAGCATGCGCCCTCCGACATCCGCTCCTACTCCGGCGACTCGATCGGCTCGTGGGACGGCGACACCCTGGTCGTCGAGACGACCAACTTCCAGGAACTACCGAACGTTCCGCGTGAAGGTCTGAAGGTAACCGAACGCTTCAGCCCGATCGACGGCCAGTCTCTGCTCTACCAGTTCGAGGTCGAGGACGAGGAGTACACGGCGCCCTACGGCGGCGAGATGCCTTGGCCAAGGACGGACCAGTACAACTACGAGTACGCCTGCCACGAGGGCAACTACTCGATGCTGGGGCAACTCAAGGGGGCGCGGCAGCTCGAAAAGGAGTGGATCGCGGCCGGCAAGCCGGTGAAGGGCGAGAGCGGGGAGTAGCCCTCAGATCATGCTGTAACCGGACCCCTGCCGCTCCGTGCCGAGGCCCCGGGCCTTCTCGATCCAGCCGAACTCCTCCAGGATCGCCTGGCTGTAGGTCACTCGGCCGGTGACGCGGTCGAGCGGTTCGGTGGCGAGCAGTAACGCGGCCTGGGCCATGATCTCGACGGTCTCGGCTTCGTTCGGGTCTCGGCCCTCCATCAGCCGGTGGTGGACGACGCCAGGAGTGGGCACGATCTGGGACGGGCTGTAGCAGGTCACCGAGATGCCGTGCTCGTAGACCTCGGAGGCGAGGCCCTGGGTGAAGCGCTCAAGAGCCGCCTTCTCGGCGCCGTAGAGCGAGCCGCCGGCGAACTGCGGGCCCGTGTAGGGGCCGCGGCCCGGTCCGATCGCGGCGCCCGAGGAGACGTTGACGATGCTGCCGGAACCCCGCTCGATCATCTCGTGCAGCACGAGCTTCGAGAGGTAGAACGGCGCGTGGAAGTTGACCGCGGTCGAGCGCATCCACTTGTTGATCGGAAAGTCGGCCACGGGGATGAAGTAGGTCAGGGCCGCGTTGTTGACCAGCACGTCGACCGGCCCGAGGGCATCGCGAACCTCGTTCACGAGCCGTTCGCAGTTGTCGTACTCGGAGACGTCGCACGCGAAAGCCGTGGCGTCGCCGCCGGCCGCCCGGATCTCCTCGATCGTCGTCTCGAGCGAGCCGCCCAGGTAGTGAGCGCCCTCCGACACGGTGCGCGCCGAACAGGCGACCCGCGCGCCGTGTTCCGCGAACAGTTCGGCGATCGCCTTGCCGATGCCGCGACTCGCTCCGGTGACCAGGGCGACCTTGCCTTCGAGCTTCTTGTCTGCTTCTGTCATTGGGGCTTCCTCCGTCATCCACCGTAGGCGTCTCGATACCGCTCGCGCAGCACCTTCTTCTGCACCTTCCCCATCGCGTTACGCGGCAGCTCGTCGACCCAGTAGAAGCGTCGCGGGTGCTTGAATCGCGCCAGACCCGCATCGAGCGCTGAGCGGAGCGTATCGTCGTCGACCGGCGCCTCCTCGGCGACCAGCACGGCCACGACCCCTTCGCCCAGATCGGCGTGCGGCGCACCGATCACGGCACACTCCCGAACACCCGCCACTTCGTCCAGGCGGTCCTCGACTTCCTTGGGATAGACGTTGAAGCCGCCCGCGATGATCAGGTCCTTCCCGCGGCCCACCAGCGTCACCCGGCCTTCGGCGTCCACGCTGGCGAGGTCGCCGGTGACGAAGAAACCGTCGCCGCGCATCTCCTCGGCCGTCTTCTCCGGCAGCCCCCAGTAGCCGGGGAACAGGTTCGGGCCGCGGATCTCCAGCATGCCCACCTCGCCCGCAGGCAGTTCGGCGCCGCTCTCGTTCACGACCCGCACCTCGACGCCCGGCAGCGGAAAGCCGACCGTGCCCGCGATCCGCTCGCCGCGGAGCGGATTCGACGCGATCATTCCCGCTTCCGTCATCCCGTAGCGCTCCAGGATCCGGTGGCCGGTGCGAGCCTCGAAGTCGCTGAAGACGGCCTCGGTCAGCGGCGCGGAGCCGGAAACGAACAGCCGGATGCTGTCGCAGTCCGCGCTGCCGAAACCGGGCTCCGCCAGCAGCCGCGAATAGAACGTCGGCACGCCCATCAGGACCGTCGCCTCGGACAGCAGACGGCTCACCTCCGCGGCATCGAAGCTGGGCAGGAAGAGGACCTTCGAGGCGTTCAGGAACGCGGTGTGGAGCGCCACGAACAGCCCGTGGACGTGGAAGATCGGCAGCGCATGGAGCAGCACGTCATCAGGCTCGAAGCCCCAGATCTCGTGCAGCGAGAGCGCGTTCGAGGTCAGGTTCCCGTGAGTGATCATCGCGCCCTTGGAACACCCGGTCGTGCCCGACGTGTAGCAGATCGCGGCCAGGTCCATGTCCGTCCGTGGTTCGACTGCCGGATCGGGATCGAGAGCCTGCGCCTCCCGCCACAGCACGTCGATACCGACCGTGTCCGGCCCGGCCCCCGCGCCCCGCACAACGACCCGAGGCGACGCATCGCCTGTGAAGAAGTCCACCTCCCGCTCGGTGTAGGCCGTGTTCAAGGGCACATAGACCCCGCCACAACGGAGTACACCGAGGTAGAGGGCCACGGCCTCCATCGACTTCGGAACCTGAACCAGAACCCGGTCGCCCGCCTCGACGCCGCGCGCCCTAAGCGCCGCGGAGCAACGGGCCGACGCGCGATCCAGCTCGCCGTAGGTCCACTGCGTGTCCGCGCCGGCGCCGCCTCGCAGCAGAAGACTCGGGCGGTCGAGTGAGGGTTCGAAGCGTTCGCGGAGAACGGCAAGAAGGTTCGTCATGAGAGACTGGCCGCGGTCGGAAGATTGACGATCCTACGCGCGTTGCAGACTTGGTCCATGCCCCCGGTAAGTGCACCCCCTTGTTCCCGGCGACCCAGGCCGCCAACGCTCCTAGCCGCCCTCCTGATGGCGGGTCTCGCCGCCTGCACGGACGATCCGGTCGCCGAGACCCTGACGCTCGAGTTCTTCCCGGAGTCGGCGGAAGCACGAGAAGCGGCCGAAGGCGAACCCGCCGCTGCGGAGCCCGACACCGGCGGCTACGTCCGAGTCGAGGCTCAGGTCGACATCCGGCGCCACATGATCCCGAAGGACAACTCGCTCATCGCGCGCCGGGTGAACGACCGCACCGAAGCGCTGATGAACGGGTACGACCCGTGGCACATCCGGTTCGATCGCGTCTTCGAGCCGATCGCCGACGGCGCCGAGTGGCGGCGGGCCGGAAGAGACATGACCAGCTACCGTCGCTGGGCGCTGGCGGCCGACCCCGGCACTACCCTCCAGGACTTCTTCGTCGACACCCCGATGCGGCCCGTCTTCGAGGTCTGGAACAACGAACGCCGGCTGCCCGATCAGAGCCGGCGGCCGCCCCAGACGGTCACCCTCGCCTTCGTGTTCTCGGGCGGAACAAGAGCGACGGCCGGCGAGTCGGTCACGGCCTACCGGGGCTTTCGCGACTTCGCTGCCGATGCCGCGCGCTACCAGCGACGCGTTGCGACCCTGTGGAGGTACATGGACGAGAATCCGGGCCGCCGCTTCGTGACTCTGCTCGGGCTGTTCGGCGCTGCCGAGGGCGAAGAACTACCGGAATCGCAGTTGATCGCCCAACCGCGGCAACTGGCGCCGCCGGCACCGCCGCCGCCGGTCCGCCGTGGCTCCGAGAGGCTCCCGCGGCTCCGCGACATGGAAATCGAGCTGATCGAAAGGGTCGTCGCCGCCGGCGAACCGCTGGTGAAGATCTTCGAAGTGCCGAAGGACGACTCCTTCACGCTGCAGGAGTTGTCCCGCCTGGTGTTCGACCCGTTCCCGGGCGTCGTCACCGCCAAACCCGACGGTACCGTCGTCGAAGCGGTCGGATTCACCGAGGGCGGCGAGGGCTACAGCATCCCCTCGCTCGACCTCTGGAGCGCCTACCAGGCACTGGAGGGTGTGTTCGTGTCGCCGGATCCGCTCGTCTTTCTGCTCGAGAACCAGGACAACGACTTCGGCTGCGACAAGGACGATGTTGCCTGCAAGGACAACGCGCTCGTCTCCGCCTTCCTGCAGAGCGGGCCCCTGATCGCGAGTCCCGGCTCCTCGACCCGGATTCAGCAGGCGCTGGAGGCCGAGTTGCGACCCCTCGACGAGTACCGCCTGGTCTGGATCCGCGGCGACGCCGACGAGAACACCGGGGAAGCCGCCGGTGCCGGTATCGAGACCGGCGAGTAACCGCTCCCGGGCCGTTACAATCCGGCACCGCCGCCCAACACCTGATCTTCACGAGGTGCCGATGACCTGTTCGATCTTCACCCGACCCAACCTGTGTCCGCGCCGCTCCGCGGCGCTTCCGATTGCCGTTCTCCTGCTCCTCGCTGCCGCCGGTTCGGCCACCGCGCAGCGGTCCTACCCGCCCGAAATGGAGGGAACGACCGCGGAGGTCTACCGCACCGTCGGCGATGTCGAGCTGAACATCTACCTGTGCAACCCCGAGGGCCACTCGGCCGACGACAAGAGGCCCGCGATCGTGTTCTTTTTCGGCGGCGGCTGGCGCTCAGGTTCGCCGCAGCAGTTCCTGCCCCACTGCCGCTACCTCGCCGACCGCGGGATGGTTGCCGCCGTCGCCGACTACCGGGTGGCCAGCCGCCACGGAGTGACGGCGAACGAGTGCGTCGCGGACGCGAAGAGCGCGGTTCGCTGGCTGCGGGCGAACGCCGACCGGCTCGGCATCGATCCGGACCGGATCGCCGCCGGCGGCGGATCGGCGGGCGGCCACCTTGCGGCGGCCACCGCCACCTTGCCGGGGCACGATCCCGATCCCGAAGGCCCGAGCCCGGTCCCCAACGCTCTGGTCCTGTTCAATCCCGCGACGATCCTGGCGCCGGTCGAGGGCGATCCAGAGCCGACAGAAGAGACACGAGAGAGGCTCGAAGCGCTCGCCGAGCGTATGGGCGCTTCCGCCGAATCGATGTCGCCATACCATCACCTGCGCACCGGGCTGCCCCCAACCATCATCTTCCACGGCACTGCCGACACGACCGTTGCGCACAGCACGTCCGAACGGTTCTGCGACGGGCTCAGAAAGGTCAGAGCCCGCTGCGACCTCATCAGCTACGGTGGCGAAGGTCACGGCTTCTTCAACTACGGCCGCAGCGAAGGGGAAGGGAAGGACAAGAACTACGAAGACACCGTCTATCGAATGGACGGATTCCTCTACTCGCTGGAATGGCTCGACCCCAAGCCGAACCCTGACGGCACGCCCCGGAAGCGAGAGACTTGGCTGGACTCCTTTGGCGCAGCTCTGGAGAACGCACCCGGCACGTTCCAGGACCCGACGCCGCAATCCGACGGCGAAGCCAAGGCCGAAGCCGGAGGGGAAGGCGGCGAGAAGAGCGAGACGAGTTCTGAAGGCGATCCTCCTGACGGCCCATGAGGACAGCGAGCCTCCACGCGAACGACAAGACCATTCCGCCCGTCGCCCGTACCGTCGTGCTGATGGCCCTCGCCGTAGCCGTTTCGGCTTCTGCGACTCTCGCCCAACCGGCCGGCGAATGGCACAACTACGCAGCCGACAGCCGGAGCAGCAAGTACTCGCCGCTCGACCAGATCGACAAGACGAACGTCGACCGACTCGAAATCGCCTGGCGCTGGAAGTCGATCGACTACGGCCTCGCCGCACAACACGAGGGCATCTTCCCGCCCTTCGTGTTCCAGAACACCCCGATGATGCGCGACGGCCGGGTGCTGGTCGCCACCGGCATCGGGGCGGCAGCGCTCGATCCCTCTACCGGCGAGATCCTGTGGACCTACGACCCCTTCCAGGACGAAGCGCCCAGGAACATGGGGCGGCTCTCGGTGCGGGGCGGCGTGACCTGGAACGACGGGTCCACGCGGCGGCTGTTCTTCAACGGCAACGGCCGGCTGACCGCGCTCGACGCGGACACGGGCGCGCGCGACCCGGACTTCGGCGACGGCGGCCGGATCGACATGCTCGACGCGGGCCAGGGCGTCCGCCGGCGGCAGTACTTCTGGACCTCCGCGCCCGTGGTCTGCGGCGACGTGATCGTGCTCGGCGAATCGACATCCGACGCCTGGTCGAGGCGCAGCAACCCGCCCGGGATGATCCGCGGCTACGACGCGCGGTCCGGCGAGCTGCGCTGGCGCTTCAACATCATCCCCGAGCCGGGCGAGTTCGGACACGACACATGGGAGAGTCCGGAAGCGGCCCAGGCCGGCGCCACGAACGTCTGGACCTGGATGAGCTGCGACCAGGAACTCGGGATGGTCTACGCCGCCACCAGCACCCCGAGCAACGACTGGTACGGCGGACACCGCCCCGGCGAGGGCCTGTTCGCCGAGTCGATCCTCGCTCTCGACGCTGAGAGCGGCGAGCGGCGGTGGCACTTCCAGGCTGTCCATCATGGCCTCTGGGATTTCGACTTCCCGGCCGCGCCCGTGCTCGCCGACATCGTCGTCGACGGCAGGGCCATCAAGGCCCTGGCGCAGCCTTCCAAGCAGGCGTTCCTCTACGTCTTCGACCGGGAGACCGGCGAGCCGGTCTGGCCGATCGTCGAGCTGCCCGTGCCGCCGTCCGACGTCCCAGGCGAGCAGGCCTGGCCGACGCAGCCGCATCCGACCTGGCCGCTGCCCTACGACCTCCAGGGACTCGCGATCTCCGACCTGATCGACTTCACGCCCGAGTTGCGGGCGATGGCGCTCGAATACGTCTCGCACTACCGCATCGGCCCGATCTTCCAGCCGCCGACGCTGATCGAGGGACCGGACGCCAAGCCGACGATCCAGGTGCCCGGAGCGGTCGGCGGCACCAACTGGAACGGCACCGCGCTCGACCCGGAGACGAACGTGCTCTATCTGCCGTCGGTCACCGTGCCGGCGATCCTGGGCCTGCGCACGCCGCCCGACCCTGCACGCTCCAACCTGCGCTACCGGGTCGACCTGAGCGAGGCCGACGGCTACGAGTGGGCCACCCTGCCGAACGGCCTGCCGATCACGAAGCCGCCCTACGGCCGCCTCACCGCGATCGACCTCGACACCGGTGAACACCTGTGGATGGTCCCGAACGGCGACGGGCCGCGCGATCACCCCGCACTCGCGCACCTCGATCTGCCGCCGCTCGGCCAGCAGGGCCGCGTGTCACCTCTGGTCACGAAGACCCTGGTCTTCCTGGCCGACGGTTCGGACGCGATGGTCGTCCAGCCCGAGGGCGCCGGCAGCCGCAAGTTCCGCGCCTACGACAAGACGAACGGCGAGGTCGTGTGGGAGATGGACCTGCCCGGCGGCGTCAGCGGCGCGCCGATGACCTACCTCCACGAAGGCCGGCAGTACATCGTGATGGCGATCAGCGGAGTCGGTTTCGAGGGTGAGTTGCTGGCCCTCGCGCTGCCCGAAGCACCTGCCGCACCAGCACTCTAAGACCCCTTACGTCGAATGAACCTGCGCGCCGTTTCCGGTCTGGTCGGGCGGCTCCTGTTGCTGCTCGCCGGCGCGCAGTTGATTCCATTCTTCTTCGCGCTCTGGCACGGCGAGGAGCGGCCCGCGGCAGCTCTCGGCGGCTCGCTGCTGGTCTGCGCCGCGGCCGGAGTGGCGGCTCACTGGTGGGGGAAACCGCACGAGAAGATCTACCGGCGCGAGGCGATCCTGGTCGTGGTCGGCGCCTACATCCTGGCGTCCTTCTTCGGCGCGCTTCCCTACGTGCTGAGCGGCGAGATCACGGATCCGATCGCGGCGCTGTTCGAGTCCGCCTCGGGCTTCACGACCACGGGCGCCTCGATCCTGACCGACATCGAGCAACTGAGCGCCAGCATCCTGCTCTGGCGGAGTCTGACCCAGTGGCTGGGGGGCATGGGGATTCTGCTCCTGTTCGTCGCCCTGTTCCCGAGCCTGGGACCCGGCGCCCGCCTGCTCTACCGGCTGGAGGTGCCGGGCCCCACCCAGGACATCATGCAGCCCCAGGTGCAGAAGACGGCGACCGTCCTCTGGCAGATCTACGTCGGCCTGACCATCGCGCTCATTGTGCTGCTTCTGGCGGGCGGCGCCAGCCAGTACGAAGCCTTCTGCTACGCGCTGACGACCGTGTCCATCGGCGGTTTCGCACCCCTGAACGCGAGTGTCGCCGCCTTCGACTCCGCCTTCATCGAGTGGACCGTCATCGTCTTCATGCTGATCGCCGGCATCAACTTCTCACTGATCTTCGTGGTGCGTTCACGGCCCAGCCAGCTCTACCGGGACACCGAGTTCCGGGCCTACGCGTCGATCGCCGCGGTGCTGGTGGCGCTGGTCACCGTGGATCGCTGGCGCAGCACCGATCTGCCGTTCCTGGAGGCCTTGCGCGAGGCCGCCTTCAACTCGGTGTCGCTGATGACTACGACCGGCTACACGACCCGGGACTACGACTCCTGGAGCGATACCTCCCGCACCCTGCTGCTGCTCGCCATGTTCGTGGGCGGCTGCGCCGGTTCGACCGCGGGCGGCGTCAAGGTCGGCCGCCTGGTCATGACCCTGAAGATGGCGCTGCGGGAGGTCCAGCTCATGTTCAACCCACGCCGCGTGCTGGCGCTGCGGGTCGGCAACCGGACGATCAGCGACCAGGTGGCGCGCAGTCTGGGCGGCTTCATGACCCTGTTCGCCTTCCTGTGGCTGGGCGTCGCCGCCACCCTCGCCGTCGCCGGCAACGACATGGTGACCTCGCTGTCGTCGTCGCTGGCCTGCCTGTCGAATGTGGGTCCGGCCATGGGAGCGGCGGGGCCCAGTCTCAACTACGCCTTCTTCGCCGGCTGGGAGAAGCTGCTGCTGATCTTCCTGATGTGGCTGGGCCGGCTCGAGATCGTGGCCGTGGCGGCGATCTTCCTGCCTGCGTTCTGGCGCCGCTGAGCAGCCTTGCGTCGTAGTAGCCGCGCTACTCGACGCGGCAGACTTCGGTGAACTCCGGCCGCGGCAGCTTGTTGTTGCGGAACAGGACATCCATGGCGTCATCGGCGATTTTCGGCATGGCGCTTCCTCCGGCGGCGGATACTACGTCGCCTGCTCGCTTACTTGGTCGCCGCGACGCGACGGAACAGCGCCGCGACATGCGCTGCGGGCAGTGGCTTCGTCGCCAACGTCAGCATCCAGGCCATCTGCCGATATGCGGCAGCATCCCGAGCGGAATGTGCGCCAGGAGAACCGCGGCCTGCGACCACCAGGAGTGGTAGAGCGGCGTCGAGCGGTTGATCCAGCCGACCTGGTTCGGGTCCTGCTCCCGGATGTTCGAGATGATCGAGCCCAGGCCGCCGTCCAGCCCGGCGCCGCCCATCGACACGTAGGCCAGGAGGACTCCGTACGACAAGATCGATCCCGATGTGCGGCTCGCGAGCCTGCCTCTACACTTCGAGGGACTGGCAGCGGGCACCGAGGAAGCTCACGTCACCGCGGTCAACGGCGAGAAGATCCGACGGCTCGAGATCCACATCGTCGACGGCACGGGCCAGGTCGACTTCCAGGAGCTGGCCGAGCACTTCCGCCACGGCATGAACCGGTTCACCGTCGCGGTGGACGGCCAAACCGCGGACGTGCTGCTGGAGTTCGAGTTCTAGGAGTCAGCGCTGCGTCCGCGCAGCGCTGACTTGCAGGGAACTGGTCGCCGACTGGGTGCGCGGGTCTGCCATCCGTGCGCCCGATGACGGGCGCACGGACTGGTTCACGGGTGGCGCGGATCGCGCCACCCGGGTTCTGACCCGCTGCCGCCGGAGGCGGCCAGAGATACGTACCGGCCGTCAGGCCGGCTCCGCTTTGGCGGCCAGTTCCAAGCGTAGCCGAGGCCGATTCCGGGATCCTCGGCTACTGTTCCCGCATGTCAACCATGTTCCGCCGACCGTCCCTCGCCTGTGTTCCTGCCGCAATCATCGCGGCCTTCACGCTCCAACCGGCGGCGGCACAGAAGGAGCCCCTCGAGCTCCACCACATCTACGGGCCGGACGCGCTCGACTTCTCGCCCGACCTGCCCCGGATCCGCTGGTTGCCGGGGGGCCGCGACTACTTGCAGGCCGAAGACAACGAGGACGACGGCGTGTCCTGGTCATTCGTCGACGCGGCAACCGGAGACGCAGAGCCGTTCTACGACCCTGAGCCTCTGGCTGCGGCCCTGGAAGACCAACTCCGGCTGGACGCTGAGGACGCCGCCTCCCGGGCGCGGCCGGGGTCGCTGCGCCTGTCGCCGTCCACCGACCGGCTTCTGCTCCAACTCGCCTCGGACCTGTTCATCTGGGACTTCGACTCCGAGACACTGACGCGCCTCACCCATGGACCCGAGGACGAGGAGCTGGCCCGCTTCTCCCCGGACGGCCGGAGCCTCGCCTTCGTGCGCGAAGCGGACCTCTACGTCATAGGCGTCGAAGGCGCCGAGGTCCGGCTGACCACGGACGGCGGCGAGAACACGCTGAACGGCAAGCTGGACTGGGTCTACCAGGAGGAGATCTACGGCCGCGGCAACTACCAGGCCCACTGGTGGAGCCCGGACAGCCGCCGAATCGCGTTCCTGCAGACCGACGAGCGGGACGTGCCGCGATTCACCGTCGTCGATCACGTGCCCTACCGGCCGCCGCTCGAGGTCTATCCCTATCCGAAGGCCGGCGACGCGAATCCGCGCGTCCGGCTCGGGGTGGCGTCGGCCGCGGGCGGCGACATCACCTGGATCGATCCAGGAATCTACGGGCACACCGAGATCCTGTTCGTGAACGTCGCGTTCTCGCCCGACGGCGACGTCTGGTACCAGGTGCAGGACCGCCGCCAAACCTTCCTCGACTTGCACCGGGCCGACCCGACCAGCGGCGAGTCGAAGCGGATCCTGCGCGAGGAGTCCCACGCCTGGGTCAACCAGCTCGGTCCGCCTCATTTTCTGGAGGGGAACGGCCTGGAAGGGGAGAACGGCCTCGACGACGGCGGCTTCCTCTGGTTCAGCGAGCGGACCGGCTTCCAGCACCTCTACCGCTACGACGAGGACGGCAACCTGGTCAGCGCCCTCACGGAAGGGCGTTGGGAGGTCCGCACGCTCCACGCCGTCGACGAGGAGGCAGGTGTCGCCTACGTCTCCGGCACTTCCCGCACCGTACTTGGCGCCGACGTGCTCCGCGTCGCTCTCGACGGCGCCGGCGCGACCCTGCTGACCGAGGCGCCCGGCAGCCACCGCGGCAGCTTCCCGGAGGACGGTCCGATCGCGCACTGGATCGCCACGTCGAGCGATCTCCACACCCCGACAAGGCTCACCCTTCGCCGCGCCGACGACGGTGCGACCGTGCGCGACCTCGGCGGCGGCGACGTGCCCGACCTCGAACGGTTCGAGATCTCCGAACCGGAACTGCTGACCATCGCCACCAGCGACGGCGTCGACCTGGAAGCGATGCTGATCCGGCCGCACGGCTTCGATCCCGAGCGCGTCTACCCCGCCTGGATCCACGTCTACGGCGGCCCCCACGCCCAGCAGGTCCGCGACGCCTGGCAGGGATCGCGCGGCATGTGGTTCCAGTACCTGGCACAGCAGGGGATCGTCGCGCTCGTGGTCGACAACCGGATCGCCTCGGGCAAGGGGGTCGAGTCGACCTGGCCGGTGTACAAGAACCTCGGCGAGCAGGAACTCGTCGACCTGGTGGAGGCCACGGACTGGCTGGGCGCCAAGCCGTGGGTCGACGCGGAGCGGATCGGCCTCGACGGCTGGAGCTTCGGCGGCTACATGACGCTCTACGCACTGACCCGCTCCGACCGTTTCCGGGCCGGCATCGCCGGCGGCAGCGTCGTCGACTGGCGGGCCTACGACTCGATCTACACCGAGCGCTACATGTCGACGCCGGACGACAACCCGGACGGCTACAAGGCCGCGTCCGTCCGCGAGCGAGCGGCCGACCTCCACGGCGACCTGCTGCTTATCCACGGCACGATGGACGACAACGTCCACATGCAGAACACGCTCCAGATCGCCTGGGACCTGCAGAAGGCCGGCAAGCCGTTCGAGATGATGCTCTACCCGAAATCACGCCACGGCGTCAGCGATCCTGACCTCTCGCTTCACCTGCGGGAGACGATGGCCCGCTTCATCCGCAAGGCGATGAAGCAGTAGCGTCCCAACCCGCGGCGCCCTTACCCGCGCTGCCAGGCGCGCACACTCAAGGCCAGCGTCGCGATCGTGCCCCAACTGAGCCCCACAACCACGCCGGCGTCGAGAATTCCCCGCCACGGCTGGGCCAGGCGGTGGACGAGGACGATCAGGACCAGGATGCCGAGGGTTACGAAGTAGACGCCGAGCCGCTCGCGCCGCGCGCCTCCGAAGTAGCCGGCCGCAAACAGCGGCGCCAGAGCAACGCGAGCCAGCGTCGGGTTGGCGCGGATCGAGACCGACCGCTCCGCCACCCGGGGCGAAAAGCGCAACTGGAATCCGCGCAAGCCCTCCGACCAGGCCATGAACGGAATGATCGCCAGCAGAGCCGCCCAGTGATACCAGGCGAACGGATGGTCGAAGGCGGCAATCGAGATCCTCGCGAGCCTGAAGATCGCCCACAGGAGCAGACCCACGACGCCGCTCACCGCCCACAGGGCGCCGGCGGTCCCGACGATCGGGCGCGTCCGGCCCCTGCCGGAGCTCACCATCCGGTCCGCCTCCGATTCGGCACGCAGACCGTCACTCGCTCGAAGCCAGATCGCGGCGGCCACTGTCGCTGGCCAGGGCCGCATGATTCAGGATGTTCCTCGCCATCGACGACGGCTGGCAGCAGGCATTCGCGCGGTAGACGGCCGCACGCGCCTCGTGGACCTCGGCACTCTCGGGCGCCGCGTACTGAGCCGCCTCGATCAGGTGGCACGCCACCGCATGGCGCCCGGCCGCGGACGACTTGCGCGCCTGCTCGACCACCCGGTCGACGCCACCGGCCAGCTCGACCCAGGCTCGCGCCTGTTCCTTCTTCGCAGCCGGCATCACGTTGTCGAACTCGCCGTCCCACCAGCCGCCATAGCGGCGCCAGATCATCCGCACCAGGAAGGTCGGATCGTCATAGAACGGCTGCAGGTACGGCTCGTCCGCCAGCTCCTCCGGAGGTTGCACCGCCTGCACGACCCGGTCGAGGCTCAAGCCCCGGTTCATCGCCGCCACGCTCTGCTCCTCGATCGACCGCATGTAACGGGCAGTGCCGGCGAGCGCCTGACGTACCCGGTCCGCCCCGATGATCGGCAGACCGTGCCCCGGGAGCAGGATCTCGGCGCCCAGGGGCAACATCCGTTCCAGGCTGTCGGCCCAGTCGCCGACGTAACGCTGCACCTTCTGCGGATTGCCGGCGTTGGGCACCGCCCAGATGAACAGGTCGCCTGTGTGCAGAATCCGGCGCTCAGGGATGAAGGTCCAGGTGACGTCGTCCGTCTCGCCCCGGCCCTCGGTCAACTCGAAGGTGAGCTCACCGCGGCGGAACGTCATGCTCCGGCGGTAGACGACATCGGGGTAGCGGTAGCTGTCCGGCCAGCGGTAGTGCGGCGCGTCGATCGCGAACTGCCGGCGGTTGATCGCCGTGTTCCAGCCCACCATGGCGCGGTAACGGTCGAAATGGGCCGGCACCCGCTCGTGTGCGTAGACCGTCGGTCGCGGCCAGCCTCGCTCCTCCGCTTCGGCGTCGAAGGCAGTGACCGAGAACACGTGGTCCGCGTGGTGGTGCGAGTAGATCGCGGCGACGACCGGCGTGCCGGGACGCCAGCGGCGGACATCCTCGTAGCAGCGCTTCACGTCGAGCAGATGGCCGGCATCGAGCATCACCAGACCGTCGCCGCTGTCGATGACGTAGAAGCCCGCGATGCCCTTGAACCCGAGCAGGCCCTCTGCGATGAGGCAGGATCCAGGGTAGTAGCGGTGGACCGGATGGTGCTCGAACTGGAGGTCAAGCTCTCCGCGCCAGGCCTTCTCGGCAAGCACGAGCAGGTCGGGATGCTGTTCGTTCGGCATGGCCGCGGACGTTACCCTAGAGGGTCACGAGTCTGCTGCTAACCTCCGCCCGTTCTTCTCCTACTGGATCCGACGCGGCGCCCGGCCGGGTCAAAGCCTCTGACCGCCTGTCGCCCGCCGCACCCCGCAGCAACGCCGTGTCGAAACCGAAGCCGACCGCTGCGGCTGCAGCAACAGCAGCGACGCTCGTCCTTCTCGCGGCCGTGCCCATCGCCGGCCTCCAGGAGCCGGCGTCAGGCGACGAACGGCCGACGATGGCCGCGACCCGCGTCGAACAGGGCCCCACCGTCGACGGCGATCTCAGCGACGCCGTGTGGGCGCAGTCGGAGGTGGGGACCGACTTCATGCAGCACGAACCCCGCGACGGCGTCCCCGCCACCGAGCAGACCGAAGTGCGAGTCGTGTTCACCGACAGCACGATCTACTTCGGCATCACCGCATTCGACGCGAATCCCGACGCGATCATTGCCAAGGAGATGGAACGCGACAGCCGGATCTTCCAGGACGACTCGCTCCTGCTCCTGCTCGACACCTTCCACGACCGGCGCAACGCCTATGCTTTCGAGACCAACCTGAACGGCGCCCGCACGGACACCCTGGTCACCGACGAGGGCCGCGACCTGAACCTGGAATGGGACGGCATCTGGTCGGTGGCGTCGCGTCGAACCGCCTTCGGCTGGGTGGCCGAGATCGCGATCCCGATCTCGACGCTTCGCTTCGACCCGAACGCCCTGGCCTGGGGCTTCAACGTCCAGCGCTACATCGCGCACAAGCGCGAGATGACGCACTGGTCCGGCCTGCCGCGCGAGGTCAGCACGCTGGGGCAGGTCGGCTCCCACGTCCAGCCCGTCCATCGCGTCTCGATGGCCGGCGAACTGACCGGGCTGACCGGGATCTCGCAGTCGGCACAGCTTCAGATCAAGCCCTTCGCGGTCGGCAACCTGAGCGAAGACCCGCGGCTCGAGGCCGATCCGATCTCGGACGGCGACGCCGGACTCGATCTCAAGTGGGGCGTGAGTCGTTCCCTGGCGCTCGATCTCACCTACAACACCGACTTCGCCGAGGTCGAAGTCGACCAACTGGAGACGAACCTGACCCGCTTCTCGCTCTACTTCCCCGAGAAGCGCGACTTCTTCCTGGAGAACGCCGGCATCTTCGACTTCGGTCCACCCCACCGCGAGTTCTTCCGCCCGCCCGTGCTCAAGGCGTTCTTCTCGCGCCGTGTCGGCCTGGACGATGGCCGGCAGGTACCGATCGACTGGGGCGCCCGGCTCACCGGCCGGTTGGGCGGCTGGAACCTCGGCGTGCTGCGGGTCGCCACCGCCGGCATCGCTCGGGATGACGGCTACCTGCCCGCCAACGCCTTCACGGTCGCCCGGCTCAAGCGCAATCTGGGCCGGCGCTCGACCGTCGGCGCCATCGTCACCGAGGCGGCGCCCGAGAACGAGGACGCGAACCGCGTCATCGGCCTCGACTTCGACTACAAGCCCACGACGAAGCTGAGCGTCGGCGGCTTCTGGACCAGCAGCGGCCTCAGCGAAGAACCGGTGGGCGGCGGGGCAGACGGCTCGGCCGACACCGGCGAAGCCGCCTACGGTGTCAACTTCGACTACCAGGGGCGGGCGCTGACGGTATTCATGGACGCCCAGGAGATCGAGGAGAACTACCGCCCGATGGCCGGCTTCCTGCTGCGCAAGAACGTCCGCCACCTGAATCCTCATATCCAGTGGCTGCCGCGGATCGAACGCGGCCTGGTCCGTTCCTGGTTCACGGAGATGCGCTACGACTACTACGAGACGCTGGATGAGGGCGAGTTGGAGTCCAGTCGGTTCGAGATCTCCCCAATCGGCATGAGGATGACGACCGAGGACCGCTGGCGACTCGCCTACGTCGGTGAAGAGGAGAACCTGGTCGAGCCGTTCGAGATCGCGTCCGGCATCGTCATCCCGGCCGGCCGCTACGACTTCGACGGCTTCGAACTCGCCATGTTCAGCAACCAGAGCCGCCTCCTCGGCGTCCGGGGCCTGTTCGGCTGGGGCGACTTCTACGACGGCGCCCGGACATCTGTCCGCTTCACGTTCAGCGTCCGCGCCTCAAAGCACGTGCAGACCGAGAGCCAGTGGGTCTACAACGACGTCGAACTGCCCCAGGGAGCGTTCGACATCGGGCTGTTCAGCCAACAGGTGGACTTCACCTTCACTCCCAACCTCCGGCTCAACACGATCGTCCAGTACAACGACGACTCCGAGGACCTGGGCCTGAACGTCCGCCTGCACTGGATCTACAAGCCCGGCTCCGACCTGTTCGTCGTCTACAACGAGAACTGGATGGAGGGGGACCTGCGCCAGCGGCTCAGCACCCACCGCCAGATCGCGGTCAAGTTCACCTACCTGATCCAGCCGTAGAGGGGACAGGCCAAGCGAACCGGATTCAGCTCTTGAGTCTTCGCCCAGTTGAGTTGCGCAGTCGCGGTTTGCGCCATCGTCGAGCTCTCCTCTGACTCCATGTCCGTCCTCGTCACGATGCTGCCGAGCACCGCGGGATCCCGCTGATAACTCGTTCCCCTGCATGATGTAGATCGACCTGGATCGCAGCAGCCGTCGAAAGCACCTATTGATTCCAACCCAGAAGAACACTTGGCCTATCTACGTTCTTGGGCTACACTCGCGCAACTTGCACGGTGCCGCGAGGCAGGTGACCGCCATTCCGGCTATCGCCCCCAGACGCTCATAGCGGCCGCAACTCAACCTCCCGAGACGTTCGCCACGTCGCACCGTCCTCCGGGGAGCGACAGAACTGCTAGCCGGCGACGCCAGCGGACTCAACGGGTCGAACACCCCACCGGAATGCCAGAAGCGCAGAGCGAAAACCCCACCGGAACCTCACCCGCGACCCAGCCGCCGCGGCCGGAGCGCCGCAGGCGGCGCAGCCGTCCGCGCGGCAGGGCCCGCGACGCGCGTACCGTTGCGCTCCATCAACGCAGTGCGTCCCACTTCCGGCCGCAGGACCGGGAAGAAGGACGGACAGTCTTCTCGAAGGGAAACATCAAGCTGGAGATCGAGGGCGCGCGCGCCCGGATTCTGATCCCTCCACCGCCCGCCGACGAAAGCGCCGCCACCGCCAACGTCGAACTCGACTGGTCCAGGGTTGCGGACGAACGCATCCTCCATGCTGTCTGCGGCTGCGAGCAGTTCGCTGCCGGCGTCGCCTGCGGCCACATCTGGGCATCGTTGCTGCAACTAGCCGCGAACGAACCGAAGAGCCAGCCGTCGGGATCCGGCCGGATCTCGCTACGCAAGACGCGACCTCCCCAGGTGTCCATCCCGGGATTGGCTCTGGACGTGGTGCAGCCCGCGACCGACGGCCCGGAAGATGCCGCCCGCCCGGTCCGCCGCTCGCGTCGAAGCCGCAACCGGCGGCGGCGAAGCCCTGCAACAACGAGCTGGCGTTCTGTTGTGGAGACCGTGCGCGAGGACATCGAACGGCAGGCACAGCCGGAGAAGCCAGCTACTCCAAGGAACGCCCCGCCTCAGATCCAGCTCCTGCTCAACGCCGCCACGAGCCGCGACGCAGGCGGTCTGATGGTCGACATCTTCGGACGCAAGCAGAACCCGCAGGGCGAAAGCGGCAAGTTGAAGCGTCTGAGCATCGACCACAAGACGCTGGAAGAGCTGTTCGGACTCACAACGGACGACCCTGCTCGTTTGGCGGAGAACGGAGTACCCCCCGGCGGCGAGCCGGCCATGATCACCGCGCTACCGCCCGAAGTGCCAGCCCGCGCCAGCCGCACCAAGCGCAAGGGAGGGCATGGCGCCCGCAACACCGGCCGTCCCCTCGTGCAACGGGTCTACCTGCCCATGAACTGGATCGGCCCCCTGCTGCCGCGGTTGAGCGCGGGGGGGCGCCTGTACTGGTGGGACGGCCGCTCACTCGGCGATCCACGCGCGGTCACGATCGACGACGGCGAGCCCTGGCGCCTCGCCCTGCAGTTGGAACTCGCGGCAGCCAGCCGGGTCCGGCTGCGCGGCATGCTCAAGCGCGGCGACGAAACCGCACCGCTGAGTCGGGCCGCGCTCGTTCTGCCCTTCCCGAACGGCGGCGGAACGACCCCTGATGCCGGACAGGACGGGCGGGGCAACATGCTCCTCCTGCTCGACGACGCCATCGGCCGGTTGCATCTCGATCCGCAGCGAGATGAGCCTTGGTATGCGTTGCTCGGCAACAGCGGCGACCTCGTGATCCCGGATGAAGACCTCGAGGCCGCAGTAACCAGTCTGCTGGAGCTGCCCGAGTTGCCGCCACTGGAACTCCCGGAGGAGGTCTACCTGTCGGAGGAGGCGCCCGTCCCCCAACCGCGTCTGGCGCTCACGCCGGAGGACGCCCCCGAGTGGATGAACCCTCAGCTCGAGGCCCGGCTCTCCTTCGGCTACGGCGGCCTGACCGTCGACGCGGGCGACCCCCGATCCGCCGTCGTCGACTGGGAGGAGCACCGCTTCGTTCGCCGCGACCTGAAGACGGAACAGGACGCGCTCGTCAGGCTGCTCGAACTTGGCCTGAAGCCGGTGGCGTTGAAGAGCGGCCACAGCCTGGAACTCGAACCGCGTGACCTGCCGGCGGTCGCGGAGCCGCTGCTCCTCGAGGGCTGGGAGGTCGAGGCCCACGGCGCCTCGATCCGATCGCCCAGTCCGCCTGCACTGCGTATCGAGAGCGGCGTCGACTGGTTCGAGCTCAGCGGACAGATCGACTTCGACGGCGACCAGATCGAGTTCTCGGAAATCCTCGCCGCGATCTCGGATGGACGCCGTTCCGTCGAACTGGGAGACGGCTCGAAGGGACTGCTCCCCGCCGCCTGGGTCGAGAACTACGGCTCTCTGAGCCAGCTCGCCCACGACTCGAACGAAGAGGGTCTGCGCTTCCTCCCTTCCCAGGCGCTACTCGTCGACGCGCTGCTGGCGGTCACGCCGCCGGTCAACGTGAGCAAGACCTTCGCCGAACTGCGCGAGAAGCTGAGCACCTTCTCCTCGATCAAGGCCAAGAAGGAACCACGCAGCTTCGTGGGCACGCTACGGAACTACCAGCGGCTCGGCTTGGGCTGGCTGTGTTTCCTGCGCGAATTTGGCCTCGGCGGCGTCCTCGCCGACGACATGGGGCTGGGCAAGACGATCCAGGCGCTGGCGTTCCTGCGCACGTTCCGCACCGCGTCGAAGACCACCAAGCTGCCGTACCTGGTCGTCGCGCCGCGCAGCCTCGTCTACAACTGGATTGACGAGGCCGCCCGCTTCACGCCCGATCTGAAGGTGCTCGAGTACGGGGGGCGCGACCGCCAGGATCTCCGCGACGACCTCAAGACCGCGGACCTCGTGGTCACGACCTACGGCACCGTCCGCCGAGACATCGGCTACCTCGCCACGGTCGAGTTCGACACCGTGATCCTCGACGAGGCGCAGGCGATCAAGAACGCGGCCTCGCAAACCGCCAAGGCCTGCCGCTTGCTGGACGGCCAGAACCGCCTCGCCCTGACCGGCACGCCGATCGAGAACCACCTCGGGGAGCTGGGCTCGATCTTCGAGTTCCTCAACCCGGGGCTGCTCGGTCGACTGCCGGCGCTCGACGTGCTGGCCGGTGGCCGAGCGCCGAGCCAGCGTGAACTGGCCCTGGTCGCCAAGGGTCTGCGGCCGTTCATCCTCCGCCGCAGGAAGGAGCAAGTGCTGCCCGACCTGCCAGAGAAGACCGAGCAGATCCTTCAGTGCACCCTGAACCCGAGACAGCAGGAACTCTACGACCAGCTCCGTGCGAGCTATCGCGACAGTCTGCTGAAGCAGGTCGAGGACAAGGGAGTCGCCGGGTCGACGGTGCAGGTGCTCGAGGCCCTGCTCCGACTCCGCCAGGTGGCCTGCCACCCCGGTCTGATCGACGAGGCGTGGGAGAGCGCCGGGAGCGCCAAGCTCGAGTCCCTGTTCGAGCAGGTCTCCGAAGTCCTCGACGAGGGGCACAAGTGCCTCGTCTTCTCCCAGTTCACATCGCTCCTGGCCTACGTCCGCCGTCACCTCGAGGAGCAGGGCGTGCCTTACGCCTACCTCGACGGCCAGACACGGAACCGGGGAGACGTCGTCGAGCACTTCCAGACCGATCCGGACTGCAACATCTTCCTGATCAGCCTGAAGGCCGGCGGCGTCGGCCTGAACCTGACCGCGGCCGGCTACGTCTTCCTGCTCGACCCGTGGTGGAACCCCGCAGTCGAGGCGCAGGCCATCGACCGCACGCACCGCATCGGCCAGACCCAGCCTGTGTTCGCCTATCGGCTGATCGCGCGCGACACCGTCGAAGAAAAGATGCTCGAACTGCAGCGTTCGAAGCGGAAGATCGCCGACGCGATCCTCGAAGGCGGCGGATCGTCCCTGCGCGATCTGACCGCCGACGATCTGCGGCTGCTGCTGAGCTAAGGCTCCGCACATCGGCCTCCAGGTAGGGCCTTCGGAACCCGAAACCGGGTTCCGAGGGCCTTCTTGCGTCTTAGTCATAGAACGCAGCCGCTCAACCCGCGGCGCACAACTTCGACGCACAGTCCGACCCCCATATCCACAGGCCAGCCCGCGACCGGGCGGCGCCGTCCCGAGAGAACGATGACGCCTCTGAACTTCCCTCACAGCCCCCGCACATTGCTCCCGGACTCCCTCCAAGACGAAGCGGGCTCCTGCACCGGCAGCGTCCTGAGACTCCGACTCGCGGAACCTCCCGCCCGGACCCTTGAAGCACGTCTCGCGCACGCGCTCCAGATGCTCGGCGCCCCCTCTGCGCCGCTCATCTCCATGCTGCGCTTCCAGGCCCGCCCTGGCCCCTCGGCCCACCGCCAAGCGAACTGCCGTCACCAGGGGCGCCAGCCATGAGCCGCCGCCGGCTCGCCATCGCGATCGTCGCTCTGGCCGTCCTCGGCCCCATCGGCGCCCTGTTCTGGTTCGAGTCCAGGCTCGAAGCAAGACTGTCCCAGCGACCCGAAGTCGGTATGGTGTTCCCCGCCCTGCCGGGTCTCGCCGACGGCGAGTCCCTGCCGGCATCTCCGGGCCGGCTTCGAGTCGTTACCTTCGCCAAGGCCGGCTGCGGCAACTGCGACCGTACGATCGCCGCGTTCCGGCGACTCGTGGCTGACGGCGAGCTCGACCTCGACCTGATCGCGGTCGTCGCGAACGCCGAAACGACCGGGCTCGACGACACCGCCGCTCTGCGCACGATCGCCGACCCCGACGCCTCGGTATCCAAGCGCTTCGGCGTGGTCCATGTGCCGCTCGTGTTTCTGGTCGACGAGCACTCCCGGATCCGGGCCGTCACAACGGGCGAACGGCCCGAGGCCGCCTGGCGCTCCTTTTTGGGAACCGAAACCGATGCGCTCTGATCACTCGGGCACGGCCCGCCGTCGGCGGTTGGCTGCCGCCGGGCTTCTGCTTGCCACCGGCTTGGTGGCGGTCGCAGTCCGCGCCGTCGGACCCACCCTGGACCGCCTCGCCTGGGCAGCCTCCATCGACCCATCGGCCCTTGGCTCCGCCGAGGTCGTGCGGCAGCAGGGACGCTCCGACTGCGGCCCGGCCGCGCTCAAGATGATCCTCGATCACCACGGCTTCACCGGCGCCACGCTCGCCGAGCTCGAGGCCGCCACTGGCACCGGCCCGGACGGCACCAGCATGCTCGCCCTGAAGAAGACCGCCGAACACCGCGGTCTCGCCAGCCAGGGCCTCCGCCTGCCGGTGGAGCGGCTGCACGACATCCCGATGCCCGCGATCGCCCACGTCCACGGCGACCACTTCGTCGTCATCCGCAGCGCCGGCGAGGAACTGGTCATCGACGACCCCTCCCTGGGGCGCCTGCGCATGAGCGCCAGAACGTTCGAACGTTCCTGGGACGGCGTAGTCCTCGCCTTCACCAGCGGCGCCCCCCGATTCCGCGGACGGCACGAAAGCCGTCCATCTCACCCAAACCCATAAACCCCTCAAAGGGAGAACAACCATCAACTACTCATCCAAACCCACCGGCGGCTCGCCGACCGGCCTCAACTCTTCGACGAACCCGAACAGCATGAATCACGACGCCCCAATCACACGTACAACACCGAAAGGACACCCTTCCATGAAAATGCGTATCGCCCTCCTGGCCGGACTTCTGACGCTCGCCGCTGGCACCGCGCTGGCGATTCCGACCACCACCATCCCCACGGATCAGGACACACCTCTTCGAACCGACTTTGGATTGTCTCCCGATCTCTTCGCGCTCGGGCTTCCCGAAACGACCTCCGAAGTCCCGCTCCAGCTCAGCCAGCAAGTGCCGTTTCCCTGCAAGGACGATCCGTTCGGCCCGATCTTCATCGTCTTCCGTCCCGGACCCACCACTGGCCCGTTCGATCCGACTTCGTGCATCCCCTGGCCCTGGCCTCTCCCCTTCTAGTGACAGTGCTCCGGCCCCACATTCCACAAACACACCAAGGAGATCAACTCACATGATCAGACTCGCATCGATTGTTGCCAGCCTCTCGCTTCTTGCGGGGGCTTCCGCCTCTTCCACGCCGCTGCCGCTCGAGACTTCCACCACCACGCCCCAAACAAGGGATTCCGCTATCGAGAGCGCCTCTCCGCTCGCGATGAACGAACTGGCTCAACTGACGGGAGGCACACCTGACTGGGTCGTGGCGGGCTGCCTCGCCCTCGGGGGCTTCGGCGCCGGCTGGGGTCTCGCAATGAAGCTGGCGGGGCGCGCCGTTCTTGGCGTGGCCTGTCCCCCCTGTGCCTGGGGAGTGACCGCAGTGACCCTCGGCTGTCTGCTCATCTAGGAGCTTCCGCCGCAGATCACAGAAAAGCGAGTTGCCACAGGTTCCAACACTCTCACTCTCACTCTCACACCAACTCAAGAAAGGACCCACCCATGAAAACACTGACCGCCTTCTGCCTTGTTGCCGCCGTCGCTCTTGCAACGATGACAGTCCCGCCCGCGCCAGCAGCGCTCGGCTCGGACTCGACCGCGCGCGCCGTCGACACAGTACTGACTCTCTCCGACCAGACCACTGCGGGCATCCACGGGGCACTCGCGTGGAAATGGAGGTGCGCAATCGTCTTTACTTTCGCCGGAGCCGGAATGATTGCCGGCGCCATCGTGACCGGCGGCGCAGCCGTCGCAATTGCCGCACCGTTCTTACTGAACGCGGCAGCGGTCTGCCTCATCTGAGGGAGCGGAACGGCTGCTCGTTTCGCGACGACCTGGCGATGGTTCGATCAACCATCTCTTGAAACTGCGTAACCTGCATCCGACCCGCACAACCGCACAAACCGGGGAGAGCGCGATGGCGACTACAGGAGCAACAATGACCTCGATCCGCAGCGTCTGGGCTCTAGGCGAGACCTACTGGACCGTCCACATCAAGGCGGTGCGGATGGACCGGTCGATGTTTCTCATGATCTTGATCGCTCTGCCGAGCGCCGCCGTCGCGCTCTTCCTCTCCGTCTTCTTGCCGCATCTGATCTTCGGCGTGGAAGACCCCGCGCTGCGCAGCGGACTGCTCACCGTCGCGCTTTCCCTGGTGGCCGCGATCTGGCTCTTCGTGCAGGTGTTCAGCCAACGGCCCATCAGTTGGCTGCTCGATATCCGGCCGCTCATCACGCTTCCGTTCGGGTTCGGCACGCTCTATCGACTGCGGCTTGCCGGCTATCTGGGCGGCACGTGGCTGCTGGCTCTTGGCTTGGCCGCGCCGTACTTCGCCGTCACCCGCTCAACCAGCCTGGTCGGCTTCGCGACAGTGACAGCAGGCATCGGCCTGACAGTGGTGATTCAGGGCCAGATCGTATCCGTCGTGTCGAGGCAGCGAGACCGGTTGGTCGAGGGGCTCATCGGTTCCGTGGTCGCGCTGGTCCTGATCTGCGCGATGTACTACGGACTCTACTGGGGGATTCTGCTGAAGGCAGGCGACATCAGTGTCGGCGACATCCTGGGATGGACACGGGATTCGGCCCTGGGCCGAGGCGCTGCCTACACCCCTGCCGGACTGCTAGCCGCAATGCTGAACGACCCCGACGGCAAATGGGAGAACGGGATTCGCCTCCTGGGTCTGTGCTCCTACGCCGTCGCTATCGGTATCTGCGACCGGGAACTGCTGCGCAGATCGGGATTCGGCCTCCCCTCCGGTGGACCGCACGTCAAGCATCCGACCCTGCCGCTGGCGGCACTGCTACGCCGACTGCCCGCGGTGTCGGCGGGCGGCATCTTGACGCTGATCGAGATCGAAAGCGCCGCCAGGGACCGTGGCCTCCGCTGGTCCATGCTCATCGCTCTCGCCTTCTTCTTCTTCCTCATGATCGTCATCGGCACTCCGGTAGTCGCCGTCGTTGGATCCTTGACGCTCGCATGCATTCTGTTGACCTCCCACCGCGCTGAGCGCCTCCTGCCGACATGCCGTGTCTGGTCCGAGTCCTTCGCCCTCCCAGTGACTCTGATCGGGGCTCTCCGCGCCATGGGCCGGGCGCCGTCGGTCGTCGCGACCGGTTTCGCCTGTGCAGCCCTCGCGGCATCCTCCGTTCGCTTCGGCTGGTTCGGCTGGCTTCACGTCGGCTACATCGTCCTCCATTCTTCCGCCGCCCTCTTCTTCGCCGACGCGGCCTATGGGTGGTTCGACGCGCGGTGGCAGACACCCGTCGGAACAGACGGAAGGGACAATCGCGCAGGGAAGATCCTGGCCCAGAGCATGTTGAGCCTCAGCCTGCTTCTCCCCTTTGTTGCCGTCGTCTTCCTCTTCACGGCCAATGAAGGAACTCCGAGCCGGTTGGCGTCGAGCATCTTCCTTTCGATCTACGTCGTCCTCGCCGTCACCACAGGGCTGGTCTTCCGGGCATCGCAACAGCGCCTGATCGGGTCTCGCGGACTCGACGCGCTCCTGGCGCGGAACGCTAGCGCTTCCTCCGGAGCTCGAACGGGTCGTGGCTGGAATGCCGACTCGCCGCGCAAGGATGTTTGACGGACGCTACATGTGCGGAGTAGCGTCCGTCTGTTGGTCGTCAGAGGCGCAGTGGGCCTGCGAGCCGGACCCCCTGCCAGAACTAGCCGTCGCCCCTGGGCTTAGGGTCGCTCCCTTCGTCAGGCAAGTCGGTGGGGGGTCTCGTTTGCCCTGCGCAGAGCGGCCAACTCGGCCCGCCACCAGTCCAGGTGCCGGCCTCCTTCCCCCTAGAGCCGGTTAGAGCGAATCCAAGGACTCGATGGCGACCTTCACAAACCCAGGCAGCCGAGCGGACCTTCTGGTGACCCTCGCTCGGCTGTCGTTCCCGGACGCACTCAAGCGCGCCAATCAGGCACCCTTTGTGGCAATCGGGCTCGCCCTTCTCTACCTCGTCATCGCGACCATTTCGACCCTGGCCCTCCTGCCCTTCCTCTTCGCCATCGAAGACGACGGACTGCGCAGGAATCTCCTGTACCTCAGCGCCTGCGTCGTGGTCCTGTTGTGGATCCTGGCTCAGGTCGTCCTGCGTCTGCCCGTCACGTGGCTCTTCGATCTGGAGCAGCTCCTGCCGCTTCCCGCCGGGTACCGCGATCTCTACGTGCTCCGGTTGGCGCTGAGCCTGATCGGCTACTGGCTCGTTGGTCTCGGCCCCGCCTTGATCTACATACTCGCCACACAGTCGGGCGGGCCGATTCACTTCATCCTCGCTGCCGCTGCCTCGGTAGTTCTGGTGCTCCTGCTCGGACGCCTTGCCGCCATTCTCACGATCGCAATCGACCAGCTCATTGAGAGTCTGATCGGACTCATTGGTGTGTTCCTGGCAACGGCTGGGGCGATCTACGGCGCGGGCATCTTGATAGGCGTCCTGGACGGCGAGACCGGAATCGAAACAGTTGCCGCTTCGATCCGCGACTCGGCGGTCCTGAGCGTCGCCGGGCTCACGCCACCGGGACTCCTCATCGCCATTCTGGATTCTCCCAGCGACTTTCAGGCCAACTTCGTGCGGCTCGGGGCCCTGTTGATCCTCCTTGCAGGGGCGATCCTCATCGAGCAGCGACTGCTACTCCGCCAGATGCTGTCTCGACCGGGCGGCGACCGGAGGACGGCCGCCTCGGTCACGCCCCTGGCACTGCTCCTTCGCCGCACGGCTCGTCTCTCGCCGGCCGCCAGCCTGACACTGGTCGAGATCGAATGTGCCCTTCGCGGCAAGGGGGTCCGCTGGGCATACACCATCTGCCTCGGGTATGCGGCTTCCGCCTCGATCGATCTCCTCCTTGGCGTCCTGGTCGCGGTCGTCATGACCGCCATCCTGCTCAACGGCGTGAGGACCGAGAAGCCGCCGCCGAGCTGCCAGGTCTGGGGCGAGTCACTCACCCTGCCGCTGACCGCATTCCGGATCTTCAGGGTCCCCGCAAGGGTGCCGTCCCTCCTGGTCGTTCCGGTCGCACTTCTGGCGACCGGAATCGGCCTTGCTCACTTCGGCTGGAGCTCCTGGCGGCTCGGGGTTCTCGCAGGGTTCTTCCTTCCGGTCCTGCTCCTGCTGACGGATGGTGCGTACAGCCTGGTTCAACTCTACTGGCCCAAACGCAAGATCGGCGGCGCCTCCGAGTTCGAACCGGAGAACCTGGCTGCTGGTTTCGTCGCTCAAATTCCCATCGTGGCTTTCCTCGTCGTGTCGGTCGTCATCTGGAGGATCGCGGAAGAATCCGAACAGGGCTCCTTGATCGCCGGCATCTTCGCAGTCTCGATCGCCACGGTCGCGGCCCTGGCCTGGCGCGCCGCGACTGCGCGCCAGAGGCGCGAGATCGAGTCCCGAGCTCATGAACTGCTGCTGCGGGACCAAGTCGAAAAGTCCTAGCCCCCCTGACCACCCACAACCACAAGGAACCTCTATAACCAATGGAAGCAATCAAGGCAGACAACCTGACCCGGTCGTTCGGCGGCAACGTCGTCGTCGACGGCGTGGATCTCGATGTCCATGAGGGTCAGATCCTGGGTTTCGTCGGTCCCAACGGGGCGGGCAAGACGACGACCTGGTCGATGCTGACCGGACTGCTCAAGCCCACTAGCGGCACGGTCCGCCTGCTGGGAAAGCCGGTCGACGTAAACGACACGGAGCTCAAGCGGCAGCTCGGCATCGTGCCGGATCAGAGCGTCCTGTTCGAGAGCCTGACCGGCGAAGAGCTGTTGCTGGCGTACGCCCGCATCTATGGCCTGGGCCGCGAAGACGCCGGGCAACGAACCGATGAGGCGCTGGCGGTCTTCGACCTCGAAGATGCCGCCAAGCGACCGATCACGACCTACTCCCACGGCATGAGGAAGAAGATCCGTTTGGCAGCCGCGACCCTTCACGCGCCGCGGGTGCTGTTTCTCGACGAGCCCTTCGAGGGCATGGATGCGCTCAGCGCGCGCACCGTCATGTCGATCCTGCAGCAGATGGCCGAGCAGGACGGCGTGGCCGTGTTCCTGACCTCCCACATGCTCGACTACGTCGAACGCGTGTCGAGCCATATCGCCGTCATCAGGGACGGCAAGGTTCTCCTGTCCTGCTCCCGAGAGGAGTTTCGCGAGCTGCCCGACGCCGAGGGAGAAGACGGCGCCGGCAGGCTCGAGAACCTCATCCTCAGCATCTCCAGACGCGAGAGGTTCTCCCGCCTCTCGTGGATCGGCAACAGGAGCAAGACATGACCGAGCATCCGCAGACCCTCGACAACCCGCACGAAACCCCGCCGAACGGCGACCAACCCAACAGCCAAGGCGGTTGGCTCAAGTGCCTCGTCGGAATCGTCGTCTCGCCACGACAGAGCTTCGAGATCATCCGCCGGAACTCACCCTGGCTTCCCGGTCTGCTCCTGATGCTCCTGGGGGCGATCGTGTTCGCAGAGTTGATCCAGCCCTACCAACTCCAGGCCTCGAGAGCCGAGGTCGCCGCAGCACTACCGGGAGGAGCCGAACAGGCTGACGAGCTGATGGCGCAACTGGAGGAAACGGTGCAAGCGAGCCAGGTGGTGCGGTGGACCGCACGCGCCTTCGCCGGCGCCACGTTCGCGTTCGCTCTTCTCATCCAGACCATGTTCGTATGGCTCCTTGTGCTGGCGTTCGGGGGGCAGGCGCGATTCGTGCAAACGCTCTCGTTGATGATCCACCTCGGTGTGATCGTGCACGTTCAGAGGTGGATTGCTCTGCTCATTGCCAGTGTGAGAGGCATGGATGCCATCCAATCGGCGAAGGACGCTCAGCCGATCCCGGGACTGCACCTGCTGTTGGGCGGGGACAACGCCGCGCTCACCGTCGTCTGGGCGAGCATCAATCCCTTCACGATCTGGTTCCTGGCGCTGCTCGGTCTGGGCGCAGCGGCTGTCCATGGACTGCCACGACGGAAGGGCTACCTGCTCGCCGGCGTCTACTGGGCAGCCACGACAGCACTCGCGGCGGCCACGACAAGCGTGTTGGCCGGTCTCACGCCCCGCTAGGACGAGGCGGGCTCGAACCACTGGGCCCAACCATGGGCCGCACCGTCGGGCGCCCCCCCAAACTCGTAGCACCATAAATCGGTTTGACGCCTACAGACCGACGCGGTAACTTCGCTCAGTTGGTCGTCAGAGGCGTAGTGGGCCTGCGAGCCGGGTCCTCTGCTGAATACAACAGCCGATACAAGGCGCAGGGTCGCTCCCGGCGCTCGGTGAATAGGCAGGCGTACGTGCCCACTGTGCATGGCGATCAACAAGGCCCGGCGCCATTCATTGCCCTCGGGCCTGCATCTCCACAGGGCAGGCCCGAGCAGCGAGCCTTGAAACGACCCACGTCGGTGTTGCTGGTATAACGGGATCTCCCATCAGGTGCAGTCAAGGAGGAGAGACACGATGCAGACCGGGTTTCGTCCAGCCATCGCGGCGGCAGCCGCCACCATCTTCCTCGCGGCGCCGGCTGCGACAAGCGCCGAGGACGACGCGACTCCGCGCACCGCCTCGGGGCGTCCGGACTTCACCGGCAACTACGATGTCGCCACGCTGACGCCGCTCAACCGACCGCCGGAGTTCAGCGACAATCTGTTCCTGACGCCGGAACAGGCCAACGCGATCGTCGAAAGGGAGCGGGAGCGGGTATCCGCGCGCGCAGCCAAGCGGCAGATCACCGAACCGCCCCCGCCGGGCGGAGCCCCGCCGATCGGCCTGGGCGACGAGTTCCGCGAGACCAGCGGCGCCGGCAACGTCGGCGGCTACAACAACTTCTGGACCGATCGCGGCAGCGACGTGTTCTCCATCGACGGCAAGTTCCGGACCTCGATCATCACTGATCCGCCGAACGGGCGGATGCCGGCTCTGACCCCGGAGACGATGCAGCGAATGTCGGAGCGGCGCGGCCGGCGTCGCGGTAACGACGGCACCGCCTGGTGGCTCGACGTCGAGGGTCCCGGGCCCTACGACGGGCCGGAGTCCCTGGGCGTTCCCGAACGCTGCCTGATCGGTTTCGGCTCCACCGGTGGTCCGCCGATGCTGCCCGTCCTCTACAACAACGCCAAGCGAATCGTGCAGACCGAGGATCACCTGATGATCCTGGTCGAGATGGTTCACGACGCGCGGATCGTCCGCATCGGCGGCGAGCACATCCCCGAGGACGAACACCGCTGGCTGGGAGACTCGATCGGCTGGTGGGAAGCGGACACCCTGGTCGTCGAGACGACGAACTTCACCGACGGGCCAGCGCTCTTCCTCGCCTCGCGCAACCTAAGGGTCACCGAGCGCTTCACCCGCAAGGGCAAGGACCTCCTGTACGGCTTCACGATCGAGGATCCCACGGTCTGGACCGTGCCCTGGAGCGGCGAGTACCTGTGGCCGGGAACGGAAACCAAGGTCTACGAGTACGCCTGCCACGAAGGCAACTACGCCATGGGCGGCATCCTCAAGGGCGCGCGCCTGCTGGAAGACGAGAAGAGGGCCGCGGCCTCCGGCGGCGAGTAGGCCGGCGCTATCGGCCCGGCGGCTCGGTAGCGTCGCGACCGTCCCGCGGCGCGCCGGTGCCGGACGACCCCATGAACAGCTTGCTGCCGTCCGGGAAGGTCAGGTCGCGGCCGTTCGCCTTGTTCGAACCGTCCTTCGCCCGGTAGCCGTCGACGACGATCTCGGTGCCAGGCAGAAGCGACTTCTTTGAGAAGCCCCGGCGTGCCAGCGTGTTCGGCGTACCGCCTTCGACCATCCAGACTGTCGATGAGCCGTCGTCGTTCGCGACCTCGAGATGGATCCAGGCGTGGGGGTTGATCCACTCCATCTTGGTCACGGTGCCGCGAAGTTGAAGCGGTTGGTCGGCGTCGAACTCGGCCGAGAAGGCGTGATGAGCCGCGACCGGTATGGCAAGCACCAGGGCCACTCCCGCGGCCAGTAGAACGATTCGCTGCAACTTCATCGCTGTTCTCCTCTTTCCAGGACTTCGGCTTGGGCGCTACGGACTCGAGTCTGCGCCCTTGCGCAGGTGCCCGTACATCAGCTCTTCGGCAAACTCGACGCACTTGAATTCCAGGAGCTGCATGTTCGGGTCGATCCGGCGGTAGAGCGGCAGACTGATCTGCCAAGGCTCGCTGTAGACGTTCTCGTCCGTGATCGTCGCCTCGTACTGCAGGTGATACGGGCTCATTGCAGTCCATCGCTCCTCGACGTGGATCGCATCGGTGTGGTGGTTGCCGCTCGAGTCGAGCCAGGTGTCGGGCACCTGACTCGTCACATCGACCACCAGGGTCTCCCCTTCCCAGCGTCCGCGGGAGTGCCCTATCCAGGTGTCGAAGGGGGCCTCGAAGTCGGGCCGGTTCATGTAGATCACCCGGCTGGCGCTGGCGAACTCGTAGGCGATCAGGACGTGATCGGGAGTCTGGACGATCTGGAATGGGAAGGGCATGTAGTTGGCGCGAGGGATGCCCGGCATGTAGCACTTGACCGCCGGATCGAGTTCCATCCAGTTCTCTCGATTCTGGTTCCGCAGCTCCAGCGCATCCGGCAGGTAGGGGATCTTCCCGCCTTCCACCACGCCGAGCCCGCCCGGGATGGCGCCCAGCGCGGCCATCTCGACCACCGGGCCATGGCGCGCAGCGTGGGCCTCGATGTCCCAGTGCGTCGCGCCCAGGGCCTGCCAGATCCCGTTCAGATCGGGCTTGCCGTCGTGGGTGCGCGGCGCCGTGTAGTCGGTGCCCTGCGCCGCGGCAGGGGCTGCCGCCAAGACGACCGCCACCAGCACCGCGACCGCAGTTCGTTCGATGAGACTCCGCTTCATCAGACCCCCTCCTGTAGACCGGGAACGGTGAGGATAGCAGCCGGCACCTCGGGCTGTCGGCGCTAACATGGAGTCTCTTGACCGGTTCACGGGTTCTCCGCAGATCGCCGACGCTGCTGGTCGCGACGGTTGCCGCGATCATCGCCGCAACGTACTTGTACGGTCTACCCCAGGCCGCCGCGCAGGCTCAGCCAGGCGACAACGCCGGCGAACGAACGGAGGGCGAAACGGACCGCGGCCCGATCCGCGAGGACATCGTCCTTCGCGAGTCGATCGACGTGCGGTTGATCAGCCTCGACGCCGTGGTTACCGACTCTTCCGACCGGCCGATCACCGGCTTGACCAGGGACGACTTCGAGTTGAAGGTCGAGGGCGAACCGGTCGAGATCCTGAGCGTGTCGGCCGCCGAGGACCTCCGCGAGACGGTCACCGGCAGGCTGACGATCCTTCTCTTCATCGACGAGCGCCACCTGCAACGGAAACACCGCGACGCGGCCCTGGCCGAGGTCGCCAAAGCCCTGGACGCGGAGATCGCGGCCAACCCGACCTGGGTGGCCGCGGCCGCTTTCGGCGAGCGCCTGGAACCGCTGCTTGCGCCCACTCGCGACCGTGAGGCCGTGCGCGCTGTGCTCACCACGGCCGCCGGCAGCGAGCCGCCGCACACAGGGCTCCGCAGCCAGCAGCGCACCGCGTCTCTGGCCGTGCGCGAGACGTTGCGGCTGATGGCCGCCAAGGGCGCCCGCTACCGGCTCGGCGAGGCGTCGCTCGCCAGCGTAGAAGCGAACCTCCGCAGCTACGGCGAAGCCCTGCGATTCGACACCCTGCAAACGCTCCGCGCCGTGCGCTCCCTCGTCGAGGCTCTGGCCTTTGTACCGGGCCGCAAGGCGGTCCTGTTCGTGAGCGACGGCCTGCCTCGCTATCCGCTCGACCGCGCCGCGAAGACGATGTACGACCGGCTCGCGGGTGATTCACGGCAATTGGAGGGCGACGAGTTGATGCGCGATCCGGGCTCGCTCGATCTCCATGATCGCAATCACCGCCCCTTCGGGGTCGACCGCGCCGACCGCATGGGCAGACCCACGCGCATCGTGCAGGTCGACGACGGCGGCGCGCTGTCCTTCCAGACCCTGGCCGCCGAACTGAGTTGCGGGGACGCCTTCGATCAGCTCGCGGCGCTCGCGAACACCCACCGGGTCACCTTCTACCCGCTCAAACCGCCGGTCATCGACCCGTCGATCAGCGGCTTGGGCGAAAGCGCCTCCGGCCGCGGGTCGATCGTCGAGCTGTCGGACGTGCGCTCCGGCCTGGAGAGCCTGGCCGGCCTGACCGGCGGCCTGTCCTTTACTGCCGAGACCGGCGTCGGCGAATTCCTCCTGCTGACCCGAACCGACATCTCGACCTACTACTCGCTCTCCTTCGCACCACCGGACTCGATGGGCGATACCGGCATCCGCGAGGTCACACTCCGGGTGAGGAAGCGCTCCGCGGCGCGCCACGGCAGGCTGCGCTACCGCACCAGCTACGTGCCGGTGACGATCCAGCAGAACCTCGCCAGTCGCGCCTGGGGCACGCTGCTGTTCGGCTGGGAAGAGAACTCACACGGCATCGAGGTCGACATCGGCCGGGTCGCGGGCGCGGATACGGGCCGAAATGATGGACTGACGCCGCTTGAGGTTGTCGCCAGCCTGCCGATCGGCAAGCTGGAACTCGCGCCGACACGAGCTGCCCGCAACCCCGTCGCCAGCGGCCACTACCGCGTCGTGCTCCAGGTTCAGCGCGACGACGGCAGCCGAATGCCGCCCCTGCACTTCGACTTCGAACTCAACGTGCCGGTCGCCGAACTCGAAGCCGCAGGGGGCCAGTACATTGCCGTTCGCAGCGGCCTGCTCCTGGCGCCGGGGAACTACCGGCTGGCGGTCGGCCTCTGGGAGGAGAACAGCGGGCGGTCGTCCTTCGTGGTGCGGGAACTGTCGGTCCAGCCGGACCCGAGCGTCGCCTGAGTCTCAAGGATCACCGGCGCCCTCCGCCCTTGCGCGGCGCCCGCTTCCGTACCCGGCCGAGCAGCTTTTCCAGCCGGTCGCGCTCCCCCTCACGAAGGCGCCGGTTCTGGCCCGCGGGTCGACGCTCGACGAGCCGCTCGAGTTCCAGAAGCCAGTCCAGGTCGTCCCGCACCTCCCCTTCCGCCAGCGGCGCGGCCTTCTCCCACAGGCCGGCGTAGCGCAGCACGCGCAGCGCATCCCGGTGGGAACCGGCCTGCCGGTAGGCGTCGACCGCGTCGAGAGGACGTCCCTGTGCTTCGCGGAACCGGCCCAATCGGCGCAGATCCGGAGCGAGCGCCTGAAGCAGAGACTCCGCGCATTGCAGCCGTTGCCTGCGCCGGGCGGAAGACTCCTCCTCCCCTCCGGCCTTGAGCAACGCGTCGAAGGCCGCGCGGCGGAGCGCCCGCGACTTCGTTTCAACGTCTCCCACGTAGAAGGTCGATTCGAGCCAGGCCTCGACCTCGGCGCCGGCGAACTCCTCCGCCAGGACCGGATCCTCCGCGCACGCTTCCAGACCCCTCCGCAGCGCCTGGGCCGCCGGCAGCAATGCCTCCTGCAACCACCCGCTGCCTGACGACTCACTCTGCGAGAGGCGGCGGGCCGCCTCGAGCAGGGCGAAGGGCGGCAAGCTCCGGTCCGCTGACCAGGACTCGAGCTGGGCCAGCGCGTCGGCCGCGGGTTCCGAAGCCGCGGTCTGCTTCCCGACCACCTGGACCGCGGTAGCGAACACGGCGGACCGCTCTACACCCCTGGGCGTCCCTTCGACCAGCAGGCGCGCCGCTGTGGCGAGTACCGTCTCGCCGGCCTCGGCACGCACGGTGCGATCCGCGACGCCGTTCGGCAGTTCCGGATCGCCCAGCAGGCGCAGCGCCTGGCAGGCGCGCTGCCAGGCCCGGTCGGGCACCGAATCGATGAAGAGGCGGGCATCGTTCATGCACACAAGCACCCGCTCCTCGGGCGACGCGTCGGAACGGATCAGGTGACCGACGAGGTCGGACGCATCGAACGGCGCGGGATTGCCGAGCAACTCGCGGCTCCGTGTCACCTCCTCGTCGCCGGCTTCCACATCGAGAAACGCCAGGGTCTCTGTCGCGCGGCTCAGCGTCACCCGCAGGTGGTCGATCGCCGTCCGGCGCACATGCTCGTCGATCGCCCCATCGCGCCCCAGGCTCCGGTTCTCGGGCGCGAGCTTCGACAGGAGCCCGCCCGGCTCGAGCACGCAGACCGACTGGTACTCCAACCCCTTGGTCTCCGCCGGCGTCAGGACGCTCTCGCGCAGTCCCTCAGGCAGCCACTCCGGCGCCTCGTCCCGCGCCGCGAGGACGATCACGCCGTCCGCGTCCTTGAGCCGCTCCAGGAGCTTGAGCGCTCCCGCCCGCTTCGGGACCGCGACGTGAATCAGGTACGCCTCGACATGCTGGGCGCCGCGCTGGCGCCGCTGCTTGGTCGGGCGAGCATGCTTCGCGATGTCGTCGTACAGGTCCGTCGCCCGATCGACCACCTCGGCGATCCCGTTCGGACAACGCAGATGCTGTTCGAGATCGAACGCCACGGGGGCCTCGAGGCGCCCGGCCAAGAGGTCGCTCAGCGGCCCCCAATCGAACCCCGTCGGCCGCACCGTCTGGCCGGAATCGCCCGCCATGAGCAGCCACGGCACCCGTCGCCGGCGCCGTCCCATCGCCAGGCAGTACTCCACCACGACAGCGGACTCCAGCAGAGTGAGATCCTGGATCTCATCGACCACCACGCGATCGAACCCGTCGAGGCCATCGGGAACGAGGTCGCGGCGAAGCATGTCGATCGCGCGGGCCGCGGCAACGAGTTCGGGGAAGATCTGATGGACCCCATCCTCCGGCAGGGTCCGAGCCACGCGGAGCAGCGCCTGTGCGGCCTGGTTTCCGACCCCGTCGCGCCCTCCCCGCAGCGCCAGGTACTCGGCATCGGTCAGGCGCGTCGGGCCGCCGTCGGAGTCCCTGGACGAGGCGCCCGCGACCGCCCGGCCATAGAGAACCGCGCGCAGCTCCGCGTGCAGCGCGTTGCGCCGGCGGCTCCAGGGTCCATACGCGCTCCGCCCGAGACGTCCGAGGATCCGGCCGAACCGGGCACGGCTGGCAGCAAGCGTTTGCCTGGGCACATCGGCGCCACAGATCTCGCCGAGAAAGGTCGCGAAGTCCAGCGCGTCGACCCGGACGCCGGTCGGCGCGAACGACGCGAAGTTCGCCTCGGCCTGCTGCCGGAGGGCGGGCGACCAGGTCAGGTACAGAATCCGCTCTCCACGGCGCGCCTCGACCGCCTTCCACAGGGCGGTCGTCTTGCCCGATCCAGGCCGGCCGCGAATCAGGCGGACCGGGCTCCGGTCCTCCACGAACCGCATCTGGGCGGCGGTCCAGGGCCGGCCCGCAATATCGTCGCTCAGGTCTGCAGCGGTCGAGAGCGGGAGGTAGTCACCCAGGTCCCCCGCCGCCAGCGGCCCGTGATCGTCATGGTGCCGGACGGCGCGCACCAGAACGGAGCGATCCGGCAACTCCAGGTCCACGGCCGGGGGACTGCCCCGCGGCGTCCACCACAGGTAGTACTGCATGCCGCGTGCGCCGCCGAGCGGCGAACGCCGCCAACCGCGGTTCCTGTCCTTGCAGCCCTTGACGACCGTCGTGCGTCCATTGGCCGCGAGGTGCCGGAGCACCAACCCCAGGCGCTTGTAGAGCTGCGGCCATTCCCGAAGCTGGTCCGAAACGCCCGGGTGAAGCCACAGGCGATGCCGGAGTTCCCCGAACTCCAGATCCTCCGCCTGGGAGATCTCTCGATCCGGGCCGCGTTCCACGCGCGAATCGTAGCCGGGCGGACCTCGGAGCATGCTGGGCCGGTCCTGGGCCGCGGCCGGTGCCGGCCCGAACAGGGCCGGCATCAGGAGCAGGCCGATCAAGAGCGGCCGGAGCGGCCGCACACGGGGGGATCATGCGGCTTCCCGGACCTCGTCCTTGCGATTCGCCAGGAGATCGAGGACCCGGTGCGGGTCGGCGCGCAGGCGCCTGTCCGCGGCGCGGGAGCCGAAGACTCGGAGGACCACGGCGCCGGCCATCAAGGCCAGGGCGCCGAAGACGGCCACAGGTGGCCCCCAGGACATGCTGCGCGCCAGAAACTCCAGCAGGAAGGGGCCGCCAAGGGCAAACGTGCCGAACGCGATGGACGCCGGCAGCCCCCCGCTCCCAGGAACTGCCGTGGTGTAGGGGCCGACATCGAGCGGGAAAGGCCATCGAACAGAGTGATACACCCCGAAGCCGAGGCCGCCGACAACAAGACAACAGGGAAGAGCCAGCCACAGACCGAACACATCGAGACCGGGCCAGCCGACCCGCTGCCACGCCCAGGCCACGGACAGCATAAAGATCAGGGCCGGGAACAACGTGAGCGCCCTGCCGCTCGCGATCAGAAGCTCGACCGGCCGCACCGGCAGCAGGAACCGTTCTCCGATCGACCGGTGCGCGATCCCGAACGCGTTGTTCCGGAGGGTCAGAAAGAAACCGGTGACCAACAAGACCTGGGCGAAGCCGAACATCCGACCGGTCTGCAGCATCGGGGCAAGGAAGGCCCCGGCCAGCAGCAGTCCGCGCGACCACTTCAGGCGCATCGAGGCATCGAACTCGGTCAGGCACAGGCAGGTCGACGGCTCGAGCCGCTTCGTCCGGCGCAACAGCCGGGCCAGAGGCAGATGCACGCCGCCGACCTCGTCCGTGCCGCCCGACAACAGCGCGCCGCCGGAACGCAGGATCCGGTACTCGACGAGCAAGCAGGTGAAAGCCGCCACCCACAACCCCGCCAACCGCGCCAGGTTCGCCCCCAAGTCACTCGGCGCCTCGAAGATCGCGGCCAGGACGCCACCGGGGAGGTAGACCGCGGCCGCCAGGAATCTCGACTCTCGTACCTGGTCGGCGATCAGGGCGATGACCGGCTGGTCCGTGAGGTCGAGAGCCCGATCCCTCATGACCGGCTCAACGGCGAAGAGAGCGGCCACCGCCAGAGCCAGGAACGCCGCCGTTGTGATCCAACTCGCGTTCAGGTCGTCGAGCTTGAGCAGGACGATGGCAACCAGCCGACCGAGGAGAATCACGAACGCGAGCGTCGCCAACAGGGCGACGGCAAAGCCGCCCGGACCGGCGGTGCGCGCCACCAGGAGATAGAGCAACGATGGACCGAACAGCGGGATCCACAGGCCGAACAACCCGGCGCCGACCCGCAAGGCGTACAGCGCTCTGAACTGCACTGGCAGCGGCAGCAACCGCCGGAAATCGAAGAACCGGGAGATCTCGAGGCGCATCACCACCGCCGAGACGACCCAGAAAAGAACCGCCATCGCGGCCAACAGGTTCAACGTGTTCCGCCGCAACAGGTCGTCTTCCAGTCCGAAGGTCGCGGCCGTCGCCGCGAACAGCAACGCGCCGAGGAACAGGACGATGCCGCTCATGAAGAGCCTCCCGAAGCGCTGCTTTGACCCCCGCCGCCAGTTGTCCAGCAGCACGGTCGGCAAGATCGCCCTGCAGTCCCTCAACACACGCATCGGGCGATCTTAGCCGCGCCAACCGAGGGACCCGGCGAGCGTCCAGGACCTTTGTCGACGACGCCCCGCGACACCTCGACCCCGGACTCGGATCCCACCTCGGAGGCGCGATAGTCTGCCCTATCGCTCTGCCCCTACAGACCCGCCAAACAGGCGCCCTCATTCGAAGGGGGCCTCAGGTCGCAGGAGACTACGATGTCCACCCGCATGTTGCTGCTCGCTCTCGGCTGTGCCGGCGCCGCCGGATTCCTCGGCGCCGCGGGTCACGCCAAGACCTCCGACACGATGGCCGCGGCCGCGAACAATCTGCTCGCGTCGCTCGACGCCGACCAACGCACAACCGTGACGCTCGACTTCAATACCGCCGAGCGCGTCGACTGGCACTTCATCCCCAAGGAGCGCAAAGGCCTGTCGATGCTCGATATGAGCCCGGACCAGCACCACCTCGTCCACGCCCTGCTCAGCGCCTCGCTGAGCCGCACGGGCTACGGCAAGACGGCGACCGTGATGAGCCTGGAGGCCGTGCTGCGGAAGCTCGAAGAGGCGGCAGGCGGGAACCCCTTCACGTCGATGCGGGATCCGCTCCGCTACCACGTGACCTTCTTCGGCGCACCCAGCGAAGACGGCGACTGGGGATGGAGCTTCGAGGGCCACCACGTCTCCCTGAACTTCACCGTCGTCGCCGGAGAGGCGACCGCCTCGACGCCCCTGTTCCTGGGCGCCAACCCGCACCGGGTGCCCAGCGGCCCGCGCGAGGGTCTGCGCGCCCTGGGACGCGAGGAGGACCTCGCCCGGACGCTGCTCGAGTCCCTGGACGACGACCAGCGCAAGAAGGCTTTGATCGGCGACGAGGCGCCGCGCGACATCTTCAGTTCAAACCAGCCGCGGGTCGAACGCCAGGTGCCACGGGGCGTGCCCGCGAGCGCCCTCAGCGAAGAGCAACGCGAGTTGCTCGACGCGCTGATCGACGAGTACGCCGGCAACGTGCCTCCGGACCTCGCCGCCAAGCGCCGAGCCCAGGTCGAGGCTGCCGGCAACGCGATTCACTTCGCCTGGATCGGGCCGGACGAACCCGGCGCGCCGCACTACTACCGCGTCCAGGCGCCGGACTTCGTCATCGAGTACGACAACGTCCAGAACGCCGCCAACCACAGCCACACCGTGTGGCGCGATTTCGACGGCGACTTCGGCCGCGACCTCCTGGCCGAGCACCACCGCGACTACAAGCACTGAGGCGGCCGCCAAACAAGATCTGCATAACTGACGCTCGCTTATGCACGAGTTATGAGGATCTTGTTCTAGCTGCCGTCGCCGAGTTTCAAGATCCTCATAACTCCGCCATAGTTATGCGCGAGCTATGAGGATCTTGTTTCAGCGCGCCAAAGTTCACGTCACTTCGTGCCGGCGGGAACGTACCGCGCTCCGCGGCGCTCGCCCCGTCGTTCCAGTCGGTTACTGGCAACCAACCGCGAGAGCACGGCCAACGCCTGCGGGCGGCTGAGTCCCGTCCGCTCCCGCAGGATCGCGTTGGTCACCGGAACCTCCCGCGCCATCTTCAGCACCAGGGCGTCGACCTCGGCCACGCTGAGGTGCGCGTGGCTCCGTTCGAGGTCGCTGCTGATCCTGTACGCGGCGCCGCCGCGCACACCCTCCTGCACCAGCAGGCCCGCGTCGCGAAGCCGCTGGAGTACGCCGCGGGCAGCAAGCGCGTCGACGCCCAGGATGTCTCTTGCCCGGGCGTTGGTCAGCCGGTCCCCACGCGCCGCCACCACCAACAGCAACCGGTCCTGGGGTTGCAACTCGCCCTGCTGCTCAAGTTCATGGACCCAGGCTCTCTCTTCCTTCGTCACCGTCGCTTCCAGCCACAGCGTGACGGCCACCGATCGACCGCCTCCCGGCTCCGAGAACTCGGGCGGCCGCAGCAGGTTCGCCGCCATCTCGTCCTCCATGACGTCGACACCGCGACCAGCGTCCTCGGCGAGATCGAATCGCCGCAGAGCCGCTATTACCGCTGGGTTTCGTGCCGCGTTCTGCTCTCGCATGTTCTTGATCGTCACAGGTTCCGGCAGGCCGCCAGGAGAAGTGACAATCACGCGGTTCGGCCGAATGTCGACCCTCACGGAAGCGCCACCCATCTCGTAAGAGCGATGCGCGACGGCATTGGCGATCGCCTCCCGCACGACTTTCTCGGGTAGCCGCGGAAGCTCATGCCGAATGAGACCGGGCACGACGAGATCGAAGCCGATCTCCTTCATCACGATCTCAGTGGTCCTCTCGACCTGGGTCGGCAACGGGCCGGCGAGTTCCTCCCTACGGTCATAGGAGACACCCTCGTCGCGGTAACGGAAGATCTCGACGAACGCCTTGCCCAGAGTCCTCTGCGGCTCGGCTGTCAGGTAGAGGACACCGGCAACCGTCAGTCGCCCATCCTCGGTGGCAAAGCCCTGCTCTCGGAGACGCTCTCCAATACTCCCGGGCCCCCAACCCCAGGCCTCCGCCAATGCGTTCAGCAGTTCGGACTCGGCTCCAGCACGCGGAACATCAGTCGCTGTGCGCTCAAACCGCTTCAGAGATCGCTGGGCCATGAGTTCCGACAGATCGCGACCTACCAGCGGCATGCTGGAGGCTCCCCGCCGCGCAAGCACCCGACCGTCGGCGGTCTGGGCAACGCCCTCCTCGCGACGATGGACCGAGAGAACCACGACCGACCGATCGTCGACGCGAAGCTCGGAGATCTCGTAAGTGCCGGGATCGTGGAGGTTCGCCAGTACCTGATGCAACCAAGCCTCGCGGTCGCCGTGGAGACCTACTCCCTTCACTGTCGCGTCGTCCCGGACACCGATCAGGACCACGCCGCCGTTGGCGTTCGAGAAAGCAACGACCGCCGCGCCGATCTTCTCCGACGAGAACCCCTCCTTGAACTCGACGAAGGCGCTCTCGTGGCTGGACCCGCGGTGCTTGAACTCGCGCTTGAACTGGCCGGCAGTAAGCGAGGAGGGCCGTGGACGGCGGCAGAGGGAGTGAAACAGGGGATATGCCAAACTTGTTTCCGCAGAAGACGTAGAATCCAAGTCTGTCATAACGAACCGCGAGATACCCTCAAGACCTCGGCAGTCTTCCAAGAGGATGCAGTCTCTGCCTCGGAGTGTCGATGTCTCGAGCTCCGCCACACTTATGCTCGAGTTATGAGGATCTTATTCTAGAGGTGGTCGTCAAACTTCAAGACCCTCATAACTCTGCCATAGTTGTGCGCAAGTTATGAGGATCTTGTTTCACCACGCCAGAGTTGGCGGGGCAGCAGGCGTCTCGATGCGTTGCTAGGGTTGCGCCGCAAACGACGCAGGAGGCGCCATGCCAGCACCCAAGCCCGGCACGGCCGAGTGGCTTGCTCAGGTCCAGGAAGAAACGGTCGATCCCAGCAGGCGGATCGTCGATCCGCACCACCACCTCTGGAGGCGGCCCACCGGCGACTACCTGCTCGAGAATCTCTGGGGCGACACCGAGGCGGTCGGCGCCGACGGCGAGAGCCACAACATCGAGAAGACCGTGTTCGTCGAATGCCGCGCCTGCTACCGCGAGGACGGTCCGGAGCACCTGCGGTGCATCGGTGAGACCGAGTTCGTGGCCGAGACCGCCGCCGCCTCCGCCGCGGGCGATGGCGCCACGATCGCCGGCATCGTCAGCCACGCGAACCTGACTCTGGGCGAAGACGTCGCGGAAGTGCTCGACGCGCACGAAGGGGCCGGCAACGGACTGTTCCGCGGCATCCGCCACAGCGGCGCCCGCGACCCGCACCCCGAGGCGTTGCGCATTGCCGGCCGGGCGCCCGCGGGCCTGTACGCCCGCGACGACTTCCGCCGTGGCATGAAGGTGCTGGGCGACCGCGGCCTGACCTTCGACACCTGGCACTACCACCACCAGAATCCCGACTTCGCCGCCCTGGCGCGCGCCGTGCCCGGAACGACGATGATCCTCGACCACTTCGGCACGCCGCTCGGCGTCGGCCCCTATGCCGACCGGCGCGAGGAGATCTTCGAGACCTGGAAGCGCGACATCGCCGAGATCGCGGAATGCCCGAACGTGGTCGCCAAGATCGGCGGCCTGGCGATGCCGGACAACGGCTTCGGCTGGAGCGAGCGCGCTGTGCCGGCCACGTCCGATGAACTCGTCGCCGCCCAGCGCCGCTACTACCTGCACACGATCGAGTGCTTCGGCGCCGAGCGCTGCATGTTCGAGAGCAACTTCCCGGTCGACAAGCTCTCGATCCCCTACCACGTGATGATCAACGGCCTGAAGAAGATCGCGGCCGAGTTCACAGGCGACGAGCAGGACGCGATGTTCTACCGCACGGCGGCGCGGGTCTACTCCTTGTGACGGGGACTATGTCGACTGGTGCCCTCGGCGGGCGTGGGGCGCTATTCGACATAGTCCCCCTTGTGAAGCCGCTCCAGGCTGCCGCCTGCGGTCTTCTGGCCGCTGCGTGCGCCTGGAGTCAGGCTCAGGAGCCGGCGGCTGGCGAACCGCCGGCACGGCGCTGGACCACTATCGAGCGCCTGTCCCCGGAACGGCTAGCCGCCGCGCACACCGACGTCGAACGGCTCCGCGAGGCGGTTCAACCGCCGGCGCCGCTCCCCGGCCTCAACGACTACCGCGGCGTCTTCCACGCCCACGCCGGCGACTCGGACCACACCGGCGGCACGCCGGAGGAGATCCTCCGGGACGCGAAGCGCATCGGCGTCGACGTGATCTTCCTCTCCGATCACCACCGCCCGCCCCGCGACTTCATGGACAGTTGGCGCGGACTCCGCGACGGCGTCCTCTTCGTCCCCGGCTCGGAGGCGCACGGCTTCCTGATCCACCCCGAGGCATCGGTCGCCGCGCACATGGACGGTAACGCCGCGAGCCTGCTGCCCGCGGTCAACCGAGGCGCCGGCATGGCCTTCCTGTCCCACGTCGAGGAACGCGTCGATTACCCGATGGACGGCTTGACCGGCATGGAGATCTACAACCGCCACGCCGACGCGCTCGACGACGGCGACTCGATGCGCGCCCTGGTCGCCTGGACCATCGATCCGGACCAGTCGCGAATTCTGGCCCGGTCGGTAGAGCTCTACCCCGAGGAAGTGTTCGGCGCGCAGTTCGACTACCCAGCCCTCTACCTCGAGAAGTGGGACCGCGAAACGGCCGGGCGGCAGGTCGTCGGCGTCAACGCGAACGACTGCCACCACAACCAGGTCTTCGTCGTGATCAAGGTCGACGACGAGTCCGTCCGCGTCGGCACGGTCGTCGACGACCCCGACGAGATGACGGTCTTCCATGCCGACGACTGGCCGCGGCTCCCCGAACTCGTCCGCGACCACCAACCCGGCGACACGGTCGGCAGCTACGACCTCGACCCGTACTGGGTCTCGATGCGGAACTCGACCACCCACATCCTGGCGCCGGCGCTCGACGAAGACTCGATCCGCTCCGCCGTCGTCGCCGGCCACGTCTACGTCGCCCACGACTGGCTGGCCGATCCGACGGGTTTCGCTTTCTACGTCGCCGACGGCGAAGCACCGGCCGCCATCATGGGCGACGAGTGGACCCTGGAAGACGGCGCCGAGGCCGACCTGCGAGCGCACTTCCCGCTCCCGGCCTACATCCGCCTGCTCCGCAACGGCGAGGAAATCGCCGCCACCGAAGCACAGTCCCTCAACCACCACCTGGACCGCCCCGGCGTCTACCGGGTCGAAGGCTGGCTCGACGTTGACGGCGAGTGGCGGACGTGGATCTACTCGAATCCGGTCTACGTGAAATCCGCGCAGTAGCCGAACTTGCCCCTCACCCCGCCGTCGCGCCGGCAACGGCTCCCAGAGCCTGATCGAAGGTCCGAACCTCTCGCACGCCGCGGCGACGACAACTTGCGAGATAGCAAAGATCCCGGGCTCCCAGGGCGGGATGCTGTTCGTGGAGCTGCCGCGCCAGGGTCACATCCTCCTGCTCGAGCGGCCACACCTCCACGCGCACTCTGGAGATCAGCGCCAGAGCCCGGTCGAGTGTCCGCAATCGCGCCACGGGCAGATAGGCGTGCGCCAGCTCTTGCATCACTTCCGCCGAGGTGCATAGCGGCGTCTCGTTCCGGATGCTCTCCGCAAAGAACTCCCGGGCCGTGTCCCTCAGCGGATGCTGCCGGCCCACCGCGTACATGAACACGTTCGTGTCGACGAAGATCATGTACCGGAGGCGCCCCGCGTGCGCGATTCCTTGATCACCGTCAGGTGCTCGCCCCAGTCCGGTTCGGCGCCGGGGCCTTCCAGCTCGTCACACTGCCGGAAGAACGCCGCAAGATCGTCCGGCGTCTCGAACGGATCGGATCGCTGCTGTGCAGCGAGCCGCTGGTTCGCTGCTGTCCTCAGCCATGCACTCAAGGTCATGCCCTCCTGCCTGGCCTGGTGGACGAACCGGTCTCGATCCTCGTCGGGGATCAGGAGTTGTACTCTGGCCATGTGCCTAATCGGCTCCTCTACAATCAGCGTGTGCATGAAGACTACACACTACCGTTCATGTTCGTCCACTCCCGCACCCCGACAGAGACCGACGCCGCACCACCGTGCCGACGCCCTCCAGCCTTCTCCGGGCCGGAGGAGAGGGTCCCCGGGGGCTGTCGGCAAGCGACGGCCGACGCCCACTCATCGTCCGACGCCCAACCGGAGCGCAGCCGACCGAAGCGAGCGCCGACCCTCCCTCCACCAAGAAAGCGCGAGCGGCCCCGGGGACCCTCTCCTCCGGGCCGGAGAAGGCGGGTGCCCCCGACGCCGCTGCGCTGCACCGACGCCAACGCGCCGCCTCCGGCTAGTTGGCCGCGTTCGCCTCCGTGTACCGCCGCAGCTCCGCGCGGCCGACGACGAGGTGATGGACCTCGTCCGGGCCGTCCGCAATGCGCAGCGTCCGCTGGCCGGTGTACATCTCGGCAAGAGGTGTCCACTGGGAGATACCGGTGGCGCCGTGGATCTGGATCGCCTGGTCGATGATCTGGCAGGTGCGCTCCGGGACCATCGCCTTGACGGCATGGACCCACACCCTCGCCTCGCGGTTGCCGAGCACGTCCATCGCCTTGGCGGCCCGCAGGACCATGAGACGCATCGCCTCGATATCGATGCGGGCGCGTGACACCACTTCGATGTTCTTGCCAAGCTGAATGATCGGCCGGCCGAAGGCCTCCCGGGACATGCCGCGCTTGACCATCAGGTCGAGCGCCTTCTCGGCCTGACCCACCGACCGCATGCAATGGTGGATGCGACCCGGGCCCAGGCGAAGCTGGGAGATCTCGAAGCCGCGGCCCTCGCCCAGCAGGATGTTCTCCTTCGGCACACGCACGTTGTCGAGCTTGATGTGCATGTGCCCGTGCGGCGCGTGGTCGTGCCCGAAGACAGTCATCGGTCCCAGGACGTTCACTCCCGGGGTGTCCATCGGCACCAGGATCTGGGACTGCTGGCGGTGGGCCGGACCGCCCGGGCTGGTCTTGACCATGCAGATCATGATCTTGCAGCGCGGGTCGCCGGCGCCGGAGATGTAGTACTTCTCGCCATTGATCGCCCACTCGTCGCCGTCAAGGGTCGCGCGGGTGCCGATGTTCTTTGCGTCGGACGAGGCCAGGTTCGGCTCCGTCATCCCGAAGCAGGAGCGGATCTTCCCCTCCAGCAGGGGCTCGAGCCACTTCTCCTTCTGCTCCGGCGTACCGACGCGCTCGAGCACCTCCATGTTGCCGGTATCCGGGGCGCTGCAGTTCAGGCACTGCGAGGAGAGCGGGTTCTTGCCCAACTCCTGGGCAATGTAGGCGTAGTCGAGGTTGTTGAGACCCTGGCCGGTCTCCGCATCCGGCAGGAAGAAGTTCCACAGGCCCATCGACCGGGCCTTCGCCTTGGCGCCGTCGAGCAGTTCCAACTGCCCTTCGCCGTAGCTCCAGCGGTCCTCCCGGCCTTCGCCGCGACGGTAGTACTCCTCCGTGATCGGCTCAACGTAGTCGGCAATGAAGTTCTTGACCTTGGACAGAAGCGGCTTCGCTTCCTCGGACATCGAGAGGTCGTACAGTTCGGCGTCGATACCGAACGGGTCGAGATCGGGCATGGCTCGGTTGCTCCTTACCCCCACGGATGAGGGCGCTTGAGGGGGTTTGTGGTGTGAAACGGGGAAGCTATCGCAGCTTGCCCCCCGCCGCCACACTGTGAGCGCTGGGCCGGCGCCAGGCCGGCGCAGGCCTCCCCGGCCAGGGTTCAAGAGCCTGTCCAAGAAACCCTCTCCTGGATCCAACGCTCCGAAGGGCAGCTCACCCGGCCAGCAAGAAGGCCTGACACGGGTGCGCCCGCCGGCCGTCAGATCGGACCGAAGCCGTATGCAAGCGTCGCCGAGGACCTGACCGTCGCTTCGTCCGGCGCCCGTTACGTCCGCTGGCATCCGGCTTGCTAGACCACCTTGCGCCCCATTGCCAGAGGAGAACCTCCGCAATGCCACAGATCCAACCACTTCACCAATTGGCGGGTTCCGGCCTGAGCCGAACCGCCGTCATCGGCCTATGCGCTGCCCTTGCGCTCGGCCTGCTGGCCGCGCCGGCAACGGCGCAACTCACCGGCCGACTTGCCGGCCAGGTCACGGATGCTGAAGGAGCGCCGCTTCCTGGAGCGACCGTTACCGTCAACTCGCCCAACCTGATGGGCTCCCGCACCGAGTTCACCGACACCGAGGGCGGTTTCAGCTTTCGCGTCCTTCCTCCCGGCGTCTACACGATCCAGACCGAACTCGAGGGTTTCGTTCCGCAGCAGCGGAGCGAGGTCGAGGTCCGGCTCAGCCGGGTCACCGAGATCCAGTTCTCGATGGCTCTGGGCGAGTTCAGCGAGGAGATGACGGTGGTCGCCGAGACGCCCATGGTCGACCCCGAACAGGTGTCGACATCGCAGACATTCGGCGTGGAGTACCTGAAGAAGGCCTCCATCGGCTCGGCGAACCGGAGCTACCAGAGTGTTCTGACGCAGGCCGCGGGCGTCGCCGGCGGCGCCAACCCGAACGTGTACGGCTCAACCCTCGGCGAGAACGCCTTCTACATCGACGGCATCGACTCGACCGACCCCGTCACCGCAACCTTCAACATCAATCTGAACTTCGACACGATCCAGGAGATCAACCTCGAGACCGGCGGCTTCGAGGCCCGCTATGGCCGCGCCACCGGCGGCTTCGTCAACGTGGTCACCAAGTCCGGCGGCAACGAGCTCTCAGGCAGCGTGGACATCCGCTACCGGGACACCGACTTCAACACCAGCGGCGATCACTTCGACAAGGACGAGAACATCGTCGAGTTCCGGGAAACCGGCGCGACGCTCGGCGGGCCGATCACACGGGACGAACTCTGGTTCTACACCGCCGCCAATCCGGTGCGCTCGAAGTCCACGCCTACCGAGTCGCCGATCACACGCGACTTCGAAGGCACGAACCTGATGGGCAAGCTCACCTGGCAGGCCAGGCCGGAGTGGCAGATCGTCGGCCGCTACCTGAACGAGGACGCAACGATCAGCAACGCGAACGCCGGCCGCTCCGTGGCCGCGGAGGCGGCGTACTTCCAGGAGCAACCGAACAGCATCTTCAGCCTGGAGGCGCTCGCGGTCCCGACCTCGAACCTGGAGTGGCACGTTCACGTGGCGGCCGTTCGGAGCGAACTGAACTCGTTCCCCCAGAGCCGCGACTTCGACACCATCGGGCACGTCGATTCGTTCGGCGACGGTTCCAGGACGGTGAACTACACCAATCAGCAGTTCTCGAACCGTGACCGTGACGAACTGAGCACCAACCTCGCATGGTTCACGGACGGCGCGGCCGGAGACCACGAGCTTCGCGTCGGCGTCGACTACGCCAACCTCTTCTTCCGCAGCCAGAACAACACCACCGGCGGCGGCTACTCGTTCGGAGACCGTTTCGGACAGCCCTACACGTTGCTCTTCTCGCCCATCGAGGCTTCAGCCGAGAACGAAGGCACTCTGCTCACGACCTACGTGCAGGACACGTGGCGGGTGAACCCGAACCTGACCATCAAGCTGGGGCTGCGCAGCGACCAGGTCGGGTTCAACAACGACATCGGCGACGAAGTGGCGGACTTGTCCAAACTGCAGCCGCGATTCGGCCTCGCCTGGGACATCAACGGCGACGCAAAGACCGTGGCTCGCGCAAGCTGGGGCCGCTTCATGCACCCCAACGCGCTCACGTTGCCGAGCTTTGCCAGGGTCAACCGGCTTCCGACGGTCCGCTGGCTCTCCTGCTCGACCTTCCGGGCCAGCCTCGGCGCCGCCTGCCGGGATCAGTACCCCGGCGAGCGGATGGCCGGCAGCCTGATCGTGTCGAACTGGGTCAACGATCCGGCCGGCTTCGACCCCAACGGCTGGTTCTACAACACGACGTTCTCGAGCGAGCCGAGCACGATCGCGCCGGACCTCGAGCCCACCTATGCCGACGAGTGGATCGTCGGCATCGAGCGGGAGTTGACCCGTCGCACGTCCATCGGACTGACCTACGTCAACAAGGAGACCCTCGACATCTTCGAGGACACCTGCAACGGCAACCTGCCGACACCGGCGACCGGCGCCGACTGCGACTACTACGTCATGGCCAACCTGCCCGGACTGTCTCGGGACTACAGCGGCTTCATCCTCGACTTCGAGTCGCGGTTCGCCGACTGGATCCACATCCTCGCCTCGTACACCCGGTCCGAGTCCGAAGGCAACGTCGGCTACACGCAGAACGCCGGCATCGCCTTCGACATCTACCCGGACCACTTCGACAACGCCTACGGCTACCTGGGAGATCACCGCAAGCACCGCTTCAAGGCGAACGGCTACGTCGACCTGCCGCTCGACTTCACGCTGGGCTTCGAGGCCTTCTGGTCGTCACCGGGCGTCTACACCGCGACCGAAGCGTCTGAAACCTATGGACGCATCTTCACGGAGCGTCGCGGGAGCCGGAGAATCAACGACAACTACGGGCTCCACCTCCAGGCGACGAAGGGCTTCACCTTCGGACGCGATCTGCGCTTCGAGTTGATCGCGAGCGTCTTCAACGCGCTCGACGATGAGCTGGTTGGCACCGTCTGCGCCCGGGTCGAGGGTTGCGCCGGGGGCCTGGAGCTGGACGAGGCAGCGACCTACGGACAGCCCCGGCGCTACGAGGCCGGCGTTCGCTTCGAGTTCTAAGCGGCACCCGGCGTCAGAAGCACGAACGGCCTGGCGTCTCACCCGCTGAGACGCCGGGCTTTTTTTCTGTCGCCGGGTAAACGGTAGGGCGGTTTCGACCGTATGAGTCAATGGCCCCACATACTCACAGGGAGGTCCGCTCTGCCGATGCTGAAGTACGCAACAACGATCCTGCTCCTGGCATGGCCCGCCGGTGTACAGGCCCAGGAGCCCGACTCGCCGCAGACCGAGTTCGCAGATCAACTCGACGTCCGGCTCGTCCACGTCGACGTCCGCGTCGAACGCAGGGGGAAGCCGGTCACCGATCTCAGGGCCGAGGACTTCCTCCTGCTGGAGGACGGCGAGCCGGTGGAGATCGCGGTGTTCGCGCCTCCGGACCTCACTAGCTCCAACCGCGATCCCGGCGGGCGGGCGGGCGAAACCGGCGCGACGGCCCCCGCGGATACAGCCGCCGCTTCAGCAACCGAAGCTCCCGCCGATGACCTGCCCACGGTCGCCATGTTCGTGGACGATGTCGGCCTGGGACCGGGCCAGCGCCGGCGCGCCGTGCAGACGATCGAGGCCCTGTCCGACCCCGCCAACCCGAACAGCGACAACCTGGTGATCTTCCGGCACTTCCGGCGCGGGCGCCTGACCCTTCAGCGGGCGGTGGACGCGGCATTCGACCCCGCGGACTTCCGGGAGTTGAACCGAGCCGTCGCGCTGCGGGAACAACAGGCCATTTTCTTCGCGATGCGTGAGATCGAGAGTTCGCTTGCCCACTCCAACTGCATCGACGCAAGGGGGCAACTCCTCGGAGTGGCCGACGACTACGCCGCGAACGCCTACGCCACGACCGGAATGCGCGCCCGGTTGCTCGGCGATGCGATCGAGTATCTCGGCGCGTTGCCGGGACGCAAGCTCCTGGTCGTGCTCGCCGGACGTCTCGAACTCCAGCCGGGCGTGGCGATTCTCGAACACCTCCAGGACCTCTGCCCCGACCTGTCAAGCGAGCTGAGCAGCCGCATCCTGAGCGCCCAGAACTCGGCGAACACGCTGCACCGCGTAGCGGGTTTGGCGAACTCGCATCGGGTAACCCTGATGACGGTAGACGCCAGGGGCATCAGCGCGCCGTCACAGGCCAACGCGGCTCTGGATTCGGCGCGCTTTGGCGGCAGTCAACTGAACCAGATGATCACGGATGCCAACCTGCAGTCCGGTCTCACCCAGCTCGCATCGGAGACCGGGGGCAGCACGATCTTCAACGCGAACAACGCGGTCAAGCCGGTGCTCCGATCCCTGGAGGAAGCGGAGGCGGTCTACACGCTGGCCTTCTACCCCCAGCACGAGCGGACCGGGGAGCGACACGTTCTGGAGGTCCGCCTGGTCGGGGATGCGCCGCGGAGAACCAGACTGAGCTACCGCCGCAGCTACATGGATCGCACCACGCCGCAGGAATGGGCAGACGGTTTGCGCACCGCGGCCCGGGCACCGGAGCTACGCCCGAATTCGAGTCTCCCCAACCCGCTCGGCGCGCAGCTCGCCGTGACTGTGGACGCGGACGGGCTTGTGGCCATCCTGAGCCTCGACGCCGACGCTGTCGCGACACTGATGAGTCTCTCCAACCAGAGCGAACGGCGGCTCCGGCTCTGGCTCTACGTCGTCGATCCCGAAGGCCGGGAAACCACGGCTCGTGAGGGGTTCCTCGCGGCGCCCGTCGATCCCGGTCCCTGGCAGGCCAATATCCGTCTGGCCCTGCCGGCCGGCGAGTGGACCGTCGCCGCAGGCCTCCGCGACGAAGTCACCGGAGAGATCAGTCTGCTCCGCGACACGCCTCCGACCGCTCCGCCGCTGTAGCTGAGCCAGGAGTCCGGCGGGATCGCCGCTCGAACCTCAGCCGACCTCTACAGCAGACGACCCGTATAGCTCCCGCAGCCGGCCGGCCTGCTCTTCGCTCAGGCCGTGGACCCTCAGCAGCACGCGGCCCTCAGCGACGTGACGGTCGAGTTGCGAGGGCCGGCCGCGGCCGCTCCGGATGGCCCGGCCCGGCAGCAACCCGCCTTCCCAGAGCACCCGCAGCACGGTCATGAGAATCAGTCCCAGGGCGGTGCCCTCGTAGGTGACCACACCGACCGGCGGGCCGGCGACGATCGACATGCCGCCGGTCGGCAGCGGGTAGGCCAGCGCCGTCCCGGCCGCCAGGCCGAAAGCCGCCAGACCGCCGAGGACGGCGCCGGCCAGGGCGAACAGGAGGACCCGCGACTTCGGCTTCGGCAGCGGCAGTTCGTCGTCTTCAAGCGGCACGGGGCTGCGCACCTCGATCCGGGAGGCCTCGACGCCGGACTCGAGCGCGGCTTCTACCGCCGCCTGCAGGTCCATGACCCGTTCGAACGCCGCCTCGACCAGAACACGCTCCGCGGCCGCCGTCATGCCCCACCTCCACCGGGAACCGGCACCGCCGTCCCGGTCGCGGCGGCATCCGGCGCTGCCGCTCTTTCTTCAGGCTGCGCGTGCCGCCAGCCTTCGCGCATCTCCCACACGGAGACGATCGGCAGCCACTGGGTGAACGTGAAGTAGAGACAGGCGAAGACGCCGATCGCCCCGATCATGATGCCGAGCTCCACCCAGCTCGGCATGTAGTCGCCGATGCTGTAGGCCAGCCGCGGCGTCGACAGCGACGGCACGACGATCAGGAAGCGTTCGAGCCACATGCCGACCAGCACGCCGACGCCGACCAGGGCGGTCGGCAGCGGGCGCCGCCCGCGCGGGAAGGAGAGCACGGCCACGGGGATCACCAGGTTCACCGTCACCATGGCCCAGAACGGCAGCGCGAAACCGCCGTGCAGCAGCGCGTGGTGGACCATTTTCTCGGACAGGTCACCGCTGTACCAGACCGTCAGGTGCTCGGCGAAGGTGAAGTAGCCCCAGACCAGGGACATGGTCAGGAACAGGAGCCCCAGGTTGTTGAACACGCGATGGGTCAGGAAGCGCTCGAGCCGCAGGCCGCGCCGGAGCAATGCCATCGCCACCATCAACACGCCGATCCCCGAGAAGATCGCGCCGACGACGAAGTAGGGCCCGAAGATCGTGCTCTTCCAGCCCGGCGTCCGGGTCATCGCGAAATCCCAGGACACGATCGTGTGCACCGAGACCGCGACCGGAATGATCGCCACCGCCAGGATGCGGATCCCCCACTCCAGGCTGTGCCACTGCTGCGCGGTGCCACGCCAGCCGAGCGCGAGGACCGCATAGAAGCGCTTCTTGAGACCCGCCGCCGCGCGGTCCCGCATCACCGCCGCATCCGGAATCAACGGCAGGAACAGGTAGAGCGCGCTGCCGACGATGTAGGTCGTGATCGCGGCGACGTCCCATACCAGGGGCGACCGGAAGTTGGGCCACAGCATCCGGCTGTTCGGGTAGGGGATCATGTAGTAGAAGATCGTCACCCGGCCGAGATGGATCAGCGGGAAGAGGCCGCCGATCGCCAGCGCGAACAGCGTGATCGCCTCTGCCGAACGGGTGACCGGCCGCCGCCACTCCGCCTTCGTCACCCGCAGGATCGCCGAGATCAGCGTGCCGGCGTGACTGATGCCGATCCAGAAAACGAAGTTGATGATGTAGAAGCCCCAGAACACCGGCCGGTTGATGCCGGTGACGCCGATGCCGTTCGCGATCTGGTAGCCCCAGCAGTAGAGGAAGACCAGGACCAGAGCGCCGCTTGCGAGGGAGCCCACGAACAGACCGGGCCGGCGCCGGTCGAGGCGGCTCAGCAACTCGCCGTCGAGGGCGGCGCTCGGGCGCTGGGGCCGCTCCGTCACTCGGCCGGCGCCCGCCACTCCGAACCGCTCAGGTAGACGACGCCCGGCCGCGTATCGAGATCGCCGAGCAGGCTGAAGGCGCGGGGCGACTCCGCCCAGTGCGAGACTTCACTGTCCGGATCGTCGAGATCGCCGAACGCGATCGCCTTGGTCGGGCACGACTGCTGGCAGGCGGTCTTGATGTCGCCGTCCGCGACCTCCCGATCCTCCTGGGCGGCTTCGTCCTTGCCCGCCACGATGCGCTGGACGCAGAAGGTGCACTTCTCCATCACGCCGCCGGGGCGAACGCTCACGTCGGGGTTCAACTGCAAGTCGAGCGGCGCCGGGAACTCGGCGTCGAACCAGTTGAAGACGCGCACCGTGTACGGACAGTTGTTGGCGCAGAACCGCGTGCCGATGCAGCGGCTGTACACCATCGCGTTCAGCCCTTCCGGGTTGTGGTAGGTGGCGTAGACCGGGCACACGGGCTCGCACGGCGCGGCGCCGCAATGCTGGCAGAGCACCGGCATGAAGCGCGTCCGGACGTTCGGGAAGTCGCCCTCGTAGTAGCGCTCGATCCGCAGCCAGTGCATCGCCCGGCCCTCGCGCGCCTGCTCTTCGCCCACGGTCTGGATGTTGTTCTCGGCCGCGCATGCGACGACGCAAGCCTCGCAGCCGGTGCAGCGGTCGATATCGATGGCCATGCCCCAGCGCGTCATGCCTTCTCCTCACGGGTCGCCGGGTCCGCCGCACGGCGCGGGCGGCCGAGCCGGCGCACGAAGCCCCGGTCCCCGTCGGTCTCCTGCTTCAGAGCGTGTGCCGCGCCCGGTTCGTGGGGCGCCCAGCCCACCGGAATGTCCTCGGCCTGCCGCAGGCCGCGGCCGTAGATCACCGGCCGCTCGCCGCGGCTGGGCCGGCGGAGCCTGTCGACGCGCACGCGGATACCGCCGCGGGCGAACGCGCCGGCGCCTGCGACCCGGCGGTCCGAATCGACAAGAGCGTTCACATTCGCGCCCCGTCCTCGCGCGTAGCGGCCGTAGTCGGCGTGTCCGCCGCCCACCGGCACCCCGATGCAGCCGGGCCGGACGGTCGGCAGCACGATCGCCGGGAGTTCGATCTCGGCTGCGGTCCCGGTCAGCCGCACGATGTCGCCGGTGTGGATGCCCAGGCGGTCCGCATCGGCGGTCGCGATCTCGGCCCAGGACCCCCACATCACCGTCGACAACGGGTCGGGCAGTTCCTGCAGCCAGGGACGGTTGGCGCCGCGTCCGTCCCCAAGCTTCAGCGATTCGAACGGGATCACGGTGAACGACTCCACGCCCGCCGGAGCCGCGGCGCCCGGCTGCGCGGCGGGATCGGGAACGGCGTCAGCCCCGGGTTCGGGAGACGCCACTGGCCGCGCCGGCCCTCCGGCCGGCGTCCGGGAAGGCGCGCGGCGCATCTCTTCGGTTCCGAACAGACCGCCGGCATCGGTCGTCCTGCGCACGAACTGGCGCGCGTTCAGGGCACCGGCGACCAGCGAGGCCGGCAACGCAGCCGGGCCGCTCGCGTTGCGGTCGGCGGCCTTCGTGGCGGTGAAGGCGTCGCTCAGGGCGGCCTCGACCGCCTCCTGGAAGCCCGGCCACGGCAGAGCGCTGCCGGACGTCGCGGCCAGCGCCAGGACCACGTCGCCCGGATGCCGCGCTTCGCCCCGCGGCGCCACGGTCGGCGACGCGATGAGCAGCGCCGGAACGCCCCGTACCGGATCGGGTTCCACCGCCTGGAAGCGCTCCAGGTCGGTCTGGATCGGCAGCACCAGGTCGGCACGAAGGGTCGTGTCGTCGAAGAACGCGGAGAGCGCGATCACGGTGCCCGCTCCCTCGAGGGCAGATCCAAGCCCCGGCACCGCGTGGAGCGGATCGGCCTCCGAGACGACGAGGACGCCCGATTCGCCGGCCTCGGCCAGTCGGTCCGCGAGCGCCGCCGGCGGCACGGCCGCATCGGCGTCGCCGGCCAACCGTCCCTCGAAGCCGAAGTCGACGCCGGCGAAGACGCCGCCCTCTCGGCCCAACGCGCCCAGCAGCAAGTTGAGGGCGAGCGCGGCCCCGCCCGCGGCGACCCCGTTCTCGCCCTCCAGCGCCGATCCCCCGACCATCACCAGCGGCCGGCGGGCGCGGGAGAGCTCGGCGGCGAGGCGGTCGATCCGGTCGGCGTCGATGCCGCAACGTTCAGCGGTCGCCTCCAGATCGGGCGGCGCCTCCGGGTAGAGCGCTTCGTACACCTCTCGTGCCGCCTCCGGGACTATCCCGGTACCCAGCAGCAGCCCGGCCAGCCCGCGCGCGAACACGCCCTCGGTTCCCGGCCGTACCGGCAACCAGTCGTCCGCGTTGGCCGCGGTCAGCGAGTGCCGCGCCTCGACCTGCACCAGCTTCCCGTGTCGATCGGCCGTCAGTTCGGCGTAGGCGCCGGCAAAGTGGACCGGACTGCGCCAGCGGTCGAGGAAGGGCGCTCCGATGCTGAGAACATAGTCTGCGCGCGCCATGTCATAGGCAGGCCGCCAGGCCTCACCGAACGCGAGCCGGGCGGCCTCCCGTTCGACCACCGCATCGGCCGCCTGCCAGTGAACCGGCGGCGGCGCACCGACGGCGGCAGCGAACCGACGCCACAAGCCCAGCAGCGGGCCTGAAGGCGCCCCCGAGACAACCGTCGTCCCGGCCGGCGCCGCCGCGATCGCTGACGCAGCGGTCTCCAGCGCCTCCTCCCACGACACCGGCTCCAACTCGCCCGAAGCCGCCCGCCGCATCGGCTCGGTCACCCGGTCCGGGTGATACAGCTCCTGCAGCGCCGAATGTCCGAGCGCGCAGACGCCGCCCCGGTTGATGAAGCCTGTCGGCAGGCCTTCGATCTTCTTCGCCAGCCGGTCGACCGTGCGCACCTCGACCTCGCAGCCCGCGCCGCACTGCCCGCAGATCGACCGCCGCCACACCGAGGCGCCCGGCAGGGCCGTGCTCCGCCGCAGCGGCGACTCGATCAGTTCCTGGTCCCGCCGCCGGCAGCCCTCGAGCACCGCCACGCCGGCCGCGGCGTAGACCTTGAAGAAGTCCCGCCGGCCGATCGTGACCCGGGGTTCGCCGTGGCGCCCGTCTTTGCCGCTCATCTCACGTTCACCGGTGGCAGGCCAGGCAGTCGTCGCTGGCTTCGTTGTCGCGGTGGCACTTGACGCACCAACCCATGTCGGCGACGTTGCGCACGGGCTCGGCGACGGTCATCGAGGCGACATCGCCGTGGCAGGTCAGGCACTCGATACCCGCGCGGGCGTGGGCCCGGTGGTTGAAGTGGACCATCGCCGTGTCCGGGATGACGTTCACCTTGGCCCACAGGATCGGCTCGCGGTTCTCGCTCGCGGCCATCACCTTCTGGACTTCGGGATGGTCGGGGATCTCGCGGCGGTGGCAGCCGGCGCAGGCTTGGACCGACGGCATACCGGCGTGGACGCCCTCTTCGGCGCCGCGGTGGCATCGCGTGCACTCGAGCCCCGCCTCGATGTGGACCTGGTGGTTGTAGGCGATCGGCTGATCCGGCGTCGGCAGATTCTGGGTGGGCCCGCAGGCGAGAAGAGTGAGAACGCCTGCCGCCAACAGTACGCCTGTGCCAATGCGCCGCTCAGCGCCGGATGCGGGCAAGATGCCCGCGTTCCCAGGGTCGGAGGGACAGGCGGCTTTAGGGTGCAAACAGCTAGACCTCGCGGATCCGCTGGTAGGAGGGAACTTCCTGCAACCGTGTCCAGTAGCGCCGCACGTTCTCGCCGAAGTCGTCGATGCCGAGCGAGGTCGCCAGGTGCAACCCGTAGCCGACGCAGATGTCGGCGATCGTGAACCGGCCGCAGCACAGAAAATCACGCCCGTCCGAGGTCGCCTTCTCCAGCAGCCGCAACCGGCCCAGGAACCACCTGCGGTAGTCCTCGGCGACCTGGGGAACCCGCCGCTCCTCGGGCTCCAGGCGCGTGTAGCGAAGGAAGAGGGTCTGCGGGAAGGTCAGGGTCGCGTCGCTGAAGAACAGCCAGTTGAGGTAAGCGCCGTACTCCGGGTCGTCCACATCGACCGCGAGCGGGGTCGGACCGTAGCGGTCGACCAGGTACTTGGCCATGCCCGAGGACTCCGTCATGTGCACGTCGCCGTCGATCATGTACGGGACCGTACCCAGGACGTTGGTCCCCAGGTAGTCCTTCTTGAACACCCGCGGCGGGAAGGGCAGCACGTGCAGGTCGTAGTCGAGGCCCATCTCCTCCAGTGTCCAGACCGGACGGAGCGACCGAGCGCCCTTGCAGTGGTAGAGCTGAATCGTCACGACGAATCTCCTGTGGCCTCGACTGCCGCGGCCCACCTCGGTTTGCGCTTCTCGCGGAACGCGGCCATGCCCTCCGCCGCCTCCGCGCCCTGGAACATGCGACGGCTCCAACCCTGGGTCAACTCGAACCCCTCGGCGAGCGAAATGTCCGGCACCGCCCGCACCAGCTTCTTGCACTCGACCACAGCGGTCGGGCCACCCAGGTTGATCGCGTCGATCTCCTCCCCGATCACCGACCACAGGTCGTCGCGCGGCACCGCCTTGTGGGCCAGGCCGTACTCGACCGCCTGGCGGCCGTTGAAGCGATCGCCGGTCAGGAACAGCCGCATGCCGTGGTGCGGCCCCAGCTTGCGCAGGCAGACGACGGCGATGATCGCCGGGATGACGCCGATCCTCACTTCGCTGAAGCTGAACATCGCCTCCTCGGCGGTGATGACCAGGTCGGATGCCGCGACCATGCCCAGGCCGCCGGCGAAGGCGTGGCCGTTCACCGCCGCGATCACCGGTTTCTCGCCCTCCCAGATCGCGGTGAGCAGATCGGGATAGGGAACGACCCGGTCCGACTCGCCCTCGCCCGGCTGCCGCTTCAGGTCGGCGCCCGAGCAGAACCCCTTGCCGGCGCCGGTGATCACGATCGAGCGCACGCTGTCGTCGGCCTGGGCCGCCGCCAGGTGGTCGTAGACCTCGGTGATCAGGCCGGGCGACAGCGCGTTCCGCCGTTCCGGGCGGTTGAGCGTGATTCGGGCCGCCCCGGACCGGACCTCGTAGAGCGTGTAGTCGGTCCCCGGCTGCTTCGACATGCCTATCCTCCTCGAAGCCGCCCGGGCAGCCCTAGGCGGCGTCCTCGTCGATCACCACGAGCAGCTCGCCGTTCCCCACCTGCTCACCCTCCGCGACGCGGAACTCGCAGACGGTACCAGCCTCCGGCGCCGTCACCCGGTGCTCCATCTTCATCGCCTCCAGCACCAGGAGGAGCTGTCCCGACTCCACCCGGTCGCCGACTGCCGCGTGGGTCGAGATCACCCTGCCCGGCATCGGCGCGGCCAGGCCGCCGGCGACCGTTTCGAGCCCGGCGACAGGAAAGCGCGGAAGTTCTCTCAGTTCGACATCGCCCTCCGGGCCGTGCACCAGCCAGCGGTCGCCGTCCTGCGTCACCGTCGCGCGCAATCTGCGGCCGTCGATCACGAGCTCGACGCCGTCCGCAGTGCGCCCCCGGAACTCGACCGTGTGCCGGCTCGGCTCGGCGTCGCCGGACGTGGCCCTTGTATCGAACCGGCCGTCGCGCTGGATGCGGTACTCGATCCGGAGCTCGCCACCGGCACCAGTCTGGAACTCGACCCGCTCGTAGGGCATGACCGTGTTGCGCCAACCGCTCACGATCGTCGGATGGATCCGGGCCAACTGCCTGCGGTCGTGCTGAGCTGCCATCGCGGCGGCGATTCCGGCCGCCACCAACTCCGCCTCGTCCGGGGAACGCACCGGCCGCGGCCCCACCCGCTCGATGAAGTCGGTTGTCGTATCGCCGGCCAGGTACTCGGGCGAACGTAGGGTCGCGACCAGGAAGTCCCGGTTGGTGCGGATGCCCTGCACCCGGGTCGTCTCGAGCGCTCTCGCCAGCCGCAACGCCGCCTCGCGCCGGGTCGGCGCGGCGACGATGACCTTGGCGAGCATCGGATCGAACTCGATGCCGACCTCGCTGCCGGTCTCGATGCCGGAATCGAAACGCGCCTTCATCGATTCGGTGGGCTGCCAGAACTGAACCCGTCCGGTCTGGGGCAGGAAGTCGTTTGCCGGATCCTCGGCGTAGAGACGCGCCTCGATCGCGTGGCCGCGGATCGCCAGGTCCTCCTGCGCGAAGCCGAGGGAATCCCCCTGCGCGATCCGCAGTTGCTCCCGGACCAGATCGAGGCCGGTGATCTCCTCGGTTACCGGATGCTCCACCTGCAGCCGCGTGTTCACTTCCAGGAACCAGAAATCGGTCGGGGCGGCGCCGTCCGCCGGCTGCTCGACCAGGAACTCCACCGTGCCGGCCGAGCTGTAGCCGATCGCCCTGCCGGCTGCCACCGCGGCCGCGCCCATGCGGGCCCGCAGGTCGTCGCTGACGACCGGCGAGGGCGCCTCCTCGATGATCTTCTGGTGGCGGCGCTGGATGGAGCACTCGCGCTCGAAGCAGTGGACGAGATTGCCGTGCAGATCGCCCAGCAACTGGATCTCGACGTGCCGTGAGGACGCCAGCCAGCGCTCCAGGAACACCGTGCCGTCACCGAACGCGGCCGCCGCCTCGCGGCGCGCGCCCTCGACCGCGGCCATAAGCTCGGCCTCCGACTCGACCACCCGCATACCGCGGCCACCGCCGCCGGCCGCCGCCTTGACCAGGGCCGGAAAGCCGACTTCTGCCGCCGCGGCAGCCAGATCGGCGCCATTGCCGAGCTCGGCCGCCTGCAAGGTCGGCACATTGGCCTCCCGCATCAACCGCTTGGCCGAGAGCTTGTCGCCCATCGCGGCGATCGCCTCAGGCGAAGGGCCGACCCAGACCAGGCCGGCTTCCGCAACCGCCCGGGCAAAGCCCGCGTTCTCGGACAGAAAGCCGTAGCCCGGATGGACCGCGTCGGCGCCGGTGCGCGCGGCAGCGGCCAGGACCTTCTCCGCATCAAGGTAGGTCTCGGCCGAGGACCGGCCCTGAAGCGCGATTGCTTCATCCGCCTCGGCCACGAAGGGCGCGTCGGCGTCGCCGTCGGCGTAGACCGCCACGGTTGCGATCCCCATGTCGCGCGCCGAGCGGAAGATCCGCCGTGCGATCTCAGCCCGGTTGGCGACCAGGAGCCGGGTGATCACGCGGCCGTCACATCCTGAAGACTGCATAGCCCTTGGTTCCCTCGACCGCGCGGCTGTGGCAGGCGGACAGCGACAGACCGAGCACAGTGCGGGTGTCGCGCGGGTCGATCATCCCGTCGTCCGAAACCCGGGACGTCGCGTACAACCCCAGCGAGCGCTTCTCGGCCCAGTGGATGACGCCGGCCGCGCGCTTCCTGTCGGCCTCTTCGTCGAACTCGATGCCGCGCCGCTTCGCGGCTCTCCGGGTCACGATCGTCATCACGCCGGCCATCTGCTCCGGACCCATGACCGCGATCTTGGCGGTCGGCCAGATGTACGTGAACCGGGTGCCGTAGGCGCGGCCGCTCATGCCGTAGTTGCCGGCGCCGTACGACGCGCCGACGATCACCGACAGGTGCGGCACAGTCGAGTTCGCGACCGCGTTGATCATCTTCGAGCCGTTCTTCGTGATCCCGCCCTGCTCGTAGTCCGTGCCGACGATGTAGCCGGTGATGTTGTGCAGGAACAGCAGCGGCACGTCGATCTGGTTGCAGAGCTGGATGAACTGGGTCGCCTTCTCCGCCGACTCGGAGAACAGCGCGCCGTTGTTGCCCAGGATGCCCACCGGATAGCCGTGGATCGAGGACCAGCCGCAGACGATCGTCGGCCCGTAGAGAGGCTTGAACTCCTCGAACCGGGAACCGTCGACGACCCGTCCGATCACCTCGCGGATGTCGAGCGGCGAGCGCAGATCGCGCGAAACGAGGCCGAGCAGTTGGTCGGGATCGAGCACGGGATCGTCGGCGGGCCGGCTCGGTCCGGGACCCTCCTTGCGCCAGTTCAGGTGGGAGACCACATCGCGAAGCAGCCGGACGCCGTCCATCTCGTCCTGGGCCAGGTAGTCGCCGAGGCCCGAGATCCGGCAGTGCATGTCGGCGCCGCCCAGGCTCTCCGGCTCCGCGTCCTCTCCGGTCGCCATCTTGACCAGGGGCGGCCCGCCGAGCGAGACCATCGCCTGGTTCTTGACGAAGATGTTGTAGTCGCTCATCCCCGGCTGGTAGGCCCCGCCCGCGGTCGAGGCGCCGAAGACGATCGAGACCGTCGGGATGCGCATCTTGGAGAGCTCCGAGATCTCGTAGAACAGGCGGCCCGACTCCGCGAAGTGGCCGACGGTACGCCTGGTCTGCACCTCGGGGTCGGTATCCGTGTTGCCGCGCAGGTCGGCGCCGGCGGACTCCACGAACTGCACGTAGGGCAGCCGGTTGACCCGCGCGATCTCCAGGCCCCGCATCAGCTTCTTCGAGTTGAACTCGTTGAAGGCGCCGGCCCGCACCGACGGGTCGTGGCCGAGGATCACGCACTCCGTGCCCGAGATGACGCCGACGCCGAGCACGAAGCCCGAACCGACCGTGTAGTACGAGTTCCAGGCCGCGAGCGGCGAGATCTCCAGGAAGGGGCTGTCCCGGTCGAGCGCGTTGGCCACGCGCTCCCGAACCGGCAGTTTGCCGCGGCCCCGCAGACGGTTCATCGCCTCCTCGCCGCCGCCGCCGGCCACCTGCTCGAGCAGGCCGTTCACCTGGCCGATCTGCTCCAGGATGTCGTCGCGGTTCTTCCTGAACTGCTCCGACCTACTGTTGACGCTAGATCTCAGGACCGGCATTGGCTGGATCGCCTCGCTTTCCCCGTTCTAACGTCGACGTTGGATCTCAGAACCTGCATGCGCCAAACGCTTCGCTAGTGGCGGAGCGGCGAAGAGAAGTCTGCGTGGAGGGCGGCGATCATGTCAGATCTCACGCCGCGCCATAGGCGCCCTTTCGCCATTCGTCGACCAGCACGAACTTCTGGATCTTCCCTGACGGTGTCAGCGGGAAGTCGTCGACCCGGTACCAGACCTTGGGCGTCTTCTGCGGCGCGAGGTGTTCGCGGCAGTACGTGTGAAGTTCCCCGTCGGTGGCCGGGTTCGCGGGGTCCGCGTCGCGGACGAACGCGCCGACGATCTCGCCCCAGCGCTCGTCCGGCAGGCCGACGATCGCCACGTCCGAGACCTGGGGGTGTTCGAACAGCAGCTCCTCGATCTCGCGGGGATAGATGTTCTCGCCGCCGCGGATGATCATGTCCCTGAGCCGGCCGGTGATCGTCGTGTAGCCGCGGTCGTCCATCGTCACCAGATCGCCGGTGTGCAGCCAACCGTCCTCGTCGATCGTCTCGCTCGTCTTGTCCGGCATCTCGAAGTACCCGAGCATCACGAGATAGCCGCGCGTGCAGAGCTCGCCGGGTTCGCCGATCGGCACCGTGGCGCCGGTCTCGGGATCGATGACCTTGAGCTCCGTCTGCGGCAACACCGGACCGAGGGTGGTCGCCTTGTCCTCCTCGCTGTCGTCGGGCTTCATCAGGGTCACTCCGGGGGACGCCTCCGTCTGGCCGTAGATGATCGAGAACTGCACGCCGAGTGTCTTTTCGATCCGCCGCACCAGGTCGGCCGGCACCGTCGCACCGCCGGAGCAGACGGTGTGGACCGTCGACAGGTCGCGGCTCGCGAAGTCCGGATGCTCCATCATCGCGATCAACATCGTCGGCACGCCCAGCAGGTGGGTAGCCCCCATTTCCTCCGCCAGCGCCAGCATCAGTCCCGGGTCGAACTGGACCAGGTTGACCAGGGTCGCTCCCTGCTGGATGGGTCCGAGGACGCCCAGCACGCAGCCGCCGGTGTGGAACAGCGGCATCGGGTTGATGTAGACGCCTCCCGGCTCGACGCCCAGACGCGCGGCGACGAAGCGGGCGTTGTTCGTGATCCCGCGGTGATGGAGGTACGCGCCCTTGGGAAAGCCCGTCGTGCCCGACGTGTACTGGATCTGCACCGGGTCGTCCGGGCTCACGTCAGGTAGCTCGACGTCGTCGGGGGCCGAGGCGAGGAACTCCTCGAAATCGTCGAACGGGATGAGTTCACGCAGCGCCGGCAGGCTGTCCGCAACCTGACGCAGCGACTCCTCCATCGGGTTGCCGCGGAACGAGCGCAGGTAGAAGATGCCCGAAGACCGCGACTGCCGCAGCACGTACTCGAGTTCCTTCGGTTGGTAGGCCGGGTTGACGGTCACGAGCACGACCCCGGCCAGACCGGCGCCGTACTCGAGCAGCACCCACTCCGGGATGTTCGGCGCCCAAACCGCGACCCGGTCGCCCTTCGCGAAGCGCGCCGCAAGGGCCCGCGCCACCCGCTCGGCATCGGCAAGGAGTTCCGCGAAGGTCCAGGAGCGCCGCTCGCCCGGCACGCCCTCGATCAGCGCCACCCGGTCCGGCGCCCTGGCGGCGGCCTCGCGGAGGATGCCGCCGACTGTCGTCTCGAGGACGGGTGAACTGGCGTCTGCGGGAACATAGCTCTCGGTCAGCGGCATCTTCGGTCTCCTACAGAATCCGGACCCGGAATCGTAGCCGCTTGCGGGCTTGCCGGTGCGCCGCGAAGCTACACCTGGTCTGACTAGTCAGATACAGTTGGCGCATGGCCATCACCTACTCGACCTACGAAGCGAAGGCTCGTTTCTCGGAAGTCCTCCGGCAGGTCCGCCAGGGGAAGACCGTGACGATCTCCTACCGGGGCAAGCCTGCGGCGGAGATTCGTCCGATCCAGCGAGAGCCTCAAACGCTGGAAGATCGCATCCAGGACCTGGAGCGTCGCGGAATCCTCGTGCCGGCGAGCGACCCCGACGAGCCGATTCGACCGATTGCGCACCGACCCGGCGCTCTGAAGCGCTTCCTCGCTGAGCGTGCGGAAGATTGACAACCGCGTACGTCGACAGTTCCCTGCTTGTCGCCGTGGCCTTCCGGGAAGAAGAGCACGAACGGCACGTCGCCCGCCTCGACGGAACCCGGCGCCTCGTATCCTCCAACCTTCTCGAAGCGGAGGTTCGTTCCGCACTGATCCGGGAACTCACCTTCGCCGTACCGCCGCTGCTGGGACGGCTCGAGTGGATCTTCCCCGACCGGGTTCTGACCCGGGAGATCGAACGGGTCCTCGCGGTCGGCCGTCTGCGCGGAGCCGATCTCTGGCATGTGGCCACTGCTCTCTATCTGGCGCCCAACCCAGGCGAAATGACCTTTCTGACGGTGGATCAACGCCAGCGGGAGGTCGCCGCCGCTATGGGCTTTCGGGTGTGAACCGCCAGCCAGACTCAGATGCCCCTTGCTACCCTTCGCGCCCATGACCGAACAAGTCGCCGAGAAGATCCTCGACTCCCTCTACCGGGTCGTCGTACCGCTGCCGAACAACCCGCTCAAGGAAGTGAACTGCTACGTCCTTGCCGAGGACGACCGCTGGCTCGTCATCGACACCGGCATGAACCGGCCCGAGTGCCGGGAGGTCCTGACCGCCGGGCTCGACGAGATCGGCGTCGACCTCGAGAGGACGGACTTCCTGGCCACCCACCTGCACGCAGACCACCACGGCCTGATCCCGGAGCTGCTGGGCTCAGGCCGCACCGCGTCGATGGGCGCAATCGACGCCGCCTCGATGGGCCGGGCCCACGGCGGATGGTCGGCCGACAGCCCGATGGGCGTGTACCTGAAGCGCAGCGGCTTCCCGCCCGACGAACTGGCCGAGTCCTTCCGGCGCCATCCCGGCGCCCGCTTCAGCGGCCAGATGATCGAGTACGCACCGCTCTACGAGGGCGACGTGGTCGAGATCGCCGGCTACCGCCTCGAAGTCATCGACACGCCGGGTCACACGTTCGGCCACATCTCGCTCTACGACCGGGAGAAGAGCCTGTTCATCGCCGGCGACCACATCCTCGGCGACATCACGCCGAACATCCAGGCCTGGGCCGACGACCACGACCCCCTGGGGCTCTACCTCGACAGCATCGCCAAGGTCGAGGTCCTCGACGTCGACCTCTGCCTGCCCGGCCACCGCAGCCTGATCCACGACTTCCAGGGCCGCTGCCGCGAACTACGGGAGCATCACGAGGAACGCGGCCAGGAGGTCGTCGACATCCTGCGCGAGAACGGAGGCCGCAACGCCTACCAGACGGCTGCGCTCATGACCTGGGACATCCGAGCGAAGTCATGGGAGGACTTCCCGATCATGCAGCGCTGGTTCGCCACCGGCGAAGCAATCGCGCACCTGCGGTGGCTGGAGGATTTGGGCGAACTGCAGCGGGAAGACGCCGGCGGGCGGATTCTGTACAGCGCTTGAGAGTCGACCAACCATCGACGCCGGGTTGCTCGTGCCGTCGGTCGACATCGCCCCTCGCCTCCAGGGTTTCGAAAGCGCTGGAGCAACACGGCCTTGACGGTGGGACTCCGGCCGCGATGTACTCCCGGGAGACAACTGGGCTTCGGAGGTTGCACGCGCGCTGGAAGAATCGGAAGCGATGATCGTGCTGTTGACGCCCGACTCGATCAACTCGCCCTACGTGAGACGAGAGATGGAGTACGCGTTGGGCGCCAAAAACTACAGCAACCGGCTGATTCCCGTGATTGTTGGCGGCCCCGAGCACCTCCCGGAAGAACAGATTCCAAGGATTGTCCGGCAACTACCCTGGTACAAACTCGATCGTCAGGGTGCCGAAGTCCAGCCGATCGCCGACGCCCTCCGGCATCACGGTTGATCTGGCACGACGCCTGCTCTTGCTCGGCTACCGGACGAAGTCTTCCTCTCGCATTCCAGCAAGAGCCGTTCGTTCGCTAGAGACTAGCCATCGTCAACTGCGATCCGGCCCTCGATCTCGCCGAGGATCGCGGCGAGTCGATCTACTGCGCGCCCGAGCAACTCTGAGTCCGGAGGGACCGCCGTTCGCTGGTCAACCTGCTCACACCACCACACGATCTGGCACGGATCGATCTGGCGCAATGGACTCGCGGACGGGAAGAACGGAACGGGTCGTCGGCAACCGTTGTCGGCGAACCAGACTCCCTCCTCGCCGATCCTCTGGACAGCAACCGCGTGGCCACTAGTGGTCTGATCGCCCACACCAACCATGTACAAGCCTGGATCCAACTCTCCGACGAAACCCGCCAAAGACCGCGGAGCGCCTTCCATGTCGTAAACGGTGTCGAGCTTCAGACCGAGAGCAGTTGCGGCGGCCTTCAAGACAAGGAGGGAGCTCCGAGGGCGGTCCTCGATCGCATCCGCGGTTACATCGAATTCTGCAGCCAGCTTCCAGCGCCCTGGCTCCGGGACCAGAACGGCCTGCGCCCGAAGACAGCTCGCCTCTTCCCTCCGCCCGGCCTGCGATCCCGCGGGGTCTTCAGTTGGGCCGCCGTCTTCTGCCACGGAGTGTTTCAGGAGCCACTCCCATTCCGCGGCTTTCTTGAGGACGTCGTTCACGACGGTCCGGGCCACCATGTCGAGCGGATTCTGTACAGCGCTTGACGGACCAGCCCGCACGAAACGGACGGCAACCTCGCGAAGTCCGACTCGAGCAACATGAGGAGTGGACCACAGCCAGCCCGGCCCTGCGTCACTCGCCCATCCCGGCAAGAGCCTCGTCTACGTAACGAACGTCGAACTCCTCCGGATCGAAGTCCTCGCCCATCCACTCCCTCACGTCCTCATGCTCGGGGTGATCCGGGTCCTTCAGGATCTCCAACTTTCCGTAGTACCCCCAGACCCCTCCGGAGTCTTCCGGAGGACAACGTCGTTTGCCACCAGTGCATGCCGGGAGAGGGATTGACGAGTCGTACGAGAGGATCTTCTGCAGCGTGACCCGGTGCGCCCACCCGTCACCGAAGTCGTACTCGTAGGTGAGCCAGTCCTTCTCGCGTTTGAGGAGTTGGCTGACGCCAAACTCCCTCTCATCGAGGGTCGCCGGCATGCCGGGCAACACCCAATCGTCATCCCAGGGGTTCGGAGCGGCATAGGTCTGCCTGCTCTTGACGAACATGTGGAGGTGTTCGTCCAGCCAGCCCATGGCCACCTGGATGACGTCGTGCAGGCGGTCAAGCGGCAGTGAAGGCGGCACGAGAACGCGCCGCCAGATGGGCGGCTTCGTGCCGCTCAGGTCGACTCTAAGCTGGTAGGTGAAGCGATCTGGCATCTGGCAGGAACTCCTGTCTGACTTCGGAACAGTTGAAGCGACTCCGGGCTGCCGGACCGCGACAAGGCTCAAGAGTGCAGACAGTACAATCTCGGCTCACCTCACGCCGGATCGAGTCGACCCGCTGACCCTTGACCTCGGCCAACTACACGACTACGTCCATCGCCATCGTCGTCTTGGTGCGGTAGGCGACGGCCCGCGATCGGTCGCATCTACCCGCGACGAACGGGAACCACTTGGAGTTCGGGCGGCACGGGAAACGGTGAAGAAAGGGGCACCTCTGGAGGCCCGAGGCCGGACTTCCGGCGGCATTGGAGCAGCGTCGCGCTCTACAGGCCGCGCTTCAGTCTGAGAGTCGCGGGTCGAACTGTCGCACGATCGGCTCCTGGAGCGCGGGTGAGTCTTCCCGCCAGCCCAACCTCACGGTACGCTTCGCCAGCTTGGGGGCAGAGTAGACGTAGCGTTGGTCGTACGCGCGATAGATCGCGTCCATGAACCCCTCTATGCGAAGCGGGCTTTGAGCCAACGGCCAGTCCGCAAGTACCGCTCGACTCTCGGGGTCCACCATCGCCAAAGCCAACGCCTCGTACCGGGAGATGCAGAAATCCGTAGACAAGGTTCGGGTAGGAGATGTGCAGGTTCGTGCAGTCGCCGACCGCTTCTTCCATGCGGTTGGTCAGGTTCCGGAAAGCGTTGAGCGTGCCCTTGGCTTTGGTGCTTTCCGCGTGCGGAGACGAAGGCCTCCAGGGCATCGGAAAGGCCGATCCACTGGCAACGGTTCGCTTGCCTAGCCACGATGCCGCCACCGGCGCAGAATGTCGTTCCGGACCCCGTCGCGCCCCGTAAGGCCCAGAAGAACGTCGTGGTAGCGAGCGATCGATTCGACCACTCCGCCGTCTCCGCGAATAGCGATGTCGTTGGCCGCCACGTTGCCCGCATCGTCGGCCTTCAGGAAGTGCGCCGCCTCGGGCGCGAGGGGCCCCTCCCGGTTTGCGCGAATGACGTGTCGACGCCTTCCTGGAGGTCGCGTTCAGTGCCGGGCGGCAGATTGCCAGTCAGAGAGACCAGCACCTGCAGCGCTTCCCGTGGTTCGAGCTTCAACACCCCGCCACCGAGCGGGTGGCCCTCGATTTCGCAACTGAGACTCGTCAACGTCGTTGTCCAGCGTCGGCGCAGCCGAGAAGCATCAACACCCGTGGCGTTCAGTCGAAGGGCATGGACGGCGTTGGTGCAGGTACAGCGGGCCCGGTTCTCGACGAGGGCCGGCCCCTCTCCGCTCATGTAGGAGAGAAAGAGGTCGGGAACTGCCACATGGGGTACGGCGTACCAAGGGGTTCGAACTCGGCACTTGTAACGGAGCCGCGCCTCCTCCCCGCGAGGCGAATCCAGGTACCGTCGGACCGCAGCCGGCAACGACGCATGAGAACCGAGCGCGAGCAAGAAGTTCGGCCGATCATCGGAGCGCCAACCAGCTACCGTCTCATCCGAAATCGCCTCACCCTGGAGCTCCCGACCGCTGCGCACCGTGGGACGGAGTAGTTCCCACGGGATCTCCAACTCCTCCGCTTCCGACGGGCGCATGTGGAAGAAGTTGTTGGAGCCCGAGACGTAGCCAATCCCGACTCTGGCCACGTTGCCGAGCGTCGTCGCCTGTTCCGAGTCTCGGAAGTTCTCGTAGACGGATCGAATCCGGGCCGGCAAGAGCATCGGCCGGAGCCGAGAACCCCAGCGCCGCCACTCCCGGACGGACACCCGAGTATCAGCGATCGGCGGTTCCGACCGAAACACGAACCGTTCGTGGAGCGCCAGGTCGAAATGGTCCGTTCTCCCGCCAAAGCCGTCGGCGTAGAGCAGCCAGACATCCTCCGACAGCTCTGTAAACAGCTTCTGGCGGACCGCCACCAACCGCACCTCGCTGAAGTGGCGAGCCAACCAGTCGAGGAGCGGCGCCGCATACGGGGCATGCCCTATCTCTGCGGGGACAACGAAGGCCATCCGACCGCCCTGCCGAAGCAGAGACGCCGTCACGATCAGGTACGGGACCCAGGACGAACACAGACCCGACAACTTGGCCCCCAACGAGGCGCAGAGTTTCAGCGCTTGGCGGCGCGTCTCGCCATTGAACCGCTGGAAGCGGATGAACGGCGGATTCCCGGCCGCGCAATCGAACTGCTCCGAGGTTGCGGCTGCCCAGTCGAAGAAGTCCGCGCATTCGACGGTTCCACGCGGCGCAGCCTCGGCCGCACTCGAAACTGCCGCGGCATCGCAATCGACCCCAGTGCTCCGGGGATGCAGCGCGAGAAACCTACCGTCTCCACAGGACGGGTCGAGCAGGTGCTCCTCCGGGCTCCGAACGGCCCACCGGACCAGAGCTGCCGCCGTCTCCGGTGGTGTGTAGTAGGCGCCGCGGGCCTTCTGGTCGGTTACCTGATGCTGGAGCGCCTCCATCTCACACACGGCGCGGGCGATGGCGCCTCGCGCGAGCCGAGACTACATGGCCGGGGCCCCCTTCACCGCCCAGGATCCCCGACTCAAGCCAGCGGTGCGATCTTTCCCGGTTCCTCCAACCGCTGCCCCTGCTGCCAGGCACTCCGCAACTCGTTCCGGCGCAGAGACGCCCACTCGACGACCAGGCCGATCGCTCTCGGGGGAAGCCGGCCCTTGAACACCGTCAGCTTCTCGATGCCGATCAGCGCCACGGCGCCGCCGTACATGACGTGGAAGTGGGCTGGGGGAGTGTCGCCCGCCTCCATCTCGATAACGATCCCGTAGAACCGGCTGACTTCACGCATCCGCGGGGCGGTTCCTCCGTCGGGAAGTTGTTTGCGTAACCGCGACCACGGACACTACCAGCCGCCGCCTGATGACCTGCACCCAAGACTGGCGCATGGCTCCGGACACACGAAGACTCACCCGGTCCGGTCCTTCGCTGGCGGTTCGTCGCCGGCCTCAAGCCGCAGCCCGGCCGTCGTCGTGACCTTCGTGCGCGCCGGGATGTCCCTCGTCACGACGCAGTTCACGCCGATGAAGACGTCGTCGCCGACCTTGATCCTGCCGATCAGGCGGCTGCCGGCGCCCACGAATACGTTGTCGCCAAGGGTCGGCATCTGGTCCAGCCGCTTGCCGGTCGGGGCGCCGATCGTGACCTGATGGAGCAACGTTCCGTTCCGCCCGATGCGCACACCGTTGCCGATCACCAGGCCGATGCCGTGGCTGATGAACAGCCCCGGCCCGATCCGGGCCCCGGGCGCGATGTCGACGCTGGTGAGAAACAGCGACAGGCGGGCGAAGAGCGGGCCGAACACCGGGATGCGGCGGCTCTTGAACCAGTGGGCGATGCGGTAGAGGACGACCGCCTGGTAGCCGTTCTCGAACAGGAGCGACTCGATCACGTACCACGGAAAGGGCTTGGTCTTGATCTCCCGCAGCCGGCGCGTGTCCGCGCGCAGGTTCTTCAGCACGGCGCGGCCCCATCGCCCAGGCGCGGCGGCGGCGCCATCGGCGCCCTGAGGCCATCGATCACACCCCGAAGCTTCGCCACCACCGCACTCTGGTTGCCGCGCGCCAGCTCGCGAAAGAAAGCCAGGAACAGACCCGCGGACAGGAAGGCCGCGAAGGAACACCACTGCAGCGGGCTGCCGTAGCGGCGCACGAACAGAGCGGCGCTGCGGCCGTTGAAGAACGTCCGCGAGGCGCGATAGCCGCCGACCGTGCGCGCCACCATGTGGTAGAGCACCGCCCGGTGCGCGTAGTAGCAGCGGTAGCCGCGCGCTTTCATCCGCATGCACCAGTCCGCGTCGTCGAGGGCCAGGTGGAACAGCGGGTCCCAGAGACCGATCTCCTCGACGACCTTGCGGCGCACGAGCATGGCGCAGCCGTTGACGTAGGGCACCTCCTCGTCCCGGTCGTACTGCCCGCAGTCGACCTCGCCCTCGCCGCGCTCGCGGGTCATCGACTCTCGGAACCGGATGCGGCCGCCGGCCGACCACAGCCGGTCGCGCTCCCCGTGGTACAGGATCTTCGGTCCCACGCAGCCGATCTCCGAATCGGCCTCGGCCACCGCTACGAGTTCGTCCAGGAAGTCCGACTCGACCTCGATGTCGTTGTTCAGCAGCAGCAGGTAGTCGACGCCGCGGCTGACCGCGAGCTCGATCCCCTGGTTCATCCCGAAGACGACACCGCGGTTCTCCTCCACCCGGATCTGCGTGACCTCCGGGTGGGCAGCGGCGACGCCCTCGAACGACCCGTCGCCGGAGCCGTTGTCGATGTGAATCAACTCGAAGGCGGGATAGGTCATCGCCTCCAGGCTGCGGAGCGCCTGCAGCGTGATGTCGCGGCCGTTGTAGTTCAGAACGATGGCGGCGACGCGCGGTACTCCCTCTCCAGCCACGCGAGCAGCGTAACGCAGCCGGGGCGCCTAGTAGGACCAGATTCGGCCCTGCCAGCCGCGCGCTCCGTCGAGCGCATCGAATTCGGCGTCCTTGGAGACCAGCGGATAGCGGAGTTCAATGGCGGTTGCGGCGATGAGGCGGTCGAACGGATCCCGATGCGGCCAATCGAGGATGCCGGCCCGCGCCGCGATCGCACGGGTGAAGGGAGCGGACAGGGTCTGCCGCTCCGCCACGAGGGCGTCGATGTGCGGCGCAATCTCCGGCCATTTGCCCAGCCGAGCCTTCTGGGTCACCTCGTAGATGCTGATCGGACTGACGTGGACGGAGTCCGCCTCGAGGATGGCCGCCTTGACGTCATCGCCGAGACGCTTCGAGTCCAGGAGGCTCCATATCCACGCATGCGTGTCGAGCAGGACGGCGCTCAGGACTCGCGCTCCCACAGGGCCAGTTCGTCCTCGTCCATCGGCTCGTCGAAGTCGGGTACGGCGCCGACCAGATGGGCCAGGGTGTCGAAACGGAAGCCGGCGGGCGATACGGGCACCAGCCTGACCGCCGGCTTGCCCTTGCGTGCGATGACCACATCGTCGCCGGCCTCCGCGGCGGTGATCAGCTTCGAGAGTTGGGACTTCGCGTCGTGGACGTTTACCAGCATGTTCCGGACCTCATCTAGCTAGACTAGCTAGGCTACCCGGGGCGCCAGCGTGCGTCAACGAGCCGCTGGTCGACCGAGCGGGAAGTACTGGCTCCGCAGCCCAAGCCTCCCTCCCTTGTCGAGGCGCGACGCTACCTGACGGGATGCATGTCGATGTCCAGACGGTCGAAGTACTCGATGCGGTTCGGCATCGTCGCTTCGATCGTCCTGGTCATGCTGCGGGAGATCCGGTCCCGACGGTGCCGGACGGCGAAGAACGGCCCGAAGCTCTCGGCGACGTCCTCCCGGCGGGGATGGTCGCGCGCGTAGTTGGAGATGAACCCGGGTGGCGCGATCCGCGCCACCCGTGAACCAGTCCATGCGCCCGTCAGTCGGGCGCATGGATGACACCTGCCGTCCGCGGCCTGCGCAGTAACCCAGGTGTCGGCGGCCGCATGCGGCGGATCCAGGGAGGTGTGCGCCGCCTCGTGCATCAGGATCTCCTCGAGCACACCCCGGCGCAGGTAGTCGGCCGCGCGGCCGACATGGATCAGGATGTTGTCGTTGCCACCGCCGAAGGGCATGTCGCCCCGGTGGATCCACAAGGTCTCCACTCGTGTTCGCAGACCCGCCGGCAACTGCCCGACGGCGCGGGCGTAGAAGGCCGCCTGGCGCTCGGCGGCGCCGACATTGCCGAACTCCGGGTTGACCTGCACTTCCACCACGGCGCCGCCTTCGAAGCCGGCCTCGAACAGGTACGCATCGACGGCAACGAACCCGTCAAGCCGACGATCGAACATGGTGCGGACGCCGCGCCCCGCATAGTCCAGGCTCCGCAGGGCCGACGGGTCGGACGCGACGATCAGGTCGGGATCGATGTACGCCGTTCCTTGGTAGGGAGGCCCCTCGACCACGGGCGCCGGACCGCCGCATGCGAACGACAGCGACAGAACCACGGCGGCAAGCGCGGATCCCGGTCGCGACCAGAGGACGGTTGTCGGCATGAGCAAAGGGAAGCCCTCTTAGACGATCCGCACCTCAGGCACCGGCAGGACGAACTTGCCGCCACGACGGCGGAACTCGGCCTGCTGCGCCAGGATCTCGTCCTCGAAGTTCCAGGCCAGGAGGAGCACGTGGTCCGGTGCGGGTTCCTCCAGCAGCGCCTCGGGCGCCACGATCGGAATGTGGGAACCGGGTGTGTAGCGGCCCTGCTTCAGCGCGCTGCGGTCGGCGATGAAGTCGAGCAGGTCGGGGCCGACGCCAAAGAACTCAAGCAGTGTGCTGCCCTTGGCCGGGGCGCCGTAGCCGGCCAGACGACGGCCTTCCGCCTTGAGGCCGCGGAGACAGTCCACGACGTCCGTCTTCAGGCGGTCAACCCGCGCGGCGAAGGCGCTCCAGGTCTCGAACCGGTCGATGCCCAACTCCCGTTCGGCAGCGAGGACCTCGGCGACGCTGTCGTCCACGTCGCCCTCGCCGCGGCGCATCACGGTGGCCCGAAGCTGGCCGTGGTGGATCGGCAGCCGCTCGGCGCGGACCACCTCCATACCGTGGTTCTCGAACAGTCGGATCATCGGCCCCAGCGCCCAGTAGGAAACGTGCTCGTGGTACACGGTGTCGAAGGCGAGCTGGGCGAGCAGGTCCACCAGGTAGTGCGCCTCGAGCACAAAGGCGCCGCCCGGCGCGAGGGCCGTGTCCAGGCCGGCGACGAAACCGGAGAGATCGGGGATGTGCGGGAAGGTGTTGGTCGCGGTGATCAAGGCGGCGCGGCCCCACTGCGCGGCGATCTCGGCCGCGGAGTCCGCACCGAAGAAGCCCTGGTAGCGCTCGATGCCGGTGCCGCGGCTGAACTCGGCCAGGTTCTCCGCCGGATCGACGCCCAGGGTGGCGGCGCCCCGGTCGCGGAAACAGCACAACAGCGAGGCGTCGTTGCAACCGATGTCGATCACGAGGCCGCCGTCCGCGAGGCCGTGGCGAGAGGCGAGAGTCGCCGCCAGGTCGTCGAAATGGGCGCGCAGGGTGTCCGAAGCGGACGAGACGTAGAGGTAGTCCGTGAACATCGCGGCCGGCGGTACAAGCTCGGTGAGCTGGACGTGCCCGCAGCCGCGGCAGAAGCCGACCCGCAGCGGGAAGCGCGGTTCGGGTTGGTTCAGGTCGTCGGCGGTCGGGAACTTGTTGGCCAGCGCGGTGCTGCCGAGGTCGAGGAATTCGTCGACCTGTGAGCGGGCGCAGACGAGACAGCTAGCCATGGTGGAACGGGGCCACGAGCTGCGAACCGTGGGACTCGTGACCGACCGGTAGTTCGAACAGGTCGCCCAGCGCCGCACGTACGGGCGCCTGACGATCCGGCGGCACAACGAAGAGCAGGAACCCGCCGCCGCCGGCGCCGCAGAGCTTGCCGCCCAGGGCGCCCGCCGCCATTGCTGCGTCGTACCACCCGTCGATCAGCGGCGTGGAGATCGATCCTGCAAGCTCCCGCTTCATCCGCCAGCCCCGGTCGAGCAGCCGGCCGATTCCTTCGACGTCGATCTCGCCGGCGCCCAGGGCCCGGTGCAGATCGCGCGCCTGGTCGCGCATGCGGCGGAGCGAGTCGAGGTTCAGGTCCGTGCGGTCGTCCTGCTCCGACAGCACCGCGCTCGCGTCGCGCTGGTGTCCGGTCCAGAACATGAGCACCGACTGGAACAGCTCACGCAGCCGCTCGCCCGGGATGCGCAGGTGCTCGACGGTGACCCCGCCGTCCGGCTTGAAGGACAGCAGGTTGAGCCCGCCGTAGGCCGCGGCGTACTGATCCTGCTTGCCGATCCGTGCGCCGAGCACGTCGATCTCGATGTGGCAGGCCTCCTCGGCCAACTGACCCGCCGAGGCGCGCTCGCCCTTGTACGAGTGGAGCGCGTTCAGCAGACCGACCGCGAAGGCGCTCGAGCCGCCGAGCCCGGTGGACGCCGGCACGTCGCCGACCGTCGAGATGTAGACCGGGGGATCGACGCCCACGAACCGCAGGCACTCGCGGGCGATGTTGTTGTCCAGCTCGTCGACCCGCTCGACCTGCTCGCTGCGCGAGTAGTTGACGCGCACCGGCTCGAAGAACAGCTCGCTGTGCCGCTTGACCGTGACGTACACGTAGCGGTCGATGGTCGTCGACAGCACGGCGCCGCCCTCGCGCCGGTAGAAGGCCGGCAGGTCGGTGCCGCCACCCACGAGAGACACCCGCAGCGGCGTGCGGGTCACGATCAGCCTTGATCGGTCCACGTTTGCGCCGGTTCCAGCCGCCTCAGCCGTGCTGGAGCGCCCAGTCGTAGGGAATCCGGTCGGACAACGGATCGAGCCGCTCCATCTCTTCCGGGTCGTGCGGTTCGGTGGCGGCGTTCGCCATGATCACCTGGCTTTCGCCGTACGCCTTGTAGCCGTTGGCGATCCCCGGCGGGATCTGGACCAGGACGTAGTTGTCCTCCCCGAAGAAGACCTCCTGGAGTTCGCCTTGGGTCGGCGAGTCTTCGCGCAGGTCGTACATCACGAGCTTGGCGCGGCCGCTGACCACGGCGTTGTTCACGGTCATCGACCGGTGGACGTGCCAGGCCTTGATCGTCCCCGGCCAGGCGGTCGAGAAGTAGATCTCGCCGAAACCGAGGAAGTGCTCGTCCGTAGCCTTCAACATGTGCATGATCTTGCCCCGCTCGTCGACGATCTGACGAAGCGGAACCACCTTGACGCCGTGGATCATCCCTTCCCCTCCCGTTGTCTCTCCCCATCGCCGGCGCCGGCATCCCAGCGCAGCGAACCGTCCAGCCGCCCCGAGTCGAGCAGGCCATTCAACCAGCGCAGACGGACGAAGCGGGCGTCGCCGTAGAGCGCCCCATCGAGGCCGATGCGGCGGTAGTCCTCGATCAACTGTTTCGCGCCGGTCGCCGCGTCCCAACGGAACTCGAAGTCCGGGAAAGCGCGGGCGAACTTCTCGAACGACGCGCGGTAGGTGCGCCGGTCGGCGCCGGGTTCGCCGCGGACCTCAAGCTCGCAGCCGGGCACCAGGTCGGCCGCGATCTCGGCCAGTTCGATCACGCGGTGGTTCAGGTGATCGGCGCCGGTGTTGAAGGCCTCGTTGTGGACCGCCGAGAGCGGCGCCTCGAGCACCCGGCAGAAGGCCGCCGCCACGTCCTGTACGTGGACCACCGGCCGCCACGGCTTGCCGTCGCCGTACACGACGACGCACCTGTTGGCGAAGGCGGCGCCGGTCAGGTCGTTCAGGACCGTGTCGAAGCGCATCCGCGGCGACAGCCCGTAGACGGTGCCGTTGCGCAGGAAGGTGGGCGAGAAACCGTCGCTCGCCAGCTCGCGGATCGCCAGCTCGCTCTCGACCTTGGAGCGCGCGTACAGGGTGCGCGGATCGAGAGGCGAGGTCTCGTCCACCGTCTCCACGCTCGACTGCCCGTACATGATGCAGGACGACGAAAACAGAAAGCGGCGCACGTCGGCCTCGCGAGCCAGCTCCGCCAGACGCACCGACGAGCGGTGGTTGATCTCCTCGGTCCAGGTCTCATCCAGGTTGCCGATCGGGTCGTTGGAGAGCGCCGCGAGGTGGACCACGGCGTAGAAGGCGCGCAGGTCCGCGGGTACGAGATCCCGGATGTCCTTGTCGATCGATGGAATCGGCAGCGGATCGGCGGTGATCGTGCCGTCGTCGAAGTAGCCGGTATCGAGCCCCACGACATCGTAGCCGCGCTCGACGAGAAGCGGCGCCATGACCGAGCCGAGGTAGCCGCGGTGACCGGTCACCAGGACCGGGCGGCGGACGAAGGCCGTACTCATCCCGCCACCGCCGTTCTGTTCGCCGATTCCGTGTTCCCTGAATCTCGGAAGGCAAGCAACCGCTCGGCGTGCGCGAGCAGCGGTTCGCGCTCGGTGACCAGGCCGAACGGACAGCCCGCGGCGTCGGCGGCCTGCCCGTCGCGCTCGTCATCGCCCAGGAACGTCGTCCTGGTGAGATCGAGGTGATGATCGCGCTGGGCCTGAAAGAGCATTCCCGGCGCCGGCTTGCGGCAGGCGCAGCCCTCGTCCCACCCGTGAGGGCAGTAGTAGATGCGGTCGATGCGTCCGCCCGCCTCCTCCGCCTCGCCGCACAGGCGTCGATGCACGGCCGCCAGGTCGTCCTCCGTCATCCGGCCGCGGGCGATCCCCGGCTGATTCGACACCACGAGCACCCGCCATCCGGCCCGGTTGAAGGCGGCGAGCGCCTCGCGGGCGCCCGGCAACCAACGGAAGTCCTCCGGCCCGCAGACGTACTCCGCCCGCGGCGGGCGCACGTTGAGCACCCCGTCGCGGTCGAGAATGATCGTCGGCGAGCGGGCGAAGAAGGCCTCGGTCAGCGGCAGGCGTTCGTGACCGCCGACGCTGTAGTAGCGGTGCTCGCTCCAGTAGGCGTGGAGTTCGCCGCGGGCCGTCAGGGCCGGGTATACCGCCTCCTCGAACAGCTCCTGGTGGTCCGGCAGCAGCGGCAGCACCGCCGCCTTGTCCAGGATCGCATAGCTGATCTCGACTCCGTTGAGCCCCGGAGTCGTCCGTCCGCGGTCGAAGACCGTAACGAAGCCGTCACCGCCCACGATCACGCTGTCCCGGGTGTACCCGTCCGCGTTCGCGTAGACGGTGATCTGCGCCGGCGCTCCGGAGTCCACATAGGACCGCCACATGCGATCGAACTGCATCGGCCAGTAGTTGTCGCAGTACAGGAGCAGGAACCGGCAGTCGAGCAGGTCGGCCGCGTCCTTCACCCGGAACGCGGTCAGGTCGTCCGCGTCCGTCACCCGGTAACTGATCTCGACCCCGTAGTCCGAGCCGTCGCCGAAGTGGTCGATCATCGCGTCGGCCAGATGGCCGAGCAGCAGTAACACGCGCTCGAACCCCTGCTCGCGGAGCATCTCGACGACGTAGGCCAGGAAGGGCTTGCCGTGGAATGGGATCAGCGCCTTGGGCTGACTATCCGTCAGCGGCGCCAGACGGGTTCCCCGGCCGCCGGCCAGGATCACGGCCTGGGTAGGTCGGGAGTGCATCGTTTGATCTCTGGCGCCTGCCGCAGGGTTCGAACCGCGCGCCGGGTGAGACTACCAACGACCGCGACGCTGCTAGCCTCACGCCGCCTACCATGCGATGTCCAGTAGCAGCCCGCGGGCTGGCCCTCCTCGCCCTCGCAACGCTGGCCCTGGGCTGCGGCAGCGACCCCACCCCCGAACCGCCGCGACGGGTGTTCCTGATCACCGTCGACACCCTGCGCGCCGATCACCTCGGCTGGCATGGCTACCCGCGCGATACGAGTCCGCGCCTCGACGAATGGGTCGAGCGGGGAGTCGTCTTCGAGCGGGCGATCGTCCAGTGGCCGAAGACCGGGCCGTCCTTCGCCTCGATATTCACGAGCCTGTATCCCCACTCCAGCGGGCTCTTCTACGAGGCCACGCAGACGATTCCGGATTCCTTTCTGCTCCTGCCGAGGTGGTTTCAGGGCCTCGGCTACAAGACGGCAGCGGTGATCTCGAACCCGGTGCTCAGCAAGGAGCTGGGATGGGACCGCGGCTTCGACCGCTACGAGCAGACCTGGTTCGACCAGGCCGCGCTGGACGCGATCGGCCACTTGCCGATCGAGCAGCGGCCGATGGAGTTCCGGCGCCACGTGTGGGCCGACCGCGTCAACGAGCTGGCGGCGCCCCTGCTCGCCTCGCTCGCCGGCGAGGAGCGCGTCTTCGTGTGGCTGCACTACACCGATCCGCACGTCCCCTACCTGCTCCAGCCCGGAACTGAGAACCCCTTCCTCGAAGACGAGCACTACACCGGCGACGAGATCGTCGACCTCACCGGCGCCGAGGGCCGAGCGATCGGCGACCACCGGGAACTCAGGTACTACGTCGCCCAGTACGACGCCAACGTCCGGGTCACCGATCGGGCGATCGGCGACATCCTGGACTACATCGCAGACCTGGGAATGGAAGACGGCAGCCTGTTCGTGCTGACCGCGGACCACGGCGAGGAACTGAACGAGCATGGCGTTCCTTTCGAACACGGCCCGGTGCCCTACAACAGCAGCGTCAACGTACCCCTGGCCATCGTGGGCGAGCCCTGGGCCGAGGCAGGCAGGCGCGTCGAACGGCCGGTGGAACTGATCGGCCTCTTCCCCACCCTGATCGATCTGCTCGGGGAACCGATGCCCGAAATCCTGGAGGGCAGCAGTTGGACGCCGCTGCTCAGTGGCGCCCAGCGGGCCGACGACGATTCCACGTCCGTGGCGTTTGCCGACGCCGGCGCCTACCATCGCCATCTCCGCAGCGTCCAGGATGAGGAGTGGCATCTCGTGCTACGACCGCCGAACCAGGACCGCGAGAAGGTCGCCATGGAGCTCTACCACCTGCCGTCCGACCCACTGCAGCTCGACGACGTTGCCAAGGAGTTTCCGGAAGTGACGCGCAGGTTGGCTCGCCGCTTGAGGAACTGGGTCCGCGAGTCGCCGGAGAACCTAAGCCCACACACTGACGCCGCGCGCAAGGCGCTGGAGGCGATGGGCTACCTTTGACCGAACCGCTATTCGCCATCGAGCGGGTCAGCGTCGTCATCCCCTGCCTGAATGCCGCGGCAACCCTTGGCGCGCAGCTCGACGCGCTCTGCCGCCAGACGTGGCAGGGCGAGGTTGAGATCCTGGTTGGCGACAACGGTTCGACGGACGACTCCGTGCAACTGGTCGAGTCCTACCGCGACCGCCTGGCCGGTCTGCGGATTCTGTGCGCCACGGACCGCAGAGGACCGGCCCACGCCAAGAACGTCGCGGCCGCGGCGGCGACCGGCGACGTCCTGCTGTTCTGCGACGCGGACGACGAGGTCGCCGACGGCTGGATTGCCGGCCTCGTCCGGGAACTCGAGGACCACAAGGCCGCGGCGAGCCGGCACGAGATCGAACGACTGAACGGCGAGCAGGCGCGCCGCCTGCATGGCGACCCGGCGCAGCAGTACGGCCTGTCCAAGTACACGAACCCGCCCTTCCTCGACCACGCCGGCGGCTGCGGCCTGGGCGTTCGGCGCCACGTCTTCGAAGCTCTCGGGGGCTTCGACGAGGACTACGCCGTGCTCGAAGACACCGATCTCTGCTGGCGTTTACAGCTTGCGGGCCACCGCCTCGTCTTCGCGCCCGAGGCGGTCGTCCACGTGCGCTACCCGGCGACGCTTGCAGGCGCCTTCCGCCAGGCGGCCCGCTACGGGCGGTACAACGTCTACATCTACACCCGATACCGGGCGCGCGGCATGCCGCGGCTGCCGATGATCCCCGGCCTGCTGCGGCTCGGGTCGCTCGTCCTGCGCAGCCCGCAACTCCTGTCCAGGTCGGCCCGCGGTCGCTGGATCTGGCTCGCCGGCTGGCGGTTGGGACGGCTCCTGGGCTGCCTGCGCTACGGTACGACCGCGTTCTAGCCAACCGCCCGTGGAACCGAACCCGCACCAAGACCCGGCAGTCCCGGTACTCGGAGCGAAGCAGCGGCTGCTGCACTCCTCCGTCAGCGCGTACGTCTCGATGCTCGTGCGGCTGCTGCTCGCGTTCGCGACGCGGTACATCCTGGCCCGGCTGATCCTGCCGGACGTCCACGGACTCTTCGCACTCGCACTGCAGTTCGTGGTCATGGCCTCGGCCGTCCGCGACCTCGGTCTGACGCACCACCTGATGCGCGATCCGCGCGAGTCCTACGGCACCGTGCTGGCCTGGAGCGTCGGCGTTGGCGCCGCGATGTCCCTCGTGCTGGTCGCTCTCGCCGGCGTCTTCTCCTACCTGAATCCGGACCTGCCGAACGTGCTCCGGGCGCTGGCCGTGTGGATCGTCATCGACGCCGTGATCATGGTCTACCGCACCTTCTTCGAGCGGCGGCTCCGCATCCGCGAGATCGCCGGCTTCGAGATCCTGCGCGGCCTGCTGTTCGGCGTAATGGCGGTCGGCCTGGCCTTTCTCGGCGCCGGGGTCTGGGCCTTCGTCGGCGGCGAGCTTCTGGCTTCGGCCCTCTTTGCGGTCCTGCTGCTGTGGCGGGCGCGCGGCCAGGTGCCGCTGACCGTCGACTGGCAACGACTCCCCGGCCTGCTCCGCGCGAGCCGCTACCTGTTCGTCGTCTGGACCGCATCCCAGGTCTTCAACCGCATCGACATCTACATCGTCGAGATCTTCTCGACCACCACCTTTGTCGGCTACTACGACCAGGCCTACTACTTCGCCTTCCTTGTCGCCCTGACCGTGACCCCACGGCCGCTGCTGCCGGCCCTGATCGAGTTCCGTGAGAACGCGGCTGAGTTCGCGGAAACGCTGCGGCTCGGCACTCTGGTGTTCCTCTCCGGAATCGTCCTCTCGGCCTACTTCCTGTTCTTCAACGCCGACAAGGCGGTCGAGGTGATCCTCGGCTCTGAATGGACGGGGGTCACGCCCCTGCTGCGCGTTCTGTGCCTGGTGCCGCTCGTCGATGTCTTCACGACGACCGGTGGCGAGGCGCTGAAGGTGCAGAACCGCGACCGCCTGTGGCTGACCACGGTGGTGCTGAACATGCTGGCCATCGTCGGCTTCGGCTTTCTGTTCACCTACAACTGGGGCCCCATCGGCATGGCCTGGGCGAACTTCCTGCGCCTCGGCAGCCTGTTGATGTTCCTCAAGGTGCTCGGCATCTTCGCGGGCCGCCGGCGCCGGCTGGTCTCCAGCTTGGCGCAGGTCTACCTGCTGCCGCTGCCCTTCTTCCTGGCCGCGGCGGCGCTGCTGCCGGCCGCTAGCTGGAGCCGGCTGTTCGCCAGCGTGGCGGCGGCGGCGCTCGGCGGCGGTGTCCTGCTGCTCCGCTTCCTGCCGGACTACCGGCGGTTCTTCCGCAGAGCACGGGCGACGCCGGCGGGCGAAACCGGTAGTCCGGACGGCGGGACGGCTTCGTGACCGACCGAGGGGCGCTGCGGCTGCTCGGCGCCTCCGTCGGCGCGCTGCCGCTGCTCACGCTCCTGTTCCTGCCGATCCGCACCATCGACGACGCCTTCATCACCTTCCGCTACGCCCGCAACCTGGCTTCGGGCAACGGCCTCGTCTTCAACCTCGGCGAGCGGGTCGAGGGGGCGACCAGTCTTTCGTGGACACTCCTGCTCGCGGCCGCGGAGACTCTTCGACTGCCGATCGAGGGGGCCGCGCTCGTGCTCGGCGTGTCCTTCGCCGTGCTGGCGCTGCGTGAGGCGTACCTGCTTGGTCGCAGGCTCGGCGCTTCGCCCGCCGCGTGTCTGGCAGCGGTCGGCCTGGTGGCGGTGCACGGGCGTTTCTGGCTGGTCGCCGCCAACGGTCTCGAGGGCGGTCTGTTCGCGTTCCTGGTCGTCCTCGTGGTGCGCAAGACCGTCGAGGAGGCCGACGCCAGACTGCTCGGCGGCCTCTTGGGCCTTCTCTTCCTCACCCGGCCGGAGAGTCTGACCATCCTGCCTCTCGTGGTCGGCTACCAGTGTCTTGGGACCACGGCCTCCAGCGGCCGCTCCGCATCCTGGCGGCGCGCCGGCGCAATCGCGACCGCCGCGCTCGCCGTCATCGCCGCCGCCACGATCTGGCGGCTCGGCTACTACGGCGCCCTGCTGCCGAACTCGGTGGCCGCCAAGTCGGTGCTCTCCGCGGGGCCGGAGGCGGTGCTGGCGAACCTCCTCGCGGGCCTCTCCTACACCGTCCGCTTCGAAATCGCGCACGCGCCCCTGATTCTCGGCGCCGCGATCGCACTTGTCCTCAGGCCGACGAACCGGGGCCTGTGGTTCTCCCTGCTCGTTGTGGCGTCGGAGATCCCGGCGGTACTCGTCAACGGCGGCGACTGGATGCCCCACTACCGGCTGCTCATGGTCTTCGTACCGGTGCTCGCGGCGCCCCTTGCCCTCTGCCTGTCGGAGACGTTCGAGCACTGGGAGCATCCGGGCCGCGAGCGACGGCGAGCAGCCTGGGGCCTCGCCGCGCTGACCGTCTGTACCGCCTTCATGCTCAGCCGCAGTCCCTGGCAATCCTCACCCGGCCCGCGGTTCGAGTTCCACCCAATCGCGAACTGCTACCAGTTCATGGCCGAGCGCCTCGGCCCCTACCTGGAGGCGGACGACATCGCCGCTTCCGAAGCGATCGGACTCTTCGGCTGGGTGCTCCAGGACACGACGATCCACGATCCGCTCGGCCTGGTCGACGCGCACCACGCGCGCCACGGCGAGTACCACGGCCAGTGGGGCAAGACGGACTACGCCCACCTCCACGAATCCCGCCCCGCGGTCCTGGTCCTGCACGAAGGCTCGGTGGTGACGCCCGAGAAGATCGACCGCGGCACCAACGGCGCCTTCAGCCGCGACTACTCCGCCTGGTTCGTGAGCCAGCCGCCGGCCTGCGCGCCGTACCGGCTGATCGTCTACCTGGACAACCGCCACCTGGAGCGGCTGCGCCCGACGCTCGACGGGCTGGCGATCGAGCCGCTGGGATAGGAGTAGCTCTCAGCCGGGCGGTAACCGGCGGCGTAACCAGATCGAGCCGAAGTGGGTGTCGTAGTCCTCGACCTCGACGGGCCGGTAGCCAGGAATCGTCCGCTCAAGGAAGGCTTCGTCCGCGTGGCGGATCATCGGCGCTGACAGCACGACCTCGAACTCCCGGTTGAAGCTCAGGAAGGCCTGCAGGACCATCGCCTCCGTGCGGTAGAGCGGCCACTTGGCGCGGAAGATGTACTGCTCGGCCGGGTAGGGCGTGTTGTATGGGAAGTGGATGTCGTGGACGTGAACCACGACGCCGGGCCGCAACCGCGGCAGCACCTCGAGGAACAGGAACGCGACGTCACCGCTCAGCTTGAGCACGTGGGTGGAGTCGATGAAGAGCACATCGCCGGCGCCCAGCTCCGCGAAGAGCTCGAGGTCCGTCGCCTCGACCTTCGAAACCACGGCCTTGACGGCCGGCTCCTCCAGGTCGCGCAACCGGCCGGTGGGAAACGGGTCGACGCAGGTCATGTCGCACGGGCTGCCCTCGCTCCCGTTCGCTGCCGCCGCCAGCCACGCGTAGTAGGTCGAGAGGCCTGAACCGATCTCGATGTAGCGCGCGGGTCGTAAATCCCGGACCATGAGGTAGGTCGTCAGCGCGTCGATCACCGGGAAACCGGGCCCGTAACCCAGCGCCCTGATCTCGCCGTGCGGCGGCAACGCCTCGAACTCGCCGCCATGCACCTCGATCAGCGCCGCAAGCAGCGCCTTCATCGCCTCCAGGTCGTACCGCACCCCGACCAGCTCACTCGGCCGGTCCCACAACTCCCGACTCTCCGCCACCTCCGAGAGCACCGGCAGCGGCGAGTAGAAGTCGCCAGTCCGCGCGACGTTCCACCCCAGCCGGCGCAGAAGTGCGAACACCCCCGCGTGCATGCGCCGGTACATCGCCCTCGCTAGCTTCACCATCCCGACACCGACGATAGCCCGTTAAGACACTCCACACGACCAAGCCTTCCGACGCCCTCCAGCCCCTCGCGGGCGGGTGTAGCCGCCGCGGCGGCCCAGCTACCGGCGTTGCAGCCTCACCCCGACCACGATCGTGCGTCCCGGCGTGACGAAGCCGGGGACCTCGAAGTAGTCCTCGTCGAGGAGGTTCTCGATCCGCACGAAGGGCTTGAGCATCGACCGGCCGTAGCTCAGGTGGACGTCGACCTTGGTGTAGTCGTCCATCGCCGCGCAGTTCGATTCGACGCGGTCCGAGACGAACGCGGCCATCAAGGCCGCGGCAAACCGGTCCGTGGGCTGCAACTGCGCCACCACCGTGGCGCGGTTCTTCGGTCGCCGGGCCAGGGGATTGCCGGTCGTCTTGTCCTCCGTCCGGTTGTACGTATGCGAGAACTCCAGGCTGTAGTCGATGTCCGGGCGGTAGCGCAGCACCAACTCCGCGCCGCTCGAGCTCGCCTGGGCCACGTTGCCGAACGTGAAACTCGTCAGATCGAACTCGATCAGTTGATCGAAGTCGATATCGAACCAGGTCAGGTCGAGAGTCACGCCCGAATCGCCGATGCGCTGTTGCACGCCGATGTCGAAGCCTTCCGTGGTCTCCGGCAACAGGTTCGGATCGCCCGAGAACGGAAAGTAGAGCTCGTTGAAGTTCGGGGCCCGGAACGCGGTGCCGTAGCTGCCGTGTACGCGGCCGCGGCCATCGCTCCAACCGCCCGACAGGGTGGCGCGATGACTCATCTCGGACCCGAAGGTCGAGTGCTCGTCGCCCCGTACCGCGGCGGTCACGTGGACGCTGTCTGTGATCGACCACTGGTCCTGCACGAACCACGAGTCGAGGTCGGCTTCCTCGTCGAAGGCGCCGACGCTCAGCCCCCTCCGGTTCTCCGCCCCGAACCCGAGGTTCAGCACGTTGTCCGCGGCCAGAGTGATGTCCGACTGCAGGTCGATCTGCCGGATATCCGAACGGATCTCGTAGTTGTTCCAGATCGTGTCCGGGTCGGTGCCGAGCAGAGTCCCCTCGGTCTGGCCGACGCGCACCGTCTGCCGCCAGAACGAACTGAAGTCCTTCTCGACCACGAGAGCCACCGTGTCCTCGTCCTGGGCGGCCATCGCGTTCAGGTCCTCGGGGCCGAAGCCGTCCAGCGCGGTATCGCCCCGGTAGGAGCGGACTCGCAAGTCGATCCGGCCGTCGTCGAGGAAGGCGGCGCCGAGACGGGTGCTGTAGGTCTGGTTCTCGAACGGATCGTCTTCGACCGCGCCGCCCTCGATCGCCCGGTGAGACACCCCGTCGGTGCGAAGACTCGTCCCCGAGACGCTGTAGTCCCAACGATTCGTCGCACCCAGAAGGCCGAGATCGAATCGACGGTGGTTGTGGGCGCCCGCTTCCCCCGTCGCGTTCAGCCGCCAACCCGGCCCGCCGCGGCCGGTCGTGATGCTGATCACGCCGGTCATCGCCTCCGAACCGTAGGTCGCCTGCGGCCCCCGCAGCACCTCGATGCGCTCGATGTTGGCCGCCAGCAGATTGGCGAAGTCGACGGTGCCGCCGGTAACCGAGTTGACCCGCACGCCGTCGACCAGGATCAGGGCCTGGGCGCCCGAGCCGCCGCGCACCCGGATCGTGGCGATCTTGCCCGGGCCTCCCGCGTGGGTCACCTCGGCGCCCGGCACGGTGCGGAGCAGGTCGAGCACCGCCACCGGATTGCGCCGTTCAATCTCTTCGGCCGCGATCACCGTGACCGCGCTGCCGACCTCGGACGCCGGCACCTCGTAGCGGTTGGCACTGACGACGATCTCTTCCGCGAGGGTCGGCGTCCCGTCTTCGGCTTCGTCTTCCTGGTGGCCGGCTACCGCTGCCGGCGCCAGCAGGATCGCTGCTGCGACGGCATGGATCCACCGCCGGTTCCGGCGGCGCGGGCCGTCACCAATGCAAACGGACTCGTTGCGTCTCTTACTGTTCATTCGGGCTCGTCCTCCCCCCTCGGGATTCGTGCTCCTGCAGCGGCCCTTCCAGGGCCGGCGAAGCGTTGTTGCCTCGGCAGACAGCCAGGTCTCCTGACTCACCTTCCTCCTACTCGCCGGCCCTTCCCATCCCTGTTCGGGACAGTGGTTAACGCCGGTTTTCGTCTTGGATCACAGTCGCGGGGCGGTGGGAGATTCGCACTCCCTTCCCTTGAACTGCCTGCGTTCTGATGTGTGCTCAGACTCTTGCCGCGATGTTCCCCCTCACGCGAGGTTTCCTCTTCACAATTGAAGAATCAGGTTGCGAGCGGGCATCGTAGCAGCGTGATCCTCGTCGTCGAACCCGGACCGTGGCGGCGTCATGCGGCCTACAATGACTTCCATGCGAGACGCCACGGATTCCGGCGCACTCCGCCCCGGTGAGCAACTGTCTCTGCTCCCGGATCGGCCCGAGTCTCCGGTTCGCATCGACACCTCGACCCGCCTCGAGACTCTCGCGGTCCGGCTCGCCGACCACATGAAGCGGAAACCCGCCGAGCCGCTCGAACCGGAACGAATCGTCGTCCCGGACCCTCTGATGGGCCAGTGGCTGCGGCTCGAGGTGGCGTCCCATCTCGGCGTCGCCGCCCACCTGCGAATCGAGCAGCCGGCCGAGTTCGCCTGGGCCGCGATGCGCGAGCAGGTGGAAGGACTCGCCGGTGAATCGGTCTACGGACCGCCCCATCTCCGCTGGAGAATCTTCGACCATCTGACGAACTGGAGCGGGGACGACGAGATCGCCCGCTACCTGGAGGACGGTGACGCGCGCAAGCGGTTCGAGCTCGCTGACCGGCTCGCCGCCGCCTACGACCGGTGCCGCGTGTATCGCCCGGACAGCATTCGCGCATGGCAGCAAGGCGGACCGCAAGACTGGCATGCGCGGCTGTGGGCAGAACTAGCGGCGGGCGAGACGGCGCCGCGGCACTGGGTCGACGCCATCGACCGCTATCGCGACGCCCTGGCCGGACGGACAGCGACGGCGCCGCGCAAGAGAGTGAGCTTTTTTCACGTCGCCTCGATGTCGCCCACTTACGTCGAAATGCTGGCGCTGGCCGCCGGGGTGATGGACGTCCACCTGTACCTGCTCAGCCCCTCGCGCCGGTTCTGGGACGCGCGGCCCAGGCGCGACGACCGCGGCTACTACCAGGAGCACGACGATCTGCTCAGCGCCTGGGGCCGCCCGGCCCGCGACCTGCAGGTGCTGCTGGAGGCGCAGTTGGAAACCACCGCGGTCGTGGATCTTCCAGCCGCCGAAGACTCGCCGCGCGCCGCCACCTGTCTGGCCGCCCTGCAGCGCGACATCCTTGGCGTGCGGACCGACGGCGAAGCACTCGAACACGAACCGGAACGCCCGGACGACTCGATCCAGGTCCACGTCTGCCATTCCCCCACGCGCGAAGTCGAGGTTCTGCACGACCGGCTGCTCGGCATCTTCGACGACCACCCCGACATCCAGCCCTCGGACGTGCTCGTCGTCACGCCGGACCTCAACACCTACGCGCCCCTGATCGAGGCGGTGTTCGGATCGGCGGAACAGATCGGCTTCAGCATCGGCAGACAGCGGCTGAAGGAAGGCGCCGCCCTGACCGCCTTCCTCGACCTCCTGGAACTGCCCGGATCGCGCTACGCGGCCAGCGACGTGCTCGCGCCGCTGCTCGCGTCGTCGGTCCGTGGTTGCTTCGGCATCGACGACGCCGACCTGGCAACGATTCGAGAAGCGGTTGCCCGGGCCAGGGTCCGCTGGGGCCTCGACGAGAACCACCGCACCGAACTCGGCGTGCCGGCTTCCGAGAACCACAACTGGCGCCGTGGGCTGAATCGCATGGTCCTCGGATACGCGATGCAGGAAGGCGATGTGCTGATCGACGGCATCACGCCCTGCGCCCTTGACGGGCGGGGCTTCCGCACCGGCGCCAACGACTACGAACTGTTGGGCCGGTTTCAGCGCTACTGCGAACTCGCGTTCGCGCTGAACGGCTGGGTCGAAGCCGAGTACACCTCGGACGGTTGGTCCAAGCGCCTCCGGACCGGGGTCCTCGACGTGTTCTTCACCCGGGACCCGCGGCATGGTGTCGAGACCTTCCGGGAGGTCGACACCGTGGCCAGGCTCATCGACGAGTTCGACGACCAGTGCACACGGGCGGAAGCTGCCCGACCGATCCCTTTCACGGTGCTGCTGGACGTACTGACGGGACTCGCCGAAGAGGCTGTTCGCTCGGCGCCCCGACTGGCCGACGGGGTCGCGGTCGCCGACCTCGCTTCCGGCCAGATCTTCCCGGTCAAGGTGATCTGCGCGGTTGGCATGAACGACGCTTCCTTCCCCCGCCGCCCGCCGCCCGCGGCTTTCGACTTCCAGGCCAACCTCTTCGACGGCGAGGCCCGCAGGCCCGGCGACCGCGATCGCCGTGACGAGGACCGCTCAGCCTTCCTCGAGGCTCTGCTCGCGGCGCGGCAATGCCTCGTGTTGACCTACACCGGCCGGGATCTCCAGGAAGACAAGCCCATTCCGCCGTCCATCGTCGTCAGCGAACTGACGCAGCGCCTCGAGCAGCGCTTTCCGACGTTCCGAGAGGAACACTGGGCCCAACGCCATCCGCTGCAGCCGTTCAGCCCCCGCTACTTCCCGGACGACGACCGGGACCGGTCCAGGCTATTCAGCTACTCGCCGCCGATGGCCGCGGCGGCAACCACCATGGGAACGAGCCGCGAGGCCCCCGAGCGCTTCGAGGGCGAGGTGGCCACGAGCGCCCGGCAGGGGTCGGCCGGGGAACTCGAGCTGGAGGACCTCATCCGGTTCGGAGTCAGTCCGTCGAAGGACTTCGTCCGCAACCGGCTGGACCTGGTCCTCGACACACGGGACGAGGACGTGGAGGACGACGAGCCCCTCGGCCTTAACGCGCTCGAGATCTGGCAACTGAAGAGCGACCTGGCGGGGTTCGGCGACCTGGATGGAGACCGGACGCTCAAGCTGGCCGCGGCCCGCGGCCTGCTGCCGCCAAGGAATCTTGGGCTTGTTCAGCACCGCGAGTCGGCCGCTCAGGTCAGGGGTCTCCTGGAAGCCCTGCATCCGTTTCAGGAGCACAGCAGATCCCGGCTCCAGCAAGTGGATGTCCAGTTCGGGGAGACGCGCCTGGTCGGCGGGGTCGACCGGTTCCATGAAGTGAAGAACGAGCTCCTGTGGTGGCGGATCGGCCGGATCCGGGCCAAGGACCAGATCGAAGTCTGGCTGCGGCTGCTGGCGCTCATCTGCCACCGCGAACAAACAGCCACGGCTCACCTGTTCGGCGTCAAGACACAAGTCGAGAAGGTCACACTCACCGGCCCCGACGCGGCGGATGCTCGGCCGATGCTCGGCGACTGGATCGATCTCTGGCGGGATGGCCAGCGCAGGCCGCTGCCGTTCTTCGCCTCGACTTCCTGGGAGTGGATCGCCAGGAAGGAGTCGAGCGCCGCCGCCCGCAAGAAGTGGAATAGCGACTTCGGTGACGGGAACGACTCCTGCCACCACCTGGTCTTCGGCGCCGACCCCTGCAGCGACGAGTTCGAGGCCCTTGCCCGGCACCTGCTCGGCCCGCTTAAGGAGGCGAGTTCGTGACGGCCCAGGCCGGGGGCAACGATCCCCTCACCAGGTCACTCGACGGCGATCTGATCATCGAAGCCAGCGCGGGCACGGGCAAGACCTACACCCTGACCACCCTGGTCGCCCGCCTGATCGTCGAAGCGGACCGGGGCATCGACGAGCTCCTGATCGTCACGTTCACGATCTCCGCCGCCGGCGAACTCCGGGAGCGGGTCTGGCGTACCTTGCAGGCGGCACGACGAGCTCTCGCCGAGCCCGGAGCTGTGGTCGACGGGCAGGCCCGCGAACTGGCACGGCGCTGGCGGAGCGTCGGCATTCAAGGCGCCGACGCGACGAGACGGCTGACCAGCGCCATCCGCGACTTCGACCGGGCCAACATCACCACCATCCATGGCTTCTGCCAGCGCGCGCTGTCCGAGTTCGCCCTCCATGCGGGCATCCCGTTCCGCTTCCAGGTCAGCGGCGATGACGCGCTGGCGGTCGCCGCGGCGACTCAGGACTTCTGGCGCCAGAACATGGCGCCCGCGGACATTCCGTTCCTTGAGTACGCAGAGGGCCAGAACTTCGTTCCGAAAAGGGGACTCCCCTGGGGCGAGGACGCAACCATGTGGGTCGTCCGGCGCCACGCCAAACAAAGCGACATCCGCGGCGCCGCGGACCCGGAGGAGGTACAGCAGGCGCAGCAATCAGGCCGCGATCCTTGGCTCCAGGCGTTCCAGGCAGCACGTGCGGCGTGGAACGACGACAGCCAACGTCAGATCTTCCTTGAGGCGCTGGCCACACACAGGTGGAACAAGAACGAGAACGACGACCGACTCAACGAAGTCACCGCCGCATTCCACGCCAACGATCCGGCGTTGCTGCCCCGGGAACACGCCGGCTACTTCGGCCGCGGATCGCTGACCGGCAAACTGAGGAAGACAACGCCCCGGCAGCAACTTCCGGCCATACCCCTCTACGACGCCTTCGACCGTCTGGGAGAAGCAGCAACGGAACTTCCGCAACTCTGGCTCGCCGGCCAGCGCAGCCTGCTTCTGGAGAACGTCCGGACGACTCTGCACCACCACGCCTGGGCGGGCAGGCGCCTGAGCTTCAACGCCCTCCTGACCGAGTTGCACCGCGCGCTCGATGGCCAATTCGGTGCGCCTCTGGCGGAACGGATCCGCGCCCGATACCCAGTCGCCCTGATCGACGAGTTCCAGGATACGGATCGCCTGCAGGCCGACATCTTCGAGAAGATCTACCCCGGTGGCGGCGCGTCGAACGGCAACGTGCTCGTCGTCGGCGACCCCAAACAGTCCATCTACCGCTTCCGCGGCGCCGATGTCTTCGCCTACTTCGACGCCAAGAAACGCCTGTCCGGCACGAACCGCGAGTTGAAGCTCGAGAAGAACTACCGCTCGATACCCGGACTCGTCCGTGCCGTGAACGCCCTGTTCGAAAGACCCAGGCCATTCGTCCTCCCTGATCCGGGGTTCCACTTCGAGGCAGCCACCGCGGCCGACTCCAACCGCGGTGGACTCGTCGTACCCGACCAAGACCACGATGCCCGGCCCTTCGAGATCCAGTTGGTTCGAAGGGCAGATGGCAAGAAGTGGACGAAGGGGCAACTGAGACAGGCGACGGCCGAGCACACTGCCGACGAGATCGCGCACTTGCTGGAGCCGGCACGAAGCGGTGGGGCTGCCGCGATCGTTTCGGAAGCTGGCAAGGAGTCCATCACCGGCGGCGACATCGCCGTGCTCGTCCGCACTGGCGAGCAGGGCAGGGCAGTCGGCCAGGCGCTGCTGGGCTACGGCATCGACAGCATCGAGATGGGGGTCGACAACGTCTTCGACTCTCACGAGGCTGCAGCCCTCTACCGGCTCCTGTACACCCTGTGCACGGCCGAATCGGAGTACAACGCGACACCGCTGCTCCGCGGCGCGCTGGCGGCAGACCTGTTCGGCCTGAGCTTGCAGGACCTCGCCAGACTCCGGGACGAGGACGACTTCTGGACAGACTGGCGCGACCTGGCGCGCGGCTCGCGCGGCTGGGGCCAGATCTGGAAGGAGCAAGGCATCGCGGCTCTGATCCGGCACATCCTCTTCGCCAAGGACTCCGACTGCGCCGCGAACCTTCTGGGCTACCCCGACGGCCCCCGCCGTCTGACGAACTACCTGCACCTCGCTGACCTGCTGCACGAGGCCGAGACCCGGCGCCGGCCGTCGCGCCACGGTCTGGTCGACTGGTTCAGGCGGTCGCGAGCCGAGCCCATCGGCGGCGACGAGACGTCACAGCTTCGTCTGGAGAGTGACGAGAAGCTGGTCAAGATCGTCACCGTCCATCGGGCGAAGGGGCTGGAGTTCCCGATTGTCTTCTGTCCCTTCACTTGGGACGGGCGCCAACCGAAGCCCCCCGAGATTGCCGAGTACTTCGACGCCGCGGAAGGAACGCCCGTACTCCATCTGCGCCCGTCGGACGACAATCGCGACCGCCAGCGCCTCGAGGAACACGCGGACGAGTTGCGCCTTCTCTACGTGGCGCTGACCCGGGCGAAGTACCGCTGCGTGGTGGGTTGGGCACAGGCGACAGGCGCCCACCACGCACCGCTGGCCTGGCTCCTGCATCCCACTGGCGGCGGCAGCGATCAGAGCCCGATCGACGCGCTGAAGGAGAACGCCGAGAGGGTGGCCAAACTCGGCGCGGAGGAGTGGCGAGCGGATGTTCACCGCCTCGCCGGCAAGGCGCCGGACGCCATCTCGGTCCGGGAGATCGACCTCGCTCTGCCTGACGCCGGGGAACCGCTCCGCGGCGCCGAGCCCGAAGCCAGCGACAAACCCCTTCAGGCCCGCCAACTCCGCCGCCAACTCGCCTCCATCCGCCAGCGCACCAGCTACTCCGCCCTGTCCACCGGCTACGGCGCCGCCCAGTCCGAGGTCGAGCACCAGGAAGCCGAGCGGCCCGACTACGACCCGGATGAACTGGACGCCTCCGACGAAGTCGCGACCGTCGAGCGGCCGGCCGACGAAGACGAATTGACCGTCTTCACCTTCCCCAGCGGCAATCGACCCGGCAAGTGCCTGCACGAGATCTTCGAGAAACGGCTGCAACCGGATCACGATCTCGTTTCGATCTGCCGGGACGCGCTGGCCCGGTACGGTATCGACTCGAAGTGGGCGCCACTCGTCCGCACGCTCGTCCAGGACACGCTCGACACGCCGCTCACACAGCCCGGCGAGGCGGGCAGCGTCTTCCGCGTCGCCGACCTCGAGCGACCGATCGCCGAGATGGAATTTCACCTGCCGGTGCAGGGCCTCAGGCGCACTGCGCTCGCTGAATGCCTGCACGCGCACGGCTACGACCATGCGTTGCCCGACAGTCGGACCGCGATCAACGGTTTTCTCCACGGCTACATCGATGTCGTGGCCCAGAACAACGACCTCTGGTACGTCTTGGACTACAAGTCGAACTGGCTCGGACACGGCCGGGCCTCGTACTCACCGGAAGGGCTGAAGGGAGCGATGCGCCAGCACGGCTACCACCTCCAGTACCTGCTGTACCTCACGGCCCTGCACCGCCTGCTGCGGCTGCGCCTGCCCGGGTACGACTACGACCGCCACATCGGCGGCGCGTTCTACCTCTTCGTGCGCGGCATGAGACCGAACATGCCCGGTGGCGGCGTGTTCCACAACCGTCCATCCCGCGCCTGCATCGAGGGGATCGACGCCTGCTTCGGCGAAACGCCATGAGCGACTTGGCCCGACTCGAGGCGCTGAACAGACACGGCGTCCTCGCAGACATCGACCGGTACTTCGCCCTCCTGATGACGAAGCTCGGCGCCGACGACAATGTCGCGCTGGCTGCCGCGACCGCCAGTGCGATGCACCGGGCCGGGCACACCTGCCTCGAACTCCGCAATAGCGGCAGGCGGATCGCCGACCTGGTGGAGCGGCCGGACTCGGGCCCGAGTGCTCACTTGCCCGAGGAGCTGGCGGAAACTCGCCTGCCGGGCCGCGCGACATTGGAAGATTCGCTGACTGCAAGTCCGGTCGTCGGCACCGCTGACGCGACCGAAGTCCTGCCCCTGGTTCTTGATCGCGACCGTCTCTACCTGCACCGGTTGTTCGCCGCCGAAGGCCGGCTCGCGGAGCGAATGCTTGCGCTGGCCAGAAGCCACGATTCAGATGTGACCACGGAGCACGTGACCGGGCGTGTCTTCGCCGAAGACGAGGATCGAACGGAGGAAGCTACGGCCGCCATTCGGGCCGCCCTCAAGCGGCGGCTGTGCATCGTCACCGGCGGCCCCGGTACCGGCAAGACGACGCTCGCGGCCAAGCTGATCGCGGTTCTCGTCGCAGGCGGCGCCGTTGAGCCGCGCCGGGTCGGGCTGGCGGCGCCCACGGGGAAGGCCGCCTCGCGGCTCCAGGAATCCGTGCGCGGAAAGATGGACGAGAAGCCCTTGAACCAGGTGCGCCCCCTGCGGGACTTTCCGGTCGAGGCGCGGACGATCCACCGCCTGCTCGCGGATCGGAGCAGGCCGCTGGCGCGCCTCCAGGCCCTGGTCGTCGACGAATGCTCCATGGCCGACCTGTCGCTGATGGTCCGCCTTGTAACCGCCCTGCCAGAAGAGTGCCGCCTGATTCTGCTCGGCGACGCGAACCAGTTGTCCTCAGTGGAACCGGGCTCCGTGTTCAGCGATCTTTGCAAGGCCGGCAGCAGCGGACCGCTCGCTCCCTGCGTCACCACTCTCACGAAGAACTACCGCTTCAGGGCCGACTCGGGGATCGGCCAACTCGCGACGGCCGTCGTTGCAGGCGATGCCGGCGGCGCCCTGGGTGTGCTCCGTGACGCGCTCGACGACAAGACCGAACTGCGACCGTTGAAGACCGAAGCCGCGTTCGACGACTTCGCCCGCAAGAGCGCCGCGGAATGGGCCGAGCACATGGCGGCACTCGAAGCGCACCCCGAAGGAACTCCTCCGTTCCCGGCCCACCGCGTCCTGTGCAGCCACCGTCGCGGCCCGTTCGGAATCGGCCGTTTCAACCGGCTCGTCGAGCGCCGCCTCGCCGAGTTGGGACGCCGCAGCACGGACGACGAGTTCTACGTCGGCCGCCCGATCATCGTCAGCCGGAACGACCGGCAGACAGGGCTCTCCAACGGCGACACCGGCGTGGTACTGCCCGACGGAGAAGGCGGCCGCACGGTCTGGTTCCCCGACCTTGACCGCGACCAAGAGCGCTACCTGGTGCCGCCGTCGCGCCTGCCCCAGCACGAGAGCTTCTTCGCCCTCACCGTCCATCGCGCCCAGGGCTCGGAGTACGACGAAGTCATCTTCATCCCCGGCGACGCCGTCTCCCGCGTCAACACGAGAGAACTGTTCTACACCGCGGTGACGCGGGCGCGGAAGAAGGTCACCGTCCTGGCCACTGAGCCCGCCGTCAGGGCGGCCGTCATGCAGACGACTTCCCGCGCGACCGGGCTGCTGGACCGGCTCCGCTAACCGGCGCCGGTCGACCGGCTCTACTCGCCGCCGGACACCGTTCCTTCGCTGTCCTCGCTGTCGGACCGTCTCTGCTGCTGGCGGAAGCGGCGGAACAACTTGCCCTGCTCCTCCTCGCTGAGCGAATCCCAGTCGACGCCGAACTCATCCTTGATCCGCTTCTTGAAGGTCTCGGCATTGAAGCGCTGGCCGCCGAGGAAGCCGGCGTTCTCCGGCTTGTAGCCCGCCTCGGCGTCCGCGTAGGACACGAAGCCGAACATCATCTCGGACGTGGTCGGACCGCCGTAGACGACTGTCTCGGTCGGGTCGGGGTTCGACGGGTTGTCGGCCGAGTTGTCCCAGGCCATCGTCAGTTCGATCTCGGTACCGGCCGGGATCCGCTTGCCGCCGGCCGGGTACTTGTAGTGCGTCTGCCAGTTGAAGTCGTAGCGCGGCACGTCGAGGAGAACCTCTTCGGTGCCGTCGGGATACTTCGCCACGTACCGGGCCGACTTGCCGCGCAGGTGCATGTGCGGCGTGTAGCCGAGCAGGAGCGCGTCGCGATCGAACTTGGCGCTCTTCGTGGCGACGTAGTTCGACTCGCCCGGCGGAATCTGGAAGTCGAACTTGCCCATCGCGTTGTTCTGCATCACGTAGGTCGGCTGGTAGTCCGCCGGGTAGAAGCGCAGGGCAACCGAGGAGCGATCCCAGGCGCCGGTGCCCGGCCCCGGCTCCTTGTGGTAGTGCATCTGCCAGCGGATCGTGGTGCCCGGCTTGACGAGCGTGCCGAAGCCGTCGTTGTGAACTGTCGGGTCGTTGCCCGGGGCGATGCCGCCGAAGGGGCGCGCGATGATGTGGTGCACGACCGGGCCGCCCGGACGGAACTCGACCGCCTTGATCCAGCGCGGTTCCGGCAGCATCTCCTCCGTGATCACGGTCTCGAAGTTGATGTACTGATCCTGGACGTCATCTTTGACGAAGTAGTCCTCGCCCATGTCCATGACCAGGTCAGGCTCGCCGATCGTCCAGCCGTCGCTGGCTTCCCATACCCTGGCCGGCGCCGCGTCGGCCGCGTCGCCCATCGGCGCCCCGCCCTTGGCCCAGGCGATCAGGGTGGCCTTCTGCTCTTCGGTCAGGGACCGCTCGTTCTCGAACACGCCCGCGTGCTGCGGGGCCGCATGCCACGGCGGCATCAGACCGGCTTCGACCTGGCGCGCGATGGACCGGGCCCAGGGGCGTACCTCCTGGTAGCTGGTGAATGCCATCGGCGCCACCATGCCGCCCAGGTTCGCGCCGTTCGGGCGGTGGCAGACCTGGCACTTCTGCTCCAGGACCGTCTGCACCGCACCGTAGTAGGTCGGTGTCGCCGCCGGAGCGTCGTTGTTGTTGTTCGCCGCCGCGAGGGGTGCGGCCAGCGCGAGGATCAGCAGCAAAACGAGCGCCTGCTTCATGGGTAGGTAGCCTCCTGAGGTGTTAACCCGACAGAACCTACCACAGGCAGAGGGAAGGCCAGCGACACGAAGTGCACGCCCGGCCGTTCGCGAGTTGTGCCAAGATCGGCCCAGACGAGGACCCCCGTTCGGGGGGTGTGCCCCAGTAAACTACTCGGCCCTGCGGAAGGTGAGACGGAAGTACAAACTGGTGTCAAGCATGGGAATGGTGTCAAGCATGGGAACATCCTCGACGGAGGAACGGAGTCGTACACGGACCGGACCGGGGCCTGCCCTCAACATCCCCTCTTGCTACATCGACGGCTACGAAGCCGCACGAGCAGTGGATCCCGAGATGGCGGAGCGCTACATTCGCTACACGACCCAAGGCGACCCTCAGGCCGACCGGGCGGTCGAACAGTTGGCGAATGTCGTAGCGCCTCAGCACATCCACGCGACCATCGCGAAAACGGTCGACCGCTACTACGATCCGCCGAAGGACACGCCCGAAGCCCTTCGAGAACTCATCGCGTCCTCCGCCGTCCTACCGGACTGGTTCGACCCGAAGATCGCCCTCAAGGCAACCCGGGCATTCCTGCGCAACTCGGACATGGTCCTCGGGGGCCTCGTCGGAGGCGCCATCGTGGAGGGCTTCTCCACACTGATCAGCAAATCGTTCCGCATCCGGAGCCGGATCATTCTGAACGGCGTCCGCCGGCTCAAGCAGAACACCCTGCAACTGACCGAGCAGTTCATGCCCGGCGGCCAGGAGCCCGGAGGCGACGCCTGGAGGCTGAGCCTCCGCATTCGCCTGGTTCATGCCCAGTCGAGGATGCTGCTCAGGGAATCGACCGAGTGGGACACGGCGACACACGGAATGCCGCTCAGCACAGCGCACATGCTGTTGGGGGCGGCCGCCTTCTCGGGGCGCCTCATGCACCACGTCGGGCGCCTGGGCGGCGACTTCACTGCGGAGGAACGGGAGGCCTACATCCACGTGTGGAGATATACGGCCCTGGTCATGGGCATACCCGAGTCGATCATGTTCCACGACCAGGCGTCGGCGCACCGGACCTTCAAGATCGGTGCGATATGCGAGCCGCCGCCGGACGATGATGCGATCATCATGGCGAACAGCATCATCAACAGCGCGCCGATCCTGCTGGGGTTCACCGAAACCCAGGAACGCCGCAAGATGGCCACGTTCATCTACCAGGTGTCCCGGGAACTGATCGGCGACGACCTGGCCGACGCCTTCCGCTTCCCCAGGTCCAGAGTTGTCAAACAGGTGCCGCTCCTCTACCTCAGGAACAAAGCCGAGAGGATCGGCCTGAAGCTGTTTCCCCCTCTGGCAGCGAAGCGTTCAATGAAGCGCTTCAACGCCCTGCTCGACGCCTCGGATCTGGGAGAGATCGCGCACTCCTTCGCCCTGCCGACCACTCTCCACGACGAAGAATCGGAAGACTGGTAGGGCCGCACGGCGCGCGGGCGTGGAGGGTGCGGCCGAGCTCAACGGCTCGAAGCGGAGAAACTAGCTCGTGCCGGCCGCCGGCCGGCCCGCAGCCAGATCGGCGTACATGGCGGCGACCAGAGCGGCCACTTCGGGTCGAGTCAGTTTCGAGCCGGGACCCTGCTCTTCCACCCGGTCCAGCGTCGCCCACGCGAGACGCACCGGCAAGCCGGTGAAGCCGAGATAACCGCGCGGAGCGCCGGCCCTCTGCAGGTGATCCACATACTCCCCGGCAATCAGGAGGTCCGCGCGCGCAAGTTCGAAGGCCAGCGCCCGGTCGTGCGCGCTCGGAATGAAGGTCCTGCCCTCGTCCGCGTCGGCAGTCGAGTCCTTCAGGATGTTCACGAGCTGCAGCGCTTCGCCGAAGGTCGCGGCGCGGCGACGGAGCGCTTCCGCGGCCGGCTCCAGCGGAGCGCCGAGCAAGAACAACTCGGTGAGCATTTCGCCGACAATGCCGGCAACGACGTAGCAGTAGTCCCGGAGGTCGGGAATGCTGGCAAGTCGGAGTTCGCCGTCGCGGTCAGCACGCCTCACGATGTGCGCCATGCCGACGCAGGTGCGGCGTACGTAGTGGCCGACGACCTGCCGAGCCGCGGGTTCGAGCGCTTCGTACCCTGACAGCACTTCGCTCGTCGCCTCCAGCAGTTCCAGATAACCCTCGTGGCTCGTCGGCGGCTCGACAAGCCAGGACTCGAGCATCGCCTCGGCTCTGGCGCCCACGGTCTCGTCCGAGTCGCTCAGCAGGTCTGCAAAGCCGAACAGCGCCTCCACTCGGTGCTCCCGGCTCCAGATCGCCGCGTCCTCGAGCGTGTCGGCGATCCGAAGCAGCAGGTATCCCAGCGTCACCTGCTGCCTGGTCCCACCCTCGAGTTGGGGGATCGAGAGTGCGAATGTCCTGCTCGTCTTGATCAGTAGGGCTTCGAGATCAGCCATCGCGCAATACGCAAGTGTAATCATGCCCTCAGCCCGAGTCACGTCATCTTCATCTTCGGGCAGGTGCTATCGTGACCGCTCTACGCAGCAGTTTTGGCACGCGAGAGCGCAAATGACCGCTACCAGGATCGTCCCGATCGTGCTCCTCGCCGGGGGCACTCTGATCACCGCTTGTTCGCTCGCCCCGCCGCCGGAGTTGCCCGACCCGGCACCGACGATGCCGGTGAGCTTTCGGCAGGGCCAAGCCACCGCCGCCTACGAGCCGCTCGAGTGGTGGAAGGCGTTCGCCGATCCGGTGCTCGACCGAGTCGTCGAGTCCGTGCTCGAATCCAACCTGGACATGGCGGTCGCGGTCGCACGTGTCCAGCAGGCCCGGGAGAGGGCCCGGATGGCAAAGGCCGCGATCCTGCCCGTCGTCCAGGGCCGTGGGGCGGTCAACGATCTGAGCACGCCGACGAACGCGGGGTTCGGCGCACAGATACAGAAGTTGGGCCTGGGAGAACTGGCGCCCGGCTTCGCGCTGCCGGAGCGGCTGGGGATCACGACCTACTCGCTCGGCGCGGACTTTTCCTACGAGATCGATTTCTGGGGCCGTGCCCGCAGCGACGCGCTCGCGGCCGGCGCCGAGTACCTCGCCTCGGAGTCGGACTACCACGCGGCCCGCATCGGGATCCTGGCTGAGACGATCAGGACCTACTTCGAGATTGCGGACCTGAGGCGGCAGCTCGATCTCACCAGGGAAGTGGTCGACGTCCTCCTGGAGCGCGAGAACGTGGCCTCAACCCGCTACGACCGCGGGCTGTCCAACTCGCTCGACCTCTACCAAGTGCGCCAGGACCTGCTAAACACGCAGGCGGGCCTGCCGAAGCTCCACAACCTGCACGCCAGCGCCGAGGCCCGCCTCGCCACGCTCTTGGGCGGCTACCGAAACGACTTGAACGCGATCCTGCCCGACACGCTCTCACCGGCGGATGTAACGGATCCCGTCCCGGCCGGGATCCCCACCGATCTCTTGTTCCAACGGCCGGATGTAAGGGCAGTGGGCCTGAGCCTGGAAGCTGCTCAGCACCAGATCAGCGCCCGCCGCGCGGAACTGCTCCCCACCCTCTCCATCTCTGGTTCGATCGGGCTGCAGACCTCCGAGATCGACGGACTGTTCAAGGTGGATCAGTGGTTCACGAACCTGGCCTCGAACCTGCTTGCGCCCGTCTTTCAGGGTGGCCGGCTGCGCAGCAACGTCACGCTGGCCGAGACCCGCTTCCAGGAGGTTGCTGCCGCGTACGCGCAGACCGTAGTGACGGCCGTCAACGAAGTCGAGGCGGCTCTGGCCGTGCTGCAGCATGAGGGCCAGAGACAGACACTGCTCGCCTCGCGGCTTGAAGAAGCCGAGGCGGCAGTGGAACTCCGGTCGCAAAGATACGAAGCGGGCATCGGCGGCTACGCCGACTTCCTGGACGCGCTGCGGACGCGGCTGAACGTGGAACTGGCTCTCGCGGGCGCGCGCCGCGATGTGGCCTTGGCCCGGCTCGCCGTTCACCGCGCCCTGGGCGGCGCCTGGACCGCTTCAGAAACGATCGACACACCGCAGATGGCATCGGCATCAGCCGCGCCAGCCGAACCAACTGAATAGAGAAGCAGACACTTGAGTCGACGAACAGGCTGGCTCATTGCCGCCGTCATCCTGATCGGGTCCGTTGCCCTGGCAGCCCTGATGGTCTCCAGCAGGCCCGAGCCGGAGCGCCGGCCGCCACCCTCGCAGGTTCCTTTCGCGATCACGGCGCCAGTCGCGGCCGGCGAGGGCGCAATCCCGGTCTATGGGGCCGGGACCGTGCGGCCCCGCGCCGAGATCGACATCGCCGCGGAGGTCAGCGGCAGGGTGAGTTGGGTAGCGCCGGCGTTTCAGAGCGGTGGACGGGTGCGCGAAGGACAGCCGCTCTTCCGCGTTGAAGACGTGGACTACCGCAACAAGGTAGAGCAAGCGCGCGCCGACATTGCGGTACAGCAACTCGAACTCCTGAAGGTGCAGGAAGAAGCCAACGTTGCGCGCGCCCAGTACGAGCAGTTCAAGCAGCGGCAGGCGGACGAAGGATCCGCTTCGAACGCCAGCCCCCTGGCTCTGTGGCAGCCGCAGATAGCGGCCGCCCAGGCCAAGCTGGCCAGAGCCAGCGTTGCGCTCGCCGGAGCCGAGTTGAACCTCTCACGCACGGAGGTCAAAGCCCCATTCAGCGGAGTCGTGCGTACCGAGTCGATCGATGTCGGACAGTTCGTGGCGGCCGGCCAGGGTGTCGGACGGCTCTACGCATCCGACGCGGTCGAGGTCGTGGTCCCTCTCTCCGATACCGGCGCCGCCCTCCTCCCGGGCCTGTGGGACCTGAGGGCCGGCGACAGCAGTCGGCGGATCGCGGCCCGCGTCACCGCCGAGTACGGCGACAGCACGTATTCCTGGGACGGTTACGTCGACCGCGCCGAGGCGTCGCTGGACGAACAGACCCGGACCATCGACGTGATCGTGCGCGTTCCGAGACCGTTCGCGGCCGGCGCACCGGCAGAGGCCGGCGACGAGGACCTGGATGCTGATGCTGGAGGCGGTCCGCCCCTGCTGGTCGGAAAGTTCGTGGAAGTAGAACTTCAGGGCGTCGCTCCCGACAGCTACTTCAAGGTGAGGCGGCCGGCGCTCAGGCCCGGTAACGAGGTCTGGGCGGTGCGAGCCGACACGGTGACGATCATCCCCATCCGCGTCCTTCAGCGTTCCGATGACAACGTGTTCGTGATCGGAGGGCTCCAAGCAGGTGAGGCGGTCGTCGTGGGCGGAATTCAGGTCGCTACCGAAGGTATGGCGGTGCGGACGGAAGCCGCGGGGAGTCCGTGAGCAGAGACGACGGTTCCGCGCGCGAGTTGCGCGGCCCCATCGCCTACATGGCCAGGAACGGCGTCGCCGCCAACCTCCTGATGTTCTTCATCGTGGCGGCGGGCTTCGTCTCGCTGAACGGCTTGGTACAGGAAGCGTTCCCCGTACTCGCCTTCGACTTCATCGAAGTCTCGGTGCTCTATCCCGGCGCCACGCCAGAGGAAGTGGAGGAGTCAATCGTCCTCAAAATCGAGGAACAGATCGAGGCTCTGGACGGCGTCAGGGAGGTTTCGGCCGTTGCGGCAGAAGGCCTGGCCTCCGTCATGGCCGGGCTGAAGACGGGCACGGACATCAGCCGTGCGCTGGACGACATCGAGTCCGCGGTCAACCGAATCCAAACCTTCCCCGCCGGGGCCGAGCGGCCCGAGATCCGGGAGATGACCAACCGTCAGAGCGTGATCCGACTGGTGCTGTACGGGGATGTCCCCGAGCGTGCGCTCAAGGAACTGGCCTTCCAGACCGAAGAGAAGATCGCCTCGCTGCCCGCGGTCTCCTACGTGGAAACAAGCGGCGTGCGGAACTACGAGATCTCGATCGAAGTGCCTCTCCGGCGGCTGAGGTCTCTCGGCCTGACTCTTGAGGACATTTCGAACGCGGTTCGCCAGGCATCTCTCGACCTGTCAGCAGGCAGCATCGAGACCCGGGACGCGGAAGTGCGGGTGCGGACCACGGGCCAGAACTACAGCCAGCAGGACTTCGAGGACATCATCGTGCTGAGCAGGGGCGACGGCACGGCGGTGCGGCTCGGCGACATTGCCGAAGTGCGCGACGGCTTCCAGGACCTGGACCTGATCACCCGCTACAACGGACAACGGGCCGCGTTCGTCGAGGTGTATCGCTCCTCGGGTGAACAGGTCCTGGATGTCGTGGAGGCCGTGAAGGAGCACCTGGACCGGCAGGTGACCCCATCGCTCCCAGACGGCGTAGCGATCGAGATCTGGAACAACGACGCGGAAGTCTACGAGGATCGGCTCAACCTGCTCCTTGAGAACGGCCTCATGGGCTTGATCCTGGTCCTGGTCGTGCTGACCCTCTTTCTGGAGATCCGGCTCGCCGTCTGGGTCGCACTCGGAATCGGTATTTCCTTCGTTGGCGCGCTTGCCTTCATGCTGGCTCTTGATGTGTCCATAAACACCGTCTCTCTGTTCGCGTTCATTCTCGCCGTCGGCATCGTGATCGACGACGCCATCGTTGTGTCCGAGCACATACACGCCGAACGGCAGAAAGGAACCGAGGGAGTCCTGGCGGCGATTCGCGGAACCCAACGGATCAAGGGGCCGGTGATCTTCGCCGTCCTGACCACGGTGGCAGCGTTCTTTCCCCTCCTGTTCCTGCCCGGCCCTCTCGGAAGTGCGATTTCCTCGGTCTCGCTCATTCTGATCTCCGTGCTCCTCCTGTCGCTGATCGAATCGCTGCTGATCCTGCCGAACCACCTGTCCCATCTGCCCGGTCCCGAGTGGAAACCCGCCAACCTCGTTGACCGTTTCTTCTCTCGGATCCAATCCCGTGTGGACAGGGAGCTTAGACGGTTCGTCAACGGTCCCCTGGACCGTAGCCTCAGGCTGGCCACCGCTCAGCCGGTCGTGATTATCGCCGGCGGCATCGGAATGATCGTTGTCTGCGTTGCCCTCGTTGCGTCTGGAACCATCGGTCTGATCTTCACGGAAGCGGTCGAGTCCGACATCGTGACAGCCAATCTCGAGATGCCCGAAGGCACGCCCGCGCGGCGAACCGCCGAACTGGCCCGAGAACTCGAGGCGGCAGGGTACCGGGCCATCGAACGCGTGTCCGCCGGTCGGCCTGAGGGCGCGGAGCCGCTATTGACCGGCGTCAACTTGACGGTCGGCATGAAGGCGCGACAGATGGGCGGCGCCATCTCCCAGGAACCCAGCCTCAATCCCCAGGCCAACATCGCCACCGTCGAGTTCAAGCTGCTCGGAGCAGAACAGAGAGACGTGAGTGGACGCGTCTTTCAGCAGGCATGGCGCGAGGAAGCCGGCTCTGTGCCCGCAGCCCGCAGCCTCACCTTCATCGCCGAACTGCTCAACGTTGGGCTTCCCGTTCAGGCTGAGCTCTCACACCCGGATCCTGCTCTTCTAGCCGAGATCGGCGACGCCGTCGTGGTAGGTCTCCGAGAGTTCGAGGGAATCTTCGACGTCCAATCGGACCACGCTGCCGGCCTTCAGGAAATCCAGCTTGAACTGCGACCGGAAGCACGAAGTTTAGGCCTCACGCTCGACGGATTGGCGCGACAGGTGCGGTCCGCGTTCTTCGGCGACGAGGCTCTGCGGGTGCAGAGGGGCCGGGAAGACATCCGCGTCTACGTCCGCCTCCCGGCCGATGAACGGGACGCCATTGCGGATGTCGAGGGCTATCTCGTTCGCACTCCTGCCGGCGCCGAAGTACCCCTGACGCGAGTCGCTTCCGCCCGCTTCGGGACTTCAGCCTCATCGATCCGGCGCAAAGACGGCCAGCGCGTCCTCACCGTCACCGCCGATGTGGACCCGGCCATCATCACAGGCGGGGAGGCAACCGGCGTCCTGGTGAGTACGATTCTCCCGGAACTCGCCAACGAATACCCAGGGCTCACCTATACCTTCGGAGGCCAGCAGCAGCAGCAGGTCGAGTCGTTCGACGCTCTGGCGCGCAGCTTCATCCTCGCCCTCCTGGTGATCTACGCGCTGCTTGCGATTCCACTTGCTTCCTACACCAAGCCCGTGTTGATCATGGCCGTGATTCCCTTCGGCATCATCGGCGCCATCCTGGGTCACATGATCATGGGGCTGAGCCTGAGCCTCACAACCTCCCTCTGGGGCATCATCGGACTGAGCGGAGTCGTCGTGAACGACTCACTCATGATGCTCGACTTCATCAACGAGCGCCTGCGGAACGGAGCGCCCGTCAGGGCGGCGATCATCGAAGGCGCCAAGGAGCGCTTCCGTCCGATCTTCCTCACGTCGCTGACCACCTTCGTCGGGTTCGCACCGCTCATCTTCGAGCGCAGCATTCAGGCGAGATTTCTGACCCCTCTGGCCGTGTCGGTGGGTTTCGGTATTGTTTTCGCCACAGTCATCCTGATGCTGATCTTGCCAGCGCTGGCAACGGTGTACTTCCGAATCACAACCGGCGTCGCCGGGCCAGCGAAGCATCATCAACCAGCAACTGTCTAGCAGCCCGCCTCTGCCTGGAGCGGTGTGAGCCGCCGCCAGCCCGACCGGCAAGAGCCAGGGTGCAGAACGCGCAACACCGTCACGAGCGCGAGCGCTCTCTGACGGTCACCGGGAAGGCCCCCTTCACGATGTACACCAACTTTCCGTCCGCCTTGGGCAGCTTGCCCGGAAGCGCCTCCAGGCGCCACCGCTGAGCGATACTCGCCAGGACATACACCCCCTGCATGGTGGCGAACTCCCGCCCCAGACAGAAGCGCGGGCCATGGCTGAACATGAAGAAGGCGTGTTCGGGACACTCGGCTCGGGCTTCGTCGTCCAGCCAGCGCTGCGGCTGGAACTCCTCTGCCTGCGGCCAGTACTTCTCCTTCCTGTGGCAGACACTGAAACAGGGCTGCATGATCGTCCCCTTCTTGATCAGGTACTCGCCGAGAACGCAGTCCTCCGCCGCAACCCTGTCGAAGAAGTAGTTGGGCGGCGTGAGCCGGCCGGCCTCGTGGAACACGGCTCGTGCATAGGGGAGTCGCTCGAAGTCCGATGCCTCGATCGGGCGATCCCCCAGCACTTCGTCGGCTTCCCGCTCCAACCGTTCCCGAACCTCCGGATTCCGGGTGAGGTAGTCGATGGACCAGGCGAGCGACGCGGCCATCGGGTCGAAGTTCGCCAGCAGCAGAACGTATATTTCGTTGCGAATCTCCTCGTCGGTGAAGGGCGGGTCGATGCCTTCTTCGTCCCTGGCATGGACGAAGAGCGAAGTGATGTCCGTGCCTTCGCAGGGAGAGTCGCGAGCCCGGCGGATGGCCTCGAAGACGATCTCGTCCAAAGCCTTGCACGCACGCTCCGCGCGGAGGTTCCCAGGCAGTGGCAGCTTACGAAGCAGCGACGTGAATGGAAGAAAACCCAGCGCGATGTCCCACTTAAGCCCGCGCACGGCCTGGTCGCCGATCTCCTGATCGCCCTGCCTGTCCCGCCCGAAGAAAGCGCCGAAGGCGACGCTTCTAGCGATCCGGTAGGTCTCTTCGCTGATATCGATGACCTTGTCTGCGCTCCACGTCTCCTGCAGGGCCCGCGCGTTCTCGACCATGATCTCCGCGTAGACTCCCAGGTATTCCTTAGCAAACGCCTGTTCGACCAACTTGCGGCGGCGGCGGTGGTCGTCTCCCTCGCTCGTGAAGACGCCCGGCTGGGTGATGAACTTGTTGTTGATCTCGAAGATCTCGCTCTTTGGAAAGAACGACCGCTTGTCCACCAGCATTGCGCGAATGAGGTCGGCATCGAACACGGCGCAACAGTTCATGGACGGAAGCTGGTAGGAGACGACATCGCCGTACTCCCGGTTAAGCCGCTCCAGGAACCCGGGAAAGTCCCGGAGTCGCTCACGCATGTTGCTGAGTCTTCGGCCCTTGGGACCGGGAGGAAGCGGGCTTGAGTTAGGCGTTGCCATGGAGCGGGGCCCCCTGTTGCTTGTCGTACCAGAGTCCTGTATCCGAGTTCGCCCGCCACACAGAGACCGCCAAGTTTCCCAACCTCGACTCGACGAGGGACCATAGGCTATCAGGCAGTGGTGAGAGTCGCCTCTCTAGCAGACCGGCCACCTCCCCCAACCACGAAGCAGGCCGACGCGGGGGTGATGGGCGCGAACACACGGCCAGACGGACTCCACGCGACACGAGCAGAGGCCGCCGCCCCGCACCGCCTACCTCGCCTCGCTGTGGTACTGTCACTGGCTCAGTTCCTACGTGTTTGACAAGGAGATGGCTGTCTTGGACAGTTCGTGTGCGCATCATAGCGAGTCGACCGCCGAACCCGCACCGCCTACGATCGGAAGCTGGAAACTCCCTCCCGGCCCGAAGGGGCGGCGCCTCCGCAATCTCCGTGAGCGAGTCCTGGACTATCGGGGACTCATGGCGCGGCTGCACGAGGAGTACGGCGACATCGTGTTCTACCAGCTTCCATCCATGCTCGGTGACAGTTGCGCTATCTTCGATGCCGACCTCATAAGGGAAGTCTACGTCGTGCAGGAAGCCTCCTTCCCTCCTTTCCAGGACGAGGCGTCCTACGGCATCATGAAGACTCCTGGCATCTTCAGGAGCCACGGTGAGCAGCACCGTGGATTGAAGAAAGTCATTGACTCGGCTTTCACTGACGAGCGTCTGCCCATGTACGCCGAACTGATCGTCGAGGATGTGCTCGCCACGCTCAAAGCCTGGCGTCCGGGACAGGTGATCGACGCGGAGGCTGACTTGGGACACCTCGTGAGGTCCGTCCTGCTGCGCAGTATCGTCGGGCCCGATGTACAGGCCGACCCCAAACTCCTCAAGGAGGCCCTCGAAGTCCTGAAGTGGGACTGGGCGCTGAGCTACCTTCCAGTGAAGACATCGCTGCTCAGAAAGCTGCCTCTGCCGCAGAACCGGCGTTCCAGCCGGGTGGTCAAGGCGATGGACGAGATGATCCACAAAGCGATCCAACGAAGCGCCGATCCATCCCACTCCGGCAGCGACGTGGTTTCGCTCCTCGTCCGAGCCGCTGAACTCGACGAGATGAAGCGATTGGGACTCCTGGACAGCATCCAGAAGATCCGTGACGAGACGTACTCCATGCTGCTTGGCAACATGGACGGGCCGGTCGCCGCGATGGTTTGCGGCGTCTACTACATTTCCCGGAATCCGGTCGTCCGCGAGCGCCTGGAGGCAGAGGTCGAAACGGTATTGGGCGACCGCCAGATCACGGCTTCCGACTACGCCCGGCTTCCCTATGCCCACGCGGTCTTTCAGGAAACCATGCGCCTCTCGCCTCCCGGCTACACGGGAAACGCCATGCTCCGCGTAGCGGCCAACGACTGCGTCGTCGGTGGCTACCTGATTCCGAAGGGAACGATCGTCCAGGCCTGCGCAGGCATGCCCCACACAAGGGCGGAATACTGGGATGGTCCAGGCGATTTCGAACCGGACCGGTGGTTGGGGGATCAGACGCCCGGCAGCGCGAGGTGTCCGATGCACGCCTACCTTCCGTTCGGTTTGCAACCGCACTTCTGTCCCGCGTGGGAGTGGGTCAGGGTGATCTTCACTCTCGCCTTCGCGAGCATTTCCCAACGCCTCCGGCTCGAACCCGTTCCGAGCTATCCCCCCAAGCCCCAACGCCTGGGCGTCGGTGTACAGGGTCCCTATCATGCGACCATCACGAAGCGAGAGCCCACAGTAGCCCAATAGGACCGAGAAGGACGAAACGAAGTCTCCCGTAGCCAGCCGGGGGCACTGCGTGTGGAGACATAGTGTGAACATTCCATCCTGTTACGTCGATGGGTACGAGGCCGCCCGCGCGGTGGACCCGGAGGTTGCGGAGACATTCATCCGCTACACCACCATCGGCGATCCCGTGGCCGATGCCGTGGTCTCCGAACTCGCTGAGACTGCCGACCCCGGAGAAGTGCACCGGATCATCGCGACGACACTCAACCATCACGACGACCTGCCGCCGAACACGCCCGAGTCGCTGCGGAATCTGATCGCCGACGCGACGGTCGTCCCGGACTGGTTTGACCGGGACCTGGCCCTCAAGGGAACGAAAGCCTTCATCCGCAACTCGGACATGGTCCTGGGCGGCCTCGTGGCCGGCGCGATTATCGAGGGTTTCTCCACGCTGATCAGCAAGTCCTTTCGCATCAGGAGCCGCATCGTTCTGAACGGGGTTCGCCGGCTCAAACAGAACCTCCTGCAGTTGGTGGAGCAGTTCATGCCGAGCGGCTTGGAACCGGGCGGCGACGCCTGGAGACTGAGCCTTCGGATTCGCCTCGTACACGCCCAGGCCCGAATGCTGGTCAAGGACTCGCACGAGTGGGATTCGCCGACATACGGGCTGCCGCTAAGTTCGGCGCACATGCTGTTGGGCGCCGCCGCCTTCTCTGGGCGCCTGATGGTCCACGTCGCGCGTCTCGGCGGTAACTTCACTGACGAGGAACGTGAGGCTTACGTCCACTGTGTGGAGATACACCGGGTTGATCATGGGAATCCCCGAGTCGATCATGTTCACCGACTATGCGTCGTCGATCCGGGCATTCGAGATCGGCGCAATGTGCGAACCGCCCCCGGACGACGATGCGATCATCATGGCGAACAGCATCATCAACAGCGCGCCGATTCTGCTGGGCTTCTCCGACACCAGGGAACGCCGCTCCAAGGCGGCGTACATGTACCAGATTTCCCGGGACCTGATCGGCGACAAGATGGCCGACGACTTCAGATTTCCCCCTGGGAGGAGACTCAGAGAACTACCGTTGCTGCGCCTGAAGAACCGCGCGGAGAGGGTGGCTTCGTTGTTCCTGCCCCGCTGGCGCGCACGCCATTCGATGAAAAAGTTCAGCAACATGCTGAACGTCTCGAACCTCGGCAAGTTCGAAGTCTCCTACGCGCTGCCGACTTCGGTCTACGACGAAGACTCGAGCGAGTGGTAGTTGAAACGTAAGTCGGGGAGCGCCACGCCATGGCCTCCTTGCTCTATCCGCGGAGCGCCTACCCCGCCTCCGCCGCCTGCGCCTTCTGATACGCGGGCCTCGCCAGACAGCGGTCCGCGTAGGCCTCGAGGATCGGCGATTCGGGCAACATCCCGAACATCCTCAGGAAGACCGCGCTGCTACCGAGCATCACGTCGGCGGCGGAGAACTTGTCACCCAGAATCCACGGGCCGTCGCCCATGCCGTCTTCCCAGGTCTCGATCGTCTTGGCGAAGCTGCCCCAGCCGAGACGGCCGGGATTGAACGCCTCCGCCTGGTGTTCCTCGGGCACCACGGTCCGAAGTCCGGATTCGAACATCGCCGGTTCGATCATGCCGGGCGCGTAGATCAACCACTGCACGAAGCGGGCGCGGAGCGGATCGTCCAGCGTGGGCGCCAGCCGGCCGGAGGCGTAGCGGTCGGCGACATAGAGACAGATCGAGGCCGAATCCCACATCTTCACGTCGCCGTCCTCGAGCGCGGGCACCTTGCCCATCGGGCTCGCGGCCAGGTGTTCCGGGCTGCGCTCCGGCTTCGTGATGTCGACGCGCACCAGTTCGTAGTCGACACCGGCTTCCTCGAGCATCCAGACCGCGCGGCTGGAACGGGTCTGCGGGAACCAGTAGAGCTTCATTCGTAGGCGTCCGAGTCCTGATGTTCCGTGCCGGCCGGCGCGCGGCCGATCTCCTTCATGCCGGTGTAGAAACCGCGCACGTCGAGTTCGATGGTGACCGGCGAGCCGCTGTCGTTGCGCCAGAACCAGCCGTGGTTGCCGGAGTATCCCGCGGTCAGGCCGCCCCGGCCGCCGGTGATGTCGAACTCCTCGGCGTAGCGAACGGGCTCGTTGTCGAGATCGTTGAAGGGGTCGGCATGAAAGTCCGAATACAGCGCGCCGCCGTCGGTCTGCCAGGAGTAAACGATGGTCATCCCCTCGATCATCTGCAGCTTGTACTCCATCTGCTCGTTGGCGCCGATCTCGATCGTGACCGTCTCGGCACGCAACTCCCGGTTGCCGGCCATCTGCGCCGAGAGTCCGGCTTCGGCCTCGGCCATCGGCTCGGTGCCTGCGGCGTCGTAGAGGCCGTCGAGCCCGAGCAGGCCGCCGATCCGGGTCGGGTCGATGCCGTACTCGGCCGGCAGGATGACGACCACGAACACCACCGCGGCGGCGGCGAGCGTGATCGCGAGCGTCTTCAGCAGCCTGGGAAGCGGGGGCGTTCCGAGATCGCCGCCTGGAGCGGAAGAGGAATCGGTCATGACAAGAAGTACCCCGTCAACTGATAGGCCACGAGCAGGAAGCCGACCGTCATCAGCACCGCGTTCGCCGCGAAGCCGTGAGACTGGAAGCGACCGCTGGCCCGCCACAGGTTGAAGCTCAGAAGGATGATGGCGAGAGCGGCGAACTGACCCAGTTCGACGCCGACGTTGAACGAGACGATGTTGCCGACCAGGCCGCTGCTCGAGATCGCCACCGGCTGCAGCTTGGTCGCCAGGCCGAAGCCGTGGAACAGCCCGAACACGAGCACCGCCGCGCGCGTGTCGATCCGCACCCCGAGCGCGCGGAGTCCGCCCAGGTTCTCGAACGCCTTGTACGCCACCGACAGGCCGACCACGGCGTCGATGAGGTAGGGGTTCGCGTGGATGCCGCCCAGCACACCGACCAGCAGGGTCACACTGTGGCCGATCGCGAACAGAGTGACGTAGAGCGCCACGTCACGGAACCGGTAGAGGAAGAAGATGACGCCCGCCAGAAACGCGAGATGGTCGTACCCGGTCACCATGTGCTTGGCGCCCAGGTACATGTACGGGCCAACCGCGAGACCCTCGTTGTTGGTCAGGAAGACCTCGTCCTGATCGGCGACGCCGTGCGCCCACAGACCGGAGGCGAGAAACAGGGCCACAGCGGCCAGTAGAGCGGCCCGGGTCATGGTCCGGCGAGGGGTCATGCGAGCCGCGGATCGTACCAGTGAAGCGGCCGCCCCGACGAAAGCCATCGAAGGCTCGACCCGTTCAGAGTCGTAACCTGAGCGAAGCCCGGAACGCCCGCGGCTCCGCGGGGCTCAGGAAGCGCGGGTTCTCGAAGGCATCGCCAAGCACCTCGTCCGGTTCGCCGAGCGCCCCGAAGGTCTCGTACTCCCGGTCCATGACGTTCGACACCTCCAAGTCCAGGTCCAATGAAGGAGTGAGCTCGATCCGGCTCCACAGATCGCCCCGCCACGCCGATCCGACCCGTTCGAGCAGGTTCGCCTCGTCGCCGCGCAGGTAGCGGCTGGAATCCCCCAGCAGGCGCGCGCCGAGCGCGACTCGGCCGCCAACCGTCAAGTCCGCGCCGGCCCGGAACTGGCGCCGCGGCACGCCCGGAATGAAGTCACCCGGTTCGACCTCGATCTCGCCGTCAGCCGCCATCGGATGCGCCGGGCTCGACAGGGTCAAGCGATCCTGGAAGGTCGCATCCAGCAGCGTGTACGAGGCATCCCAGTTCACCGCGCCGCTCCGACCGCGAATCCATAGTTCCAGCCCCTGCCGCCTGGTCGCGTCAACGTTCGTGAAGTACCCGGCGCTGGTGCCGGCGCCGCTGGAGACGAAGATGATGTCGTCGGCGCTGTCGCTGTGGAACAACGCGGCGCTCCAGCGCACCGCACCGCTCCTGCCGCGCAGACCGATCTCGGCGCTGGTCGTAACCACCTGGTCGAGCGGCGGATCGGCGACGAAGGCGTTCGGCAGCCGGCACGGATCGTCCGGGTCGGCGCAGGTCAGCTCCACGGGCGTCGGCACCCGGGCCGACTGAGAAACGTTGGCAAACAGCAGGAGAGTCGAGCGTTCCCGGGTGCTCGCCTCCCAGACGAAACCGGCCGAAGGCACGAGGCGCGAGTAGGCGTGATCGCCGTCGAGCGCCGTCCCCAGACGGTCGTCCAGTTCCACCGAGCTGTCGTTGTAGCGGGCCTGCAGAGTCCAGGTCAGCCGGTCGCCGGATGTCGTCCAGTGCCGCATCGCCCACAGGCCGTAGTGTCCGGTCTCCGCCCGCAGGCCAACTTCGGAACCCGGGAGCAGCATGCCACTGCCGGCGGTGGTCCTGGTCGGAGTCAGTTCGGCGATTTCGGTGTCGAAGGCGAAGTCCGCCCGGCCGCCGTCCCACGAGGCGCCGGCGAGCCAGCGGCCGGAGTCCGTCAGCCCCACGAGCTGGACCGAGCCGCCCCAGCCCTCCTGCTCGGTGCGGCTCCTGTTGTTCACGGCATCGAATTCGCCGAAATCGTGGCCGTCCATGCCGTCGTCGCCATCCTCGTCGTCACCCTCATCGTCATCATCGTCGCCCTCGAAGGCATCCGCGTTGTAGGTGTCGACATCGTTCTCCCGCAGGTAGACCGACGCCTCGAGCTCCAGGTTCGGCCCGAACTGCCGCCCGATCCGCAGCCGCGGAAAGAGGAGGTCGTTGCGGGTGCGGTCGGGATGGGTAAAGATCTCGCTGCGGTCGAGTTCGAGTAGCTCCACGGGCGTCACGCCATTGCCGATCAGCTCGTTGTCCGCGGCGCCCACGCTCAACGCGAAATGGCCCCGCTCACCGCGCTGCGAGAGCTTCGCCAACACCTGGCGAAGCGAAGCGGGCGAGAAGTCGCGCCAGCCGTCCTCTTCGTACGAGCGCGCCGCCACGAACCAAGCGAGACCGCCCTCCGAGCCGACGCCGCCGGCACTCAGCTCTCCGGCGCGACGGCCGAACGATCCGCCCTCCAGGGTCAGGTTCAGCCGCTCGGAGTCGAAACCGCTCCGGGTGTTCAGGGCGAGCGCTCCACCGAGCGTGTTGAGTCCGAACATCGGATTCGCACCCGGCAGTAGTTCCACCCGCTCAGCCGCAAACATCGGCACCAGATCCCAGGCCACGATGTCGCCGAAGAGCTCGTTGACGCGTACGCCGTCCTCGTACACCGACAGCCCCTGATTGGCGCCCAGCAGCGGTGACGCGCCAAAGCCGCGGTAGAGCACATCGGCCTGGAGGGAACTGCCCTGAGCCGGCGACAGGTGAACGCCCGGCAGCTCGGCTTCGAGCAGCACGCCGGCGCCACCACCTACTCCTCGCTCCAGGGCTTCTGAAGAAACGCGATGGACCGTCCAGGGCACACGGTCCGACGACTCGCCCAGATGATCCAGCGGAGCAAGGCCGAAGACCTCAATTTCTTCCGAGAAGGCCCCTTCCGCGTGCGAGTTCTCCTCCTCGTCGCGGGCATGGTCGTGTTCACCGTCGCGCGGTTGCTCCTGCGCAGACAGATGAGCGCTCCCCGCCCAACACAGGAAGCCGGCCAAACCCAAGGGCAGAAGCCGGCGCCGTGACCAGGATTCACTCATCTCGCCGGCAAGGCTCCACTTCCGATGTTCCGCCGTGTCCACAGACGGTCAACGCTAGCGCGGGAGCGCCGCGCAGGCTCGTGGCTACACTTCAAGCCATGATCCACTGCCACATTCGACCGTCGACCCGCGCACTGGCGATGAGCGCTCTCGCCCTCGGTTCGCTGTCGCACGCGAGTGCCCAGCCGCCCCGCGTCAACACCGACGCGCTGCCGCGGCTCGAGGCCTTCTCGCACGCGACGCGCGTCGGCGACCTGATCTTCGTGGCCGGGACACTCGGCACCACCGGTCAGAGCTTCGACCTCGCCCCCGGCGGCATCGGCCCGCAGACCACGCAGGCGCTCAGGAACATCGAAACAATCCTCGCGGCGGCAGGCTCGGACCTGGCCCATGTCGCCAAGTGCACCGTGTACATCACCGACATGGAAGCGTTCAACGACATGAACGCGGCCTATGTCGCCGTGTTCGGCGACAGCCCGCCGGCACGGGCGACGATCGAGTCGCCGACGCTGGCACTGGGCGCCTCGGTCGAGATCGAGTGCATCGCGCAGCGGCGGCGTCTGGATCAACGGCAGGCGCGCAGGGAGCAGATGGAACGTTCAAGACGAAGCCGAAGCCGCGACGGGAACACCGCGCCCACTCCCGTCGGCGGCACGATCCAGGTGCCCGCGGGCGCGGACGCCACGGCCGAAGAGACGATCTACTACGAGGTCACCGGCGATGGCGAACCCCTGGTCCTGAGCCACGGCGCCGGCGGCAATCACGCGATCTGGTTCCAGCAGGTGGCCCTCCTTTCCCGCCGCTACAAGGTCATCACGTGGGACCAGCGCTCGTTCGGCAACTCGACGGACCACGCGGGTCGCCACAACGCGGAGGCCTTCGCGGCCGACCTGCTGGCGCTCCTGGACCACCTGGCGATCAACAAGGCTCATGTGGCGGGCCAGTCGATGGGTGGCTGGACCACCGTGCGCTTCGCCCTGAACCACCCGGATCGTGTCCGATCGGTGATCCTCGCCGACACCACCGGCGGCATCGTCACCGACGAAGTCAGGGTCGACTACGAACGAATCATGAGCGGCGAAGTGAGGGCCGAGGCCGAACGGGCACGTGCCGAAGGTCGTCTCGATGAGGATTCGCGCCGATCCTTTCTCTACGGCCAGATCAGCAGCCTGAACGGGGAGCGGCCGACCGACATCGGCGCCATGCTGTTCGGCGTCGACTACTCGCCGCGCGCCGCGGAGCTTGCGATGCCGGTGCTTATGATCGTCGGCTCGGAGGATCCCCTGTTCCGGCCGCGGTCGATCCGCACGATCGCCAACCTGCTGCCGAACGTCCGCGTCGTCGAGATCCCGGGTGCCGGCCACTCGCCGTACTTCTACCAGCCGGACCAGTGGAACCGCGCCGTGATGGAGTTCCTGCGCGAGCAGCAGTAGCGCCAGCCAAGCCGGCGCTTCGGACCAGATGCGGGCGGGACGCCCGCGTTCCCAGGCTAGCGCCAGCGGCGGTGGCCCCAGAGGTACTGGTCCGGATCGCGGCGGATCGCCTCTTCGAGGTGGGCGTTGAGCGTCACGAGGATCGCCTCCACGTCGGCGCTCCGGTCGCCGCTCCGCTCCCGCTCGATCAGCGGTGACAGGGTCAACTCGAAGGTCATCGGCGCCGTCCGCCGGCAGGTCGCGAAACTCAGCGGCGTCCGGGTCACGAGGTGGAGCATCGCGGCGGTCGTGTGCGTCTTCGCCGGATGGCCGAAGAACGGAACCTCCACACCCTGGCGCGCGTGCTGATCGACGAGCAGGGCGAGGATCTCGCCGTCCCCGAGAAGCGTGATGAACCGCCCCGGATCCGGGTCGTACTTGGGGATCATCCGGAACTCGCGCCGCGGCCGGCGACTGACCGCGAGTTCCTGAACCCGGGGGTTGTTCATCGGCCGCGAGATGCCGGCGACCGGCTTGTAGCGCGACAGCCACTGGCCTGCGAGTTCCCAGTTGCCGAAGTGACCCGAGACGACGATCAGACCGCGCTCCGGATCCTCGAGCACCGCCTGCACGTCGTCCGGTATCCGGACCCGAACGCGGTCCGGGTCGTCGAGCACCAGCGCCGACTTCAGCGACTCGACAAGCACGATCCCCATGTGGCGGGCGGCTGCGCGTCCTATCGCGCGCGCCTCGCCTACGTCGCCAGCCACGCCGGCGCGCAGGACGTTCGAGGTCGCCACGCGACGCCGCGGCCGGTCGGCGGTCCACCACAGCACGCCCAGCCAGCCAGCCCAGCGCGAGGCGGCGGCTGGCGGCAGCAGATCGACGCCGAACAGCGCCAGCCGAGCCGCCCAGTATTCGAGAAAGTGGAGCACCCGGGCTCAGGGGAACGGCTCGCCGCCGACCGCGGTCAGGCCCCGTTCTGTTGCAAGAGGGCGACGATCTCGCCGACCGTCCGGGTCTTCACGACCTGCTTCGGGTCGAGGGCGATGCCGAACTCCTCCTCGACGTCATAGAGCACATCGAGGATGGTCAGGGAGTCGAACCCCAGTGACTCGATCGTCGTCGCGGGCGCCACGGCATCCCAGTCCCGCTCCTCGACCGCGCTGTCGCGCAGTACTTCCCGCAGCCGGTCCAGGATCTCCACCGTGCCGTCGCCGTCCATTGGGCGGGAAGGTTATCGCCGATCCGTCAGACACGGGCACGGCGCCCGGGCTCTACTCCCCCGGACCCAGCACCAGCACGCCGTTGCTCCCCCCGAAGCCGAAGCTGTTCTTCATCACCAGGGGTCGTTCGAGAGGCTCCGCTTCGCCGCCCACAAGCCGCACGTTGCATTCGGGATCGGGGTTTTCGAGGTTCAGGTTCGGCGGCAACACACCGCGCTCGATGCCAAGCAGCGCCGCGATCGCCTCGATCGCGCCGGACGCGCCCAAGGTGTGGCCGAAGTAGGACTTGTTCGCCGAGACGGCGACCCGGTCGGTCGCATCGCCAAGCACGGCGCGGATCGATTCGCTCTCGCACAAGTCGTTGGCGCGGGTGGCCGTGCCGTGCGCGTTCACCGAGCCGAGATCGGAGGGCGCGACGCCAGCCGATTGGAGAGCCGCGCGCATCGCCACCGCCTGGCCCTCGGCGCTCGGGCTGGTCAGGTGGCTGGCATCAGACGACTCACCGTAGCCGACGATCTCGCCGCGGATGCGCGCGCCGCGGCCGCGGGCCCGATCCCACGACTCGACGACCAGCATGCCGGCGCCTTCGCCGAACACGGTGCCGTCGCGGTCGGCGTCGAAGGGCCTGCAGGCGCGGGCCGGATCCGGGTTCTCCGACATCACGCCCAGGTTGTTCCAGACCCCGAAGTAGAACGGGTCGAAGAAGCCGTCCGCGCCGCCGCTGAGCACGGTGTCGGCGTAGCCGTCGCGCACCATGCGGTAGGCCATGCCGATCGCGTTCGTCGCCGACGTGCAGGCCGAAACGACGACGTAGTTGATGCCGGTCAGCCGGAAGTGGATCGAGACGCCGGCCGAGATCGAGTTGTACATGCACCGCGGCACGGTCGACGGCCGCAGGCCCCGCACGCCGCGCTCGTGGAAACGCTGCTGGCCGGTGGTGTGGCTCTCGGCCGAACCGGCGCCGGTGCCCAGAATGACCGCCACCGGCTGCGGCTCGTAGGGCGGCGCCCCGTCGATCAGGCCCGCCTCCTCGAGCGCATCGGCAGCGGCGACGAGCCCGAGGTCGACGGCACGGTCGGTCGGTCGGCGCCGCAAGCGCTTGAGACCGGCGCGAACGGCGTCGGCGTCGACCTCCGCGCCTATGCCGACCTTGAGCGCCGATGTGTCGAGCGACTGGAGCCTGCCGACGCCGCCACGGCCGGCGACCAGGTTGTCCCAGAAGGTTTCGACATCCGTGCCGACGGCGCAGGCGACGCCGAGTCCGGTGACGGCGACTCGCCTAGCCATACATCGACAACCCGCCGTTGACGTGAAGCACCTGACCGGTGACGTACGAAGACTCCGAGGACAGCAGGAAGGTGACTACAGCGGCGACTTCCGCCGGTGTCCCCAGCCGTCCGAGCGGTACGCGCAGCCTCTGCCGCTGATCTTCGGTGAGTTCGACCGTCATGTCGGTTTCGATGAAGCCCGGCGACACCGCGTTGCAGCGGACCCCGAACCGGGCCGCCTCGAGGGCGAGACTGCGGGTGAGGCTGACCAGGCCCGCCTTGGACGCGGCGTAGTCGGCGCCCATCCACCCGCCCGGTCCGTGTGCCGCGAGCGACGCCATGTTCACGATGCTGCCGCTCTTCGCCTTGCGCATCACGCGGTAGGCAGCGCGCGCGGCGGCGAACGAGGCTTCGAGGTTCACGCGCTGGGTCGCGCGCCAGGAGTCGAGGTCGAGGCCTCGAAACGCGACGGCGCGGCCGCCGCCGGCGTTGTTCACCAGACCGTCGATGCGGCCGCAACGATCGACGACCTGCTCCACCAGCGCCGCCGCGTTCTCGGGCTCGTCGAGATCGGCGGCCAGCGGGAAGGCGGCGTCACTGCCGAGTTCGCGGCACACCGCCTCCACCTTCGCCAACTCACGCCCGTGTACGGCCACCGTCGCACCGAGTTCGACCGCAGCCTCGGCCGTCGCCCGGCCGATGCCGCGCGTCGAACCGGTCACCAGGACCACTTGGCCGGAGAGTGAGGCAGTCATCGTGCGAACCGGGCGCAATGGTAGCGCCGCACGGACATCGCGCGATGCGCGTACGATTCCGGCGTGACGCGCTTAGAGGTAGACGGACAGTCGATCGAGGCTCGGCCGGGCGACACCCTGCTGGTTGCGATGCTGCGGGCCGGTCTGCATCCGACTGGAGGCGGCTGCCTGTGCCTCGGCGGCGACTGCCCGCATTGCCTGGCCACGGTCGACGGCGCCGCCTACACCCGGAGCTGCCAAGTGCCGGCGCAGGCCGGGATGGTCGTGCGGCGGGATCATCTCGGCGACGAGGCGCCGCCGCTGCTGCCGGAGCAGGCGCGAGCCGAGACCGAGCCGACCCCCGCACACCACGTCCACTGCGACACGGTGGTCATCGGCCAGGGCGACTCGGGCCGCCAGGCTGCCGCGGACGCCCGGGCCGCGGGCCGCGATGTGGTCACCCTCGACGCCCGGGCGGGACAGCACGTCACCGGCGTCTACCCGGGCCCTCTGGTCGTCGCATCGGACGACGCCGGGCGCGTGCTTCACGTTCACCCCAAGCGCGAGATCCTGGTGGCCACCGGCGCCGCGGAAGTCCAACCGGTCGTTCCCGGCAGCGACCTCGAAGGCCTGATGACCGCCCGCGCTGCCGCCGAACTCGCCGCAACCGGCGTCGACCTCGGCCGGATCGTGGCGCTCGGCGACCGGCTACCCGACCTGCCGGCGGACACCTTCGGCCGTTTCCTCCCGCTCGGCGAGGGCGGTTGGGACCTCATCCGTTTCGAGGGCCGGCGCCGCATTGAGGCGGTCGTCGTCCGCGGGCATGGCGACCAGGACGCGCCAGAGCGACGGGTCGAGTGCGACACCGCGATCCTCGACCTCGGCCGCCAACCCCGTACCGCCCTGGCTCGGATGGCCTCCGACCTGCCGGTCCGAGCCGTCGGCCGCGCCGCAGAGGAGTGGGAACTGCCGCCCTGCCCGCGCGAAGGGACCGTCTGTCCATGCAACGGCGTCACCGTCGCCGATCTCGACAGCGTGTGGGACCGCGGCTTCCGCGAGATGGAACTGCTCAAGCGCGCCACCCTCGCCGGCACCGGCGCCTGCCAGGGCGGCGTCTGCCTGCCCTACCTGCGGAGCTTCCTGCTCGAACGCGGCGGCCGGCGCCAGCCTGCCTTCACCGCCCGGCCGCTCAACCGGCAGTTGACCGTCCGGGAACTCGCCGCCGGCGCCCACACCGCGGTTTCGGCCCGCTCGCAACTCCACGACGAGCACCTGCGCCTGGGCGCGCGAATGGAGCGGGCCGGCGGCTGGTGGCGGCCGTGGACCTACGGCAGTAGAGACGACGAGTACGCCGCCGTGCGCAACCGCGTCTCGCTCGGGGACGTGAGTTCGCTCGGCAAGATGGCCATCGCCGGGCCGGACGCCGAGGCCTTCCTGGAGCGGATCGTTCCGACCCGGGTCGCATCGCTCCGCCCCGGCCGCTGCCGCTACGTCGTCATGCTGGACGAGCGCGGCTACCTGTTCGACGACGGGATGCTCTGCCGCGAAGCCGCCCGCGAGGAGGGCGACCGCTTCTTCCTGACCTCGACCTCCGGCGGCTCGGACTTCCTCGAACTCTGGCTGCGGGACTGGGCCGAGGCCTTCGGCTTCGACGTCCGGATCCTGAACCAAACCGTCTCTCTGGCCGCGATCAACGTCACCGGACCCGCGGCCGCCAGACTCCTGGCGCGGGCCGGAGTCCGGCAACTGCCCGCGTTCGGTCGCCACCAACGCCTTCGCGTCGCCGGCATCGAGTGCCGGGCAGTGCGGCTGAGCTTCACCGGCGAACTCTCCTACGAGCTCCACCACCCGGCGGCCGATGCGGTCGACCTGTGGCGACGGCTGCTCGCGGCCGGCAGCGAGTTGGGCGTCCGCCCTCACGGCCTGGAGACGCTGCTCCAACTGCGGCTCGAGAAAGGCCACATCGTGATCGGCCAGGACACCGACTACGACTCGACGCCGCGCCGGCTCGGCTGCGAGTGGGCGGTCGACCTCGACAAGGGGGACTTCGTCGGCCGCCAGGCGATTCTCAGAACGAACAAGCAGCCGCCGGATCGCAAACTGGTCGTACTCTCGATGGATCAGTCGCCGATCCAGGAGCGACGCTCCTCCTCGGCCGAGGGGTCGGCCATCTACGACGGCGACCGCTATGCCGGCTACGTGACGTCGGACGCCCCGGGACCTTCCGGCGCCCGTCTCCAGGCAGGCCGGGGCACTCCCCTTCTGGGCTGGCTCTACGTCGACGAGAACGGCAACCTGCCCAGGGAGGTCACGATCGGTGGCCGGCCGGCCCGAAGGCTCGACGGTCCGGCCTACGACCCGGACGGAACACGGGCGCGCATCCCCGTCGACCCGGCGAGCGAGACGCCCCAAGGAATCCCCGAGTTCGAACCGACGCAGTCCCCGGCGAGCGACCTGGCCAGCGGTTCGACGGCCAGCCCGCCGCGCCTGCGACCGCTGGAGGCGACCCGAGTCGCCGCGGCGCCGGCAGCCCTCGACGACCTGCTTGAACGCCCGCCCTGGCCTGCCGAGGCCCTCGCCCTCCGCCTCGCCCCCGACGAACTCCTGCTGACGGCGCGGCCCGACTTCCAGGTCGCCGGCGACCCGCACGCGATCGTCGAACGCGAGACCGGCTTCTCCTACATCTGGCTCGACCCCGCCGACGCGGACCGCTTCCTCGACCGCGAGTGCGACTGGGAACGGCCGGGCGCCCGTCCTGTTCTCGCCCAGGGCACGGTCGCCGGCATCCCGGTCAAGCTCTGGTTCCAGACCGAGCGGACGCTGATCCTGGCCCCCGCTCCGTTCGCCGCCGCGTTCCAGCGCCGCCTGAGCCGGGCGCTCGATGACGACGCCGGAGGCACGGCATGAACGAGTTCGTCGAGCGCCAGATGAAGCTGACGTGGCGCCCCCCGAAGTCGAGCTACGACGTCGTGATCGTCGGCGCCGGCGGCCACGGTCTGGCCACCGCCTACTACCTGGCCACGCGCCACGGCATCACGAACGTCGGCGTGTTCGAGCGCGGCTACATCGGGAGCGGCAACTCGGGACGCAACACGACGATCATCCGCGCCAACTACGGCATCCCGGCCGCGGTCCGTTTCTACCAGCGCAGCGTCGACCTCTACCGTGGACTGGAGGAGGAGACGGGACGCGGGCTCATGCACCAGGCCAAGGGCCTGCTATGGATGGCGCACACGGAAGCGGCCGCGCGGGCCGAACGGATGCGTGCGAAGCTGAACACCGAGTTCGGCGCCGAGACCGAGTTCGTGGAGCCGCGTCGGATCCTGGAGATCTGCCCGCAGCTCGACCTCACGGGCGGCGGCCGCTGGCCTGTGCTCGGCGCCTCCTACCATCCGGCGGGCGCCACAGCCCGCCACGACCGTGTGGTCTGGGCGCTCGCCGAGGGCGCGATGGAGCGGGGCGCCGACATCCACCAGAACACACCCGTCGAGGGCCTGCTCCTCGATGGCGAACGGGTCGTCGGCGTGCGGACCGCGGCCGGCAACGTGGCGGCCGGTGTCGTCGTCTCAGCAGTCGGCGGCCACGTCAGCCGGATCGCCGCGATGGCCGGCGTCCGGCTGCCGATCCGTACCCACCGCCTGCAGGCCTTCGTCACCAACCACTACCGCCAGCAATTCGGCCCTATCGTCGCTTCCTCGGAGCTGTTCTTCTACGCCTCGCAGACCGCCCGTGGCGAGATGATCCTGGGCGCCGAGATCGATCCTCAGCCCAGCTTCTCCTACCGCTCGAGCCACGACTTCGTGCAGCAGGTGTCGCAGCGAGCACTGTGCCTTCTCCCCTTCATGGCCGACCTGCGCGCGCTGCGGCAGTGGACCGGCGTCTGCGACATGAGCCCCGACTACTCGCCGATCCTGGGGCCCACCGGCGTCGACGGTTTCCTCATCACCACCGGCTGGGGCACGTGGGGCTTCAAGGCGATCCCGGCCGGCGGCGAGCAGATGGCGGAGCTCATCGCGACCGGCGCGATGCCGGAGCTCATCGCCCCGTTCGGACTCGACCGCTTCGCCCGCGACCGGACGATGGCCGATCGCGGATCGGCGGGGACGCACTGACCATGAGCCTCCGCATCCCCTGCCCCAACTGCGGCGCCCGCTCGGTGCATGAGTTCGTCCACGGCGAGATTCGGCGGGCGCCGGAGCACCTCACGGATCCCGACGAGCGCGACCTCGACCTCGCCTTCATGCACGACAACCCTGAGGGTGTCGTCGCCGAGCGCTGGTTCCACGCCCAGGGCTGCCGGCGCTGGTTCGAGATCCGCCGCGACACGACCACGGACCGGATCGTCGCACCGGACGCATCCTGACCGGCCGGCCAGTTTGCGGCTACAATCCGCGCCTCCTCGAGGAAGAAGCCCTCGAAGGCGACGCCGCTTCCACCGGCGGCGGCAGCGGCTCCGGCTCCGAGTAGCCGACTCCTGGGTTGCACCCGCCCGGCTTCCCGGGTCGGCCGTAAGGCTTGGATCCCTTCCGATAGCATCGAGAGGCAGGCACTCCCATGTGGAAGGGCCCGAGCCGCAAACTCCCAGTGACAGCGTTATTCATCTTCAGCTTCCTCGTTTCGGTGGGGTTTCTGCTGGCGATCACAATCGATTTGGCGCGTGACATCCGACCGCCGAAAGATCGCCGGTCGTTGTGGTCGTGGCGAGGTGCGCGAAAGAAGCCACGGAAGCTGCGCCGCTAGGGACAGCTTGACTGGACACGCCGGATAGCTGTCGGTGTGGCCCCCCAGTGCGGCGGGGACAGTTGCCGCATGCCCTGGCTCGTCTGAGAGGTGCGATGGTCCTACGCCTTCCAGCCGGTGCAGGGGTCTGAGGGGTCAACTCCAGGTGGCTCGGAACGAGCGACGGCCAGCGCCCTCACAAGAACCGACGACCAACCGGAGCGAGTGGAGTGAAGCGAGCGCCAGCTCCCCCATATCCGATCAAGCGCGAGCGGCACCTGGAGGTTGACCCCTCAGGCCCCGGAACGGGCGGGTGCAACCTCCAGCCGCGGCCACAGCCCACTCCAGCCGTGGCCGCCGGCTGCTATGGTCGGCGGCTCAATTCCCTGGAGGACAATCGATGCGCCGCACTCTCTTCGTTCTGTTGATCGCTACTCTTCTGTCCGTGTCTGCCGTCGTCGCCGACAACCACGGACCGAAGGTTGCCGACTTGGCCTGGATGACCGGGACCTGGAGCGGCGCGATGGGTCAGGGCTCGCTGGAGGAGAACTGGGCGACTCCCACGAACGGCTCGATGGCGGCGCTTGTGCGCGGTTTCTCGCCTGACGGCACCACGAACATGATCGAGCTGATCTCGATCGAGGAAGAAGACGACTCCCTCGTGCTGCGTCTCAAGCAGTGGAACCCGGGCATGACGCCACGCTACGACGGTTTCCAGGTCATGAAGCTCATGGAGTCGAAGGACCGGATGGTCAAGTTCGAGAACATCGGCGAAGGCGGTCTGGCCAAGCTCGGCTACAGCCGGCCTGCCGACGACAAGTTCGTCATCTCGATCGAAACCCCAACCGGTCAGGTGTTCGACATCGAGCTCACCGCGGTCAAGTAGAACCGCGGTCGTGGCCACAGCTCGGAGCCGGCTGGTACCGCTGGCGTCCGCGGCGCTGCTCGTCGCGGGCACGGGCCTGCTCGCGGGCGCGGGCAGCGCTCTGGCCCAGCAGAAGCCGGCCAGCCCGGCGGGCTCGGCCGCGGCCCAGATCGGCGGCGTTTTCGATCCCCGCTCCGGCTACGTCAACGGCGGCTGGATCGAGGTCAAGTTCGGCCGGGCGCTACGCCGCGGCCGAGACATCTTCGGACCGCCGGACTTCATCGCCTTCCTGAACGACGGCGCCCCGGTGTGGCGGGCGGGCGCGAACTACACGACCCGGCTGATCACGGAGTTGCCGCTCGTCATCGCCGACACACGGCTCGAGCCGGGCGAGTACACGATGTTCATCCAGGTCGGCCCGGAACGGTGGATACTCATCATCTCGACGTGGCCGGCGCAAGAGACCTACGACTACCAGGAACGAGAGGCGCTGTTCGGCGCCTACGGCTACACACCGGACAGGGACGTGCTGCGCACCGACATGACGCTCCAGCCGCTCCCGATCTCCTTCGAGCAGTTGTCGTGGCAGTTCCTGGACGTGACCCCGGAGGGCGGCCGGTTGGCGCTCCTCTGGGACCGGCAGATGGCGTCCGTGCCGTTCCAGGTGGCCGGCCCGGCAGGTGAGTCCCCAGCCCCACCTGAGGAGAGCAATCCATGAGTGAGTCCGCGGCGACGGGTCAGAGAATGCGCGGCCAGTGCCTGTGCGGCGCCGTGCAGTTCAAGGTCGACGTACCGGAGCGCCAGTACAGCGTGTGCCACTGCGGCATGTGCCGGCGCTGGTCCGGCGGGCCGCTGATGTCCGTCCACTGCCCGGCGCCCAAGACCGAGTGGCGCAACGACGAGGGCCTGACCTGGTACCAGGGAACTCCCTGGGCCCAGCGCGGGTTCTGCTCCCGCTGCGGTTCGAGCCTCTTCTGGCGCTTGGCGCAGGAACCCGAGGGCATGCTGATCGTCAGCGTCGATGCGCTGGAAGGGGCGGACGGGTTCGAGCTCGACCGCCACATCTACAGCGACGCCAAGCCCGACCGCTACGACTTCGCCGACGATAGGCCGCGGGTGACGGAGGCCGAGGTGATGAAGGAAGTGGGGCTGGGTTAGCGCGCCAGGAACTACCGGCCGCCGCTCGTCTCGGCGGAACCCGCCAGCGCTTCGTCCTCGAGCAACCGGGCGCCGCGCATGATGGCGCCCATCGCGTAGTTGCCCTCGTGGCAGGCGTACTCGTAGACCTTGTTCGTGGTCGCGGGCCACAGGTAGTCGCCCTTCCAGGGCTGGGTCCAGGTCGAGGGGTCCTCGACGGTGAACTCGTAGTGGAGGGTGTCCTCGTCGAGCCGCGTGAAGCGCTCGGTCACCTGCAGGTCGCGTGAGGCGCCGCCGAGGCCGGGCCGATCCCGGAAGTTCTTCGTGCTCACCACCAGGGTGTCGCCTTCCCACCAACCGATCGAGTCGCCGAGCCACTTGCGGACGCCCGAGCCGTCGTGCTCCGAGTCGAGCCGGATCACCCGGGCGTCGTGGTTCATCTCGACCAGGATCATCACATGGGTATCGGTCTGCACGATCCGCTTGTGGTTGTTGTAGAGCACCGGCAGCATCGGCGGTCCCTGAGTGGAACCGAAGCCCATGATGCAGCGTTCGGCGTGCGGACGCTGCTCGAGATCGTCGTACGGTCCCGGTGCGTCAGGGCCGTTGTCCGTGATCCACCATGCGGTTCCCGAGTTGGGCCGGAACGGAGTCAGCCTCCTTCGCTCCGTCTGACGCGCCCGCGCCTCTTCGGTCGTGGGCGGCCGGCGGCCGTTCTTCGGCTCGGTGATGATCGAGGTGCGGTACGCGCCGTCGATCGACAGCGCCGAATCGCCGCGATCGATCCAGAAACTGTTGTAGCCACCCACGTTCCCGGCGCCGAGATCCTCGCGCTGGGAGTCGTCGAAGCCGACCGGCGCCGCGCCGCCCTCAGCCGGGGCATCGCGGTTCGGGTCGCTGCGCTCGAGCCCGCGGGCCAGGAGCGCCTGCTCTTCCTCTTCGATCGCCCGCGCCTGCTCTTTGGTCAGGAACAGGTTGTCGCCGAACCTCGCCGGCCGCGACAGCGGCGTCAGAGTGGCGACATCGTAGAACCCCGAGAGATCGGGCGTGCCGCTCGCGGTGCGGGGAATGTCGTCCTGGGCGGCGAATGCCGTGACGGCGATCAGCGCGGCCAGGACCAGGGTGAGCGCGGAGCGGAGCAATATTGCCGAAATCGTGTTGTCCATCGGTGCTTCTCCAACTGTTTCGTTCTGTGTATCCGCTCGCGACCGTATCAGCGGAGACGTGCAGCCGCTCCCTCGCCGGCGGGTCTCCGTCCCGGGAGCATCCCGCTATGCTCCGCCCCAACATCGGATCAGGCAGGTATCCCTCTGCCATCGAGCGGGGAGCGTTGACATGAACTCCAACCATGTACCGGGCGACGTGCAACTTACGGTCGGAGTGGCGACCGCGGCGCTCCTGGGGCTCCTGGTTTCGGGCGGCGCGCTGAGCCAGTCCGGCCCCCTGATCGAGCCGGTCACCGATGCCGAGCTCGCCGCCACCCCCAACGGCGACTGGCTAAGCTTCCGCGGCAACCTGTCGGCCTGGGCCTACAGCGCGCTCGACGCGGTCAACACGGAGACGGTCGGACAGCTCGACTACGCCTGGGCGGCGCCGATGGAGGACGGCCCGAACGAGGCGACGCCCCTGGTGCGGGGCGGCATCGTCTACCTGCCGCAGACGGGCGACGTGGTCCACGCCCTCGATGCGCGTACCGGCGACCTGATCTGGGAGTACCGCCGCGAACACAACTACCTGGACCCCGAGGGCGCCGACCCGGAACGGCGCTTCGGCCAGGGTCTGGGGAGGATCACCCGGAACATCGCGATCTGGCAGGACGGCCTGTTCGTCGCCACGATGGACGCCTTCATCATCCGCCTGGACGCGAACACCGGCGAGCTGGTGTGGGAGACGCGGGTCGGCGACAGCCGCATGGCTCACTCGTCCGGCCCGATCATCGCGAACGGCAAGGTGATCAGCGGCCGCTCCTGCAGCATGTCCGTCGACGGCGGCTGCTTCCTCGCCGCCCACGACGCGGTGGACGGCCGCGAACTGTGGCGCTTCTACACGATCCCCCGACCCGGCGAGCCGGGCGACGAGACCTGGGGCGGCCTGCCGCTCGAACGCCGGTACCACGTCGGCGCCTGGCACGTCGGCTCCTACGATCCCGAACTCGACCTCATCTACTGGGGCACGTCCGTGCCCGCGCCCTCGCCCGAGGTCCTGCGTGGCAGCGGCGCCGGCTCCCTGCTCTACTCGAACAGCACGCTCGCGCTGCGCCCCGACACGGGCGAACTGGCCTGGTACTTCCAGCACCTGCCGCGGGACAACTGGGATCTCGACCATCCCTTCGAGCGCATCCTCGTCGATCTGGAGATGGAACCGGACGAGGAAGCAGCCTGGTCCATCAATCCGGCGCTCGAGCGGGGCGAGCGGCGCCGGGTGATGACCGGCTTCCCCGGCAAGACCGCCATCCTCTGGACCCTGGACCGCGAGACCGGCGAGTTCCTGTGGGCGCGCGAAACCGTGTTCCAGAACGTGATCACGCACATCGATGCGCACACCGGCACGGTCACGGTCAATGAAGAGGTCATCCCGAAGGCCCGCGACGAGGAGTACGGCGTCGTCTGCCCGGCGGCGAGCGGCGGCAAGGACTGGCCCACCGCGGCCTACAGTCCGTTGACCGAGGCGATCTACGCCCCCCTGCAGGATGTCTGCATGTCGCCAATCATCACCGGCACCGGCGTTGGGCCGCCTCAGGGCTACGGCATCAACTTCCGCATGCAGTTGGCGCCGGGCAAGACGACGGTCGGACGCCTGGACGCCGTTTCGGCGCGCACGGGGGAGTCCCTGTGGCGCTTCGAGGAGCCGGCCGGGATGATGTCGGTCATGACCACCGGCGGCGGTCTCGTGTTCGCCGGCAACACGAACCGTCGCTTCCGCGCCTGGGATGCCCGCACCGGCGAAGTCCTCTGGGAGACGGTGCTCGGCGGACCGGTCACCGGCTTCCCGGTCAGCTTCGCCGTCGACGGCGAGCAGTACGTCGCGGTGACCGCGGGCGGCGGCGATCTGTTGAGCGGTCTCTTCAACCGCTTCGCCAACCTGACCGTCCGCTCCGGCTCGAACATGCTCTACGCGTTCAAGCTGTCCGACACGGCCGGGCGCGCGCCGGTTGCGCAGCCGGTGGTGGCCGACGCCGGCGCGGCAGCGGCCGAACCGCCGCCCATGATCATGATCGACGCGCCGCTGCTCGAGACGTCAGAACCCTGCGCGACCTTTGCCGCGGATCAGGCCGAGCGCGGCGCCGCCCTCTACCAGGAACACTGCACCGAGTGTCACGGGCCGAGCATGCGCGGCGGCGCCCAGGGCGCGGCTCTCGCCGGCCGCAGCTTCACGAGCTACTGGCAGAACCGCGCCGCGAGCGGCCTATACCGGACGATCCGCGAGACCATGCCCCAGGGCCGGGAGGGGACGATCGGCCCGCGGGCCAGCGCCGACCTCGTCGCCTTCATCCTGCGCGAGAACGGCGCCGAGCCCACCGGCGATTTCGGCACCGACGTCGAAGCGCTAGACGGCCAGCGCACCTGCTTCCGGCAGTAGCGCCGGCTGCAGCCCGAGTCCCTCGGGAGCCACGGCGGTCGATGCATGGTCGTCGTAGCCAGCCTCGTCATCGTCGTGACCAGCCTCGTCATCGTCGTCGTGACCAGCCTCGTCATCGCCGTCGTGGCCGGCCCCGTCATGGTCATCGTGACCAGCCTCGTCATGAACCTCGGGCTCATGTTGCTCATGTACACCATGATCATGGCCAGCATGCCCGTCGCCGGTGTGCGGATGCTGATGCCAGAGGCCGAGCACCGCCATCGTGCCGATGCCGATCAGCACGAGCGCGAACTTGAGCCACCGGTCCGTGTCCCGCTCGGGCATCGCTACGTCGTCGTCACCGATCAACGCGCTCCGCACGTAGTGCGCTATCCGGTCCCGCTCCCGGGAGAGTTCGGCATTGAGCACGTCCATCACCGCCACGTAGATGAAGGTGCCCGCCGCAATCGCGTTGAAGCTGCCCTCGAACAGGATCGCCGTTCTCCCCTCGAACACCTCTCCCGCCACGGTGCCGAGCACGATCCCGAGCGGCGTCATGACCGAGAAGAGCGCCAGTGTCTGCCACAGCGCCCGGTTGCCAGCGGCGTGGGCGGTCACGATCAGGGCGAACGCCGCAGAGCCCTTGTGGAACAGGATGCCGAACATCACGACCAGTACGGCTGCGGCTTCGGGCTGAAGACCCAGGGCCATCCCCGCGATGATCGAGTGCACCGACAGCACGATGAGGAGGACGAAGGCGTAGAAGGGCGGTCTCGTCGGCTCTCCCTCCTCGCCGAGCCTCGAGTTCCGGCCTTCCAGAACGACCCTGTCGATCAAGAGCAGCAGGCCGACCCCCAGGGCCGCGAGCAGTGGGGCCAGGGGATAGTCGACCACTCCCCGGAGCGCTTCATCGGCTTCGGGCAGCAGGTGAACGAACCCGACGCCGAGGAAGATGCCCCCCGCGAGCGCATTCCCCAGGGAAAGGTACCGGCGGCTCGCCCGCTGCTTCGCGACCAGGATGGGAATGGCGCCGCCCACGAAGGCGATCGCCAGGATCGCCAGGCCGGCGATGATCTTGATGGCAAGCGGAGACATCAGGGGGCTCCTCCTCTATCGTGTCGACCGTTCAGGGTGACCCGCCGGCCGCTGCGGACTCGCCGTCTGCCCGAGACGGCGGCAGCAACTCCGGTCGCGTGTAGAAGTTCGCTTGCGTGGCCCGCACGTAGGCCGGGCGAGCGTTGAGCCGCTCCCGGTAGGCCGCGAGCCGCGGGCCGATCGGCTCGCCGTAGGCAACCGCCCAATCGAGGCAACTGCCGAACAGGATGTCGACACCAGTGAAGCGGTCGCCGAGCAGGAACTCCCTCCCGTCCGCGAACTCGAGTTCCGCCACCGCCGACTGTTTCGCGAATCCCTCCGACGCGGTCTGAATCGCGGCCGGCGCCTCGCCGTACAGGTACGCGAGGTCGCGGTGCTTGCGGATGATGTAGAGCGTGTGGGCGTCGAGTTCCATCATCACGAAGAACGCCCACTGGTCGTACCGCGCCCGGGCCTCCGTGCCGGCAGCCGGCATCAGGCCGTCCGGCTCGCCGTACCTCTCGGCCAGATAGTTCACGATCGCCGCACTCTCCGCGAGCGTCAGATCGCCGTCCTGGAGCAACGGGATCTTCTGCCGCGGGTTGAGCCGCGTGAACTCGTCCGTCTGCGTCTCCCCGGTGCGCGGGCCGATCGCCCGGTGCTCGTAGTCGAGCCCCAACTCGGCCAGCGCCCAGTGCGCGCGCAGCGTCCGCGAAGTGCTGCAGCCCCAGAGCACCAAGGGTGAGGCTGTGGTCCGCTCGTCTGTCATGGGGCTGACCGAGAATGTCAGAAATCACGAACCGAGGGAAACTCGGCAGCGCCGGCGGAGGATCATCCCTGGGAACGCGGGCATCCTGCCCGCATCTGGCGCGAAGCGCCGGCTCAAAGCCAGCGCCAGAGACAAGCACACCAGCGGCTCTCGAACGCGACTAAGATATCTCTACTCAAGCTGGCATGATACTATCCAGACCCTAACGATGAAACCGACACCCTCCTCCACAAAGTCCGGCCGCTTCCTGCTTCGGATGCCCCCCTCCCTCCACACGGCACTCGACGGCGCGGCGCGAGCCGCCGGCCTGTCTCTCAACGAGTACTGCATCCGCCGTCTGGCCTCGGCGGGGGCCTGTCATGACGATGCAGCCGCGCTTCTCGCCCGTGCTTCGGCAGTCGCGGGCAACGCGCTGAATGCGATTGTCCTCCACGGCTCCTGGGTCCGCGGCGAGGCGACGGCGGCGTCGGATGTCGACGCGCTCATCGTTGTCGACCAGAGCGCTCAGCTCGGCCGCGAGCTGTACCGCCACTGGGATGCCGAACCGGTGACATGGCAGGGCCACCCGGTCGATCCGCATTTCGTCCACCCAGCCGAGGACGAGACCTTCAGCGGACTCTGGGCCGAAGTGGCGATCGACGGCCAGGTGCTCTTCGATCGCTACGGCTGGCTGCACAGGCACCTGATCCGCGTCCGCCAAGGGATCGCGGAAGGCCGGCTCGTGCGGCGCACCGCGCACGGCCAGCCCTACTGGACGGAGGCCGCCTGATGCGGAATCCGGCCCTGGCCGCCGACCACGTGAGACGCGCCCAGGCCCGACTTCGCGCACTCGACGTGCTCTACGAGGTTGAGAGCTGGGCCGATGTCGTCCGTGAATCGCAGGAAGTCGTCGAACTAGCCCTGAAGGGACTCCTGTACGCGGTCGGGGTCGACCCGCCGCGCGTGCACGATGTGGCGGATGTCCTGGAGGCTGAACGGGACCGGTTGCCGCCGGAGCTGGCCGACGATCTGAAGCGGCTCGCAGCCGCCTCCAGAAGTCTTCGCCGTGACCGCGAACTCGCGTTCTACGGCGCGCCGGACATCGTGCCGTACGACTTCTACAGGGAGGAAGACGCTTCGGAGGCCCGGAAGGCCGCGCGGTTCGTTGTTGCTAGCGTCGCGCCAAGGATCAAGTGACCCACGCTTCCTACCCGGGTTCCGTCATGAGCCCCGTCGCGCCACCCGCGACTCTCCACCACTACTAGGCCAGCGACTCCAAGACGGCCTCGGGTGTCTTCTCAACCGACGCAAACGGATCGATCGCGCGCACCGGCCCGAAGTTCTGGCTGTGTTGCAAGTCCTCCGTCAGAAGCACGCCGCAACCGCTCGTCTGCGCAGCCGCCACGATGAGCGCGTCCCACCACGCCACGGAGTACCGCCGCTCGACGTTCCACGCTCTCTCCAGAAGGGCTGCGTCGACAAGCACTGGCCGCCATGCCGCCAGATCGCGGACGATGGATCGGGCCAACGCTGCTTCTAGAGGCGGCCGAACCTTGCGCGTCAGTACGGCGTAGAGCTCTTGAAGAACCTGAACGCTCAACCTGCCCGCACGATGCCGGACGAGGAAGCCGATCCAGTCGTGGGCGCGGGCCTTCTTTGCCGGGTCGGAGTCGTCGTGCAGATAGACGAAGACGTTCGTGTCAACGAAGACCGGCGCGGTCATGCAACTCCTCTCGGGTGGGCCTGCGACCGTCGACCCACTCGAGCTTCCGACTTTGCCGCGCTCGTTCCAGGAAGCGCTCCATGGCGATGTCGTACTCGTCTTCCTGGCTCCTCATGCCCTCGATCAGCTCTGCCAGCCACTTGGACACGCTGCGGTCGCTCTCCGCCGCCCGGACGCGAACCCACCGGGCGACGTTCTCCGGCAAGGTGATCGTGACGTTCCTCATCACACGAAACTAGTGGAACACGAGAATCGTGTCAACTAGGAAGCGACCGTATCGACCCCCGGCGATTCGGGGCCTATCGGTCGTTACGGTGCTTCTGGCGCCGCCCCCGCAGCGGGAGCACGGGCGTCGGGCCGCTACCCCGACCGTGGCAGCGACACCGCCAGCACCACACCGAGGCAAACGAGGACGACAACGTAGAACGCGGTCGTGACGACATCGGCCAGCACCGGGAAGTCGACCGGCCCGGCCAGGGATCGCCGGCAGGTGGCGAGCGGGAGGCCGCCGCCGATGAGCGCGAAGACGATCCACTGCGTCCAACTGAGTCGCGAGGTCTTTTCCGTCATCTTCATGGTCCGGTTGTCGTGCGGTCAGGCTTGTGGCTTGCTTGCCCGGGGACTGTGGAGAATGTCACAGATCGAAGGGCTTCGCAGCCCTCAGCGGCGGCACGGAACAGCCTCGCCGCTTCGCGGCTCGGGCGGATGCGGGCGGGACGCCCGCGTTCCCAGGGCTGTGTCGCTGCAGGCGATAGGCTGCCGGTTACACAACACAAGCACACAGCCGGGAGGTCGAGATGCGGATCAGGCAGCACAGGAGGTCTTCGTTCTGGAGGGTCTGGGGCACCGCGGTCATCTCGGTGGGGGCCCTGGTCGTGATCGCCGCGGCGGCGGCTCTCATGCTGTTCGCCGCGTCGCCGGCGGCGGCCGAGGAGATCCCGCGGCGGCATGACGGGCGTCCCGATCTCTCGGGCACCTACGACATCGCCACGCTGACGCCGGCACAAAGGCCGGAGCGGTACGGCGAGCGGCTGGCGTTGACGCCGGAGGAAGCGGCCGCGATCGCGGACCATTGGGAGACGAACTTCAACAAGGACCACGCACCCAGCGACCCGAACCGCGAGGCGCCTCCCAAGGGCGGCACCGGCATCTACGCGCCGGAGTTCACGGGCGCTGCAGGCAAGGTCGGCGGCTACAACGCCTTCTTCGTCGACATCGGCACGGGCCCGTTCCAGCTCGACGGCAAGTACCGGACATCGATCATCACGGAGCCGCCGGACGGCCGCTACCCGCCGCTCAACGTGGTCGGGCAGGAGCGGAGCGAGCGGCTGGCGCCGTTCCGGCACGAGAACACCGGCACCGCCTGGTGGATGCACCTGCCGGTCGGGCCGTACGACGATCCCGAGCTGCGGCCCCTGGCCGAGCGCTGCATCCTGACCCGGGGCGCCTCGGGGCCGCCATCGATGCCGGGGATGTACAACAACCTGAAGACGATCGTGCAGACGGACGACCACGTGATGATCCTGATCGAGTGGATGCACGACGCCCGGATCATCCGGCTCGATTCGCAGCACCTGCCGGACAGTGTGCGCAAGTGGAGCGGCGACTCGATCGGCTGGTGGGAGGGCGACACCCTGGTCGTCGATACGACGAACTTCCGCGAGATCTCAGGTTCGGTCGCCCGGGCGTCGCGCGATCTGCACGTCGTGGAGCGAATCAGCCGGATCGACGCGAACACCCTGCGCTACCAGTTCATGGTCGAGGATCCGGTCTACGAGACCGCCTGGAGCGGCGAGTACCCGTGGCCGGCGACCGGCAACAGGCTCTACGAGTACGGCTGCCACGAGGGGAACTACGCGCTCGGCGGCATCCTGCGCGGCGCGCGGCTGCTGGAGCAGGAGGCGATCGAACAGGACGCCTCGGGCGCCTCGACCGGGTCCGGTTCGGGCGACTGAGGGGCGCTGGGGTGGACCGCCTCTGGAGTATCTGTCCACCGGTGTACTGCCTGATCGTGGCCGCAAGTGCTGACTTCCAGTCGGCGCGGGTGAACGGGGTGCGTCGGTGCTACGCTCGCCGCCGCCCAGCTAACCCGAGTAGGAGGAACCACGCGTGATCCGATTGCGTCCTCAGGGGCAGTTCGCCCCGCTTGCCTTCGCCGCCGCCTGTCTGCTGCTAGCGGCCTTCGTTCTCACACCGGCGTTCGCCGGCGAGCGTGACCTCCAAACGGCCAAGCCGGCCGATGTCGGCATGGACCCGGCCGGCCTCGAGAAACTCACCGAGGCAATGCACGGCATGGTCGACGGCGGCAAGCTCGCCGGCGTCGTCACGATGGTCTCGCGCAAGGGCAAGGTCGTCCTCTTCGACGCCTACGGCAAGCAGGACATCGAGAACGGGGTCCCGGTCGCGAAGGACTCCATCTTCCGCATCTACTCGATGACGAAGCCGATCATCGGCACAGCGCTGATGACCTACTACGACGAGGGTCGCTTCACGCTCGACGATCCGGTGTCGAAGTTCATTCCCGAGTTCGCCGACCTCAAGGTCGCGAAGGAGGACGGACCGGACGGCATGCCCGTGGTCGAGGACGCCGACCATCCGATGACGATGCGCGAGTTGATGAGCCACACGGCGGGGCTGACCTATGGGCTGTTCTCCCGGGGCCAGGTGGACACGCTCTACCAGAAGGCCGGGATCATCGTCGACCCCACCCTGACCGTGAAGGAGATGGTCGGGAGGCTGGCCAAGATCCCGCTGCGCCAGCAGCCGGGCTCGATGTGGCACTACAGCGTCGCGGTGGACGTGCAGGGTTACGTGCTGGAGGTGCTGGCCGGCAAGCCGCTCGACGAGGTGCTGAACGAGCGCGTCTTCGGCCCCCTGGGCATGGACGACACCGCCTTCTGGGTCGAGCCGGACAAGGCGGACCGGTTCTCGCACATGTACCAAACGAGCCAGGGCAAGCTGGCCAAAGTCGAGTTCGGGCAGTACCTCGAGAAACCGAACTTCCTCTCCGGCGGCGGCGGCCTGGTGTCGACGGCCATGGACTACATGCGCTTCGCCCAGATGATGGCCAACGGCGGAGAACTCGGCGGCGTCCGCATCCTGAAGCCGGAAACGGTCGAGCTGATGCACACCGATCATCTGCCCGAGAGCGTCACCGACATGGGGCCGCTCTACCGGGGCAACCGCTTCGGCCTGGACTTCTCGATCGTCACCGATCCGAACCCGGCCAGCGACCACGAGCGCGCCAAGGGCGAGTACTGGTGGTACGGCATCGGCGGCACCTGGTTCGGCATCAACCCGGACCAGGATCTGGTCATCGTCGGCATGATCCAGAGCCGTGATTTCCCTGCCTCGGCGGCCGCGCGCTTCACCAGCAAGCGGCTCGCGTACGAAGCGATCGTCGACTGAGGCGTGGGCCAAGACGATGCGGGCGAGACGCCCGCGTTCCCAGGAACCTGAGGAGTTGAAGAGGAGAGTTGTATGAGTCTGTTCGCCTGGTCCTGGTTGTTTCTCATCCTCTACATCACCGGCATGCTCGCCTTCGGCTGGATCGCGAGCCGGCGGATCAAGAATGCGGACGATTTCGCCACCGCGCGCAGCAGCTACGGCCCCTACTTTCTGGCGCTGGCCTTTGCCGCCACGACTGCCAGCGGCGCCACCTTCCTCGGCAGTCCCGGCCTGGGCTACCAGTTCGGCATGGCCAGCGTCTGGGGCAAGTTCCTCTATCCGATCGGGGTCTACTTCGGGGTTCTCATCACGATCAGGATGGTCGCCAACTCGGGGCACAAGTTCGGCAACCGGTCGATCCCCGAGTACCTCGGCGACCGCTACCGGAGCGACGGCGTGCGTCTGCTCGTCTCCGTCTTCTCCCTGGTGCTGTTCTTCTACGTCGCCGGACAGCTCGTGTCGGGGCTGGTCATGTTCGAGACCATGCTCGGCCTCAAGCCGATGACGGCGCTGATCATCACGTCGGGCGTGCTGCTCGTCTACGTCGTCCTCGGCGGCGCCCACGCGGACATCCTCACGGACGGCATCCAGGGCATGATGATGCTCGCGGTCGCGATCGTCGTCATCGTGATGTTCCTGTTCGCTTCCGGCATGGACGGCGGCCTCGGGGGTCTGGTCGACAACCTCCGCGCCCAGGACGAGAACATGGTCGGGCCGCTCAACCGGTCCAACTCGCTCTACGACTCGTGGTGGGCGATCGCGGTCGTTCTCTTCGCCCACATTCCGCTCGGCATGCTGCCCCACATCGGCAACAAGGTGTGGGCGCTCAAGAACGACGGCGACCGCATGCGTTTCGTCAAGCTCGCCTTCGCCGTCGGCCTGACGATGGGCATGCTCGGACTCGGCGGCATCCTCGCCCGCGGCATCCTCGGGGGCGAGCTTCTCGCTGCCGGGCGCAACCCGAACGAGGCGCTACCGGCGCTGTTCATCGAACTGTTCCCGACCTGGTTGGCGGCCCTCATCGGAGTCGGGATCCTGGCCGCGATCATGTCGACGGCGGACGGGCTCGTCGTGTCGTCGTCCCAGATCGTCGCCAACGACATCTACCGCCGGTCGATCGTCCCCAAGTACAGGCCCCATCTGAGCGACGAAGAGGTCGATCGCAAGGTGCTGGGGATCAGCCGCTGGAGCACGGTGATCGTCCTGATCCTCTGCACCGGGATGGCCTGGGCGATGCAGGACATGAACATCGCACTGCTGGTATGGATCGGCACCGGCGGCATGATGGCCGCCTTCGCAGGCCCGCTGGTGGTCGGCGGCTTGTGGCGCGGCGTCACCCTGGCCGGCGCCTACACCGGCCTGGTGAGCGGCATGGCCACGTTCATCCTGCTGCGCAGCGGCGTGCCCTGGATGATCTTCGATCCGAGTTCGCTCGGGCCGCTGTCCGGGATTGCGGAGTGGCTGCACCACTACCGGGCCAACCCGTTTTCCTGCGCGGTGGTCGGTGAGGCGGTCTCGATCGCCAGCACCTGGGCGGTGTCAAAGCTGACCCAGCCGCTGCCTGAAGACCACGTCGAAGGGTTGTTCGCGACGCCGTCGAAGACCGCTGAGGCGGCGGGCGGCTGAAGGGCGTCCCGATGTTCGAGTACGCCTGCCACGAGGGCAACTACGGCCTGCACAACATGCTCTCGGGCGCCCGCGCGAAGGAAGCCGAGGCGGCCGCCGCGACTGGCGGCGGGTAGCGGGTAGTTCGTTCCGGCCGGCGGGAACGACCCGGGGACTCAGTCCCAGTCGGGAAGCGGCTGTGGGCCGGGCACCATCCCGGCGATGTCGGGATCCTCACCCGACAGGTCGACCGGCGCCTCCTCAGCGGCATCTTCCTTCTCCACCTTGCGCTGAGCGCGGCGCTCCAGCTTCTCCTGGCGCTTCTGGCGCTTGCGGATTTCCCGCTGGCGCTTGGCAAATGTAGTTGGTCCGGGCCTAGCCATGACGATCTCCCCTCTTCTGCCCAGACGCTCTCTCAGGGCCGGCCACCGAGTCTAGCAGGGACTCTTGACAGAACCGTCCGCGGTCACGGCGAGTAGTAGGTCGGCGACCCGGGACCGACCGGCAGGCCCAGCGCGAACACCCAGATGTAGAAGAGCGACACCCAACCAATCAGGTAGGTGATCGAGTACGGGATCATCGTCGCGATCAGGGTGCCGATCCCCAGCTTCCGGTCGTAGCGCATCGCCACCGCCAGAATCAGGCCGAAGTAGCTCATCATCGGCGTGATGATGTTCGTGGTCGAGTCGCCGATCCGGTAGGCCGCCTGGATCACTTCCGGGCTGTAGCCCACCGTCATCAGCATCGGTACGAAGATCGGCGCCGTCACCGCCCACTGCGCGGACGCGCTGCCGAGCATCAGGTTTACGAGACAGCACATCAGGATGAACGGCAGGAACACGATCGGCCCGGTGAGGTCGAACCGGGTCAGCACATCGGCGCCGACGACTGCCGTGATCGTGCCCAGGTTGGTCCAGTTGAAGAACGAGACGAATTGCGCGGCGAAGAAGACGAGCACCAGGTACGGCCCGAGCGAACTCATGGACCGGCCCATGCCGTCGATCACATCGCGGTCGTTCCGCAGCGACCCGGTGACCCGGCCGTAGACGATCGACGGCACGATGAAGAAGACGAAGATCAGCGACACGACGCTGCGCAGCATGGGCCGCAGATCGTCGATCAGGAGTGGGTTGGCTGCCGGGTCGCGGAACCAACCGTTCTCCGGCAGGGCCAGCAGTGCCAGCCCGCCGAGCATCGCGAGCAGCGTGACGCCAGCCAGCTTCAGTCCGCGCTTCTCTTCCTTCGACAGCGTCTTCAGACCCTCTTCCGGGTCCTCCAGGTCGTCCGCCGCCCGGCTCGGATCGAAGGCGCCGAGCTTGGGCTCCACGATCCGGGTCGTCACCAGGGTGCCGATCGCGGTGACCATGAAGGTGCTCACGAACATGAACAGGTAGTTGGCGGTCGCCTGGACCTCGTTCGCCCCGCCCGGCGCGTACGAAGGATCGATCAGACGCGCGGCTTCCGTCGTGATCCCGGCCAGCAGCGGGTCCACGGTGCCGATCAGAATGTTCGCGGAGTACCCCCCCGAAACACCGGCAAACGCGGCCGCCAGTCCGACCAGCGGATTCCGGCCGACGGCACGGAACACCACCGCCGCCAGGGGAATCAGGACCACGTAGCCCATCTCGGAGGCGGTGTTCGAGACCACCGAGGCGAACACGACAACCGCGGTCAGCAGGTTGCGGGGCGCGCCGAGCACGAGCGCCCTGAGCAGAGCGCCCAATAGCCCGGACCGCTCCGCGACGCCGACTCCCAGGAGTGCGACCAGGACCGTCCCCAGGGGCGCGAAGCCGGTGAAGTTCGTCACCAGGTTCATCGCGATGCGCCGCATCCCCTCCGGGTTCAGCAAGCTGATGGCGCGGATCATCCCGTCCTCCGCGCGGCCGGACGCGCCGACGGGCCGCGGATCGGCGACCTGCACATCGAACAGCGCCGCGCCGCCCGAGACCAGAAGCACGATCACCGACAGCACCGCGAACAGCGTCACCGGGTGCGGCAGCAGGTTGCCGAGAAACTCGACCGCGTTCAGGAAGCGGGTGAAGAGGCCCTGCCGCTTCCCCCGCCGCCGCTTCTGCCGGTCGCTGGCCTCAGCCATCGCGGAACAGTAACCGCATCCGCACGAATCAGCCCCGGCGGATGACCGACGTGTGGTACGGCTCGAGCTGGTCGATCGCCGACTCGGGCTCGCCCGTCTTCCACGCGAAGAGTCGCACCGTGATCTCGGACGGCGACACGTCGAAGAGCGCGAAGCCGTTCTTCTCGAACGTCTCGCCTCGAACATCGTGAACCAGGCCGTTGGCTGCCAGCGGCGGCGTGCCGCGCGCCGCCGAAGGCCAGCCGCGCAGGGTGCCCACCGGCCCTGTGAGCACGGCGTGGACCGGATTCCCGGACAGGTCGAGGTTGCCGCTCCGCATGAGGGCCGAATGGCCGATCGCGTGCAGGTCGCCCGAGAGCACGACGCCCGGCCGCTTCGACTGGGAAGTCATCGATTCCAGCAGACGCTGATGCTGGCGCCACCAGCCGCCCTGCCAGAAGTACTTGTCGCGCTCCGTGGTCAGCCGGAAGTTGCTGCCCGCGAAATCGCCGATCCGTGACACGGTGGCGCCGCCGTCGTCGAGATCGGCGACATCCGGGTACCACTCACGCCACTTCCCCGCCGACCAGCCGAACGGATGGGACGGGACGTGGAACAACTGTGCCACGCCCTCGTCCCGGGTGCGCCGGTGCAGCCAGTGCTCGGCCTCCGGCGGCACAAGGCCAGCGTGGACGCCCTTGAGCGAGAGGTAGCGCGCGCAGTCGTAGATCAGCACCTCGGCAAGTTGGCCGTACCGGAACGTGCCGAAAGCCTCCGAGATGCCGGGCGCCCGGTCGCCGGCGCCGGCGCCCGACATCGCCAGCGGCCGCTCACTGTCGGGCAGGAACTCCGGCAGATAGGCGTTGCGGGTGAACCGCGCGAACTCCAGTTGGTAGCGGTCCGGCGGCAGCGTGATCATCTGCGGGTCGGCGTCGTCGTTCTCGTAGTAGTCATGATCGTCGCTGACGAAGTAGGACGGCACAGACCGCAGCATGACGCCGTAGAGATCCGCGATCTGCGGCCCGGCGGCCGCCTTGATCGACGTCTCGTTCGGGGTGCCGAGGGCCGGCTGGCTCAGGTCGAGCCAACCGATCCGCTCGTAGAACTCGCGGGCCGCACGGCCCCGCTCCTCGCCGCGGTTGTCGAGCAACGTGCGCTGGTCCCAGTAGATGTGGTCGCCGATCGCGATCAACGCCCGCGGCCGAAACGAGAGCGCCCGGCGCAGGAGCCGGCGACGGATCGCCAGCGGCAGGAACGCAGGCTGGTCGCCGCCCGACTCCGGATGGCCGCCGGCGCAGGTGTAGGCCAGGAATCGGACCGACTCGGGTGTGGCCGAAGGCTGCGGGAACGTGCGCAGCGGCCACGAGTCGCACAGCGCTTCGCCGCCGCCTAGGAGCTGCAGGCTGTACTCGACATCCGGCTCCAGGCCGGTGGTGTCGAAGGAGAAGAAGCGCCGCTCGGAGTCCGTGCTGCGGCCCGCAACCAGGCGGCGGCCGATCCGCAGCATCGGCACGAAGTCGAGCGGCTCGGTGAACGAGCACTTGAGCGCCAGCCGATCGTGGCTCGCCGCCGGGATCAGGTGTTGGAGCGATCCGGCGCGCCAGCCGTCCTGAGCGTCAGCGGGCGAGCGGCCGAGTCCGGCGCCAGTGGCGGCCGCGGCGGCCGTGGCGATGAAGCGTCTGCGGGTCCAGGCGTTTCGAGCAGTAGACGTCATGGTCGAGTCCTCTCCAGGAAGGTGCGAAGCCGCTCGCGGTCGAGGCCGGTGAGCGGCAGGAATTGCGGCTGGCCAGGGCTGTGCGCTGACGACGTGTCGCACGGTTGACACATCAGAACGCCGGGCTCGCGAATGTGCTTGAGGCCAAGAACATGCCCGAGTTCGTGCGCGATCACGTTGCGGACGACGTGGTCGCGCTCGTCGCCGACAGGAACGGCAACGAAGTAGCGCCCGTCCTCTCCATAGGGCCAGGCGAACGGCATCAGGTTCTGCGCCGACAACAGCACCACGACCTCCGCCTCGACGGCGAAGAGCGCCTCCGGCGGCTCGGGTCCGGGGTCCGACGACTGCAGGCGCCCGGCAAGCTGCGAGAGCTGGTGCGCGTAGTTCTCGAACGGCCGCAGGCCTGCCGGACGTGTCGCCGGCCGCGGCTCGTCGAACACGGAACCGAGGCCCAACTCACTGACTGAACGGTTCCAGAATCTCACCGCGTCACCCACCATGGCGACCCGGTCGTCCTCCGGGTCGGTGACCAGGATAGCGATCCGACCGGGTTTGACGGCAGCAGAGTCCGAAGCGGCCGCAACTGGCACAATGGCCGGCGCCATGACGAGGACGGCGGCACATCCCGCCGCCGCTGCGGGAAGAGAACCGCGGCACAACCCGAAAGAGGAGATCCCCTTGAGCCAGGTTCGATCGGTCATCCGTCTACTCGCAGTGTCGCTCTCCCTCGGCCTGATCGGATCGTCCGTCAGCGCCCAAATCCACCGCACACCGGACCCGGTGCGCCGGGCCGACCTCGACCGCAAAGCGGAACTCGACCGGATGGTCATGGTACCGATGCGCGACGGCGTACGCCTCGCCACCGAAATCTACCGGCCTCGCGACGCTCAGGGACCGGTGCCGGCGATCTTCTGGCGCACGCCCTACAACTTCAGCACCCTGCCGGGTCCGAACCTGGAGCGTCCCAGCGCGCTGCTCAAGTTCGGTCTCGACGCGATCGAGCGCGGCTACGCCTTCGTGGTCCAGAACGAGCGCGGCAAGTTCTTCTCCGAGGGCGACTGGGAGATCCTCGGGCGGCCGCGGTCCGACGGCTACGACGCGCTGACCTGGATCACCGACCAGTCGTGGTCGAACGGCAAGGTCGCGACGCTCGGCTGCTCGTCGACCGCGGAATGGCAGATGGGCCTGGCGGCGATGCGGCATCCCGGCCACGCCGCCGCCGTGCCGATGGGTCAGGGCGCCGGCATCGGCCGCATGGGTCCGTTCTACGAGCAGGGGAACTTCTACCGCGGCGGCGCCCTCCAGCTTCCGATGGCGGTCTGGCTCTACGGCGAGCAGAACACCCAGCGGCCGACCTTCCCTCCGGGCACCAGCCGGGAGGACCTGGAACGGCTCGCGACCTACTTCGACCTGGCGGCCAGGATGCCGGCCGTCGACTGGCAGCAGGCGCTCCGGCACTTACCCGTCCAGACCCTGATGGAGTCCGTCGGCGGGCCGAAGGGGATCTTCGGCGAGTTTGCCGCCCGCATGCCGGACGATCCGGCCTGGTATGAGGGCGGCCTCTACCACGACGACGAGCCCTTCGCCGTGCCGGCCCTGTGGGCGAACTCCTGGTACGACCTCTCCGTGTCGCCGAACCTGGCCCTCTACGGCCACGTGCGCCGGAACGCCGACCCGGAGGTCCGCGATCACCAGTACATGGTCGTGGCGCCCAGCCTGCACTGCAGCATGTACCGGCTGACCGATCCCCTGATCGTCGGCGAGCGGAACTTCAGCGACACGGACTTACAGCTAGACGAGATGCTGTGGGCCTTCCTCGACCGCTTCACCAAGCCCGAGGCGAACGGCTTCGAGAGCCGGTACGCCAAGGTCCGCTACTTCCTGATGGGCGACGACCGCTGGCAGAACGCCGCCGATTGGCCACCGGCCGGAGTCGAGCCGATGACGCTGTATCTCAGAAGCGACGGCAGCGCCAACAGCGCCGCCGGCGACGGCACGTTGACCGCCGACGCCGGAGCGAGCGGCGCCGGCGACGACGCGGATCGCTTCGTATACGACCCGGGCTCGCCGGTGCCGACCCACGGCGGCGCCTTCTGCTGCATGGGCGACTACGAACCCGGCGCCTTCGACCAGCGCGGCGTCGAGGCCCGTTCCGACGTGCTCGTCTACACCACGGAGCCGTTCGAGGAGGCGCTGGCCGTGGTCGGGCCGGTCGAGGTGATCCTGCACGTGTCGTCCGACGCGCCCGACACTGACTTCACCGTCAAACTGGTCGATGTCCACCCGAACGGCCGCGCCTTCAACCTGGACGACACGATCCTGCGCATGCGCTACCGGGACGGCTTCGACCGCCACGTCAGCATGGAAGCCGGCGAGGTGTACGAGGTGACACTCGGGCCGCTCGCGACCGCGAACGTGTTCGGCGCCGGCCACCGGCTGCGGATCGAGATCTCGAGCAGCAACTTCCCGCGCTACGACCGCAACCTGAACACCGGCGGCAACAACTACGACGAGACCGAGTGGCGGGTGGCGGACAACGCGGTCCACCACTCGGCGGAACACCCGTCACGGATCGTCCTGCAGGTGCTGGAGCGCTGAGCCGGCCGGATCCGGATGCGGGCGAGACGCCCGAGCCGACGATTACTCCCCGCCGGTAGCGGCGGAGGTCGCGTCGGCTTCGAGCAGCCGGGCACCGCGCATCACGTTGCCCAGCGCGTAGTTGCCCTCATGGCAGGCGTACTCGAAGACCTTGTTCGAGGTCCCCTTCCACACGTACTCGCCGCTCCAGGCCGTCTCCCACACGTTCGGATCCTCGACCGTGAACCCGTAGAGCAGGTCGCCGTTCGGCAGGCGCTGGAAGCGTTCTGTGACGTGCAGGTCCCTCGTCGCCGCGCCCAGGGCGGGGTCGTCACCGAAGTTCGTCGTGTCGACGACCAGGGTGTCGCCTTCCCACCAGCCGATCGAATCGCCCAGCCACCGGCGCTCATCGGCGGGCGCGTGCTCGCCGCCGATCCGTACGACGCGGGCGTCGTGGACCATTTCGATCAGGATCATCACGTGGTTCTCGGTCTGCACGATCCGCTTGTGGTTGTTGTAGAGCGCCGGCAGCATCGGCGGCCCGCCCGTGGAGCTGAACCCCATCAGGCAGCGCTCGGCCAGGGGCCGCTGTTCCATGTTGTCGTAGGGGCCGGAGGCGTCCTCACGCTCCTCGAGCCACCACGCGGTGCCGGTGTTCTTGTGACCGAACGCCGCAAACTGCGCGGCGCGCCGCTTCATGCCGGAATCGGTCATTTCCGGATACTGGCCATTCGGCGGATCCGTCATGATCGAGGTTCGCCACTTGCCGTCGATCCGGATCACGTTGTCGCCCGGTTCCATGTAGAAGGCGTTGTATCCGCCGCTGCCGCCAGAGGCGCCCTCGAGACCCGGATCGAAGATCGGAGCGCCTCCCACCGGTGGCGCTTCACGGTTCGGATCGCTGGGCTTGAAGTCCTTTTCGTAGATCTCGGCCTTGCGGCGGGCAATCGCGGCCGCTTCTTCGTCCGTCAGGGTCAGCCGATCGCCGAACTCACGCGGCCTGGTGAGCGGAGTCAGCGTCGCCACGTCGTACGCGCCGGCGAGATCGGGCTTGCCGTCCGGACGCCGCGGAACCTCGTCCTGCGCCGCAACAGCGATCGGGGCGGCCAGAAGAACCGCAAGGCTCAAGAGAAAGGAACGCTCAAACTTCATCCGGCACCTCCACGTGCGTCGGTATATCCGTTGTCACTGCAACGGTACCACCGAGTCCCGGCGCCGCCGGGGGCGGCCGCTACGTACGCTCGCGGCGCTTCATGAGTTCGGGGTGGCGGTCGTGGAACTGCTTCAGGTCGTAGTGATCTTCGAGCAGGTCGAGCTCCTGGCGGAAGGCGCGGCGCACGCTGAAGCACATGACGAGCAGCACCAACGCGAACGGAAGGCCGGTGGCGACCGACGCAGTCTGAAGCGCCGACAGCCCGCCGCCCAGGAGCAGCACCGCGGCGACGACACCTTCCATGACCGCCCAGAACACCCTCTGGGCCCTGGGCGCGTCGAGCTTGCCGCCGGCCGTGAGGTAGTCGACCACCAGGGAGCCGGAGTCCGAAGACGTGACGAAGAACGAGACGACCAGAAGCACGCCCAGCAGCGACGCGGCGCCGGAGAGGGGAAAGGACTCCAGCATGGCGAACATCGCGGTGGCCATGTCGTTCTCGACCGCCCCGGCCAGATCCTTCACGCCGCCGAGCTGCAGGTTCAGGGCCGTGCCGCCGAACACCGACATCCACAGGAAAGAGAGCAACGACGGCACCGCAACGACGCCGACGATCATCTCGCGGACGGACCGGCCCTTGGAGATGCGGGCGATGAACATGCCGACGAACGGCGACCACGAGATCCACCAGCCCCAGTAGAAGATCGTCCAGCCGCCCTGCCAGTCGGTGTCGGTAAACGCCTCCGTCCACCAGGCCAGCTCCGGCAGGACCTGCACGTAGTAGCCAAGGCTCTGGCTGAACGTGGACAGGATGAACAGCGTGGGACCGGCGACCAGGACGAACAGCAGCAACGCTGCCGCCAGGTAGACGTTCAACTGGCTCAGGCGCTTGACGCCAGCGTGAAGCCCCGCCACCACGGACAGGGTCGCCAGACCCGTGATGCCGGCGATCAGGCCCACCTGAAGACTGGTCGTCGCAGGCCAGCCGAACAGGTAGTTCAGCCCCGCCGCGGCCTGACCGACGCCCAATCCCAATGACGTGGCGAGCCCGAACAGGGTCGCCAGCACGCTGAGCACGTCGATCACGTTGCCCCATGCGCCGTAGATCCGCCGGCCCAACAGCGGATAGAAGACGGAGCGGAAGGTCAGCGGCAGACCGCGGTTGTAGGCAAAGAAGGCCAGCGCCACACCCACCAGACCGTAGATCGCCCAGGGGTGAAGGCCCCAGTGGAAAAAGGTCGTCGCCAACGCGGCTTTGCCGGCAAGGGCCGTCTCCGGCGCCACATTGAACACCGGCGGCGGCTCGACCAGGTGCGAGATCGGTTCGGCGACGGACCAGAACATCAGGCCGATGCCCATGCCGGCCGAGAGCAACATCGCGCACCAGGCGCCAGTGGAAAACTCGGGGCGCGCGTTCGGCCCGCCGATGCGGATCTTGCCGAAGCGGCTGAAGGCGAAGTAGGCCGCCGCCAGCACGAACAGATTCGCCGCGGCGATGTAGAACCAGCCGAACTTGTCGTTCACGAAGGACAGGCTGGCGTCGAACCCGGCGGCCGCCCGGTCAGGGAACAGCAGCGTCCACGCGATGAACGCAACCAGGAACCCGACCGCCCAGAAGGTGACTTGGGGATGGATGTCGAACCACCGCCCGACGAGGTTCGTGTCGCCGGGTTCGCGGTCCGCCACCTCCGGGTAGAAGTCGATCTCCGGGTCGACCTGAAGATCCTCGAGTCGTTCGGGTTCGTCGATCGCTTCGCCGCCGGATGGAATGTCCTGCTCCGTCACGCCGGGCGGCCCTTTCCGACGCGCTGACTAGCGGAGATCCGACTCAGCCCGATTCCCGATCGTCGTAAGGCGCGCCGGTTCCCGAGGAGCCGGCGAACAGCCGCCGACCGTCGGGCAGCGTGACGTCGCGGCCATTGGCCCGCGGCGCGCCGTCGATCGCCTGGTAGCCCTCGACCAGGACCTCGGTGCCCGGGGCAACCGAGTTCTTCTTCCAGCCGCGCCGCACCAGGGCGCCCGGCGGACCGCACTCGACCATCCAGGCCGTCACGGCGCCGTCCTCGTCGGTGACGTCGATGTGAATCCAGGCATGCGGATTCACCCATTCGACCTTCGTCACCTGGCCGCGCAGGCGTACCGGCTTCGTGGCGTCGAACTCGGCCGAGAAGGCGTGGTGCGCTGACGCCGGCTGCGGCTGAACGAGGAAGACCAAGGCCAAGGCCGCAGCAAGGCCAAGGACCGGGAGGGCTGCTCGGGAGAGGAGTCGCGTCGTCTTCATGGGCGTCGTCCTGTAGGCGATGTTGGCGAAGCGGCAAGACTACCACCCGGCTGGATGCGCCCTGAACACGGCTGCGACGCCCAAACCACCCCCGACCTGCACGCCGGCGCGCTTCCGGCGCGGCCATCGGACCGCCGCTCGCGGGGTTCAGGCCTCAAGCCTCAGGGCACGCTGCAGAAAGTCGTCCGCGTCGCGGCACTCGGTTGCGATCATCACCAGCGGGGAGGCCTCAGACGCTGAGTCGAGGCGCAACAACCAGGCTTCCAGTGCCGCCGAAATGAAGATGTCGCGATCCGCGAGTGTCTGCCTGAGAAGGGTCCGGACCATCTCGATGCGACCTTCTGCCCTGCCTTCCGCCCTGCCTTCTGCCTTGCCCTCGGCCCGGCTCTCCGCTCGCTCCGCGCCCAGGAACAGGTCGTCGTCAGGACCGGTGCCGGCTGCTCTGCCCATCCTCCGACCGACCCGGCGCACGGCCGCCACCGTTGCCGGCGACCTCCCTTCTTCGTTCAGGGCGCGGTGGATCTCCGCCGCCGTCCAGCCCGGGAAAGCGCGGCTGCTCGCGGCTTCCACGTACTGAGTGCCTTCCAGCACGTGAATCACCAGGCCCGGCCGGCCGGATGTTCGAGGCGGAAGCCAGGACGGCTCCGGCACCTCCACCCACACCTCGGGGAACCGCCAGGAGGCGTAGACCTCCAACTTCCGGCGCCGGACATCCGTTGTGTGGTCCACTTCCAGGACGACATCCGGCAACGGGCCCTCGTCGACATCGATCGCCTTCGCGCGCGGCCATGGCCGGCTCAGGAAGAAGATCTCGTCGGCTTCCATGATGACTTCGGGTTCGCCGTTCTCGTCGAACTGCGCCAGATCCGCTGAGCCGAGCGCCAGGATCTCCGACCCCCGAGCCAGAGCGATCTCCCGCACCAGGCCGCTCAGTCCCCGCGACGGAGCCTCGTGGTATGTGGTGGTCGGCTCGGCCGCCACCATCGCGGTAGCAGTGAGTGCTTCCCAGTACTCGATGCGGCCCTCGTGGTCTTCCAGTTCGTCGGCCGGCATGTGAACGGCGCGGCATCCTGGGAAGTCCCTCGGATCGAGCGGCCGGAGCGGTTCTCGCGGCCTCGCCGGCGACCTGGAGAGCGGATCGGCCATGGGGGGACGAGTGTAGCCCGAGCCCGGCGGAGCACCCTCTGGGCCTTGGGCGAGTCGAGCTTGCCGCCGGCCGTGCAGCAACCGCGAGGACTCTCTCTTCCCGCGGCTACGGCGACGCGTCCGGACCCGTCGGCGGCGCCTCGACCCGGCGCAGGAAATCCTCCGCATCCCGACACTCGACAGCGGCTTTGACTACGACCGCGGTATCGGTGGTCGCCAAGAGCCGCTCCAAGAAGACTTCCACAGCAGGCGTAGCCGCGACGCCGCGAGCTTGGAGCGCCTGCCGCACCAGGGAACGGGCCGTATCGAGGCTTCCTTCCGCACGGCTCTCTGCACGCTCGGCAGCCAGGAACCGGTCGTCGTCGGGGCTGGTGCCTGTCGCCCTGCCCATCCTCCGGCCCACGCGGCGCAGCGCCGCCACGGTCTCCTCCGACTTCGCCTCCTCGTTCAGCGCCCGGTGGATCTCCGCCGTTCGCCAACCCGAAAAAGCCCGGCTGGCGGCCGACTCGACGTAGCCGCCGCCCTCCAGCAGGTAGATCGTCAGTCGCGGCCGGCCCGAAGTCCGCGGCGCCATCCATACCGGCTCCGGCACCTCCACCCACACCTCCGGAAAGCCCCAAGCGGCATAGACCTCCAGCTTCCGCCGCCGGACATCGGTCGTGTGATCCACTTCCAGCACGACATCGGGTAGCGAACCGCGGTCCACATCGATCGCCTTGCCCGTCGGCCAGGGCTGGTCCAGAAAGAAGACCGCGTCCGCCTGCATGAGGACCTCGACGCCCCCCTTCTCCCTGCGCCGCACCAGGTCCGCCGAACCGAGCGCCAGAATCTTCGCGCCGCGCGCTTGGGAGATCATCTCCACCAGACCCGCTACTACAGCCGACGGAATCTCGTGATAGACCGTCGCCGGCTCGGCGAGGATCATCGCCGTCTCGGTGCGGGCCTCCCAGTACTCGATGCGGCCATCGTAGTCGTCCAACTCCCCGACCGGCAGGTGGACGGCGCGACACCCCGGGAAGTCCCTCGGATCGAGAGGCCGCCGCGGCTCACGCGGCCGCTGGGGACTTCTGAGGATGGGGTCGGCCATGGTGGAGGAGTGTAACGCCGGCCGCGGTCTCGCTACCGATGGAACGAGCGGCAAGCTGGCCAGGCATCCCACCCGGCGCTGGTCCCGGCGCATCACCGCACGAAGTGAGCCGCACCGAAGCAAGACCGTAGACGAAGTTCTGCCTGAGAGAGGATCACACTCATGAAGACGCTCAAGATCGGCATCGCTGACTACGGGCAAATGAAGGAGCGCACGCTTGCGATCGCCGGAGGAGTACACGAATCCCAATCGGGATGACGCCTTCATCTACTGGCTTGAGAAGAAGACCGAGGGCCTCGGCAGCATCTGGGGTTGCTCGGCCTTCAAGTTCGGCATCTACCGCCGCGACAAGAAGGACCCGAAGGCACCCAAGGGAGGGCGGATCTGGGGTGACGAGTACGCCTGGATGCGCAAGTACGGCGAGACGGCGGAAGTGGCTTTCGCAACCGTGCGGTCTCGACTGACCGACCTGATCGACGCGGTCAGGGCGGGGAATCTTGAAGCGGTTGACAAGGTCGACTTCTCTCCGGCCGTCAAGTGGAAGGTCGCATTCCTGTACCAGAACCGGGAAAACCCCAACCTCCTGGCGATCTACTCCGAGAAGCGGCTGAGGGCTCGCTACGACGAGGTGTTCGCGGATGCGGACGAACGAACGACGAGCCAACAGCACACGGCTCTGATCAAACACTACTCGTGGCTTGGCGACGCCCTCGACATAAGCCCTAAGATCTGGCTCGATCCAAAGGAGCAAGCGCCTCCCAAACCACCAGTCAACTCGCCGTCGGACGCATCCGCCGACCCGCGGTACTGGCTGATGTCACTCGGGCGCCGTTCCTCGCGCTGGGGTGCGTGCTACGAAAGCGGCCTGGCTTCAATCGGCTTCGACGAGCACCCGGTTGGAGACCTTCACAAGTACGCCTCTCAGGAAGAGGTCGGTCAAGCAATGAAGGACGTGCCGGAGGTAGATCCCCTCAACACTCGGCTGGCCCTTTGGCAGTTCGCCAACGAGATGAAACTGGGCGACGTCATCTTCGTGAAGCGCGGCCAGCACCATGTAGTTGGTCATGGCACCGTGAAGTCCCAGTACCGCCATGTCCCTACCAGGGAGCGGCACAAGCACGTTCGGGACATCAACTGGAAGTCGAATTTCCCGAAGGGCAGACTGGTGGCCGGTCATCAACTAGTCAACAAGACTCTCACCGATGTCACCCCCTACCCGGATTTGGTCACGGCACTGAAGGAGCTCGTCGACGGCAATGCCGTCCCGACCCGCGAGAAACACCCGCCCAACCAGATTCTCTACGGCCCACCGGGAACCGGCAAGACGTACAGCACAGTCAGCCATGCGCTGGCGATCGTCGACGGTGTGAAGCCCAATGCCGAGATCACTGAGCCAGACCGGCAGCGCTTTCGCCGCCTCCGTTTCAAGCCTGCCGCCGATTCGGCGCCCGCCGAAGGCCGGATCGCCATGGTCACCTTTCACCAGAACTACGCCTACGAGGACTTCGTCGAGGGTATTCGCCCCGCACTAACGACAACCGGTGGGGACCAAGGCGCAACGTCAGCGGAGCTCGGCTACGAGCACGATGAACACCGCCGACCGCTCGATCCAGCAGCTCGACACGGCGCTGAGACGGAGGTTCACGTTCGTCGAGATGATGCCCGACGCGGATCACGAACTGATTCCCGAAGCCGTGGACGGAGTGAACTGCCGAGAGATGCTGCGGGCGATGAACGAACGCATCGCCGCGCTCATGGATCGGGAGCACCAGATCGGCCACACGTACCTGTTTGAAGTGAAGACGCTGAAGCAGCTCGGCGACACGTTCAGAAACAGGATCTTCCCGCTCCTGCAGGAGTACTTCTACGACGACTGGCGGAAGATCCGCGCGGTGCTCGGCGGCAACGCCTTCGTGAACGAGCGCGAGATCGGCGAGGGACACGCGAAGGACCTGGCCCTGGAGTTCGACCTCGTGGACGACGAGAGGGTCACCTACGAACGCCTGCCCCTGGACGATCCGGCCTGGGAGGACGCCAGCGAGTACAAGGCAATCTACGGGAACGCGGACCGCGAGTGACTCCGTCGAGCACAGCGCCGCCCGACGGTAGCGGCAAGTGACCCTCTCCGCGGCCCGAACGGCCACCGTTCCGCGGCCGGCGGCAGCGGGGGAACCGCTCCGTGAGTACGAGGAGTTCCAGGCCGAGCGGTTCGGACTCGACGACCGAGAGTGGAACGGCTTGGAGGTCTTCGCCCGGAAACACCGGCACGACAAACGCGGCAACTACCATCCGGTCCTCGCCTTCGGAGCGGAGAGCCGCACGCTCAAGGCGACGAACTTCGTGGGCGTTCTCTCGACGAGGCGCGGCAGGCCCATCGAGATCCTCCCGAAGATCGACCTCGCTGAAGACCACAAGGAGACCCGTGGGGTCTTCCTGGAGATGCTTCGCACCTGGCGCGGCCTGCGGCACGCCGAACTGCCGCAGAGCGCCATCCGGTCGCTCCGCCGCTACCCAATGATGGAAGTGTTCGCGCACCTGTTCCTCCAGAACCTCTCCCACCTCGCGCGCCACGGCCTCGCTCGACGGTACGTCCCGGTCGAAGACAACCTGCCCTATCTCCGCGGCCGTCTCCTGTTCCAGCAACAGGTGCGGGAGAACCTGACCAATAGGGCGCGGTTCTACGTTGCGCACGACGAGTTCAATCCGAACCGGCCGGCGAATCGGCTGATCCGCAGCAGCCTGGACCTCCTCAAGCGAATCGTCCGCAACGAGGAAAACTGGCGACTGCTTCGCGAGCTGACGGAGGCCTTCTCCGGCGTGCCGAGAACGGCCGATCCTGCGAGTGACTGGCGGCGACACTCCGTTGACCGGACGATGCAGCACTACCGTCCCGTCATGGCCTGGGTGCGGCTGTTCCTGTTCGGCCACGGCCTCGCCACATTTCACGGAAAACACGAAAACCAGTCCCTCCTGTTTCCGATGGAGGAGATCTACGAGGACTTCGTGACCCAGTGCTTCAGGCGGCACCAGGACGACTACGGCGTGAGGGCTCAGGGGCCCCAGTGGAAGCTCACGCGTGACCCCGAAGCGTTCACGATGAAGCCGGATATCACTCTTCAGAGGGGCGGCCACAACCGGTTCATTCTCGACACGAAGTGGAAGCGGCTCAAATCAGTGGCCGAAGATCGGACGAAGCGCGGCATCGTGCAAGCCGACATGTACCAGCTATACGCCTACGGCAAGCGCTATGGCTGCAAGACCGTGGCCCTCGTCTATCCGCGGACGGGCGACTTCGAGGAGCCGCTGCGTTTCGTCTTCCACGACGGTCCAACGCTCCTCTGTCTGCCGTTCGATGTCTCGCAGCCCGAGATCAGTGTCCACAGGTGCCTTGGCGCCCTGCACTGCCCCGAGCAGCCGGCGAATGGCTGGGAAGCGCGCCAACCGTTGGGCGGCGAGCCGAATCGACCACTGGATGCGACAGCTACAGCCTGAACGCTGAACTGGCTGGACTCGCAGCAACCGGTTCCGCCTGACGGCGGATGCCGGCCAGAACCTGGGTGGCGCGATCCCGCGCCACCTGGGTTCCCAGGGCCTACTGTGCTCCCGAACCCGACTCCGCCGCGGCGGCCGCTTCGCGATCACGGGCGCGGGCGCCGGAGAGGATATTCGTCATGCCGTAGTTGCCTTCGTGACAGGCGTACTCGACGAGTTCGTACTGCTCGTTGTCGAGCTCGAATTCGAAGCGGCCGGTCCAGGGCTGGGTCCAGACACTCGGGTCCTCGACGGTGAACTGGTACTCGAGCCGGTTCGGCCCCAAGCGAGTAAAGCGCTCGGTGAGCTTCATGTTCTCGCTCGAACCGCGGTAGTTCGTGCGGCCGTTGAAGCTCGTCACCTCGACGACCAGGGTGTCGCCTTCCCAGTGGCCCTGGGATTCGCCGAGCCACTGCTTGACCTCCGAACCGAGCGCAGGCCGCTCCTCGGTGGGGATGACCCGGGTCTCGTGGATCATCTCCTTCTGGATCGCGACGAAGCCCGGGCTCTGGCTGATCTGCAGGCCGTTGTTGTAAATCGAGGGCATCATCATGCCGGGCAGGCCGCGGGTGATGCAGCGCACGTACGCGCTCAGATCCTCGGGTCCCGCAGGCCGGCGCCTCACGTAGTCCCCAAACGACGCCGAGGCCTGCCTCCTGCGCTCCTGCGCCGCCTCGGTCAGGGGCGGCAGGCGGCCGTCAGGCGGATCGATGACCATCGCGATCTGGCGCGACGGCGCCGACTTGACGTAGCCGAGCGTCGTGTCGCGCCACTCACGCTCGTAGCCCCAGATGCTGCCCAGGGTGCCCCGTTCGCGGCGGGCCGCCGCTTCTTCGGGAGTCAGTTGCGCGCGGTCGGCAAGGTCCTCGGGGCGCTCCAGGGGAATGCCGTGGGCCTTGTTGCCCGACCACATCCCCTGCAGGTCGGGCGTACCCCAGGGGGTCCGCGGGACCACGTAGGGCTCGGCCGAGGCGACGGCGTCGTCCTCGAAGTCGGCCATCGCGTCGATACCGCGCCAGTCCGGTTCGAGGACCGCCACCCGCACGTTGTCGGGGGCGGAGACGAAACCGCGCTTCGCCGCGCTGCGGCCACCCTCGGGCCGCACCGGATCCCGGGTAAAGCGAACGCCGCGGTCGCGCAGACCCACCGCAGCCGTGTCCAAATCGGCGACCTCGAAGGCCAGGTGGTCGATCGCGCGGCCGGCGCTCGGCGCCGGTTGGCCCTCGGCATGCTGCGAGGCAAGCAGCCAGACCTCGCCGTAGCGGACACCGTCGAGCGTGCCGCGGAGGCTCTCCGGCGTGCCGCCGAACGTGTCGCGGTACCAGCCAAGTGTCGACGCCGGATCGACCGCGCTCAGGTGGACGTGGTGGAAGCCCAGGGTCTCCGTGTCCTCGACGACCTCGATCCGCGTCCCCCAGGGGTCGAAGATGAAGCCGATCTTGAACAGGCCCGGGATGTCGAGCAGGGTCGAGCCGTCGTCGAAGCGCTGCAGGCGCACACCGGAGCCCCGCACGCCGACCTTCTCCAACTCGGCCATCTTCTCGGTGAGGTCGGGGAAGGAAAAGGAGATGTGGTCGAGGCCCGTGCCCTGGCTGGCGCCCATGATCGGCCCCTGAGTGAACTCGATCGTCGCGTTGCCGCAGTCGATCGCTTCGCCGCGGCCCTCGATCGGCTCGCAGTCCAGGTGCCGCTGGTACCACTTGACCGCCTCGCTGGCAGCCGAAGTCGTCAGTTGCACCGACACCTCGCCCGCCGCCGCCGGAACGGCGGTCAGCGCAAGCAGGGCCGCGGCAGCAGCCGCGCCGCTAAGGATCGTTGCCAGTCGGGGTTTCGTCGCGTCGGCGTAGGTGGCCATAGAGAAGCTCCTCAGAAAACTCGACACACTTGAACTCCAGCACCCGCGCGTGCTCCTCGAGACGACGGTACAGCGGCATGCGGATCGTCCAGGGCCGGGTGAAGACGTTCTCGTCCTCGAGCGTTGCCTCGTACATCATGGAATCGAGACCGGTCGGCGTATAGCGCTCGGTCACCCGCAAGGTGTCGCTGGCGAAGTTGCCGGCGCGGTCGAACCACGCCTGACCGGTGAAGCCGGCGACCTCGACGACCAGCGTCTCGCCCTCCCAGCGGCCGTGGGATCGTCCCATCCAACTGTCGATCGGCGGCGGCTCCGGATCGTCTTTGTCGATGTGGATCGTCCGGTTCGCCTCGGCGAAGCCGTAGACGATCATGATCTGGCCGGTGCCCTGGAGAATCTGGAACGGGAACGGCATGTAGGTCGCGCGCGGTACCCCAGGCAGGTAGCACTTGGCCTCGGGATCCTCGCGCCAGCGGTTCTCGAAGTTCTTCTGCCGCTGCTCGCGCGCCCAGTCCTGGTAGGGGATCTCGCCCTCGACGACGACGCCAACGCCGGGAGGCATCGCGGCCAGGGCGCCGAGCTCGGCCGGCCCGGCGGCCGCGGAGTGGTCCTCCAGGTTCCAATGGGCGGTGTTGATCGCCTGCCAGACGCCGTTGATGCTCGGGTTGCCGTCGTAGTGGCGCGGGATCGCGCCGCCGGCGTCCTGCGCCAACGCGGGCACGGCCGACATCAAGATGAGCACGGCAAGCCACACCGGCCGCCGCCACAGGTTCAACTGGCGTCGTTTCTTCATTCCCGTCCCGTCAGAGATGAACGTGGAGCATAGCAACGCCGCGGGCAATACACTCGTCCCCGTAACCCCAGCCAGGAGAACGCAACGATGATCGACCTGAACCTGACCGGCCGCCGCGCCGTCGTTACCGGCGGCAGCCTCGGCATCGGCGCCGCCACCGTCCGCCTGCTCGCCGACCAGGGCGCCGCGGTCTCCTTCTGCGCCCGCAGTGAGGACGCGGTCGCCGCGCTCGACGGCTACGAGCCGCCCTCCGGCAGCGGCAGCGTGGCCGGACACGTCGCCGACATGGCGAACCGCGACTCGATCGACGCCTTCTTCGAAGCGGCCCTCGCCGGCGGCGCCATCGACATCCTGGTCAACAACGTCGGCGCCTCGCCCTCGCGCAACTTCCTCTACATGAGCGACGACGACTGGGAGGATCTGTTCCGCCTCAACCTGATCTCGGCCGTTCGCAGCACCAGACTCTGCCTGCCGGGCATGCGCAAGCAGAAGTGGGGCCGTGTCGTGATGGTCGCAAGCGCTGCCGCGAAGTACCCGGGCGCCGCCCTGATCGACTACGGCGCCTCGAAGGCGGCGATGGTCGCCACCGGCAAGGCCCTGTCCGGCAAGTACGGCCGCGACAACGTGCTGTTCAACTCCGTCCTGCCCGGCCTGATCCACACCGCGATGTGGGAGCGCGCGGCCAAGGAGATCGCGGGCGCCCGCGGCGGTGACTGGGAGGACATCATCAAGAACAACGGCAAGAGCGTTCCCGTCGGCCGCTACGGGACCTCGGAAGAGGTCGCCAACATGATCGTCTTCCTGTGCTCGGAAGCCGCGTCCTATGTCAACGGCGCCGTGATCGACGTCGACGGCGGCCAGGGCCGGCACATCTAGCAGCCCGTGGTAGAGGCTAGTTGCGCAGCACGGAGATGTCTGACGCTTCGGCCAGTTGGGCGTCAGCCGTCACCAGAGTCAGGCCCGTCACCTTGGCAGTGGCAGCGAGGAACCGGTCCGCGGGATCCTGATGCGGAAGGTTCACCCCACGGCTCGCCAGCGCGATCTCATGGGTGAACGGGGCCTGCCGAACGGGCATCCGCTCCATCGCCTCGTCGATCCAGGCCTCCACAGACAGGTTGAGGGCAATCCGGCCCCTCTCCACTAGCAAAGCGAACTCCCAAACGCTGATCGGCGAGAGCCAGAGTTCGTTCTCCGGCGACTCGAGCGCGGCCACCGTCCGCTGACTGAGGCGCGGCCGCTCCAAACGACTCCAGACCCACACATGGGTGTCGAGCAGGAGCCTCAAGACCGTAGGACTTCCCACTCATCCTCGGCCACGACCGGCGAGACGATGTCGCCGATGATCTTCCCGGTGTGCTTCATTTCGCCAAGCACCCGGCGCGGCTGCGAGGCTGGCGCGGGCGGAACGATCTCGGCCACCGGCTTGCCGAACCGCGTGATCCGCACCGGCTCTCCCGTTCGGCTGACGCGTTTGAGCACCGAGAGACAGGTCGCCTTGAACTTCGAAACCGCGATCTCTTCCATTGGCGTCTTCCCCTTAACTTCTGCGAGGACAACCAGACTTGTACCATGGTCAACAACCATGGTCAACGTCTCCAGCCCACACCGACCAATCCCGGACCAATTCAAGAGCTGGACGGCCGTCCGCTACCGCTCTTCCGAGCCCTCGATTTCGGCGACGCCGGAGGCGGTCTCCTCGAGCAGCGCCTGGGCGCCGCGGCGGATCAGGCTGCCGACGCCAGGGGCCTGGAAGAAGCTGAACCCCTCGCGGTCGCGCCAGGCCAGCGGGCCGCCCAGCTTGAGGCCGGCGCCGAGCACGGCCTCGCGGATGCGGTCGACCATCGCCTCGTACTCCGGTTCGCCCTGGCGTTTGCCGGAGAAACTGTAGAGGTCGGTCGAGGCCGCGAACACGACATCGACACCGGGGACGGCGGCGATCTCCTCCACCGCGTCGACGCCGGCCGGCGACTCGATCATCGCCACGACGAGGATGTTCTCGTTCGCCGTGGCGCGGTAGTCGCGGCCCCAGAGAGCGCCGTACTGGCCGCCGCCGAGGCTGCGCCGACCCTCGGGTGGGAACTTGGCGAAGCGGACCGCCCGCTCCATCTTCTCGGCCGTGCGCACCATCGGCACGACGATGCCGAGCGCGCCGAGGTCGACCGCCTTCTGGATGGCGCCTTCCGTCGCGTCGGGCACACGGATGAAGGGGATCGCGGACGCGCCGCGGCAAGCCCAGATCATCCGCGCCACGTCCTGGTAGGAGAGCGGGCTGTGCTGCATCTCGATCCAGGTGAAGTCGAAGCCGGCGTTGGCCGCGGCGCAGTAGCTGTCCGGGTCGGGCGAGGAGACGCTGACGCCGACGATGCCCTCGCCGCTCATCAGCTTCTGCTTGGCGGTGTTGTACATCCGCGCGCCGTCTTCCTGGGCGGCGGCAGGCGCCACGGCCACGGCGGAAAGACCAAGGCTGAGCACCACGGCAGTGCCGACTCGAACGGTTCTCATGCGTCCTCCCGCGCTTCCGAAGTCTCCGCTACGTCCGCGGGCGTCTGCCCGGCGCGCCCGCCACGTTGGCCGCGCAGCGCGAGGTCGACGCCGACGAGCCGCCGGTTGCCCTCGACTCGGCTGGAACTGCCGCGAATCTCGCGCGTGACCAGGTAGTCGGCTAACGCCGCCTCGACGTTCGCGCTGTAGCCCATCGCATCCTGGGCTTTGTTCACCGCCAGCTTGCCCATGCGCAACACCACCGGGTCGTTCTCGGCGACCCGCTCGGCGTAGGCCATCGTCTCGCGCTCCAGCTCGTCCTCGGAGTAGACGCGATTGACCAGACCCAGTTCGCAGGCTTCCTCGGCATCGATGAAGCGACTCTCGAACAGGAGTTCCTTCGCCTTTCGCGGATGGATGTCCCAGGGCACGGTGAAGGTCTCGAAGAGGCTGGCGAGAAAGCGGGCGCTCGGCGCGGCGAAGATCAGGTCCATCGACGCCGCGATCATCCAGCCGCCGAAGATGCAGTAGCCGTGGACCATGGCGATCGTGGGCTTGGGCAGGTTGCGCCACTTGACCGTGTTGTCCAGGTTGTACCAGCGAAACGCCTCGTACCAGTCCATGCCAACCCACTGGGTGAGTCCCCGGGCCTCGATGTCCGCCTGCTGCTCAGGCGTGCCGAGGTCGTGGCCGGAGGAGAAGTGTTTGCCGGCGCCCTTCAGCACCACGACCCGGACGTCGTCGTCGGCCATCGCCCGGTCGAGCTGGCGGTCCAGGTCGTCGAGCAGCTTCCAGCTCTGGGCGTTGTGGTAGCGCGCCCGGTCCAGGGTCAACACCGCTACCGGGCCGCGCCGTTCGTAGCGAACTTCTTCTGCTGCCATATCCTGTCCTCGGCCGTGATTTGAAGGGAAACCGATGAAGCGTAGCGCACCCATCAGCGTGGTGCTGCTTGCCGCCCTAGCAGCCCGTGGCGGAAGTCCCGGTTCGGGGATGTTCGCGGTGCGCGACGGGGTCGGCGCTGGGAGGTAGCTCGATCAAGTAGAGGAATGGCGATTGGGTTCAGATGGCCAAATTGGGGTGCTGTTTCGCCATCAGGCGGGTTCCGAGAGCGCTCAGACGCAGCCGGAAGCGGCGAAGCAGGGCGAGCAGGGTCTGGCGCCTGCTTTGGAGGCTTCGAGGAGTGCCGAAGCCGACGATGTGGCGCATCAAGAGCCCGAGGTTGCACGCGCTGGCGTGAAGGAGCACTCGCTTGAGGATGTTCGAGCGACCGCGCAGATGCACGCGGCGCATGCCGCCGGTCTCGTACTGGTGAGCGAAGGGCCGCTCGAGCCGTTCCCCTCGCTGGCGCTGCATCCGCTTGCCGCGATTGCCTCGGATCCGGCGGCGGTTCGCGTACACGATGGCCTGCAGCTCCTTCTTGCCCTTCCAGCGACGGCGACCGCGGTCCGGTTCCGCGATGTAGCTGCGAAGGCCCAGTTCGTCGATGTCCGCGAGAACGTCGTTGCTGTGGTACCCCTTGTCGGCAACGACCTCCTCGATCGCGGCTTCGTCCGCGGTCACGGACGACACCTGCTCGAAGGCCTCCTCCAGCGTTTCGTGAAACGACTCCGTGTCGCCCTTCGCTCCGCCCTGAACCGACACCCCCACGATCGTCCCGTGCTCGAGGTCCACCGCCTGCTCCGCCTTGTAGGCAAGGTGCGTGCGGCCATCCTTCATCTTGGTGATCTGCGCATCCGGGTCGTGCGGATTCTCCCACTCCTCGTTCGACAGCTTCTTCTTGCGCTTGCGGTCGAAACGGGCCAGCTCGGCCCGCGTCGGCGTCTCTACCCCCGACGCCTCCGCCAGACCGCGCACGAACGTCTCGTAGTCGTCGCCGCTGTCGCGACGCACGATGCTACGCAACGCCGCGTTCGCCTCCAGCGTCGTCGCGTCCACGCCCACCGTCTTGCCCGACAACAGACCCGACTCCGCCAGACGACGAAGCACCCATGAAAACACACGCCGGTGAGACTCCACATCGATGCGCCGGCGCGTCCGCGAAATCGTCGAATGATCCGGCGCCGCCTCACTCAGGCCCAATCCCAGGAAGCGGCGAATGCTCAGAGAATCCTGAGCCCGCCAGGCGATCGCGCGCTCCGAATCCAAACCCTCGAAGTACCCCAACAGCAGCAAGCGAAAGTACCGCCCCGGCGCCAGACTCGGACGCCCTATGCGCTCCGCATAGAACCGCGAACACTCCGACTCCGCGAACTCGTCGAACCCGCTGGATTCCAGAATCCCGTTCAACCGCTCGTAGAACGGGTGCCCCGCGCTTCGAGGCAGATCACCTGCCGACACCCACAGAGGCTCCTGACCGCTGCTTCTACTCTTCTTGCCCATAGACATGCTTCTATCCTACGCGAGCGCAGAGAACCGACTTTCACCACGGGCTGCTAGGGCTCGCCTGCGGCGCCGGCATCGGCCAACCGTCGGACCCGCCCGGCGGCGAAGGCCGCTACACGGACGCCGTGCTGTTCCGCAACGGCCAGCGGCAGGAGATGACGTACGCCTGGTCGCCGGGTCGGCGGGCCCGCTGCGCCTCGACCTCGGCGATCGAACTCTGGAGCAGGACCTGGCGCCCGACCAGCGCACCGCGATCTTCGAGGACGTCGCGGTTGGGGCCGGCGAGTTTGCGCTCAGCGCTTCCGCCGGCGAGGGAAACGACCGCCGCGGAGCGCACCAGGTGGTGCTCAGCCGACACTAGGAGTCGAGTCGCGGCGTCCGCGCCGCGCTGCAAGGCTGCGCGGCAGGAACTGGGTGCGCGGGCCTTCTGGCCCGCTGCCGCCGGAGGCGGCCAGGTCACGCGCCCGCCGAAGGCCGGCTCCTTGTGAAAGCATCCCCTCCCCCTACAGTCCCCACCAGGCGTGGGGTAGCACGCCTTCCGATCGCATGAGGAGTGCTCACATGCACCGAACCCTGGCTGCTGCAAACCGAAGGGCTACGGCGCCATGGCTCCCTTCCAGATCCCGGCCGCTCGCGCGCCGCTCATATGGGGCGGGACTTCTCGCCCTGGTGCTGGGCTCCCTGCTCTTGCTCCCGGCCGCGATGGCCCAGGACACCGGCTCGATCGCCGGTGAGTTGCACACGCACGGCGGGGGCGGGGTCACGCTCGCCACCGCCAGACTCCCCGAACTCGCGCTCAGCGCCTCGGTGGCAGCCGACGGGACGTTCAGCTTCGATGCCGTACCGCCCGGCGCCTACCTTCTGCTTGTCGAGATCCCTTCCGTCGGCCTGACCAGGCAGTCGGTCACCGTCACGGCGGGCGAGAAGACCGTCGTCGAACTGGAGATCGACCACGTGACCCACTCCGACGAGATCGTCGTCACCGCGACCGGCGATCTCCGCAGCGAATCCGAGCTGTCCAACGCGGTCTCCGTCCTGAGCGGCGCCGACCTGCAACTGCGGATGGGCGCGACGCTCGGCGAGACCCTCGCCGGAGAGCCGGGCGTCTCATCGACGTCGTTCGTACCCGGCGCCGGCCGGCCGATCATCCGCGGGCTGTCCGGCGCCCGGGTCCGGGTGCTGACCGGCGGCATCGGCACCGGCGACGCCTCCGCCGTCAGCGCCGATCACGCCGTGACCTCCGAGCCCGCCCACGCCGAACAGATCGAGGTGCTGCGCGGCCCGGCCACCCTCCGCTACGGATCGGGCGCCATCGGCGGCGCCGTCAACATCATCGACGGACGCATTCCCACGACCCGCGCGGCCAAGTCCCTGGACGGCACGGTCGACCTCGTCGGGGGCTCGGTCGCTGACGAACGAATGGGCGCCCTGGAGTTGGGCGGCGGCAGCGGCGAATGGGCCTGGGCCATCGCCGCGGTCAACCGGGAAACGGACCCCTACGAGATCCCGGGCCACTCCCGCCTCGACGACGACCACGACGACGAAGTTGACGACGACCACGAAGACAGCGAGGTACACCTCGAGAACCCGTTCGGTGTCGTCCCGAACACTGACCTGCACACCGAGAGCGGACGCGTCGGAGTCACCCGGTTCTTCGGAGACCGCGGCTTTCTCGGCGTGTCGGTCAGCGGCTTCAACACGGACTACGGCATTGCACCGGGCGCCCACCAGCACCAGGGGCTCGATCACGATCACGAGGACGATCCTCACGACGAGGACGACGACGACCACGACGGCGAGGATGACCACGCCGACGAGGAACTGCCCGTTCGCGTCGACATGAAGCAGCAACGTGTCGATCTGCGCAGCGACATCCACCTGCGCTCCGGCGCCTTCGAAAAGCTTGAGGTGCGGATGGGCGGAACGGACTACGAACACGTCGAGTTCGAGGGCGACGAGGCCGGCACCGTGTTCACGAACGACTACTTCGAGACCCGGGTCGAGATGTTCCAGCGGGTCCGCGGCGCCAGCCGGGGCTCTGTCGGACTCCAGTACTCGGACCGCGACCTCGCCGCGGTGGGCGCCGAGGCCTACGTGCCGCCCACAGCATCGAACAGTTGGGCGGTGTTCACATCCCAGGAGATCGAGAAGGGCGCTATCCGCTGGCAGTTCGGCGCCCGCTTCGAACAGTCCGACCACGATCCGGCCGGAGGCACGACCTGGTCGGGCGACGGGGTGTCCGCCTCAGCGGGCCTGGTCTGGAGGGCCGACGACACATGGTCCCTCGGCCTGTCCGCCTCCCGCTCCGTCCGCCTGCCGAGCGCCGAAGAACTGTTCGCGGACGGCGTCCATGTGGCCACGCTGACCTACGAGATCGGCAATCAGAACCTGGACGCCGAGGTCGGCAACGGCCTGGATCTATCCCTGCGCAAGAACGAGGGGCGCCTCCAGGGCGAGCTGACCCTGTTCCAACAGGACTTCTCGGACTTCATCTACCAGGCGTTCACGGGCGCCCAGATCGAGAACGTCGCGGTCATCCAGTACAGTCAGGCCGACGCAATGATGACCGGCGCCGAACTCCGCGCGCGGGTCGAGATCGCGGAGTGGGGCGAGAATCATGTGCATCTGGAGCTTCTCGGCGACACGGTCGATGCCGAACTGGACGCAGGCGGCAACCTGCCGCGCATTCCGCCCATGAGCCTGGGCGCGGGAGTCCACTACCACGGCCACGACTGGCGGGGAGCCGTCGAGTGGCGCTGGGTCGACGACCAGCACGACACAGCACAGCAGGAAACCCCGACCGACGGCTACACGAGGCTGAACGCCCACGTCGGACGCCGGTTCGTGCTGAAGAACCAAATCCTCGACGTGCTGCTGCGGGGGCGCAACCTGACCGACGAGGAGGCACGTATCCATACGTCCTTCCTGAAGACGTTGGCGCCGCTACCCGGACGGGACATCACGCTCTCGGCCCGGTTCTGGTTCTGAGTCGGGACCGCGTGGTGCGGAAGGTGATCGCGAACTCAGATGTTCGGCCTCGCGCCAGGGGCCGAACCTTGGTCGCGTGGGCCGGTGTGCTGGTGCTGGGGTCGACCTTGGCGGCGCAGGAAGGCGAGTGGCCGTACTTCGGCGGCGACCGCACCTTCAAGCGCTACTCGCCGCTCGACCAGATTGACGCCTCGAACGTCGGCGATCTACGCATCGTCTGGCGACGGCCGGGTCTGGAACCGGAGCTCAAGGAGGAGTTCCCCGGGCTGCGTCCGGGCAACAACCTGCGATCGACGCCCATCATGGTCGAAGGTCGCCTTTTCCTGACCAACCTCGTTGGCCTGCTGCGCGCCGCCGACCCGGCGAGCGGCAAGACCTTGTGGTCTCAGGCGCCGTTCGAGCCGACGATCGAAGAGGCACGCGGCTTGAGCCCACGAGGCGTCGACCTCTGGACCGGCGGCCAGCAGCAACGAGTGTTCCTCGCACGCGGCAACTACCTGTACTCGGTCGACGCCTCAAGTGGCGAGTTCGACGGCGACTTCGGCGACCAGGGACGCGTCAGCCTCCGCCTCTCGGGACCGCTTGCCGGCGATTTCACCTGGACTGCCGGGCCGCTCGTCGTGGGCGACGTCGTCGTGGTGGCCGGATTCACCGGAGGCGCCGGCGACGGCGGCAGCAAGAAGGAGGCGACGCCGGAGGATGTGCGCGGCTACGACGTCCGCACGGGCCGCCGGCTGTGGACGTTCCACGTCGTGCCGCGGCCGGGCGAGTCGGGCAATGAGACCTGGGGCGACGGCTCCTGGGAGTACTCGGGTGACCTCGGGTCGTGGTGCTGCCTATCGGCCGACGAGGAGCTCGGCTACGTCTACGTCCAGCTCTCGGCTCCAACCGCGGCGTACTACGGTGGCCACCGGCCCGGCGACAACCTGTACTCCAACTCACTCGTGGCACTGAACGCCAAGACGGGCGAACGAATCTGGCACTTTCAGATGGTGCACCACGACGTCTGGGAGTGGGACACGGCCGGTCCGGCGACCCTCGGTGAGATCACGGTCAATGGGAGGCGTATCGACGCCGTCATGCAGCCCTCGAAGACCGGCTTCCTCTACGTCTTCGATCGCCGTACCGGGGAGCCGGTGTGGCCGATCGAGGAGAGGGCCGTGCCTGGCTCACGGGTCCCCGGGGAGCGACTGTCGCCGACCCAGCCATTCCCGACGAAGCCGCCGCCCTTCGACCGACAGGGATTCGTGGAGGACGACCTGATCGACTTCACACCGGAGCTCCGGGCACGGGCCCTGGAGCTCGTCAAGCCCTTCCGTCTCGGGCCGATCTTCACGCCGCCCGGCCTGATGGACGACGAGCAAGGGAAGAGTGGCACTCTGACGAATCCGGGAGCGTGGGGAACAGGGAACTGGCACACCGGCGCCTTCGATCCCGAGACCGGCGTCTACTACGCCGTGTCCCACACCTGGCCGGGCGTGTACTCCTTGAAACAGCCGGAAGACAGCGACGCGACGCTCGGCTACGTGATCGGCTACGACAGTCCCGATGTACCGACCCTCGACGGACTCCCGATTGTGAAGCCACCCTATGGTCGGATCACTGCAATCGATCTGCATCGCGGCGAGCACGTGTGGATGGCGGCCAACGGCGATGGGCCTCGAGACCATCCCCTGCTCGATGGCCTCGACGTGCCACCCCTGGGGGTCGCTGGGCGACCGGCACCGCTAGTGACGAAGACGCTGCTGTTCATCGGTGAAGGCAGCGATACCATCCCCGGCATCCAGGGGGAAGAAGGCCGCTACTGGGGCAAGAAGTTCCGCGCTTACGACAAGGCCACGGGCGAGGTGGTGTGGGAGACGGAGCTGCCGTCCGGTACCACCGGTGCGCCGATGACCTACTTACACAATGGTCGCCAGTTCATCGTCGTCGCGATCGGCGGCAAGGAGTCCCCGGCAGAGTTCGTGGCGTTTGGCCTGCCGCTCGACCGAGCCCGTCCACTCCGGCAATCACCTCACCCAGGAGTCCACCCATGAAGAGAAGAGTCTTGATCATCCTCTGTGCAACAGTCCTTGGGAGTTCCATGATGGCTGCAAGTGATGAAACCGTTCGGCCGGCGAAGATCAGCAAGCCAGATCTCGGCGGCAAGATCTTCGAGCGCCCGGACGTGGTCGAGAACACCCACGCCGACGGGCACGTGACGCAGACGGCCACGTCGCTGGTCTCGAGCGACAAGAGCTTCTCTTCCGGCATGTACAAGTCTGGGAAGACACGGATCGAGATCACCCAGCCGTACGGTGTCGACGAGTTCATGTACTTCCTCGAGGGCGGCGTCACTCTGACGTCATCTGACGGAACGGAGCTCGTGATCAACGCCGGGGAGGCAGTGACGGTCCCGAAGGAGTGGACCGGAGTCTTCGAAACGGACGGCTACACGAAGATCTGGGTCATCTACTCCCCGCGTAAGTAGACAAGGCGCGCGTCCCTTTCAGTTCGGCCGCAACGACGGAGCGGATGCAGCAGTTTCTCGAGGGTCTGGTAGCGGTCCATGACGGTGCCCTGCCCTACATCGGAAAGTACGGCTACGCCGCTCCCGATGGAAAGCAGTGCCCGAAGACCGAGCACCCGGTGGTGATCCGCCATCCCGAGACGGGCCGCAAGGCCCTGTTCGTCAACAGCGGTTTCACATCGCACGTCCGCGGTCTGCGACGATGGGAGAGCCGGGGGCTGCTCGACATGCTCTTCGAGCACATTGCCACCACGGTCTCCCTGACCTGTCGCGTACGCTGGGAGCCCAACACGCTCACCCTCTGGGACAACCGCTGCACGCAGCATCATGCCGTGTGGGACTACTACCCGCAGTCGCGCTTCGGCGAGCGGGTCTCGATCGTGGGTGATCGGCCGGTCGCTTAACAGGGCCGCCAAGGCAGCGGCCAAGGGCTTCGTCGTGCGTTCGGTCATGGCTCGTCACCTCGCCCTCAGGCTACACGGCTTCGGCCGCTGCCGGTATACTCCGCCGCTCGACAGCGGTCGGCACCGAAGCCGCGGCCCGGATCGCGTCCCCATCGTCTAGCCAGGTCAGGACTCCAGCCTTTCAAGCTGGCAACACGGGTTCGAATCCCGTTGGGGACACCATCGCGCCTGCCGGCGCGATGCTGGCCCCAGCGGGATTCGGTCGGCGCGCCTCGCCTGCGGCTCGGAGCGCTGGGTCGTATCCCGTTGGGGACACCGCCCTGCCGCCGGCGCGATGCTGGCCCCAGCGGGATTCGGTCGGCGCGCCTCGCCTGCGGCTCGGAGCGCTGGGTCGTATCCCGTTGGGGACGCCGCCCTGCCGCCGGCGCGATGCTGGCCGCGCTGCCGCCGGGCGCGACGGAGACCCGCCGCCACTAGTCAGTTCCACCAGGCCTTGTCGGAGTACGCACGCACGTCCAACTCGAAAGTCCAGGTGGACCGATGCTGTCGCACGAGATGGAGGTAGGTCTCCGCCACCTGCTCGGGGAGGATGAGTCCGTCGGCCGCTCCCTTCGTGTTCCGGAGAGCCTCGAACCGCTCGGGCCCAAGCATCTTGCCTAGCGTGTCCGGTGCATCGACCGATCCATCCACGAGCACATGAGCTACGTGAATTCCCTTTGCGGCGAACTCGGCGTTCAGCGTCTGGCAGAGCATGCGGCGTCCCCCCATCGCGGCCGCGTGGGAGTGCTGTCCGGCATTGCCGCGCGCCGCGGCTGTGGCTGAGGTAACGATCAGCGTTCCATGGCCACGCTCAGCCATGCGGGGGCAGACCGCGGAGGCTGTCCGGAAGAGGCCGAACGTGGCCATGCGCCAGCCGAGCTCGAAGGCCTTGTAGCTGGTATCGGCGAGCGCCCGATCGCCGATCTGGGCGCCGAGGTTGTAGATCATCACTTCGATCGGCCCGATCTGCTCCTCCACATGGGCGATCTGATCCTCGATGGCGTTCTCCTTGACGGCGTTCAGAAGAAAGCCGGACGCATCCCCGCCCTCCTCGTGAATGCCGGCGACCAGAGCGTTCAGCCCGTCTTCGTCGCTCCGGCGACATAGAACTGCGTGGTACCCCTCGCGAGCGAACCTCCTGCCGGCGGTACCGCCGATCCCGGCGCCGGCGCCCATGACAAAGCAAACTGGTTTCATCATCCTTCCTCCATGTGTGGTCACACGGCCGCACTCGACCCCAGACACCCACGAGCGAGCGCCAAGATTCCGTGGGCTACTCCTTGGAAGCGGTGTTCTTCAGCCGAAGGTCCTTGAACTCGACGCGCATCCCTGCATCGTGGATCTGCAGGCCGATTGCGCCCTTGTCGAAACGTTCTTCTTTCGCGTTGTCGGTGAACTCGGAGGCGAGCTTCCCGTTGATGAAGAACTGATAGTGGCGTCCCCTGGCGACAACGCGGACCTTGTTCCAGCCACGACGATTGATGTCGGTTTCGCTCACGACGTCTTCGATGTCGGTGGTGTGCGTCGTTCCGTCCGGATCGATCACTAGACTCGTCCCCCGGAAACAGGCGTACTCTTCGCGCGTGGCGAAGTGGAAGTCCCATGCGCCGAGAACCTGCGGCCCAATGCCCAGGTGGCCTAGATCCGCGTGGTAGCCCACGAACGGACGCTTGCCGCTCAGGTCCTTCACGGCGTGGATCTGAATTCCACTATTGCCGTGGCCCGGAAACCGGTAGCTCGCTTCCAGCTCGAAGTCCGCCAACTCGACATCGTCGTAGACGAGGTACACGAGCCGGTCCACGCTGCCCTGGCCGACGATCATGCCGTCTTCGACGGACCAGTCCGAAATGGAGTCGGCCGGTACCGCATGCCAGCCATTCAGGGTCTTGCCATCGAATATGGCGACGAACTCGGCGTCCTGCTGTTGCGCCGTTGCAGTCAACGCGGTGGCGGGTACGAGGGCAAGCACAGCAATGACGGACTTCCACATCTTCTTCACCCCTGCTTCTTCTTCTTACTTCTCGTGCCCAGGGTCGTGACGTGCTTGAAGAGGTCGAGAAGCTGAGCTTGTGACAGCAACGACGTCAAGCCCGTGGGCATCGGGCTTCCCGTCTCACGGACCTCCTGGATGTCTGCCGCCTTGATCGTGACCAGCTCCCCTGTGGCGAGATCCTGAATCACGAGATCGCCAGTCGCTTCGCTTTCCCTCGTCGAGCGCTTGTAGCCCTGGTAGATCATGAAATCGTCGGTCGTGATTTCCAGTGCGGTGAATCCTTCTTTGATCGCACGACCCGGCCACAGCGTCTCTTCGATGATGCGTTCGGCGGAGAGCGTCGTACCGACCGCCGTCAGGCTCGGCCCGACCAGGCCTCCCTGGTCGCCGACCTGGTGACAGGCGTCGCAGCCGAGATCGACGAAGAGCACGGCGCCCCGCGCGGCATCACCCTGCTCTGCCGCAATTTCGGCGAGGCTCTTCACAAAGCCGGCATCGTAGTCCAGCTCTAGCGAATCCGCTCCACTCGCGGTATTGAGCGCAGCCAGAAGGACGTTGTCTGAACGACCACTAGCGTAGAACGAACGGAGCAGCGACCTCGCGGCATCATGCTCGAGTCCACCAGACTCGAGCGCCGCGGTCAGAGCCGGCACGCCTCCTTCGCGGCCGAGGAATGCGACAAGTGCCCGAGTGGCCGTGGCGTCGTCCAACTCGGGTTCCCCGAACAGTCTGACCGCTAACTTCGCCGCCGCTTTCGAGTCGAGGACAACGAGTGCTTCAATCGCAGAGACGCGCAGTGTGGGTGCGTGCGGCGCATCAGCATAGGCTGCGAGTAACTCCTTCCCGCCCTTGGCCCCGACGTCCGCGACGGCACCGAAAGCGGCGCTCCTCACGAACTCGGGAAGCGACTCATCCTCGGCCATCGCGAGAAGCCTCTCGTGCGTGTCCTCGGCCCTCCATACCCCGGCCAAGACGGCGGCATTGGCGCGGAGCTGGAGATTCGGGTGCTCCAACATCTTCGCCAGGCCCCAGGGATGATCATGCGGCTCGAGACTTCCGGAACGCGTCGCCCTGGCAGCGGCGGCCAGGATCCGCGCATGGGCGTCGGCGTCGTACTTCCCGCCACTCACATAGCGATCCGGAGTCAGGACGAACTCTTCAATCTCGTCCTTTCCCCCTAAGCCCAGGAGGTTCTCGATCGCGCTCAGGCGCGTGTCTTCGTCGAGGTGGTAGGACAAGGCGATCGTGCGAAGGTCCGCGATTCGCTCCCTTCCCCCCGCGCGGTTGAGCACCTCGGCGAGATGGGCCGACTCGGCGAACTGGAGGTCTCCGCGCTCGTGCGCCGCTTCCCAGTGCGGTTTGAGGTGCTGGATCGCCTGCGAGAAGACGTACTCCATCGAGTCATCCATGGGGCGGTCCACCGCGCGCGCGACCACGGTAATCGACTCCGGTTGGGGAATCGCCGCAGCCGCGGCTACGGCCTCCATCCGCACCTGCGCGTCGTCGTCTTCCACGCGTCTGGCGAGGAGTGCCAGCGGATCCTCGAGGCGATCGTGCCATCGGCCCACGATGCGCGAAGCGAAGGCACGTCCGCCCGGCTCCTTCGCCTCCAGCAACTTCTCCAGGACCGCCGGTGCGGGAACCTCGATGGTCGCGTAGGCGCCGACCGCTTCGTAGAGGTGGCGCTCGTACGCTGCGCCTTCCGGATCCAGGCTCTTGACCCACTTTCCGAGGGCGGTTGCGACTTTCTCCGTGTCGCGACGGGTGAGCTCGCGCTTCGCCTGATAGCGCGTCCAACGTTCGGGCGCTTCGAGGGCGGCAACAACCTCCTCCAGCGGCCCATCCAGGAGCTTCGGCGCCTTCACAAGAGGCGCCGAGGAGGACGTAATCCGCCAAATCCGACCGTACGCCTTGTCGCGCACTGGATCGCGATACTCATCGTCCTGGTGGCAGATGATCGGGTTGTACCAGTCGACGACATAGACGGCGCCGTCGGGCCCGACCTTCACGTCCACCGGGCGGAAGTTCCGGTGACTCGAATGGATGAGCGGCTCTTCCCACCTCAGAGCTGCCCCTGAGCCATCGGCCGCAACCGAAAACCGCTTCACGCGATTCGCCTGGAAGTCGCCAATCGCGAAATGCCCTTGGTATTCCGGTGGCAGGTGACGACCGTCGAGATAGGTGATGCCAGCGTATCCACCGGGCTCGCCGATGGTGTCGAGGCGGCGCCGGTTGGTGGTGGGGATCTGGCCGAGCGAAAGATGGGTGACGCCGCCCGCGCCATCGACATTGTAAATCTGGCCCCATTCACCAAACGCAACGCCCCAGGGATTACCGGGGCCCATGAAGTCGTCCAGAAGAGGATGCATTTGCAGCAGGCGCGGACGCAGTCGGAAGAACCCGGACTGAAACAGATCGGCGGACCCCCAGGGAGTCTCGACGCGCGATTCGATACCGTCGCCCTGCCCCATGTACAGCTCACCGCCTGGACTCCAGATGAAGGAGTTGATCGTCTGGTGGGTGTCGCCCGTTCCGAATCCGCTGAGTAGGACGCGTCGCGTATCCGCTCTTCCATCCCCATCCGTGTCTTCTAGAAACAGAAGCTCATGACTGCTTCCAACGTAGACGCCGCCGTCGCCCAATTCCATTGCCGTCGGAATGTTCAGCCCGTCCGCAAAGACGGTCGAGCTCTCTGCGACACCGTCGTAGTCGGCATCTTCCAGCACGATGATCTTGTCGTTCGGAACATCCCCGGGGAAGACATGCGGATACGTTGTCGTGACGGTCACGTACGCGCGGCCGGCCGGGTCCCAGCGAATCGCAAGCGGGTTGGTGAGGCCGTCAGCCTCCGACGCGAAGAGATTGACCTGCATGCCGTACGGCACGCTGAAGGAAGCAAGCTCCGTCTCGACGTCCGCGGCCGGGTGCCCAAAAAGCACTTCCGGCTCGGGACGCCGATGCCCCGGGTCCTGGCCGCCATTGGCTACGGTCCAGACGCGTTCTTCTGCCTTCTCGATCAAGCCGACAAGCTGCTGCCACTCCTCGCGAAAGGAGAGATAGCCGTGGCTCGACCGGGTGAAGCGCCGCGTCGAGTCGTCCCCGTGAAGCAACTTCCAGTTGGCGGGACGCCAATAGTCGAACCACAGGCGCTGCTTTTCGACGACTGCTGCATGAAGCGCGGCCAACTGGTCCCAGGAAGGGATCTCGATGCCGAGCTTCTCCGCGATCGTTTCTGAGACGTGCTGTATCGACTCCTCCTTGAGATGCATGCCGTTTTGCGTCAAGCCCGACTTTGCATCCGAAAAAAGGTCGACGAAGAGGAGGCCTCGCTCTGCGGCAATCTTCTTCGTTGCCCGGACATACTGTGCAAGAGACTGATTGTGGCGCGAGATGTCCGGTAGAGACTCGCTCGTCGGCTTCTCGAAGGGCGTGGGAGACACGAGCACGACCTGCTCAGCGTGCTCCAGGAAGCCGTCGATCAGCGCGTTGTATACCGACTCGAACGACTCGAGCCCTTCGCTTCGTGTCATCGATTCGAGCTTGCCGTACTGCGCGATGACAACCGTGGTGCCGACCCGTTCGAGCTGAGCGTCCCAGTCGCCAAAGCCGTCTTCGCGCCAACGTTCCAGCGCGGAGCCTTGCCGGAAGACGGTGTCCGCTTCCCAGGAGAGATCACGGAAGGTGGGACGAACGTCGGCGAACGCGTCCGTCAGAATGGTCTCCAGATAGCCCGCCCGCTGCAGATACGCCATGTCGGTGCCGCCGGTCAGGACAACCACTTCCTCTTCCTCCAGGCCCAACTGAGGCGGTGCCTGGGTGCAGCTCGCCAGGAACATTCCCGACAGGATCAGGGCCAACGAGAGCAGGGGACGGGAGGGTTTCCTGATCATGGTGCCTAACCTCGCCCCATGTAAGGCATTTCGTTTGCCATCACCGTCAGGAAAGGCACATTTGCGTCGAGCGGCAGTGCGGCCATGTAGCGGACCGCGTCGACGACGGCGCGCACGTCCATCGTGGGCTCAGGCTTCGTAGTGCCGTCTGGTTGCTGCGCGCCCTCGGACATCCGCGCCGTCATTCTCGTGTAGGCGTTGCCGATATCGATCTGTCCGCAGGCGATGTTGAACCTGCGACCGTCGAGCGATGTCGACCGTGTAAGCCCGGTGACCGCGTGCTTCGTCGCCGTGTAAGGGGCGGAGTTTGGGCGCGGCACGTGTGCAGAGATGGAACCGTTGTTGATGATGCGTCCGCCCTGGGGATCCTGTTCCTTCATGAGCTTGACTGCCCGCTGTGTGCAGAGAAAGGCCCCGGTCAGGTTGACCCCGACCACCCGGTTCCATTGTTCGAGGGTCAGGTCTTCCATCGGTATGGGCGGTGCGCCGGTGCCGGCGTTGTTGAACAGCAGGTCCAGCCGCCCGAACGCCCTCGTCAGTTTGTCGAACACCGCCTGGACGCCTTCGACCTTGCTTATGTCCGCGGGTGCTATCGAAACCTCGTCGGGATCGCACGCGCCGCTCTTCGTTTCAACCAGCCGATCCTCCCGGCGGCCGGCAATGAGCACGTGGTAGCCGTCGCCGACCAGTCCGTGCGTCACGGCCCGACCGATCCCGCTGCCGCCGCCGGTCACGATTGCGACTTTCTCTGCCATGTCAGTGCTCCCGGTGGGTGCGGATGCTGCTCATCTTCTACCTAACGCGGCCGCAGGGCCAGCGTTGGCTTCGGCGATCGGTGCACGGCGATTGCTCCTAGTCGCGCACGACCCGCGCCTGCAGGATCGGCACCGGCTGCTCCAGCATCTGGCCGCGTGTCACTTCCGACCCGGCTTACGTGAGCGTCGGGCGGCTCTGAATCTCCTCGAGGATCTCCATCCCGCGCACCACGTGCCCGAAGGTCGCGTAGCCCTGACCGTCAGGCTGGCGCATCGTGTTGCCGGTATCGAGCGCCGGGTTGTCGGCGATGTTGACGAAGAATTCAGAATCGGCGGTTCGCTCCTCGGGCTGACACCCCAACCCGCCGAAGAGAACGAGCAGTGTGCCGGCGCCGAGCACCAGCCGATTCGTGCTGAACATCGCGTTCCTCTCCATTGGGGCGACAAGGCGTGCGCTTCTACGGCCCCGTATCTTGACCCAGCCTAGCTTGCAACCGCTCCGCGCTTGCCGTCGATCTGCATAGGTCGCCGTCATTTTTCATGGTAAAGTGCCGTCTTCATGGGCAAATCGTCCATCTACCGGCGCATCCTGCAGGCTCCGAAGCAGAGCTTCTTCCTGCTCGGCCCTCGCGGCGTCGGGAAGAGCACTTGGGTGCGCTCCCGGTTCCCAGAGGCGCACCGCTTCGACCTCCTCGACGAGACTCTCTACCAGGATCTGCTCGCCAATCCCGGCCTCTTCGGGGCCGAACTCGAAGCCATCGAGCCCGAATCCTGGGTGGTGGTCGACGAGGTCCAGCGGATTCCGGCGCTTCTCAACGAGGTCCATCGCAGGATCGAGGAGAAAGGACTGCGCTTCGCCCTCCTCGGCTCGAGCGCACGCAAACTGAAGACGGCCGGCACCAATCTCCTCGCCGGCCGGGCAGTGCGCAGGCTGATGTTCCCCTTCGTTCCCGAGGAACTCGGCGACGACTTCGTCCTTGAGGACACGCTGCGGCTCGGCTCGATACCGGTCATCGCGACCGCGGAAGATCCGGAGGCCACCCTCGCCGCCTACGTCGAGATGTACCTGCGGGAGGAGATCCGCGCGGAGGCGCTCGTCAGAAACCTCGGCGGCTTCGCTCGCTTTCTTCCCCTGGCAGGCCTGTTCCACGGTCAGGTAGTCAACGTCTCCTCGCTGGCTCGCGACTCGGGCACCGCTCGAAGTACCGTCGACGGCTACCTCGACATCCTCGAAGACACCCTCCTCGCCACCCGGCTCGAGGGCTTCGAGGCGAGGCTCCGAACCCGTGAGCGCAAACTCCCCAAGCTCTACTGGGTGGATCCCGGACTCGCACGCCAGGTCCCGAGGCGGCGCGGACCGCTCCACGCCGAAGAACGCGGTGCGCTGCTCGAGGGCTTCGTCCTCGGGCTGCTACGCGCCTACCGTGAGACGTCCGATCTCTTCGACCGGATCTCCTACTGGGCGCCGTCGCAGGCGCGGACCATCGAGGTGGACTTCCTGCTGGAGCGTCAGGGCGAGTATCTGGCGATCGAGGTCAAGTCCGCGACGCGCTACGACACCACCCTGCTGAAGGGCCTCCGGGCCATCCAGGAGCTGCCAGGCCTGGCGAGGAGCCTCCTTCTGCACGGTGGGCAACGGTCCTTCGCCACGAGCGACGGCATCGAAGTTTGGCCGATCTCGCGCTTCTCCGAAGCGCTCGCCGAAGGAGCGCTTTGGCCCTGAGACTCCGGCGCCTGCCTTAGTCCAGAACCCAGGCCCGCCGAATCACCACCGGCCGCTCCAGCATCTGGCCGCGCGTCACTTCCGACCCGGCATCCGTGAGCGTCGCGAGACCCTGAACATCCTCGAGGATCTCCATCCCACGCACCACCCGCCCGAAGGTCGCGTAGCCCTGGCCATCGGGCTGGCGCGTCGTGTTGCCGGTATCGAGCGCCGGGTTGTCGGCGATGTTGAAGAAGAACTCCGAGTCGGCGGTTCCCGGCTCCAGTCGCGCGTAGGCGATCGTGCCGCGCTCGTTGCGAATGCCAGTTGTATCGGTCGTCTCATGAGCGATCGGAGGTATCGGCCCTACGGCCTCGTCTGTCGGCTCACCGCGGCGCATGATCTCCCCAAGCAGTCCGCCCTGAACCACCTGGTGCGGGCTCGGCCCGCTCGTGTTGTCCGGGCGCGTCACCCGGTAGAAAGTGGCGCCCTCGTAGTGCCCGCCCTCGACCCAGACCAGAAAGTTGTTCGCCGAGATCGGCGCACGCTCGGGGTAGACGCGCACCTCGATCTCGCCGAGGTCGGTGTCCAGAACCACGCCGACGGTGGTCTCCTCGGGCTGGCACGCCAGCGCTCCGAAGAGAGCGAACGCCGCAGCCAAGCAGCGAACAAGCGAGGTCGCCAGCCCGCGTCGGGCCTCTCGACGCGACCCACTGGCTCCAAGCGCCTGTCTTACTGGTAAGATTCTCGCCATGACCGAGGTCCGAACGACCAGGATGTCCTCCAAGGGGCAGGTTGTCATACCCGATGCCATCCGGACGAGGTTGGGGCTCGAACCGGGCGTCCAGTTCATCGTCATAGGCGAAGGGGACACGATCGTGCTCAAGCCGATCGCCGCACCCTCGATGCGCGAATTCGATGAGGTCATAGGGCGAGCACGCGAAGCGGCCCGTCGCGCGGGCATGAAGCGATCAGACGTTGCCACGGCGATCGCGGCCGTTCGCTCCCGTTGAAGGTCGTACTCGACACGAACGTGTTCGTGTCCGGAGTCTTCTTCGGAGGCATCCCGGGTCGGGTCCTGGAAGCATGGCGGGACGGCAGGGTGGAGTTCGTTCTCTCCCGCGAGATCGTCGAGGAGTACGTGCGCGTGGCTGAGGAACTGGCGAATCGGTTCCCGAGCGTCGACTTGAGCGCGGCTTTGGAACTCCTGACTGTCTCGGCGACCCTTGTAACCTCACCTCCGCTTCCGGAACGTGTTTCCCGGGATCCTGACGACGACAAGTTCCTCGCCTGCGCACTGGCGGCAGGAGCCGACTGCGTGGTCAGCGGCGACCGGGATCTGCTCGATGTCTCGCCCTACGAGGCGGTTGTCGTGCTGAGTCCTCGAGACTTCTTCGACCAACTCCAGTAGAGGTGACTGCACCATGCGCCTAGATCAACAAGTCTGCCTCGTCACCGGCGGCGGGTCCGGAATCGGCAGAGCCACCTGCGAGGCGCTTGCCGCCCGGGGCGCCCATGTCGTCGTCACGGACATCGACGAAGCCGCGGGGCGGGAAGCCGCGGACGCGGTCAGCGGCGAGTTCGCGCGCCTCGACGTAAGCGACCGGGACGCCTGGACCCGCGTCGTGTCCGAGGTCGTCGAGACGCATGGCGGGCTCGATCTGGTCCATCTCAACGCCGGCGTGACGACCTATCCGGCGGCCGGGGGTGACTTTCCTGCCTTCGACATCGCAGCCATGCCGGCGGACGCCTACCGCCGCGCCATGGGGGCCAACATCGACGGAGTCGTCTTCGGCGTGAGTGCGACCGTGCAGACGCTGGAGAACCGCGGCGGCGGATCGATCGTCGTGACGGCCTCGGTTGCCGGGCTCGTAACGTGGGAAGTGGACCCCGTCTACACGATGACCAAGCACGCCGTGGTCGGCCTGGTTCGCGCTCTCGCACCGTCTCTCGCCCAGCGCGGAATCACCCTCAACGCCATCTGCCCGGCCGCCGTCGCCACCAGGATCTTCGGCCCCGAGGCCGAGGACTTCGTGAGGGAGGCCGACCTTCGACTCATGCCGCCTTCTCAGGTCGCGGATGCCGTCATCGAGGCCGTGACAGGCGGCGAGACCGGCCAGTGTTGGGTCTGCTACAAGGACCGTGATCCGATCCGCTACGTGCCGGCCCCGCTTCCGAGATTGTCCAGCCAATCGCGAACCGCATGAGCTCCTCCCCCGCCGCGCAGCTACGCACCCTTCTCGACGCTCCGGGGCTTCGGGTCATGCCCTGCTGCTTCGATGCGCTGTCCGCCCGGCTCATCGAACAGGCGGGGTTCGAACTGACCTTCATGAGCGGCTTCGCCGTGTCCGCCAGCCGCCTGGGGCTGCCCGACACCGGACTGATCTCCTTCGGCGAGATGCTCGACCAGGGCCGAAACATCTGTTCGGCCACCCGACTGCCCGTGATCGGCGACGGCGACACCGGCTACGGCAACGCCCTGAACGTCAAGCGCACGGTCACAAGCTACGCGGCCGCCGGCTTCGCGGGCGTGATGATCGAGGACCAGGAAGCGCCCAAGCGGTGCGGGCACACGAGCGGAAAGCGTGTCGTCTCCCGAGCCGAGGCGCTGTCGCGGATCCAAGCCGCGGTGGACGCACGCGAGGAAGGCGCCGACATCCTGATCATGGCCCGCACCGACGCCCGCGCCACGGACGGACTCGACGAGGCAGTCGCCCGCTGCCGGGCCTTCGCCGACATCGGCGTGGACATCCTCTTCCTCGAAGGCCCGCGGTCCGAGAGCGAGATGCTCGAGCTCTGCGAGGCGATCCCCGGTCCGAAGATGGCGAACCTGGTCGAGGGAGGCGACACGCCGCTCCTGCCGCCCGAGCGCCTACAGGAAATCGGCTACAAGATCGCGGCCTACCCGCTGACGCTCCTGTCGGCCGCCACCGCGGCGATGCTCGAGGCGCTGCAGGCCCTGAGCAACGGGGAGCGACCCACCCGGCTCGTGGACTTCGACCGCCTTCGGGACATCATCGGGTTCGAGGGCTACGACGCCGAGGCCGAGCGCTACCGAGTGGAGGAAGACTGACGGCCAATAGCCAGGATCAGCCAAGCTCACCCGTGGCGTACTTGTGAAGAACGCTGGAGATCAGAGTCTGGTAGGGAATTCCTTCGCGTGCCGCCAGCCGCTTGATCTCTACGAGGTCGTGGCTCGGCAGTCGGATGTTGATCCGCTTGTCCTTACGGAACGTCTCTCGAGCCGCGGCCTCCAACCCGAGCGCGTCCCGGGAAGTGCCCGAGGCTCTTCGCAGACGCCCTTGCTCGTAGGCGCTCAGGATCTCGCGTTCCTCGGAATCGAGCACTTCTGAATCGAGCTTCGGCTCACGCAGGGTCATCTCGTTTCACTCCTTCTCAAGTACGTCTTCGTCGCCTTCCGACTCGGGATGATCGTCTTGAGGAAGAAGTCGCCTGCTTCCGTCTCCACGTAGGGGACCAGGTAGGCATACTTCCCAATCTCGATCACGGCGATTCGCTGGTGTGTCCGCTTCGGGTCTGGATGGTCGAAGACATCCACTAGCGCACCCGATTCGATCAGCGCCGCCACCTCCTCGAAACTAACGCCTCGTTCCGCGATCAAGCGACGGTTCTTCGCTGGATCCCAGAGACATCGGCTCATGCCTGATTGTCGCCTAATGTGTGCCGATCGTCAACGCCGAGATCGCCCCTCAGTCCACCTCCCACCTGCCGGCTTCTGCCAGGCCCTTCGCGCCATGCAAGGTTCGCCAGAGCCTCAGCCGAATTCTCGGCTTGACGGGTTCCACGACGCGGTGACTGGGGGCTGACCCCTGACCAGGAGTGCGCGCGAGACGCCATACGGCTAGCATCCGCGGCCATGCCTGCCCCCCCAAGGCTGCTTCCATCGCCAGTCGGCATCCTCGACAACCGCTCCCGCGGCGCGGCCGGCGACTTCTTGAGGGGCCACCTCAAGGAAGGCACAGAACTCTCGGTCGTGTCCGCCTACTTCACGATCAGCGCCTACGAGGCGTTGAGAGAGGAACTTGAACGCGTCGAGCGAATGCGGTTCCTCTACGGAGCCCCAGACCATCTGCAAGCGCTGGGCCGGGACAATCGGCCGGCGAGAGCTTTCGGCTTGACCGAGGAAGGTCTGGCGCCAACACGCCAGCTCTCGCAGCGTGCCGTGGCGCGGCGATGCGCAGACTGGATTCGCCGCAAGGCGGAGATCCGCTCGGTAAGGGAAGACCTTCTGCACGGGAAGATGTACCACGTGATGGGCAGCCGAGCCCGCGCCATGATCGGCAGTTCGAACCTCACGCTTCCCGGACTGGGCCTCGCCGAGCGCAAGAACGTCGAACTAAACCTGGTAGTCGACGGGGACCGGGACCGCGACGACCTCCTGGCATGGTTCGAGGAGTGGTGGAGCGACGAGAAGCGTACCGAGGACGTGAAGGACCGTGTGCTACGCCAGTTGGAACTCCTCCACCGCAACCACTCGCCACAGTTCATCTACCACCTGACCCTCTTCCACCTCTTCGGGGACGAGCTGGCCGACCTCGCCGGAACGGACGAAGACGTCGACCGACGCGGCCTGGCCCGGACTGCCATCTGGGACTCACTCTTCGAGTTCCAACGCGAGGCAGCGAAGATAGTCATCGATCGGGTCAAGAGGCTGAACGGCTGCATCCTCGCGGACAGCGTGGGCCTCGGTAAGACCTACACGGCCCTCGCCGTCATCAGATACTTTGAACTCCGGAACGAACGTGTCCTGGTGCTCTGCCCCAAGAAGCTGGCACGGAACTGGAGGAGTTTCAAGGCGAACTCGCTAGTCAACCCGTTCGTGGAGGACCGCTTCCGCTACGACCAGCAACTGACGGTGGGACACGTGTTGACGAGGTCGCTGTCCGCGAACACGCGACTGGCATACGAGAAGGGATGGAGCAGGTTCGCCTCCTTCTGTGAGGAAACAGGGCGCGAGGCGATGGAGGCCACCGGCGAAGACGTGGCGCAGTTCCTCGTCCAGGCGGCAAGCCAACCGCGTTCGCGTCGGGCAACGACGGGCGGCAACCGGCCCGTGTCCCTGGGGACGCTGCAGATCAGCCTCTCGGCGATCAACAGGAAGTACAAGGACGCTGGCAGGGAGTCCCCCGGGCACGCAGTGGTCGTAGCGGCGGTGATTCACGGTCTGACGCGGATCCGTGGCACAGGCCAGAGAAAGGTGAAGGCGATCCGTGAATACGAGCTACGGAAGATGCTTGCCTGCTGTGATCAGCGTTCCCAGAGCGGGTTCTTCCGGGTGGTGGCGACCCGCGACGCGGCCCTGCTCGCGATCGGCTTTGCCGGTGCGCTACGACGATCGGAGATCTGCCAACTGAACGTCGAAGACGTCGACTTCATCGGCCGGCCCGGTGAAGACAACGGCCTGTTCCTGGCTCGATCCGACCGAGTACTCAGGTCATTCCTTGCGCGCCGGTTTCGTCACCAGCGCCGCCGTTCACGGTGCACGTCTCGACAAGATCATGGAGGTCACGAGACACTCCAGCGCCGAAATGGTCCTCCGTTACATTCGGCAGGTGGAAGCCTTCGAGGATCACGCTGGCGCGGCCTTCCTGTAGGGCCAGCTACCGCCCTAGCAGTCGCGGGCCTCACGCGAGGCCACCAGTGTCTCGAAGGTGCCGGCTGGGAAGTCGGCGAGACGATGGGCTGCCGATGACGTGCCGAGGACCCGACCGGGCGCCGGTGTCGGAACCCGCACCGCTAGCGAAGCAGGTCCTTGAACGCCACGGCGACCACCGCGACACCCAGAACAGGTAGACCTGCCGCCAAGTCTTCGCCTCTGTAGAGCAGGATTCCTCCAACGGTAACTCCGGACACCACCGCGACCGCTACCGCCACAGTCAGAATCATCTTCCGGAGGCGGCGTTGCCGGCCCTCGTCCTCCGCCATGCCCATGATTCGATCTGCCGAACCGGGGAGCACCTGCTCGTATCCGCCAAACAACTCTGGATGTGGGAGAGGTCCAGCTGTGAACTCGCTGACCTCAACCTGCTGGGACGTGACGGCTACGCCACCGTCACGCTGAGGTCGCTGCCTCTGTAGCGACCCCTGCTTCTTCCTGGGCATCCTTCTCCTCCGCGAAGCGTTCCAACGACTTGCGGATGTCCCGCCCGACTACCACCCAGTCGCCGCGAAGCGCACGCCCATCCTGTCGCCACCAATCGTCCGGCTGAGCCGGTCGCAAGGGTCTCCGTTTGGCCGCACTGCCTGACTCTACGCGCCGATTCGACGGTTTGCTCATATCGGTGTGCCCCTGTGATGGAAGCTGCTGGATCGTTGCGGCTCGCCAGCGGAAGCATGGCGATCCTCGACTCTATCGGACCAACTGCCGCCTACTGCGTGTTCCGACGCCGGAACACATATTCGTCAGCCAAGTGCCCGCTCCGCCCTGCTATGGGCCACGTACACCTTGTCCGCGATCATAGCCGCAGAGCGCCGGACCGCTGCACGGGTAACGCCGAGCCTGACGCCCCTTGCCGTGCTCGGGCTCCCCGGTCGGGCACGAGGCTCCGTCCTGCGCCTGATGCTCGACCAACGCCGCCAGTTCCCCTTGTGGCCCCGGATGATCCGCCGTTCCCGGTCCTCATCGTTCACCGATCGCGGGACAGTTGGCGGCGCTTCTGGCTCCACGCGCAGAGCATAGTGGAGACGAAACGCGGCCCCTGCCGGAGCCCGAGTTCGACGTCGGCTCGGCCAGAGCAGGTCGCTGGGAGGTGCTCTGACGGCGCGACCTGGCGCGGCCCGATCACCACCGCTCTCTCAGTCCACCTCCCACCTGCCGGCCTCCTCCATCGCCTTCCGGTACGCCGACAGGCAGTACCAGAACAGGATCGCCCCGGCCGGCTTGAAGATCGCCTGCATGGTGGCGAGCGAGTAGTGGACCTTGCCGTCGTCCTGGAACAGGAAGTCGGTGAGCGCGGCCAGGGTGCTGGTGCCGAAGGCCATGCCGATGAAGCTGGTCAGGAAGATGTAGAAAGCCGTTGCCTGGCCGCGCATCTGGTTGGGCGTGATCGGCTGGAACGCCGCCGCCATGACGCCCAGGTAGGCGCCCGAGAAGATCATCCCCGGGATCAGTACCAGCAGGGTGAGCGTCGCGCTGCCTACGAGCGGCGCCGCTATCGAAGGCGGCGTGGCGATCAGCGTCGTCGCCAGCAGGGTGCGTACGTAGGCGTCCTTGTAGCCGCGCGCCGCGAGGCGATTGGCGATCCAGGGCGCCACCATGATGCCGACCACCCCCGTGATGATCGTGATCGTCCCGAAGCTCGTTCCGGCGGCCCCGCGGCTCAGGCCGTAGTTGCGGATCAGGAACTCGGGGTACCACGCGGAGGAGCCGTAGCCGGCCATCGCCAGCATCGACGAACCGATGAACAGCGGCAGGTAGACGCGCTTGCGTTGCCAGATGAACTTGACGAACTCGCCGACCGGCAAACGCTCCCTTCCGCTCCGCGAGACCGCCAGCTCCTTGCGCTTCGGCTCGACCATCGTCAGCAGCAGAAGCGCGAGCAGAACCCCGGGCAAACCGACCGTGACCAACGTCGCCTGCCAGGGTTGCAGCGTGCCGATGAGCGGCAGATCGACCGGACCGATGCGGGTGTAGTAGTCGATGAGCAGACCGCCGATGACCAGGGCGAAACCGCCGCCGACCCGTACGCCCGTCTTGTAGAAGGACATCGCGTAGCCGAAGTGGGCCGGACGGAAGCTGTCGGTGATGATCGAGTAGGCGGGCGGCGCGAGGCCCGCCTCGCCCGCGCCGACCGCCATGCGCGAGGCGAAGAGTTGCCCCACGCCGTTCGCCAGGCCGCCCGCCGCCGTCGCCAGGCTCCAGAAGGCGACGCTGCCGGCGACGATCAGCTTGCGCGAGTAGTGATCGGCAAGCCGGCCTAGCGGCAGACTCGCGAAGCTGTACACCAGCGCGAACGCGGCGCCGGCGAGCAGGCTGTACTGGAAGTCGGTGATCCCGAACTGCTCCCGGATCGGACCGACCAGCAGCGAAAGGATGTTGCGGTCGAGAAACGACAGCACGTAGGCGAGGAACAGGAGCACGACCCCGTAGTTCGCGGCGCCCACGGAGGGGTAGTCGGACCCGGGCTTCGCCACTGCCGCACTCATTCCAGGCGCGTTACCGAGGCTCGCAACCATTCGTCCAGCACGTCTCGATCCAGAGTCCCCGCCTCGAGCCCGCCGATCAGGAACGTGTACGCCTCTCGATCGTCGACCACGAGCCTCCAACCGTTCATGCGCAGGAAGACATCCGTCGCGACGAGCCCTCGATCATCGTTTCCCTCCAGCTTCCTCAGTTCGTGCCACCGGCTCCTCCGGGGAAGCCGCCCAATAGAAGTACGTAATCGCCTGCCGCGAACGACGGCTGCGGTTCGCTTCCGACCAGTGCACCGTGAGTGAGCTGTGAATCGCGGCGTCGCCCGGCTCGACTTCGACGGCGACCGCCCCCTCGGACTCGGCGCTGAAGCCGGGAAGGCCGATGCGACTCGGCAGGTTCTGCCGGTGCGTGCCCTTCGCGTAGTAGAGGCAGCCGTTCTCCCTGTCCGCCCGGTCGAGGGCGATCCAGATCGTGGCGCCCTTCCGCCGGTGACCGACGGCATCGAGATGAGGCTTGATCCCGGACGTCTCCCCGGGCAGCCGAGCGAACCAGCCGGCCGTCGCCGGCTCCAGGTCGTCCTCGAGCAGCGCGGAGATCAGCTCGGTCTGCTTGCCGCGCTGGAGCTGATCCTCGAACCAGCGGTCGACGTTGTTCAGGTTCTTGGCGACGCCCGGGTATTCCTCGCCTCTCTTGACCTGGCTCAGGCATCGCTCGGCGTGGGCGCGCAACTCCTCGACCTCCTCAGGCGAGAGGAAACCACGGAGGACGACGTAACCGTCCCGATCGAAGTCTCGTTTGAGCTCCTCCACGGTCATCTCGACACCCCTCTCCGCGACCCGACACAAACTTGGAACAATGTGCCACCTAGTGTAGCTTCCGGTTCCCATGGAGTTTGGCGCCCAACTCAGCAGCTACCGCCTGCCTTGGCCACAGATCGAGGCCACCATTCGGACGATCGAGAGCGGAAGCTGGAGCAGTCTGTGGTTCTCGGATCACTTCCTGCCGCCCGCGGCCCCCAACGAGGAGCACAAGTCGGCGCTCGAGGTCTGGACCCTGGTCACGGCGGCGGCGATGTTGACGCAGCGATTGCGGCTGGGAACTCTCGCCTGCGGCATCACCTACCGCAATCCGGCGCTGCTGGCGAAGATTTGCGCCAGCGTCGACCACATCAGCGGCGGACGCATGGAACTGGGAATCGGCGCCGCCTGGTTCGAGCGCGAGCACCAGGCCTACGGCTGGGACTTCCCCTCGGTTCGCGAGCGCTGCGATCGCCTGGAAGAGGCGGCTCAGCTCATCCGTCTGCTGTTCACCAAGCAGGACGACGAGAAGGTCACGTTCGAGGGGACCTACTACCGCCTGGACGAAGCGCCCCTCGCGCCGGGTTCGACCAGGCCGCGTTCCACCCGGAAGGCCCACATCCCGATCCTGATCGGCGGCAACGGCGAGAAGCGGACGCTCCGCACCTGCGCGCGCTACGGCGACATCAGCAACCTGGACTTCTGGCACCCCGGCGGCGTCGATGTCTTCCGCCACAAGCAGGAGGTGCTGAACCGTCACTGCGGGGACGCCGGCCGCGATCCGGCGGAGGTCAAGAGGACCGTCGCCCTGCCCTTCCGGCTCTCCGCCAACGACCAGGAGGCCGCGAAGTCACCCGGCCGGCCCTGGTACTGCTGGGGTACCGCCTCCTACGTGCAGGATCTGTTGCAGCGGTACATCGAGGCAGGCGCCGAAGAGATCATCCTGTGCGGCGTCCCCAACCAGCCGGAGGCGTGGCAGCAGATCGACGACGAGATCCTGGCGGCGTTCGACTGAGACCGCTCGGGCTACACTCGCCCCAATCCCCCGGACTCCCACCGGGCAAGGAGAATCCCATGAAGCTCTATCTCCCCTTCCTCGTTCTCGGCTTGGCGCTCCTCGCGAGCGCGGTCGTCGCGGCGCCGCCAGCCAACAACGCGGCAGACCCCGCTGAGGTGACCTGGTCGGACCACGTCGCTCCGATCCTGCACGAGAACTGCGTGAGCTGTCATCGACCGGAACAGACCGCGCCCATGTCGTTGCTGACCTACGACGAGACGCGGCCCTGGGCGAAGTCGATCCGCAAGGTCACGAGCGACCGCTCCATGCCACCGTGGTTCGCCAACCCGGAGCACGGGGAGTTCGTGGAGGACCCGAGCCTCACCGACGCCGAGATCGAGACGCTGAACCGCTGGGTGGCCGCGGGCGCGCCGTCCGGTGACCTCTCGCGGGCGCCGGAGCCTCCCAGCTTCTCTTCAGAATGGAAGCTCGGCACGCCGGATGCCGTCTTCACGGCCCCGGAGTTCCACGTTTCCGATGACATCGAAGACCACTACGAGTGGCTCCAGGTGGATAACCCCGTCAACGAAGAACGCTGGATCAGGGCGATCGAGATCCACCCCGGGTTCGTCGAAGCGGTGCATCACCAGTTGACCTACCTCGCACCGCCCGACGCCACCCTCGCGGGCGTGCAGAGCCGGACCGGAACCCTGGACCTCACCTTCGTGAGCGGCTGGGGACCCGGCGTCGCTCCGCTTCAGTTCGCCGAAGGTCACGGGATGCGCATGCCGCCGAACAGCACCCTGTTCTTCCAGATGCACTACCACAAGACTCCGGGCCCGGGCACCGGCGGCCCCGACCAGACGACCATGGGTCTCTACTTCCACGACCAGAAGCCTGAGAACGTGGTGGAGACCATGTGGCTGGTGGATCCGGTGCTGAACATTCCGGCGGGCGAAAGCAACTACACGTCCTGGTCGGCGTTCACCACCGAGCACGAGGCGGTGCTCTTCGACTTCACCCCTCACATGCACCTGCGGGGCAAGACGATGAGGTTCACGGCCGAGTACCCCGACGGTGAGAAGGAAGTCCTGCTCGACGTGCCGAACTACGACTTCAACTGGCAGCTCACCTACACGCCGACGGAGCCCAAGGTGATTCCGGCCGGCACGACCATTCGCGTCGACGCGACCTTCGACAACTCGGCCGACAACCCGGCGAACCCCGATCCGACGGCGAACGTGATGTGGGGTGAGGCGACGACCGACGAGATGATGGTCGGCTTCATTCACTACACGTTCAGCGACACGAGCCAGCAAACGAACATGCCGACCTTCATCGTGCCGGATGCGCTGAGGGAGCAGATGCAGCAACTGCGCGAGTTCCGGCGCAAGCAGCGGGAAGCGGCAGCAGCCGCTGCAGCCGAAACCAGCGGCGGTCAGTAACCGCGTAGCGGCGACCACACTGGCGCTCGTACGGGCTTCGCCGGCTCAGTGCCCCAACAGGCCGTAGGTCCCGTCGAGGATCAGGCGAGTCGACACGTACAGTCCCAGCAGGGGTAGGAGTATCCACACCGTGTTGGGCGCCCACACCCAGACGAATCGGTCCAGCCGGCCGAGGGCCTTGTGCCCTCCGGAAATGTAGAAGCTCACCATGTACAGCGAGCTCACGTAGACCCACTGCCAGAACAGCGCGACACCGAGGATCCCGGCAACCGTGGCCGGCAGGAAGCCGGTGGTCATCGAGGCCAGCACGACCATCGACGGAATCGGCGTGGCGAAGCCGTTGCCGACATCGCAGTTGAAGCCGAACGTCCGTCGATCGGTGTAGGCGTCGTCGTACACGGAGTACGCCGCCCAGACGTCCGCCCACGCCGTCGGCGAAGCGATGCTCCGCAGCGGGATCGCGGAGAACAGAAACACGATCGCTGGCGGCCGGCCTGTCGCCGCCCGGCGGCCCCGCCAGTACTCCGCCCGCTTCGGGATGTAGTCGCGCCGCAGGTACAGGCACACCTCCCAGTAGCAGATCAGCAGGTTGATCGACAGGAAGAGGCTGAGCAGGACGTAGTAGGAATTCAGGCTGCCGTGCAGCCGGTAACTGCCCCAGTTCCAGGCCAGGGCCTGGAGACCGACGACGACCACGACAAAGATCGCGACGATGATCTTCGGGCCCTTCACGCTCCCGGATTCGGCGGCCTTGTCTTCATCCATTGAGTCAATCCCTCGTCTGGCGGCCACCGGCGGGAACTCGCGCTCGCCGCTTACTTGCTGCCCTTGTCCGTGTCTTCGGTGTCCTCGGTTTCCTCGTCCTCGTCCGACTCCGGAGCCGTCTCCCACTCGTACTCGATGCCGCGAACGTGGCGCTCGAACCAGTCGATCTCCACGTTCACCTTGAACAGCTCATGACGGAGTTCGCCCCAGCCGTGGGGCTCGCGCGGGGCAATGTAGAGATGGGTCTCCACTCCGTTCGCCTTCAGCGCCCGGTACAGCTCCACCGACTGGGGCGGCGGCACCCGGACGTCGTTCTCGCCGACCAGGACGAGCGTCGGCGTCGTCACCTTGTAGATGTCCCTGAGCGGCGAGTTCTCCCAGTAGACGCCGATGGGGGCGTCCTCCTCCCACGGCGTACCCCCGAACCAGGGCGTGCGATAGGTCCGCACGTCGCTCTGGTCGTACATCGAGATCCAGTTCACGGCCCCGGCGCCCGACGACGCCGCCTTGAAGCGGGCCGTGTGGGTGATGATCTCGTTCGTCATGTGACCGCCGCCGCTCCAGCCCATCTTGGCCATCCGGTCACCGTCCACCAGTCCGATGTCGATCAGATGGTCGACCCCGGTCATCACGTCGAGGTGCGCCTGATGGAAGTAGTGGCCGACCATGTCGCGCAGGAATGCGTCCCCGTAGCCGGTGCTCCCCCGGTAGTTCGGCTTGAAGACGAAGTAGCCGCGAGCGGTCAGCACCTGGACGTAGTTCGACCAGCGGCCGAATCCGAACTTGTCCGAGGCAGCCGGCCCGCCGTGCGTCTGCACGACGAGGGGATACCGGTTGCCCTCCTCGTAGTCGAGCGGGTAGTAGAGGAGACCCTCCACCGCGACGCCGTCCTCGCCCGGCCAGCGGATCGCCTCCTGGCGAGGTAGCAGGAACGTCTCGTCGAGATAGTCGAAGACAGAGGTCACCTGCCTGGGCTTCCCGCCCCCGGCCGGCATGACGTGAATGTCCCCCGGGCTCTCTCGATGGTTGACCGTGAAGGCATGCTGACCCGTGGCCCTCGACCAGGCCCACCAACCCAACGCGTGGTCCCCCTCGGTGAGAGCCGCCGGCATCGAGTCGTCCACGGCGGCATGGAAGAGCTGGCTTCGAATCCCGGTGTTCGCGGTGAAGTAGATCGTGCCGTCGTCCGCCCAGCGGGCGCCGTTGACTTCGTGCGGCATTCCCTCGTACAGCAGGCGATGCGCTCCGCCGCCGGCCGGCACGACGAAGATGTTCGTGTTGAAGTAAGTCTCCAGGTCGGCGCTGGAGTTGGAAACGAACATGACGCGCTGTCCGTCCGGGGACAGCTCGGCGCCGGACTCGCTCACCGTGTTGTCGGTGAGCTGGAGGGAGTTGCCGCCATCCTGGTCCATGATCCAGACCTCGCCCTCGTCCCGGTTGTCGAAAAGCGGCGAGGGCGCCCGGTGGTGCGCGATCCGCCCGCCGTCCGCCGAGATGCGGAAGCCGACGACCGAGAAGTCGCCCTCGGTGATCCGCTCGACGCCGCCGCGGTCGTCGCCCGTCCACGCGACCCCGAAGAGGTGGCGCTGCTTGTAGTCCTCGTCGAAGGCGAAGACATCGTCCTTCAGCTCGTCCTTCTTCTTCTCCTCAGCAGTCTTCGGATCCGCAGCGAGGAAGAAGATGTGCTCGCCGTCCGGGGAGAACTCGAAGCTCTGAACCGAGCTCTCGTGACTGGTCAACGGAGCGGCTTCCCCACCGCGGTTCGGCAGGAGATAGATCTGCGTGGAGTCCTCCTCGCCGCGATTCGCGAGGAAGGCCACGAAGCTCCCGTCCGGCGACCAGCGCGGGCTCCGTTCCCCCTTCTCGCCGTAGGTCAGCCGAACGTCTCCGGTGCCGTCCATCTCGATGCGACGAATGTGGGTGGTGCGGCCGTTCTTCTCCCAGTCCGTGTCGGAGCGCGTGTAGAGGAGCTGGGCGCCGTCCGGGGAGATTCGTGGACTGCCCACCCCCGGCACGTCGATCAGTTCGACGATGGTCATCGGCCGCTTGTCCTCGGCAAAGCCGGCGACGGCGGCAAGGGCAGCGGCCAGGAAGAGCAGGGGGCGTGACCAGGGGCCGCCGCCCAGGCACCGCGTCAGGTTGTGCTTCATCGGGCGTAGCATCGTATCGTGGCGGGCGTGTACCACCCTTGACCCGCCAGAGGAGAACGAAGCAATGAGCCACGACCCTCCCCGCCACGCAAACGGTCGCGCCTGCGGGGCCTTCTTGGTGCATCTGCTCCTTGGCCTGGCGCTCTGCACCGGCGTCTCGGCTCAGGACACAGAGGAGTTGCCAGCGGATGTCGCGGCAAAGGTAGACGCGGTGTTCAAGCTCTGGAACCGGGACAACACGGCCGGCTGCGCCGTCTCGGTCGCCAGAGCCGGCGAGACCGTCTACGCCCGCGGCTTCGGCATGGCCCACCTGGAGCAACCGGCGCCCATCACGCCCGAGACCATCTTCGAGGCCGGCTCCGTCGCCAAGCAGTTCACCGCCGCGGCGCTCGTCCTCCTCGCGCTCGACGGCGAGCTCTCGCTCGACGACCCGGTGCACGAGTACCTTCCCGAACTGCCGGACTTCGGCGCGGCGATCACGATTCGCCATCTCCTGACCCACACCAGCGGACTCAGGACGTTCCGCCCGCTGGTCGCTCTCCGGGGACGGCCCGACGGCTTCGCCGTGCACACCAACGCCGAAGTCCTCGCGCTCATGGTCCGGCAGCGGGATCTCAACTTCCCGCCCGGCGAGGAGTACCTCTACAGCAACGCTCCGTACATCCTGAGCGTCGTGCTGGCGGAACGCGTCTCGGGGCAGTCGTTCAACGACTTCACGACCGAGCGGATCTTCGGGCCCCTGGGCATGACGAGCACGCTCTGGCGCGACGACTTCACGCAAATCGTCAAGGGTCGCGCTACCGCCTACGGAAGCGGCAGGAGCGGCGGGCTCCATACGAACATGGCCAACACCGAGGTCTTCGGCAACGGCGGTCTGCTGACGACGGTGGGCGATCTGCAGCGCTGGAACCAGGAACTCGACGAGCCGAAGGTCCTCGGACAGCGATTCGTCGACGCGCTCGAAACTCCCGGACGATTCAACGACGGCTCCCTGAGCGACTACGCACTCGGCCTGGGGATCGGCGAGTACCGCGGCGAGCGGGAGATCGCTCACAGCGGCGGCACCGCCGGCTACCGGGCCTGGCTGGCCCGCTACCCCGACCGCGACCGCCTGTCGCTTGCTCTCCTGTGTAACCACGGCGACATCAATCCGGTCGCGGTGGGCCACCGGGTGATCGACGTCTTCCTCGGACCGGCCGACGAGGCTGCGAACGCGGAGAGTCCAACGCCGCGCGTCGAGGTCCCGCTGGAAGACCTGGAACGCTGGGCGGATCCCTATCTCCACACGCACACCGACTCGATCGTCCGGATCACGGTCCGCGGCAGAGCGCTCCACTTCGGCGCAGTGAGAGCAACGCCCCTGGGCGAAGACCGGTTCGCGGTCGGACTGTCCGATCTCGTCGTCGCGTTCGCAACGGACGAAGACGGCACGAGGACAGCGACCCTGGCGGACGATCCGAAGCGCCGCTACCGGGCGATGCCCGCGGTCACGCCAACGCCCGAGGAGCTGGCGGAGTACGTCGGCAACTACACCAGCGACGAGCTCGACGTGACGTACTCCGTCGAGTTCCAGGACGGCAAACTGCTGTTCCGTCGCCCGCTCGACAAGCCGCGCACTCTCGAGCCCCTGTTCCAGGACGCTTTCGAACTGAGCGATCCGTTGCTGGAGAGGTTTCCGGTCCGTGCACTGTTCGCCACCGTCGTCGCCTGGCCCGCGCGCTTCGAACGGGACGCCGCCGGCAGGGTGACGACCCTCTACATCAGCGATTCTTCGCGGGTCCGGCGACTGCGGTTCGACCGTCGTTAACGGCGGCGCTCTCAGCCGATGTCGCCGGTGTTCCGGGCCATCAGCCGGATCGCCGCCTTGCGTGGCAGGAGGCGCGTGAGCAGCACGGCGACCAGCCGGTTGACCAGCCCCGGAACGACCCGCGGACCCTTGCCGAGCGCATCGAGCGTCCGGCGCGCCACCGCGTCGGGATCCAGCATGACGGGCACGCGGCCCTTGCCCGAGCGCTGATAGCCGGGCGTCTCGATCGCGCCGGCGCAGCAGGCGATCACATCGATCCCCTGCTCGCGGAGTTCCTGCCACAGGCCCTCAGCCAGGACGGTGTTGAAGGCCTTGGTCGCCGCGTAGGCCGCCACCCGCGGCGTTCCCTGGAGGCCCGCCAGCGAGGACATCAGGATCACCGCGCCACGCCCGCGCCGTTCGAGACCCGGCAACAGCGTGTGCAGCATGACGACCGGCGCCCGGACGTTGACGTCGACCGCCCGTTCAAGAGCCTCGGCGTCGGCGTCGGTGAAGCGTCCCACCGGGACGAAGGCTGCGTTGTAGACGAGCACCCCGAGGTCGAGGTCCGCCGTGGCGGTGGCCAACGCGTCGGCAAGGCCGGGGGCGGCAAGGTCCATCGCCAGCGGCCGCACCTCAACGCCGTACCGCTCGCGGAGCCTGGCCGCGAGGTCATCGAGCAACGACTCGCGCCGGGCGAGGAGCACCAGGTCCAACCCGCGCTCGGCCAGGCACTCCGCGAAAGAGGCGCCAAGCCCCTCCGAGGCGCCGGCGACGAGCGCCCAGTCGCCGTAGCGGTCACGGAACGCGCCTCCGGCGCCCGCTTCGGGTTCGCGCGCGATCTCCGCTACGCTGCCTGCCACCGCTCGCTCTTGGAAACACTCACCATGGAGACTCGATCGTGAGGCTAGCAACGTCTGTTCTCAGCGTTCTTCTGTCCGCGCTCGCCGCCACCGCCTTCGCGCAGCCCCCGAACGTCGTCATCGTGATGACGGACGACCAGGGCTACGGCGAACTCTCCGCCCACGGAAACCCCGTGCTCGAAACGCCGCACCTCGACCGGCTACGCGGCGAGAGCGTTCGACTGGACGACTTCCACGTCGCGCCGATGTGCACGCCCACCCGCGGCCAACTGCTGACCGGGATGGACGCGGCCCGGAACGGCGCGATCAACGTCAGCAGCGGTCGGGCGCTCCTGCGGCCCGAGATCCCGACGATGGCCGACATCTTCGTCGCGGCCGGCTACAGCACCGGCGTGTTCGGCAAGTGGCACCTCGGCGACAACTACCCCTTCCGGCCGGAGGACCGTGGTTTCCACGAGACGGTGTGGTTCCCCTCCTCCCATATCGGCTCAGTACCCGATTTCTGGGGTAACGACTACTTCGACGACACCTACATCCGGAATGGCAAGCGCGAGGCATTCAAGGGCTATTGCACCGACATCTTCTTCGACGAAGCAATCGACCACATGAAGCGCTCCGCGGAGTCCGGAACGCCCTTCCTGACCTACATCGCCCCGAACACGCCGCACGGCCCGCTGATCGCCAAGGAGGAGGACGAAGCCGCGCTCGCGGCCGCGCTGGCCCGACCCGAGTTCGCCGACATGAGCCCGGCACTGAAGGCGCGGCTGGCCAGCTATCTGGGCATGGTCCGGAACATCGACACGAACATGGGCAAGCTCATCGAGTTCCTCGAGGAAGAGGGCTTGAGAGAAAACACCGTCCTGATCTTCATGACGGACAACGGCAGCACCCACGGCCCGCTCTACTTCAACGCCGGCATGCGCGGCATGAAGACCGAGCTCTGGGAAGGCGGCCACCGGGTGCCCTTCTTCATCAGTTGGCCGAACGGCAACCTGGCGGATCCGCGGGATGTGACGGGCCTGACCCAGGTGCAAGACGTCCTGCCGACGCTCCTGGACCTCGCCGGAATCGAGACTGCGGCCGCCGCGAACTTCAGCGGCACGAGTCTGGCGCCCGTGCTGCGCGGAGACGCCAGCGTTCCCGAAGACCGCATGCTGATCATCAACTACAGCCGCATGCCGTCCGGGTTCAACTACCCCTCGCCGTACACCCAGTCGATCCTCACGCGGAGTCACGCGGGGGTCCTCTGGAAGCAGTGGCGGCTGCTCGAAGACCGGGAGCTCTACGACCTGGAAAGCGATCCGCTGCAGACGACGAACGTGATCGACCGGCACCCGGAGGTCGTCGCCAGAATGCGGGACCATCTCCACGAGTGGTGGGATGAAGTGGCCGCCACCGCCAACGAGCCCCAGCGGATCGTCATCGGGGACGACATCGAGAACCCCATGATGCTGACCGGCTGCGAGTGGCTCGACGTGTTCGTCGACCAGCAGAGCCAGGTTCGCCGCGGAACCCGAAAGACCGGCTACTGGCTCCTCGATGTGGCCGAGGCAGGCGAGTACGAGTTCGCACTCCGGCGTTGGCCGAGGGAAATCGGGGCGCCACTTGCATCAGCACCTGATGGCGGAGGCACGGCCTTGCCCATTTCCTCCGCACGCTTGTTCATCAGCGACCACCATCATCTGGATATCGGCGAGAAGAGGCCCTACGGCTTCGAAGGTCTCACAACGCCGGTCGCCGGCGACGACACGGAGGCCCTGTTCACGGTGTCACTGCCAAGGGGTCCCATGGCCCTGCACACGTGGTTCGAAGGAGAGGGCGAGGTCATCGCGAGCGCCTACTACGTGTATGTGCGCAGAAAGTAGCCGAGAGGCTGCAGTGACCACGGCGCCGCCCAGCCACGTGTCGTCGCGGGCCACCACCGCTAACATTTACTCATATGCGCTAAGAATTGTCCCTTGACTGCCAAGGAGTACCCCCCTAACGTAACCGCCGCCCACCAACATCGTTAGAGAGAGGGAAGTATGAAGTCATCTCCTAGTTCCGCCGCGACGAGGCTTCTCACCGTGGGCGTCCTCGTCCTCGTGGCAGCAACGGCGGCCTACGCCCAGAACGTCGGAACGGTACGCGGGACGGTGCGCTCGGCGGAGGGAGAACCGCTGCCAGGAGTGTTGGTAGAGGCTACGGGCGACGTCGTGCGCGGCGAGCGCACATCCATGTCCGGTGTCAACGGCGACTATCTGATCGCCGGGCTTCCTCCCGGTGTGGTGACGCTCACCGCGAGTCTCGAGGGTCTGGAGGCGGAGTCGGTGGAAGACGTCCGCGTCTCGATCTCGGGCGTTGCTGTCGTGGACTTCTCCATGCGGGTCGAAGGAGTCGAAGAGGCGATCACGGTGACCTCGGAGGCGCCGGTCCTTGACGTGACGAGTTCCTCAGGCAGCATCAGCTACTCCGAAGAGCTCATCGACGCGAAGCCGACAACCCAGCGCAACTTCCAGGAGCTCGCCCTGATGGCTCCCGGCATGAGCATGCCCGGTCGCCTCGGCAACGTCGGCGCCTATTCGGGCCACACCACGGGATACGGTCGCGATCAGGCCTCCGTGGCCTGGAACGTCGACGGACTCGACAGCAGCTTCCCGGACAGCGGCAACATCTTCGGTGGCTGGACCGATCCCGACACCATCGCGGAAATCCAGGTGCTCGGCGTCGGCGCCCCGGCCGAGTACGGCAACATGACATCAGCCGCGGTCAACATCGTCACCAAGTCGGGAACCAACACCCTCCAGGGGCGGTTCGCCCACACCGGTGAGTTCGAAGGCACGACTGCCACCGGAGCCACGGCCGAGAACGCGGCCGGGGAAGAGCAGGGCTTCGTGAGAGACACCTTCGAGAACAACAGCCTGTGGTTGGGCGGGCCGCTGAAGAGGGACAAGCTGTTCTTCTTCGCCGCCGCCACGACCAAGGAAGACCTGCTGGTAGAGCCGGGCGAGATCGCGGAGTTCATCCGCAGCGACAAGGCCACGCACACCAGCCTGAAACTCGACTGGTCGATCAATGACTCGAACACGCTGACGGCTCACGGCCGGTTCGAGGACCTGGAAATCCAGTCCGGCGGTTCCGGGACCTTCAAGACGAATCCGGGGGCCTTCAGCCGCGAGTACGAGGAGATCCCCTACTGGCGGATCGGCTTCCAGTCGGTGGTGGGCAGCAACACGGTGCTCGAGGCCAACTTCTACGACATCATCAACAGGGACCGCAACGTCTCGGCGACCGGCAGCCTGGAGCCGCCCCTCATCGACTACAACACGCCTGTTCCAACGCATAGCGGCGGTCCCACGTATCCCTACCTCTACCCCGTGTGGTGGCAGCGGGGCCACGCCAAGGTGACCCATTTCGCCGACGACCTGAACGGCAGCCACGAGTTCAAGTTCGGTTTCCAGTACAGCAATACCGGCGAGCAGGCCGGCGCCGTCTATCCCGGCTTCGGCGGCAAGTACTACTACAAGTTCGGGGCCAACTACTACATCTACACCCGCGCAGCGCACTACTACGGCGGCGACACGGAGTCTCTTGGGTTCTATGTGGACGACTCGTGGCGCATCAGCGACAGGCTGACGCTGAATCTCGGCGTGCGTGCCGACCAGGACAAGGGGGAGATCCCCTCCGAGCCGATCCTCGAGTCCTACCTTTGTAGTGAGCTCAACTGCGGCGTGACCACCGGAGAGTTCACGCCCCACTATCCCGATGTCATCGACTACTCGAGCGTCGACCCGCGTCTCGGCATCGCCTACCAGGTCGGCGAGGGGGAGCGGCAAGGTGTCCTGCGGGCTTCCATCGGCAGATACCACGAGATGAATGTCGTTTCGATGTGGAACCAGCCGCACCCCAACCGGCCGTCCGCGCGCTTCGGCTACAGCCCCAACCGGAACGGCCCCTTCACATACTTCAGGACGGTCGACAACGATGACTTCGATCTACCGGTCAAGGGGATGAAGCGGCCGCAGACCGACCAATTCGCCGTCGGCTACGAGCAGCAGGTCGGAGAGTATGCATTCGGCGCTCAGGTCGTCCTCAGCGAAACGACGGACCTGATCGGTTGGCAGATCCAGGGCGACGGCGAGTACGAGGATGTTCCCTACGTCAACCCCCTGACGGGCGAGACGATCATGCTCAAGAACGTCGTCACAGAGCCGACCCTGCGCAAGGCCAACGACCCCGGCGCGGCGGCCAACGCCCCACCCGGAACGAAGTTCGAGCAGGACTACAAGGGCGTCTTTCTCACTTTCCGCAAGCGCCACACCGGCCGCTGGTCTCTCGACTCCTCGTTGGGCTGGTCGGAGTCGAAGGGAGTGCAGCCTCGCCCGCTCCAGCAGAACGGGAACGTCGCTTTCTACACCAGCTCGGAGGGCAGAGACCCCAACCATCATCTCTATCAGGGAGGCTTCTCACAGGGCGACCGGCCGTGGGTGTTCAGGGCTCAGGGAATGGTCGACCTGCCCTGGCAGCTCAAGGCGGTCGGCGCCCTCAACTATGAGCAGGGCCGCCCGTGGCGGCACGCGGCGCGCGTCCGCCTGAGCCAGGGCGTGGTGACGGTGCCCCTCGAGCCGTACACCGGGGACCGCCGGATGCCGGACAAGACCTTCGTCGACCTCGCTCTGTCGCGGCAGTTCCCGCTCGGCGACCGCGTCAGGCTCGGTGTCGATCTGCAGCTCCTGAACGTCTTGGACGAGGACGGCTTCTACTACTGGTCAAACGCAAGTCTGGGGCGCTATCCAACGGAACCCGTACCCAGCCTCTACTACCTGCCTCGCCGGTTGGCGCTGCGAATAAGTTTGGGGTTCTAGCGATCCCTGCAATGCCGGCGAGCACGAAGTAGCCGGGTTCGATCTCGGACTCCGCGGCCTAGAATCCGCGGGAGATGAAGAGTCCTGCGATTCCGCGACAGGCGTTCGTCGCTTCGGGAACAGGCGTCGGACCACAGCGACTACTGTCCTTGGCAGGTCGTGGCGTCCTGCTGGTCTGGGTTCTCGCCATGCCCCTCCAGGCCCAGCCGGACGGCGCCAGTCCGGACGAGCCGGCGGAACTGATCGCCAGGATCGAAGCGCCGCGCCAGCCGGGGTCGAGCGACGATGCCGGCAAGAGCCTTGTCAAGCTCATGGAGATGCACGGCATCCCGGCACTCAGCCTCGCGGTCGTCGAGGACTACCGGCTGGCATGGGCCAGGGCCTACGGCGTTGCAGACGAAACAGGCGGCGCGCCTGCCGACAAGGACACGCTCTTCCAGGCCGCGTCGATCAGCAAGCCGCTGTCGGCCATGGCGGTTCTCCGAGCTGTTCAGGATGGACTCTTCGAGCTCGACGACGACATCAATTCGGTCCTTCGCTCCTGGCAACTCGAGGACGACGCCGAGCTGCTCGAAGAGACGCCGGTGACTCCACGGATGCTGCTGAGCATGACGGCGGGCACCACGGTCTCGGGGTTCCCCGGCTACGAGGCCGGCGCCGGGCTGCCGACTGTCCCCGAGATCCTCGGGCGTGAAGGTCAGACGACGCGCGCGAACACCGAGCCGGTGGTCGTCTCCTGGCAACCCGGCACCCGCTACGAGTACTCGGGAGGCGGTTCGACGATCCTGCAACTCGCTCTGAGCGACGTTCGGGAACAGCCGTTTGCGGAGATTCTCCAGGAGACGATCCTCGATCCACTCGACATGACGCGCAGTTGCTTCTGCCAACCCCTGCCTGCCGCGCTCGAAGGCAACGCGGCGCGAGCGGGCGGGTCTGTTACAGGCGAGGCCGGGGACGAGGGAGAGCCGCGCGCGAAGTGGCATGTCTACCCGGAGCTCTACGCGGCGAGGCTTTGGACGACCCCGACCGACCTGGCCAAGTTCGTGATCGAGATCCAGCTCTCGCTGGAAGGGCGCTCCAACCGGGTCCTTGGAGCTGAGTTCGCCCGGAAGATGGTGACGCCGGGAGGCGTGGGTCACTACGCGCTCGGCTTCACCGCCGGCGCCACCACACCCCACCGTCCCGCACCGCCCGGGGAAGCGGACCGTTTCTTCGGCCATACCGGCGGCAACTGGGGCTTTCGCGGGAACTTCGTCGGATCGCTCGAAGGCGGCAACGGCTATGTCATCCTGGCCAACAGCAGCGAGGCCAATCCAGTGATCTTCTTTGAGCTGCCGGCGAGAATCCGGGCGGCCTATGGGTGGGAGTAGCAGCCCGGTGGCTCGCTGGCGGGTCACGGGGCTCACGCTTGTCCCGATGTTCGCTCTGACCGCGACGTGCACCGAGCTTGCGGATTCCGAGACTGGAGGCACTATAGGGAGCGAGGCAGTGGTGGCGACGGAGATCGAGGAGCTGTTCCAAGAGCGGCTTGATGAACTGCGCTACGAGCTGGGGTTCATCGTTGCGGGCCTCATCCTGGAAGCGGCATCCGGCGGCAACTACTACGAAGAGGCGCGGCGGCGCATCCTCGACCGTCATGACCTTCCTCGCACGGAAGAACAACTGGGCCGCTCGTACACCGATCTCGCCCCCGGTCACCTTGGCGAAGACAATGCCTTCGCCCTTCCGGCCAAGACGGCTGAGGACGGCCTAATGGCCTTCAACCCGCGCACGGAGTGGACAGGCGGCGGCTTGCGTAACCGCGTGCGCGACGATCTGTTCGCGCTCCTCCTGGAGCACCGTTGACTCGGAACTGGCCGGCGACTGGGTGCGCCGTCGTCCTCGTCCTGGCGAGTGCCGTCGTCTGCCTCGGCCAGACCACCGACGGGCCGCGCTATCACCTGGTGCTCGAAGGCGGGACGATCTACGACGGCCGTGGCGGCGAGCCTTACCGCGCCGATGTCGGCATCGTGGGTGACCGGATCACGGCGATCGGTGACCTCGAAGGCGCGCGAGCCGCCGAACGCCTCGACGTGAGCGTTCTCGCGGTCACCCCAGGTTTCATCGACATTCACAGCCACGCCGTGGGCGGCGTGTTCCGGCATCCGCTGGCCGAGAACTACGTCCGCCAGGGCGTAACGACGGTCATCGAGGGGCCGGATGGGAGTTCTCCGCTTCCGATTGGCGATTTCCTGGCGCGCATCGACCTCCATCCGCCGGCGATCAACTTCGGGCTCACCGTCGGCCACGGCACGATCCGCAATCAGGTGATGGGTAACGAAGACAGGGCGCCGACGGAAGACGAACTCGAGGCGATGAAGCATCTCGTCGAGCAGGCGATGAGCGAAGGGGCATTCGGCTTGTCGACCGGGCTCAAGTACGTGCCCGGCGCCTACGCGACGACCGAAGAGGTCATCGCCCTCGCGCGCGTAGCGGCACGCTTTGGCGGTTTCCACGTCAGTCACATGCGCGAGGAAGGCCTCGAACTCCTCGCCGCGGTCGAAGAGACCATCCGCATAGGCGAAGAGGGCGGCCTGCCAACGCAGTTGACACATCACAAAGTGGTTGGCGCCCCGATGTGGGGCGCCAGCGAACAGTCCCTGGCCCTCGTCGACGCGGCCCGCAGCAGGGGCGTCGACGTGACGATCGACCAGTACCCGTACACGGCCTCGAGTACGTCGCTCTCGATTCTCTTTCCTGCCTGGAGTCTGGAAGGCGAGCCGGAGGATCTACTTGCCCGCCTGCGCGACCCGGATACGAGAGCACGCATCAAGGCCGGCGTCGCCTTGAGCCTGCGCGTCGACCGCGGTGGAGGGCACCCGAAGAACGTCGTGATCTCGCAGTGCGAGTGGGATCCGTCGCTCAACGGCATGAGTCTGGCCGACATTCTGGCCCGGCGCGGCGAGAACCAGGACGATCTGGCAGCGGCCGCGGAGCTCGCGCTCGAGCTGCAGGAGAAGGGCGGTTTCAGCGGCATCTTTCACGCGATGCAGGAACAGGACGTCATCAGGATCATGCGGCACCCGCAGACCATGATCGCGTCCGATGGCGGCATCGTGGCGCCCGGGGAGGGGGTTCCGCATCCACGCAACTACGGAACCTTCGCCCGCGTCCTCGGCCACTATGCGCGCGATGAAGGCGTGTTGTCCCTACCGGAGGCGATCCGAAAGATGTCGTCGCTTCCCGCGGATCGGCTCGGCCTTGCGGATCGTGGTCGTCTGAGGATGGGCGACGCGGCCGACATTGCCGTCTTCGCCATAGACGAAGTCGACGACCCCGCCGCATTCGGCGACCCGCATCACTACGCGCGGGGCGCGCGGCATGTGCTCGTGGGTGGTGTCTTCGTTCTGCTCGAAGGTGAGGTCACGGGTGCCCGGCCGGGACGCGCGCTGCGGCGAGGAGGTTCGGGGCGCCGAAGCGGCGAACTGCCGAAGGTCCATGTGGTGGCGACCGGCGGCACGATCGCCAGCGCGACGGACGGGAAACTGACCGCGTCCAACCTCGTCGAGGCGATTCCCGAGCTGGCACGGGTGGCGACCGTGACCGGCGAGGACTGGAGCGCCATCGGCAGTTCTCAGATGACGCCCGAGCTCCAGTTCGCGCTGGCCCAGCGGGTGAACGAACTCTTCGCGCGCGACGCCTCGCTCAGCGGGGTCGTGATCACCCACGGCACGGATTCGCTGGAGGAAACCGCGTTCCTAGTCGATCTCCTGGTGGCGGATCCGCGCCCGGTCGTGTTCGCCGCGGCGCAACGCTCCCCGCAGCGAGCGGATACCGACGGCCCACGTAATCTGCTCAACGCCGTCATTCTTGCCGGCTCACCGGCGGCCGGAGATCTCGGCGTCGTGGTGACCCTGAACGACGAAGTCCACGCGGCCCGTGATGTGCGCAAGACGCACTCGGTGGCGGTGGAGGCTTTCGCGTCTCCGGGTGTCGGCCCGCTCGGCAGCTTCGACGACGGCGTGTTCTACCTGAAACGGCGGCCGGCGCGGCGGCTGCTTGTTCCAGCGACCAGGATCGAGCCCAACGTCGACCTGGTGCGGCTCGTCGCCGGCAGCGACGGCCACCTGGTGCGTGCGGCGGTCGAGAATGGCGCCAGGGGTCTGGTCGTGGAGGTGTTCGGGCGCGGCAACGTGCCGGAGCGCGTGGTGCCGGCCCTGCGAGAGGCGATCGAGAAGGAGGTCGTGGTGCTCTTCACGACCCGCACGGGAGCGGGAAGGGTGGTGCTCTATCCGCCCTTCGACGAGATGGGCGTCGTCGGCGGAGAGGACCTCGACGGGCTCAAGGCCCGGGTCTTCCTGATGGCTGCGCTCGGCGCCGGGTTGAGCCGGCAAGAGATACTGGAGTACCTCGGCGTTCTGGCAGGTCGAACCGTGCCGTGACGGGACTGGGTGCGTCGGTTCAGGTCGCCAGGACGTGCGCCGCGGTGATCGAAGACGGACATCACCTCGGCCGTTCCGGCTACCGCACCGACGGGGAAGCCACCACCGATGATCTTGCCGAGCGCCACGAGATCCGGCTCGATACCCAGGAGATGGCATGCGCCGCGGTAGTCGATGCGAAACGAGAGCACCTCGTCCGCGATCAACAGCGCGCCGCACTCCCTCGTCCTGGCCCGCAATGCCGACACGAACTCGGTGCTCGGCGGGATCAGTCCGAGCGCGGCGGGCAGAGGATCCAGGAGCACGGCCGCCAGATCGTCGCGGTGCTCGTCGATCAGATCGTTGCAGACCTCGATGTTGTTGAGCGGCAACGTGACGACATCCTTCTCAAGGCTCTTCGCCATGCTCGGTTCGAGCGTTGTAGTCGTAGATGCCGTGGTAGCAGCCTTCGAACTTCGCGATCTTGCTGCGGCCGGTTGCCGCGCGTGCCGCCCGAATGGCCAAGAGCACGCCCTCGCTGCCGGAGTTCGCAAACCGCACCTGATCGATGTACGGAATGCGGTCGATGAGTAGCTCAGCGAGGCGGATGTCGGTCTCGGTCGGCAGGGAGAAGGCCGTGCCCTTGCGGATCACTCGAGCGACCGCTTCGGTCACCGCAGGGTGCGAGTGCCCGAGGATCAGCGAGGTGTAGTTGTTGACGAAGTCGATGCGCTTCGGGCTAAGGCTTCGCTCACACTACATCCCTCTCACTGTGGTCTGGCACCGAGCGTTTGACGAGTTTACTGCAGCCCAATCCCTCCGCCTGTCGCCGGAACGCGATCGGATAACCTGCGCTGTTCAGCCCACTCAGCAGCTTCCCAATGCCATGATTCGTCCTGCGTCCTTTGCCTTCGCCTGGCTGGCGGCAGTCGGCACGGTCGCCGGCGCCTCGGAACTCGACCCCGCCGATCTCGAGTTCTTCGAGTCGAAGATCCGGCCGATCCTGGCCGAGCGCTGTTACGAGTGTCACGGCGGCGATCCGAAGAAGATCCGCGGCGGGCTGGTTCTCCTCGATGCCGAGGGACTGCGCGCCGGCGGCGACAGCGGCGCCGTGATCGTGCCGGGATCGCCCGAGGACAGCCTGCTCATCGAGGCGCTCCACTACGAGGGGCTCACCCAGATGCCGCCCGACGGCAAGCTGCCCCAGCAGGTCATCGCCGACTTCGAGCTGTGGATCCGCCGCGGCGCTCCCGACCCACGCACCGGCACAGAACGGACGGTGACCGCGGCGAGAACGGCCGAATCGTTCGACTACACCGCCGGCCGCGAGCATTGGGCCTACCGCCGGATCGAAGACCCCGCACCGCCCAAGGTCGAGAACGAGGCGTGGATCACGCAGCCCATCGACCGCTTCATCCTGGCGCGACTCGAGGATCAGGGTCTTGCGCCCGTGGCCGCGGCCGACAAGCGCACCCTGCTCCGCCGGGCCACCTTCGATCTCATCGGCCTGGCCCCGTCGGGAGCCGAGATTGCCGACTTCCTCGACGACGACGGCCCCGACGCCTTCGCCAGGGTCGTCGACCGGTTGCTCGCCTCGCCGCACTACGGTGAGCGCTGGGGCCGCCACTGGCTCGACATCGCCCGCTATGCCGACTCGAACGGCCTCGACGAGAACATCGGCTTCCCCAACGCCTTCCGCTACCGCGACTACGTCGTCGACTCCCTGAACCGCGACAAGCCCTTCGACCGCTTCGTCCACGAGCAGATCGCCGGCGACCTGATGCCGGCCGAGACCGAAGCGCAGCGCTTCGAGCAGATCACCGCCACCGGCTTTCTGATGCTCGGCCCCAAGGTGCTCGCCGAACAGGATGTCGACAAGATGCTCATCGACATCGTCGACGAGCAGGTCAATACCCTGGGCCGCGCCTTTCTCGCCTTGCCGGTCGGCTGCGCCCGCTGCCACGACCACAAGTTCGACCCCATCCCCACGGCCGACTACTACGCGCTGGCCGGCATCCTGCGCTCCACCGAGACAATGAGCGACGCCGGCAGCATGCGCTGGCTGGAGCGGCCCCTGGCCCCGGAAGAGGCGATCGCCCAGTACCAGGCGGCCCAGGAGCTCGTTGCCGAGGCGCGCGAGAAGGTCGACGAGGTGGTCCGGGAGCACAACGACGTCCGACGCCGCCCGCGCCGCGCCGCCATCGCCCGGTACCTGCTGGCCGCGGAGGAGGCCTACCCGAGCTGGAGCGACGACGAAGCGAAGCAGGATGCGGCCCAGGAGGCCATCGCCCGCGTCGCCGGGGACCGGCGACTGGAACCGGCGGTACTCGAGCGCTGGGTCAGGGCCTTCTACCGGTACCGGGAGGGTCCTCCGGTCCAGGGGGACGGCGCGAACCCGAGCGTCGTCTTCGTGATCTGGAACGCCTACGCCGCCGCCTCACCCGATCGTTACGAGCAGGTCACCGAGGAGCTGCGGGCGATAATCGCTTCGGAGAAAGTGTTGACGGCGCCCCTGACCCGGGGACTCGTCCGCGGGCCGGCGCCGAAGACGCTGGAGGAGGTCGCCTGGCGCTACGCGAGCCTCTTCGCGACGATCGAGATCGCCTGGGAAGAGCACCTCATGCGACTCGGGCTCAAGGACGAGGACGACCTTGCGCCCTCGGACTTCATGCTGCCGCGCGAGCAGGAGGAGTTGCGATGGCTGGTTTACGGCGGCTACTTCTGCATTCTCTGCCTCGACCAGGACGAGGAAGAGAAGCTCTACCCGCCGGAGGCGCTGGAGCGGCTCGCCGAGCTGCGCGCCGAAGTCGAACGTCTGGAGGCGGCCTCGCCGCCCGAACCGCCGTACGCCATGGCGGTGGACGAGGCGGAAATCGTCGATCTTCCGGTGCACATTCGCGGCAGCCACCTGAACCTCGCCGAGGAACCGGAGCCGCGCGGCTTCCTGAAGGTCACGGACCACCTGGCGACGCCGCCGCCGGTGGCCGCCGATGCCAGCGGCCGGCTCGAGCTGGCGCGCTGGATGACTCACCCCGAGCACCCGCTCACCGCACGAGTCATCGTCAACCGCGTCTGGCGCTGGCACTTCGGCCGCGGCATCGTCGCGACGCCGAGCAACTTCGGCGCCATCGGCAGCGCTCCCACGCATCCCCAGCTCCTCGACTGGCTGGCGCGCCGCTTCGTCGAAGGCGGGTGGTCGCTCAAGAACCTGCACCGCGACATCATGCTGTCGAGCACCTGGCGACTGTCGACCGACTACGACGCCGGCAACGCCGCCGTCGACGAGGAGAACCTCCTGCTCTGGCGCATGAACCGGCGACGCCTCGAGATCGAGCCGATCCGCGACACTCTGCTGCAGCTTGCAGGCCGCCTCGATCTGACGATGGGAGGACGGGTGGCGGAGTACGACCCCAAGGGGTACGTCTTCGGCGAAGAGGGCCCGCTCGGCAAGGTCGATGTCTATTCCGCGCCCCGGCGCTCGATCTACATGCCGGTGGTGCGCACCGCCATCTACAGGATCTTCGCGGGCTTCGATTTCGGCGACGCCAGCGACTCGGTCGGCGATCGATCCGCGACGGTGGTGCCGCGGCAGGCGCTTCTGATGATGAACAGCCCCTTCGTCGAGGAGGCGGCACGCGGCTTCGCCGAGCGGCTCCTGGAGCTCGAAGACGCGAGCGCCAGCGGGCGCATCGACACCGCCTTCCTCCGCGCCTACGGGCGCCACGCCGGCACGGCCGAGATCGCGGACAGCCTCGCCTTTCTCGAAGAGATGCGTACCGAGGCGCCGGAAGACGAGGCGGAGAGCTACGCCTGGACACGGCTCTGCCACGTCATTCTTGCGGCGAGCGAGTTCATCTATATTGACTAGCTTCCAGAGACATCGACTGTTCGAAACACATCAACCAGGTTCGAAATACGTCAACTAAGCCGGTTCCAAGCCCAGGACTCCCAAGACCATGCGTTTCCCCCACCACCAGCCGCCGCCTCTGACTCGCCGCCAGATGCTCAAGACCTGCGGCTGCGGCTTCGGCGGTCTGGCGCTCTCATCCCTGCTCCAGCGCGACCTCCTGGCCGCAACGCCCGGGAACCCGCTGGCGCCCCGCCCGCCGCACTTCGCCCCGAAGGCCAAGCGGATCATCTTCCTGCACATGCACGGCGGGCCGTCGCAGCACGACCTTTTCGAGTACAAACCGCTTCTGGTGCGCGACGACAACAAGCCGCTGCCCTTCGCCAAGCCCCGGGTGCAGTTCAACGAGACGGGCAATCTGTTCAAGAGCCCCTGGGAGTTCAAGCAGCACGGCCAGTCCGGCGCCTGGGTGAGCGAGCTTCTGCCCAACATCGCCTCGGTGGTCGACGAGCTGTGCTTCATTCGCTCGATGTGGGGCACCAACGCCGCCCACGGCGGCGCCATCCTGGCGATGAACACCGGCAGCGACCGCTTCGTGCGCCCCTCGATGGGCTCGTGGATCGCCTACGGACTGGGCACCGAGAACGAGAACCTGCCCGGGTTCATCACCGTCTGCCCCTCGTACCAGCACGGCGGCGTGCAGAACTACTCGTCGGCCTTCCTGCCCGCCGCCTACAACGGCACCGCGATCGGCACGGCCCGGATGAAGACCGAGGAGGCGACGATCGACTTCCTCGACAACGAGTCGGTGTCGCCGGCGGTGCAACGGAGCGAGCTCGATCTCCTGCAACGCTGGCAGCGCCGCCAGCTCGAGGAGACCGGCCCCGATCAGGCGCTCGAGGGCCGCATCGAGTCCTTCGAGCTCGCCTTCCGCATGCAGACCGAGGCGCCCGAGCTGATGAGCATCGACGGCGAGTCCGAGGCGACCCGGCGGCTCTACGGACTCGACGACCCGGTGACCCGTAACTTCGGGCTGCGCTGTCTCCTCGCCCGGCGCTTCTCGGAGTCGGGCGTGCGCTTCGTGCAGGCGACCCACGGCCCGGACACGAAGTGGGACCACCACTCGGGCCTCATCACCGGCCTGCCGCAGAGCTGCGCCGAGGTCGACCGGCCGGTGGCGGGCCTGATCAAGGACCTCAAGTCACGAGGACTGCTGGAGGAGACCCTGGTCCTCTGGGGCGGCGAGTTCGGGCGGACTCCCGGCGCCGAGGCCGGCGCCCGCAACGGTCGCGACCACAACCCCCACGGCTACACCATGTTCATGGCCGGCGGCGGCGTGAAGCCCGGCCACAGCCACGGCCGCACCGACGACTACGGCTACTACGCCATCGAGGACAAGGTCCACATCCACGATCTCCACGCCACGATCCTGCATCTCCTGGGCCTCGACCACGAGCGGCTGACGTACCGCGCCCAGGGTCGCGACTTCCGCCTGACCGACGTCGAGGGCGTCGTCGTCGACGACATCATCGTCTGAACTCGCGGGCGGCCTTCGCGCCCGAATCCAAGCCCAATGACCATCGCGCCCGTCGATCTCCTCATCATCGTCGTCTACCTGCTGGGCATCCTGTTCGTCGGCCTGTGGTCGGTGCGCAAGATCGACCGGCATACCAGCGAGTCGTACTTCCTCGCCGGCCGCAACCTGAAGTGGCCGGTTGTCGGCGCCGCGCTCTTCGCCTCGAACATCTCGACCATTCACCTGGTCGGGCTCGCGGAGAGCGGGTTCGGCATCGGCATGGCCGTGGGGAACTTCGAGTGGATGGCGTGCTTCACGATCATCCTGCTCAGCCTCGTCTTCGTGCCCATCTACTTCCGCAGCCGCATCAAGACGCTTCCCGAGTTCATGGAGCGGCGCTACAGCCCCGCCGCCCGGACCACGCTCTCCTTCATGTTCATCATGTCGGCGATGCTGATCCACATCGGCATCAGCCTGTACGCCGGCGCCGCCGTGTTCGAGCAGTTCTTCGGCATCCCGCCGCTGGCGTCCATCGCCGCGATCTCGATCATCACGGTGATCTACACGGCGGTCGGCGGCTTGCGGGCCGTCGTGGTCACGGAAACCCTCCAGACCGTCATTCTGCTCGGCGGCGCGATCCTCATCACGGTGATCGCCATCAGCAGGCTGCCCGAGGCGGGGATCCACTCATACGCCGATCTCCTCGAAGCCACCAAGCCCAATCAACTGAGCATGATTCATGTCCCGGGCGAAGAGGGATTCGATCCCGGGTCGGTCTGGTACGGCTTCCTGCTGGGCTTCCCCATCCTCGGCCTGTGGTACTGGTGCACCGACCAGACCATCGTTCAACGGGTGCTGGGAGCAGGGACCCTGCGGGACGCGCAGCACGGCGCGCTCTTCGCCTCCCTGCTCAAGATCCTGCCCCCGTTCTTCATGGTTCTGCCGGGTGTGCTGGCTTACGTGCTCTTCCGGGACATCATCGTCGAGCCGAAGGACGCCTTGCCGACACTGATCACCGAACTGCTGCCGACCGGGCTCATCGGCATCATGGCCGCGGCGTTGCTCGCGGCGCTCATGAGCACAATCGCCGCCGCCGTGAACAGCACGGGAACCCTGGTCGCCGTGGACATCGCCAAAAACTTCCGGCCCGACCTGTCCGAAGCGGCGCAAGTGCGCATCGGGCGCATCAGCTCGGTGGTCGTCATGGCCGTCGCCATCGCCTGGTCCACCCAGGGAGGCGCGTTCGGCTCCATATTCGAGGCCATCAACAAGATGCCGGCGCAGTTCATCGCCCCTCCCATCGCCACCGTGCTCGTCTGGGGCGTGTTCTGGCGCCGTGGGACCGCCCAGGCCGGCACCTTCACCCTTCTCTTCGGCTTCCTGGCCGGCTTCATCATCTTTCTGTTCGACATGGGCTTCGAGTGGCTCGGCGGCGTCCAGTACGTCTCCGATCCCGTACACGGACTGGGGATTCCGTTCCTGCTGCAGGCGTGGTGGTACTTCTGCATCCTCAGCGTCGTCTACGTGGTCATCAGCCTGATGACGCCGCCGCCGAAGGCGGAGCAGATCGACGGCCTGACCTGGGACTCGCCGTTCGCGTTCCTGGCCCGGTCCGAGATCAGGGGGATCCGAGATCCGAGGCTGTTGGGGGCGGTCCTAGTTGGTGTTCTGGTGCTGCTGTACGGGCTGGTGCGTTAGAACCAACGCGGAAAGGGGCCAGAAACTGTGGCTCATTCGTGCTGCCGCGGCGCTTCGAGAACCTGCTTGAGCGCCGGCTTGAGTGCAGGAAGCTCGGCCTTCACGATGCCCCACACGATGCCGTCGTCAACCCCGGGGTAGCCATGGATCAGCCGGTTCCTCGTTGCCACGATCGTTCGCCAGGGAAGCTCCGGGTGCCTGGTCCTGACCGCCTCCGGAACATTGCCGGCCGCTTCACCCAGCAGAATCAAGTTCAGCCGAACGGCGTCGTAGGTACGGCGTTCTGACACGAAGGAGTCTCTGTCGAGATCCTCCGTGTCCTCCTGAGCACGCTCGCAGAACCCGATCATGTCTCGAACGTAGCAACGCCACTCCCGTTTCCGCCGCGTCTCAGACAGCGATGGCCTCGCTTTCGGCGTATGGCCGGAACTCCGGCCGGAGAGCCTTCTCGATCACCAAATCGATCTCCCGCCCCAGAAGGTCTTCCAAGTAGAACTGAAGACCGAAGTAGGTGTCCGGCTTCGAAGGCCCTTTGAAGCGCACCAGGAGGTCCAGATCACTGTCGAGGTCGGCCTCGTCGCGGGCGACGGAACCGAACAGCCTCAGATGGGCCACATCGAACCGGTCCAGGAACACGGACTTGTGGGCCCTAAGAACCTGGACCACGTCGTCTCGCCTCATCGGAGCACCGCCCGTGCCGATGCGAGCCACGATCGCCCTGATTTCTTGCTCGCGTTCGGGCTTCCAAGCGGCAGTACCCGAACGACCGGAGCCGGAGCCGCTGCGGCCAAGCTCAGCGCCGGGTTGTGTGTTTCGCCGAGCTCCTTTCATCGCTGTTCCCTGCCCTTCCGGACCAGTCTAACCCCAGAGGCTGCCGGGAATAAGGAAGCCACGACCTCAGCAGGTCCGGCCCTTCACCGGGGAGCTACCCCCAGAACCAGACCGGAAACGCCAACGTAGCGACCCGCCGGCGCGGCAACGTGCATTCCACAAGGACCGGGCCGTTGTCTTCCCGAAGCTCCTCCGGTTCGTACGGCCAGCCGTCGATGAAGGCCCGGAGATTCAGGCGCGCCATGACCTTGTCTTCGTTCAGGTAGAGCGTCGGGAAGCTCTCCGGCGGATTCCACCGGCCGCCTCGCCGTTGGGCGAAGTTGGGATCCAGCGGATCAGCCCAAGCCGGGTCGGCGATGCGCCACCAGGAGTGATCGTCGGGGATTCGTTCGACGACCAGGTCCGCCGTCACCCGTGCGCCCGTTCGAAGTCGAACATCTCGCGGCATGCGGACAGCAGCCGGTTCGTGTCGCCCTGGCCCAGCAGGTCCAGCAAGGAGACACCGTCGAACCTCGCGACCGGCCGACGCACCACGGCGGGTATCCGGTCGCTCTTGAGATAGCGCTCCAACAGAACGGTCGCGGCCTTCAGATCCGCCACGGCCACCGCGTGATCCGCCGGCACGCCACGTTGCAGCCACTTGGCGAACGCCTGGCGGCTCACACCGAACAGGGCGGCGGCCTTTGCCTGACTGAGCTGCCACACTCCGATCGTGCGCACCAAGTCCGGTCCGGATTGGCGGGCAGCGAGGCTTGTTCCTCCAGCCGGCCCTTCGCGATAACCGGCGAGGCACTCGGTAAACCGGTCGAGCCACACGCTGTCCTGTTCGCGAGCCCTGAAGACCTGCTCAGCCGCCTCTTCGGGACGCAGCTTGTGGATGGTCGTTTCCATGGCCATGGAGCATCTCCTCCTGGGAAGCAACCCTATGTCAACCGCAACCCTTCGTCAACCAGAGTCGGCCTGCGGTTTTGATCGACCGCATCGCCTTGGGCCAAGGGAGCCTGCCTTCATACGGCCAGGACGGATTCGGCCCCCGTTTCCTGGAGCGCTTGTCGCGAGCCGCGCGACTGCCCATAAGTCTGGAAGTATGGGACCATGAAAACCACGATCGAGCTGCCCGACGCGACCTTCCGCCACGCGAAGGCCCGTGCCGCGGGCCGCGGCATGACCCTGAAACGGTTCTTCACCGACGCCGTCGAACTTCACCTCGGCCGACACGCCGCCGACGGACAGGTCCGTGCCGGCCCGCACCAGAGCGCACCCGAACCCGCGGAGCCACCTTGGATGGAGGGATTCGGTGAACTCGCCGATCTCGCCTATGAGCACCGAACCGTTCTCGAGGCGATCGAGGAAGAGTTCGAGAACTCGACGCCGTAGACGGCGTACAGCGGATCGCCTTCTGACGGCCGCCGTTACGCCGACTGGTTTCGCCGCTTCATGGGCGTGCGCGGCAGAAAGATCGGCGTACCCTACGTTTTACGGCGCACGCTCCTAGCCCGCCTTCTTCACCTCGAACGGCACCGCGAGGCTCTCCCACTGCAGCGCGACCCACGAATCCACGATCACGAACTCCATTTCCTCCACATGCTCCCCGATGGCTTTCGGGGTGGCGGTCACCCGCAGCGCGTCCTGACCGTCGTCATACCTGGTGCCCCACTGGTCTGCGACCTTGTTGAAGATGACGGTCCACTCGTTCTCGCCCGGCAGGGTGAAGAGGCCATAGGTGCCGGCGGCCAGCGTCTCGCCGCCGATCTCGACGTCGGCGCTGAAGGTGATGGTCGTGGCCTCGTCGGCGCCGGTGCGCCAGACCTTGCCGTAGGGGACCAGGTCGCCCCAGACCGTCCGGCCCTTCACGTTGGGACGTCCGTACTCCAGCGTCACCGTGACGCCGTCGATCGTCCCCTCCACCTTGCCGTTCTTGCTCGCCCTGTTCGCGTCGTCTCCGCGCTGGGCCACCGCGGGAAGGGCCGTGACCAGGAGGGCCGTGAAGATCAGCGGAATCATTGCTCGGTACTTGTGCATTTCGTCCTCCAGCTAAGAGAGTCTGGTATCTGCTTGGGACCGTAGGATAGACGGAAACTCCGTCGTCGACGAGAAAGATCTCAGACAGCGGAACAACTCTAAAGCGTCTTTGGAGCCATCCCATCGTGAAACCCCACCGCCGATTCGTCCCCGTGCTGCTCATCGCGGCCTGCGCCTGCCAACCCGCGGCCGTCGACGATCCGCCCAACGTCGTGCTGCTCATGGCCGACGACATGGGTTGGGCACAGACCGGCTACTACGGCCATCCGCTGCTCAAGACGCCCCATCTCGACGCCATGGCCCGCGCCGGCCTGCGCATGGACAGGTTCTACGCCGGCGCACCGAGCTGCTCCCCGACCCGGGCATCGGTGATGACGGGCCGCACGAACGATCGCACCGGGGTCTTCCGGGTCGGCGACTCGATCAACAAGCAGGAGAAGTCGCTCGCCGCGGCGTTCCGGCAAGCCGGCTACGCAACAGCCCACTTCGGCAAGTGGCATCTGAACCGCGTCAATCCAATCGGCGACAATCCGCTCCCCAAGGACGATCCCCACCATCCCGGCGAACTCGGCTTCGACTACTGGCTGAGCCACACCAACCAGTTCAACCTGGACCCCGTGCTGAGCGAGAACGGGGCGCCGAAGCAGTTCGAGGGCGACTCGTCGGAAGTCCTTGTCGCCGAAGCGCTGCGCTACATTTCGGAGCAAGCGGAAGGCGGCAAACCCGTGTTCGCGGTGATCTGGTACGCCTCACCGCACCGGCCGCTTGAGGCCCTCCCGGAAGACGCCGAACCCTTCGCGGCGCTGGACGACATCTCCAGGGCCCACCACGGCGAGATCGTCGCCCTGGACCGCTCCATCGGCAATCTCCGCGAGGGCCTGCGCGAACTCGGCATCGCCGACAACACGCTGCTGTGGTTCACCAGCGACAACGGGGGTTTGCCCAACATCGACTACGGCCCCGGGCATCCCGGAATACGCCCCGACACCACCGGCCATCTGCGCGGCTTCAAGAAGGACTTCTACGAGGGCGGCTTGCGCGTACCGACGATCATCGAATGGCCGCGCGGCATCGCCCCGAGGACCTCCAACTTCCCCGCCAGCACCATGGACATCTTCCCGACGCTGATCGAGATCGCGAAGCTCGACCCGAAGTCGATCAACGCCATAAGCGACGGCATCTCCATCGCCCACGTATTCGACTCCGAGCCCGCCCGCAGGGATCGGCCCATCGGCTTTCGCGCCAGCGGCGGCCTCGCCTGGCTCGACAACGACGTCAAGCTGGTCAGGAACTACACGGCCGAGTCGCCGGAGGCCTTCGAGCTCTACAACCTGATCGACGATCCCGAGGAAGAGCAGGACCTGATCGAACAGCAGCCGGAGATCGCCGCCCGTATGCGCTCGGAACTCGATGCCTGGAACCGGTCCGTCGACAAGAGCATCACCGGCGCCGACTACCCGGAGGGCAGGGTTCTGCCTTCCGGTCGCGAGGCGCGAGGACTACCCTCTCTCTAGGCCGAGAACCGGAGCTTCAAGCCGCAGGCCGCGGTCACTTTCGCGAACGTGTCGAGCCTTGGGTTTCTACGGCCGGACAAAGCCCGGGAAAGCGCCACCCGGTCCAACTCTGCTTCGCGGGCAACCGCGGATACTCCACCCCGCGCCTCGGCCACATTGCGAAGCGCCTTCATCAGCAGGCGGGGATCATCGCCCATCTCCTCCAACGCCGCATTCAGGTAGGCAGCCGCGTCCTCCGGCGACTTGAGATAGTCGCTGGCCTTATGAGCTTTCACGGGCATTCCGCTTCTCCTGTTTGTACGCACGCCAGCGGGCTTGTGCCGCTGCGATGTCACCTGCTTGGCCTTTCTTCACGCCGCCACCCAGCAGAATCACGAGCGCCTCGCTGTCGCGCCCGAAGTAGAGCCTAGTCCCGATCCGCAAACGGCTGCGGCGGCTCCTCGCCGTCCGCTCGCATCTCTTCGACGCAGTCGGAAACCAGCGCCCGGATGCCGGCCAGCGCTTCATCGGGCGTCGGCGCCAGCCAACTGGGTGACGGGAATTCGGCGCACAGGCCCAAGTTCTCCTCGTCCTCGGCTGACCAGGTGAATCGGTAGGTGTAGCGGTCGCTCATCTCAAGGCAATCGACAAACTGGAGGGGTTGCGGGCAGTTCGCCACGGTCGCCACAGTCCTCACTACGGTACACCGCCCACTACGCCGGACCAGCAAGATCCACGATCACCGGAGCGCTGGCCGGCCAGGTTCGTCCCGGAAGCTCGTCGACAAGGCCTCGGTACTCCAGATCGACCCGCGCTGAAACCATGGATTCCGCGACGCTCTCGCTGCCGAGGATCAGTTGCAGCCTCGCCGTGGGCGGAAGCCGGAGATTGAAGTCGTAGTTGAAGCCCGGGTCCGAAGACGGGTTGACGCGCCGATAGAGGTCCACGAACCCGGTATCGAGGATTGCCTGCAGTCGCTCCTTCTCCTCCGAAGTCAGGTTCAGGACGCCGGGCTTCGCGGGGACATCGGGCAGGACGTTGAAGTCGCCGCACAGCACGGAGTAGTCCGAGATGGTCCGTCGCTCGCCAAGGTGCCCGATCAACCGATCCAGTCAGGCGACCTTGTACGCCAGGGCGCCGGCGATTCCGCACTTCTTCGGATTGCCGTAGGGCGCGTACACGGAGGAGACGACCAGATCGCCGACTCGAGCGGTCAACAGCCCATCGTCCTGGCCATCCCCGCCCGGCAGTCCCCTGTCCAGGATTTTCGGCACCGGCAGATCGCTTCGACTCAACAAGGCGACGCCATACAGGGATTGCCGACGAAGAGGCTCGGAGTGGTAGCCGACACGAGCCAACTCTTCTGTCGGGAACTTCGCCTCCGGAGCGCGGATCTTCTGAAGCGCCACGACATCGGGCCGGCGGCGTTCAAGCCAGTGGCATAGGACGTCCAAGCGACCGCGAACACCGTCGATGCACCACGTCGCGACCCTCATCGGCCGAGCCCCTCCAGCGCCGACCGCACGGACCAGTCGATTTTGATCATGTTCCTCACCAGTTCCCCGAAGCCGAAGCCGGCGACACTACCCGACCATCTGAGCTTCGCCGGCAACCTGGAGGCCGCCGGAACGGCACCGGACCGCGTGGTAGCTTGCCCCGCTTCCCCACCATCCCGCCTTCCCACTTCGAGGGGTACCCGACCATGACCTTCCTCCCCACTGCCGGCCGTAGCCTGACCGGCCTCGCGCTTCTCGCACTCGCCGTACCACCTTCGGCATCGAGCCAGGAGATGACGATCGGCAACGGAGAGAAGAACTCGATCGTCGTGGACGGAATGACCCGCGACGCCCGCACTTTCACGTTCCAGCAGGTGACACTCGCCGAGCCGGGATGGCTGGTGCTCCACCCCTTCGAGGGCGGTGAGGCGCAGGGCGAGATCTATGTCGGCGCCAAATACCTCCCCGCCGGCACCCACGAGAGCGTGACGATCGACGTCCAAACGGCCCCCGAGCCTGAGCCCGGCACGCAGTTCATCGTGATGCTGCACGGTGACGTCGACCGCGACGAGACCTTCGACTTCTTCTTTGTCGACGAGAGGAACGTCGCCGACAAGGCGGTGTTCGAGGGCTCGACGATGATCGGTCATGTGATCGCGGCTCCCTGAAGGCGCCGTCCGAACGCTTCAGCCGGGAACGATGTCGTCCAGGCCAAGGTGGAGAGCGTCGGCGAGTCGGCGTAGGGTATGGACGGAACCGGTTCGGCGGCCTGCTTCGATCTCAACGATCTGGACGCGGCTGGTGTCGGCGGCGCGGGCCAGGGCGGACTGCGAAAGGCCCCGGTGCTCGCGCCAGACCCGCAGCGGCGGCTCGCCGTCGATCAGCCGGTCGGCCACCGCCTCCGGAAGGAACTCCTCCTTCCCGGCGTCGATTCTCGCCTGAACAGCGAGCGCGGCCTGAATGTCGGCCAGATCCTCCTCGACGGTGCACAGGCGCTGATACTCGGCCTTCGGGATCGTCACGGTGTCAGTCATGGGTCACTCCCTTAGACACTGCCACGGCTGGCGACGTGAAGGACCTCAAGGCGGTCACCGTTGCGCATGATGACGCGCCGTGGGCGGTCCGCCGTCGGGCCAAGCGCCACGGCGCGGATAGGATCGAGCCAGATCGTAGCTGCACCGGCGGAGCGGGTCGGGTGGGCGGAGTGTTCGCCGCATGACAGAGCCTGTTTCCGCAGGGACGCCTCGGCAACCTAGGGTTCTCACCAACTAAAGATGACCAGTCAACCGCCAGCGCCGCTCCAGTCAGGGGACCGCGTTCGCCATCCGAAGCTCGGCCTGGGCCGGGTGATCGAAGTGGGGGGCGGCAACGCGAGGATCTTCTTCGTGGACGCAGGTATCAAGAAGATCGCGGTCACGAGGTTCCCCCTGACTCCCCTCGTCCCCAGACCGGCCCATTGGCGTCTCGACGGGCTTGACCTGACGGGGCCTTCGCTGAACGCACCCGAACGGCCGTACCGAAACGCTGAGGAGTCAATCGAGTACTTCGTGAGGGAGTATCCCGGCGGGTTCTACGGCGACAAGTATCTCGAGGGAGAGCGAAACTACAAGGTGGACACGCATCGGCAAGCGGTCGTGCTGCTCGACCGTGACCGCATCAATGGTCTTCTCGACGAGGGCAACTACTCGGAGGTGTGCGAATGCGCCAAGAGGAGCCTCGCGAACGTGGTCAACTGGCGCGAGTCCGACCTCCTGTGAAAACAGGTTCTCGGCGATGACGCCGGAGAAAAGGCGTTCGCCACAAGATTGCGAATGCTCCTCTACGGATCGCGGAGTGAAGATGCTGGTTTCGAACAGTTCGTTTCGTCGTTGGACAACTTGGGCGCAGCAAAATGGCCGCTCTCGACGTACTTTCCGTGGATTCTGTTCCCCGACCGAGAGGTTCTGGTTCAGCCCAACAGTGTCAAGGCCGCCGCCGACGCTTGGCGGCAAGACGTGGGATACAGCCCGCAAGTGACCTGGGACGGCTATCGGCGGATCCGTCACTTCTGCCAGCGCGTCCGCGACGAACTGGCAGAAGTCAAGCCGAGAGACTTCATCGACGTTCAGTTCTTCATGTGGGTAGTGAGTTGGCAGAAGGGTTGAATGCCGGTCCGGCGATGCCCGCCGCGCCGCCTCGTGCATCTATTGGCGACCCGCAGTGAACTCCTCGCCTTGGCCTTTCAGCCAACGCTCAACCCTCGCCGCGACCTCCTCCAACCGCTCCTTGGGCCGCAACGCGCACTCCCAGACAACCCCAACGCGCCAACCGGCCTCAAGCAGCGCCGTCCGGTGATTCCGGTCGCGGCGGACATTCGCCGCGAACTTCCGCTCCCAGTACGTCCGATTGCTCGCCGGCGTCGATGCACGCGGACAGCCGTCGTGGCGATGCCAGAAGCAGCCGTGCACGAAGCAGACCGCTCCGTAGCGGGGAAAAACGAGGTCCGGCCGGCCCGGAAGCGCGGAATCATGGAGCTTGTACCGGAGACCGCGCGCGTGGAGCGCGCGACGCACAATCAGCTCCGGCCCGGTGTTCCGGCTCTGGACTCTCGCCATGATGCGCGAACGAGTCGCGCTGTCGAAGGTGTCCGGCACTCTCTCCTCGGCCTCAGGCCGAGCCGCAGATATTCGGTGGGAAGCGTCGAGGCTACCGCATCGCCGCCCGTCGATCCGAGAGCCGTCTCTGCTCCTGTATAGTCGCGGGCGCCACCCACCCGGTCGGATCTCCCGAGGATTCGACCCGCCGCCAGGAGCACCCACGGCTTGTTCGAGACCTCGCGAGAAAGGTCTGAGAAGACTGCCAGCACCCCTGCGCACACGGTTCCGGACGCCGCCACCAAGCTGGGGGAGCGGGGCCGGTTGAGCGACGCGCCGACGGTTGGCCGCTTCGCGGAGTTCTTTGCCGGAATCGGTCTGGTCCGCGAGGCGATAGAGCCGCTTGGCTGGCAGTGCGTCTTCGCCAACGACATCGCGCCGCGCAAGGAGGAGATGTACAGACGGCGATTCGGCGGCGAGCACTTTCACTTGGGCGACATCCACGACCTCGGCATCGGCGACCTGCCGCCCGGCCTGGACCTCGTGACCGCGTCCTTCCCGTGCATCGATCTCTCGCTTGCCGGAAACCGCGCGGGTCTGGCGGGCCAACACTCGGGGACGATCTGGCCGTTTCTGGACATCGTGACGGCCCTGTGCATACAACGCACGCCACCGTCCGCCGTCCTGCTGGAGAACGTGACGGGCTTTCTTACGTCGAGGGACGGCGCGGATCTCGCCGATGTCTGTCGTCGTCTGGCCGCTGTCGACTACGTCATCGACGTGCTGTTTGTCGACGCGCGTTGGTTCCGGCCCCAGAGCCGTCCGAGGTTGTTCGTGGCGGCCCAGCACCGCAAGCGGGGAGGCCCGTGGCGCAGGCCGGATTCCCGGCCTTCGCGTGTGCGTACTGCCGCCGTGCGCCGGTTCGAGGCGGCGCATCCCGGGTTGCCCTTCGTCGACCTGCCTTTGCCGGCACCGCCGGCGGACGCGCCCGACACTCTCATTTCCGTGCTTGAGGATCTTCCGCCGGATGATGCCTGCTGGTGGCCGGAGGACCGTACTGCCGCCCTGGTCGCCGAGATGGCGCCGCTGAATCGCCGCCGGGTGGATGAACTCGTGGCCGGGGAGCGTGACGGTGTAGCAACAATGTACCGTCGCCGCCGGAACGGCCGCACGGTGGGTGAACTCAGGCCTGACCGCCTTGCGGGTTGCCTCAGAACCCCCCAGGGCGGCAGCAGCGTCCAGTTCCTCGTCGATTGCCGCAGCAGAGCGCCTCGGATCCGGCCGCTGACCGGTCGGGAGTACGCACGCCTGCAGGGGGCCGACTCCTTCCCCATCGAAGTCAACGACCGCCAAGCGAGACTGGGCTTCGGCGACGCTGTCTGCGTGCAGGCTGTCCGGTGGCTGGTACAGCATGCCTTCGACCCTGCACGCAGCGCTGCCCAGAACGCGCCCGCGTCCGCCCGCGAAACGGCGACGATTCAGTTCCCCTACGCGCCCCCGACAAGCGGCCGTGGCGAGCCGCAACGTCCGCTGTTCGACTAGCTCGTCGCTTGATGCTGCCTGACACGCTCGACGCTCGCGCGGCGCTGATCTACTTCCACGCGTACATGTACGGCCCCTATCGGGGGCGCCTTCGCCTGTTCAGGGACCGAGGTCTCAAGCCGCGAATGGTCATGTCGGAAGATTGGGAGGTATTCACGTCCATCCTGCTACGGCAGCAGGGCGTGGCCAGTCGAGAGGGTCCGGACCTTGGCGACATCGAGGTCAAGTCGGCAGTCGCCGGCAACTCCTTCGAGTACCAGTATCACCGTAAGTCGTGGCAGAAGAAACTGAATGCGGACCGGCGTTCCGGGCATGCGTTCGTCTGGTACGGCGACGACCTGGGCAGCGTGGAGGTCTGGTACTGCGACGGCCAGCGAATGGACGGCCACTTCGCCGCGTGGGAAGCCGAAAGGCCGTACTCGGAGCCGGGCCAGCAGCGCTTCCGCAAGCAGGTCAGCGCCGGCTGGGTCCGCGAGCACGCTACGCTGCTGCTGCGTGTGGTCGACGGCGAGGCGGAGGATGAATGGCGCAGAGAGCAGGCAGCGGACGACTCCCCGAACGAAGACTCGAACGTTGGACAGAGCTGACCGGCAGCCAAGCCGCTCCCCCATGACCTCCGCCAACGAGCGCAAACGGGTGCTCCACCTGTTAGGGAACGAATGGGCGCACGCCGAACTGGTTCTCCAAGAGTTCCGAGGGCTGTTCTCGGATGGCGAGCGGCTCGCGCTGCTGAACAGCATTGCCGGCCCACTCATGGTCCTGGTTCAGGATGTGTTCTGGGAGGACCTGCTCCTACGGGTGGCACGGCTCACTGATCCTGCGCATTCCGGCAGGCACCCGAATCTCACTCTGCAACGGATTCCTGCGCTCTTTGACGACGAGCCGCAGAAGAGGTGCGAACTGGAAGAACAAACACGGGCCGCTGTCCAAGCAGCCGCCTTCGCCCGTGACTGGAGGAATCGGCAGATTGGCCACAAGGACCTGCGGCACGCGCAGGATCCAGAGGCGAAGCCCTTGGAAAGAGCAAGTCTGCAGCAGGTGGATGAAGCGTTGGCGGCAGCCCACCGAGTGCTGAACACCATCGCCGGCTACGACGAGGCCGGGCTCTCCCGCCGTGTCGCCGGCTCGAATGCCGCCGAGGGTTTCTTCTATCGGACCTCGCAGCTGGTCGAGGCCGTTCAGTTCATCGACAAACTGATCGACCCTGTAGGCGGCTCGAAGTTCACCGACCAGACGCTGGCTAACGCGTTCCTGGAGAAGCTGGGGCACGGTCCCAACTGGCGGACGTACGAACAGGTGGTCGAGCTACGCGCAGTTGCAAGGTCGTTCCCGCGACAGAATCTCAACCTACCGCTACGGGCCAAGAAAGGCGGGTACCCGTGATCTCACGGGGCCGAGTTCACTGCGATGATCGGGGGTCATGCTTCCCCTCGACTCTTACGTCTTCACGGTTCAATCTCCGCGAGCCGTTTTCTGGCGAGACTCTCGAGCCGTTGCGCCTGCGCCCACAGCGTGCGACGCAAGCCCGTTTTGACGCGCCGTTCACTGATGATCCGCGCAAGGTCCGCGATCGTTCTCGCCCGTCGCGCAAGACGAATGTCGGGATGTTCGCGTTCGGCCCGCCGTTCGCCGGTCAAGAGCGGTGCGCGAACCGATGGCGGCAAGACGATCTTGCCCGCCTCCCTGATGTCACCCTCGTTTAGGATGGCATTGAACTCAGAACGTTCCAGTGCTCGGCAGTAGACCGTGAACTCGGCCCGGTTCAACGTGTCGGCGGCGTCCTGCTTCGTGAGGGACCAGAACGGCCACATTTCGATCTCGGCTACCTCAAAGGGGTCGAGCACGCGCATCGCTACGGCGTCGGTGCGCTGATTCGTCAGATGCCGACGGATGCGAACTCGCAGTCGCTCCTGCGTCTGCCCGACGTAGATGGGTTCGCCGTCATAGTCGTAGAACAAGTACACGCCGAACTTGCAATCACCGACTCGCCTGCCGTTGGCCGCTACGGTGTCCAAAGCACTCTTCACGCTCTCATAGAGGGCATCAACCTCGGACGGTGAAGAAGGGCCAAGCATAGGGGCAGCAGGCAGTTACAGGCCAACCACTGGACGAAGACCAATCGTACCGTGTTCTGGCGTCAAGGTCCTTTGACGCGGGCGTCGTCTTCCTAGCGGTCGCTTGACCAGCGGTATCGGGCAGCCTCGAGGCCCGACGGATGGATTCAGCCCGCTGCGGGGTTCACATGGCCCTTCAGCAGCGTGCCTCTCGCCAGCAATCCCGATCCGCTGCCCGCGCCACTCTCAGTGCATCACGCCCCGCAAACCGCGAACCCAGCAGGTCCCGCAACGCATCCCCCACCTAGTTGAACGCCAGCACCAGCAAGAAGATCGCCACGCCCGGGACGATCGACAGCAACGGCTGCTGCTCGAGCATCGGGAAGGCCTGTTGGAGCATGTTGCCCCAGGTTGGCGTGGGCGGCTGGATGCCGACGCCGACGAAGCCGAGCGCTGCTTCGGTGAGCACGGCGTAGCCCATGCTGAGGGTGCTCTGGACGATCACCGGGGCGAGGCAGTTGGGCAGGATGTGGCTCATGATGATGCGCCCGTGGCTGAGGCCGAGGCTCTCAGCGGCCTTGACGAAATCGCGTTCGCGAATGGAGAGACCCTGGCTGCGGATGATCCGCGCCATCCACGGCACGTTGGCGATGCCGATGGCGATGATCACGGTGCGCAGCGACCCCCCAAGCGCGGCGGCGAGGCCGACGGCGATCAGCAGGCTGGGGAACACGACCAGCGCGTCCATGAGCCGCATGAGCACGTCGTCGACCCGGCCGCGGAAGTAGACGGAGAGCAGGCCGAGGGGCACGCCGGGCAGCACGCGCAGGCCAACCGCACCGAGGCTGACCGAGAGCGCGGCCCTTGCGCCGACGATCAACCGGGCCGAGGTGTCGCGGCCCATCTGGTCGGATCCGAGCTAGCGGGCGCAGGCTAGGCCCGAACTTAGACTTCGGCACCGATTCGGGCGTCCAAGCGCCACCTGCTTCCAATACGGAATGCGCCCGAGCCTCAGCATCTTCAGGATTCCGTTTCGCCAGAGTCCCTGCCCGAACCCGAGGCTACGTGACCGGCGAGGACTGAGGCCGCGCCGGGAGAGTTGACCAGCGTGTCGGCGCGTGGTCGCTCCGCCGGCTCGACCGCTTGGAGAGCTCAGTTCGTCATCAACATCGCGAAGCCGAACACCGCGATCAAGAGCGACGTAAACCCCAGCAAGACCGGCACGAGCCATCGCTGGGTCTTCAATGAGCTGGAGAGTTCATGCACATCTGTGGACAGGCTGGCCACGTTCGCGCTCAGTGAACCCAGTGTTGTGAGCACTTCCGAGAAGGCCATCCCCGAACTCTCTGTGATCATCTCGATCTCGTCGGCTCCGAGTTCCAGCTTTCCCTGAAAGGGTCCGTCGTAGGGCTTCTCTGTCGGCGCCTCGAGCCGGTGGAATTCCACCGACACCAAGTCGTCGTTGTAGGGAATCGTCACGGCTCTTGGCGTCAGATTGGTCAACCCAAGGATCAGTCGGCCCTCGTACCCAGGGTCTATCTGCGGCCCCGTTGTGGCGATAAGCCCCTTGCGGGCGTACTTCGACCGCAATCCGAACCGCGCAGCGTGCTGCGGTCCCAGCCCGATCTCTTCGTGGATCGTGACCACCGCGAAGTCCCCTGGTTCGATGGTCAGGTAGCCGACTGCGACCAAGTCGTGCAGCTTCTTCGTGCTGGTGGTCGCACCTTGTGCTCCAACCCGCAGATCGTAGGTAGCCGCCTCAAGCTGTCTCTCGTCGAACGGCTCAATCCGCAACTCCCCGTCCTCGACAGCTTGCCGGATCTGTTGGGCGTTGAGGAGCATCTCAAGAACTCATCGAGATTCTTGCATGAGACGTAGCCTCTAGTCTAGGAGAAGTTCTGTCTGGGCACGCCGGCTGCGGGCAAGATGCCCGCGTTCCCAGGGGCGGATCCTCAGTCCACCCCCCCCTCAATGAATCACCCCCCGCAGCCGCGGATCCAACAAATCCCGCAGCGCATCCCCCACACAGTTGAACGACAGCACCAGCAGGAAGATCGCCACGCCCGGGACGACCGACAGCAGCGGCTGCTGCTCAAGCATCGGGAAGGCCTGCTGGAGCATGTTGCCCCAGGTTGGAGTGGGCGGCTGGATGCCGACGCCGACGAAGCCGAGGGCCGCTTCGGTGAGCACGGCGTAACCCATGCTGAGGGTGCTCTGGACGATCACCGGGGCGAGGCAGTTGGGCAGGATGTGGCGGATGATGATGCGGCTGTGGCTGAGGCCGAGGGCTTCGGCGGCCTTCACGAAGTCGCGCTCGCGGATCGATAGCCCCTGGCTGCGGATGATCCTCGCCATCCACGGCACGTTGGCGATGCCGATGGCGATGATCACGGTGCGCAGCGACCCCCCAAGCGCGGCGGCGAGGCCGACCGCGATCAGCAGGCTGGGAAACACGACCAGCGCGTCCATGAGCCGCATGAGCACGTCGTCGACCCGGCCGCGGAAGTAGACGGAGAGCAGGCCGAGGGGCACTCCCAGCAGCACTCCCAGACCGACCGCGCCGAGGCTGACGAAGAGCGCGATCCTCGCGCCGACGATCAGCCGGGCCAGCGTGTCGCGGCCCATCTGGTCGGACCCGAGCAAGTGGGCGGCGCTGGGGCCGGAGAGCAGGTTGTCGAAGTCCATCTCCTCGGCGTCGACCGGAACGATCCAGGGCGACAGCAGCGCCGCGGCGGCAATCAGGGCCAGCACGACCAGCCCGGCCAGCGCCTGCGGCACGGAGGCGAGCTTGCGCAGCAGCTCGACGGTCGGGTGGCTGGCGCCGACCGCGGATGCGGGCAGGATGCCCGCGTTCCCAGGGCGGCTGCGACTACTCACCGAACTTGATCCTCGGGTCGAGCCAGGCGCAGGCCACGTCGGAGATCAGGTTGGCGGCCAGCACCGCAGCCGCCATCAGCAGCACCGCCGCCTGCACCACCAGGAAGTCGCGGGCGAAGATCGCCTGCACCATGTACTGGCCGGTGCCGGGGATGCCGAAGAGCGTCTCGATCACGATCGCGCCGGCGAAGATGCGGCCGGTCTGCAGGCCGAGAATCGTGACCACGGGCAGCAGGGCGTTGCGCAGCGCATGCGACCAGATCACTGTGCGCTCCCTCGCGCCTCGGGCACGTGAAGTGCGCAGATAGTCCTGGGCCAACACCTCGAGCATCGCCGAGCGGCTCTGACGCATGATCAGCGCGCAACTCGTGACGCCGAGGGCGAAGGCCGGCAGGACCATGTGGCGCAGGCTCTGCAGAGGGTCGTCGAACGGGCTCACATAGCCCTGGCTCGGCAGCCAGCCGAGGCCCACCCCGAAGAGCAGAATCGCCATGATGCCGAGCCAGAAGTTGGGGATCGCGACCCCGCCGATGGAGATCACCGTCGCGACGTAGTCGATCGGTTTGCCGCGATAGACCGCGGAGGCAATGCCGGCGGGGACGCCGATCAGGACCGCGAGGATCCAGGCCGCGATGCCGAACTGCAGGGTCACAAGGGCCCGGGCGCCGAGCTCTTCCGCCACCGGGCGCATGTTCTGAGTCGAGCGGCCGAAGTCGCCCTGCACCACGTTGCCGAGCCAGATCAGGTACTGGACGATCACCGGTTCGTCGAGGTGGTGACGCTCGCGGATGAGCTGCAACTGCTCTTCGTCGAGCGCCTCACCGGGGCCGATGAATGCTCGCGCCGCGTCACCCGGGATCGCGAGCATCAGCGCGAACACCAGGAACGTGACCAGGAGGAGGACGGGCACCGCCTGCAACAAGCGGCGCGCGAGGTAGTTGCGCAGCGGCTAGTCCTCCAGCCAGATGTTCACGAAGTTCATCTTGCCGTCCCAGCCCATCAACTGGTCGAGGTTGCGCACCCTCCTGGGCGCCGCGGCGTAAGTCACTCCGTAGAGCAGCGGCGTGAACCAGGCCTCGCCGAGCACCGTCCGGTTGAGGTCGATGTAGACCTGCTTGCGAGCCTCGTTGTCGTAGAACGAGGCGCCCAGCTCCACCAGCGCGTCCACGTCCGGGCGCAGCACGTTGCCCGGGTTGTAGTAGCCGTCGCTCTTGTAGGCCAGCGACGCCATCCAGTCCGGCTCGGGATAGCGGCTCCAGGACGTCACGAACATCGGGTACTCCTGGCCGTGGTTGAACCTCTCGGTTGCCGGTCCGCTGGACAGGACGTCGATGTTCATCACAATGCCGATCTTCTTCAGCAGCGCCCGCACGACCTCGGCGCTGGACACGAGCAGGGGGTTGTGGTGCGTGACCGCCGTGAACTCCAAGCCATCCTCGCGGCCGGCTCTTGCAAGATAGCGACGGGCCTTGTCGAGGTCGTAGTAGGGGCGCTCGTCGTCCGGCTCGTGGACCCAGGAGCCCACCGGCCACATGCCCGCATCCGCCTCGATGGCTCGGTCGAAGAAGATCGCCCTGTTGATCACGGTCGGATCCACGGCGTGCGCAATCGCCAGCCGGACATTCACGTCGTCGAGGGGCGGCTTGTTCACGTTGAACACCAGCGTGAGGGCGATGGCGCCGCCCGGCATCGTCTCCAGTTGAAAGCGCTCGTCCCGCTCGAAGGTCGACACGTCCTTGTAGGGGAGGTAGGTGACGTCGATCTCTCCCGTGCGCAAAGCCGCGGCGCGGACCGTCTCGTCGCGGATCACCCGGATCGTCACCTCGTCGAGATAGGGAAGCTGATTGCCGTGCTCGTCGCGGCCCCAGTAGTCCTCGTTCCGCACCAGGTGCACGAGGGTGCCGGTGATCACCTCCTTCACCTTGAAGGGACCGGTCCCGGACGGGTTCCAGCCGTAGTCGGGGCCGAGCGCCTCGACTGCCGTCGGCGAGCTCATCACGCCACCCCGGTCGGCGAGCATGCCGAACCCGGCGCCCCAAGGCCGCGCCAGGTCGAACCGCACGGTGTAGTCGCCGATCACCTCGACCGCCTCGATCACCGCCAGCGATGCGCGGGGCGTGGCGATGGTGTCCGGGTCGAGAATGCGCTCGATGTTGACCTTCACCGCCTCGGCATCGAAGGGAGTGCCGTCGTGGAAGACCACGCCCTTCCGAAGCTGGAAGGTGATCGAGTCGGGATCGATCCCGATCTCCCAGGAGGTCGCGAGGGAAGTCTCCGGCCGCGGCGCGAGCTTCGGGTCCGCGTCGACCAGTTGATCGAACATCTGCCGCCAGAAGTAGGCGTCGGCGCCAGACCGCCCCAGCACCGCGTCGAGCGAGGTGGGCTCGAGGGAATGGGCCACGCGAAGGTGGCCGCCGTAGCGCGGGCCGCCGACGGCGGGGGGTCGCGCCTCCAAGGTGCTGGGCTCCAGGCGGTCGGTGCCGCCGCCCCGCGCGCAGCCGAGGAGCACCGCGAACAGCACCACTGATCCCGATACGATCTCCCTGAGCGGCGATGACGACGGAAAAACAGACATCTCGGCACCCCAACTCTATGAGGACCAGGGGCGAAAGACCTCGACCGGGAGCCAGGGTGACTCACGGAAGGATCAATATGGGAAAGCAAACGACACTCCTGCTGCTCGGCACGCTGCTCTGCGTGCCCTGCGCCGCGCAGCCGCCCGACCGGACAGATCAGCTCCTGCTGGCCGCCGCGGCGCCGAATCGGGAAACGGGCCTCGACGAGCGTCCAAACGTCCTGTTCATCGTCGCCGACGATCTGAATGTCGCGCTCGGCGCCTACCTCGCTTCGGCCCCCTCGCCGCAGTATGCGGGCGCGAAGACCCCGAACCTGGACCGGCTTGCCGCGGAAGGCATTCGCTTCGACCGCGCCTACGTGCAGAACCCGCTCTGCAACCCGTCGCGGACCTCCTTCCTGAGCGGGCTGCGGCCGCCCACAACGGACATCTACAACGGCCAGACGCCTCCCCGCAGCAAGATCGGAGACGACTTGCGAATGCTGCCGGAGCACTTCCACGACCACGGCTACTTCACGGCGCGGGTGGGCAAGATCGCACACAACATCTTCGAACACGTCGTGACGTGGGACGTGTCGAAGTTCGCGCTGTCGCGAGAGCCCGAAATGCGCTTTCACCTGCCGGGCTACCTGCCCGGCGTCGACCTGTCCGCCGAACGCGACAACACCTGGACGGACGGCTCCGAGGACGGCATGTCCCGCGCCGATGTCGTCAGGGCGGTCGGGAGGCCGGCAGGCCTGCCCCTGTCATGGCGCGCGACCCGGGAATCGCCGCGCATGACGCCGGACGGAACCACGGCGACGCGCATCGTCCAGTTGATGGCCGAGAACCGGGACAAGCCCTTCTTCATCGCCGCCGGCTTTCACAAGCCCCACCAGCCGTGGGTCGGCCCCGTGGAGTTCTTCGAGCAGCATCCGGTCGACGAGATCCGATTGCCGCCGACGCCTCCCGACGACACCGACGACCTGCCCGCCGCGGCGTTCCAACTGATAGCCGACGATGTCGCCCACACGGAGAGGCAGCACAAGCAGGCCATCGCCGCGTACCACGCGATGGTCACCATGACCGACTCCTACGTCGGCCAACTGCTGGACGCGCTGGAGTTGCTCGGTCTCGCCGATTCCACCATCGTCGTGTTCACCAGCGACCACGGCTTTCAGTTGAACGAGCACGGCGGGCTGTGGCGCAAGACCTATCAATTCGAGGAATCGACCCGCGTGCCGCTCATCGTCCGGCTTCCGAACGGCCGGAAGGCTGGTGAGGTCGCGGGCGGACTCGTGGAACTGGTCGACCTGTACCCGACGCTCATCGAACTGTGCAACCTGCCGAACCCGGCGCATGAGCTCGAAGGCACGAGCTTCCGGCCGCTGTTCGACGATCCGGATCTCCCGTGGAAGTCGGCGGCCTTCTCGGAGTCGAAGCGCGAGGGCTTCCACGGCCGCACCCTGCGTACCCAGCGCTACCGGTACACGGAATGGACCCCGCTCGCGGCGACCAGCGGCGAGACACAGCGCGAACTGTACGATCTCGAACAAGATCCCTTCGAGTACGAGAACCTGGCGCTCGATCCGGAGCGGCGCACGGTCGTCGAGGAGCTGTCCCGTCGCCTGGGCGCGGGCTGGCGAGCGGCGCTACCGGAGTCGATCTGACCGCCTCCGCGGACGCACCACCTTAGACGATGAGTCAAGCCCGGTCCCACGCCCCAAGGCTCCGAGAGAGAGAGGCCCCATCCCTCCGAGAGGGAGAAAAAGAGCTCGACCGCTCGGCGAGTGCGCTCGACGTCCACACCGACATCCCGTTTCGGGAAGTCCTGCGCATCTTCGCGCGCGCGCTCTCCTACCTGCGCTTCTTCAAGGCGCGCATCGCCGCCAAGTTCGCGTTCGTCACTGCGGAGATGGTGTTTCGCCTGCTCGTCGCGCCCTGGCCGGGCAAGGTCGTGGTCGATCACGTGATCCTCGGCATGCCCATCGGGGATGCGGCCGGCTTCCCCGCCTACCTGGCGCCCTTCGTGCTAATGCTGGCCGACAAGGGCCCGGTGGAGATCATGCTCTGGGTGTTCCTGCTCGGCGTGTTCATGGTGACGGTGTTCGGGTTCACCACAAGCCGGGGCACTGCCCGGTCGGCGAGCGGCGTGCCCACCGGGGCCTCCGCAGCCTCGTCGGGCGGCGCCACCACACTTCTGAGCCATGGGCACGGCACCCTGGCCCAGGGACACGACACCGCCACCCAGACCGAGAACCAGGCGAACCGGGGCTCCGGCCTGATGGGCGGCATTCTCGGGCTCCTCGACTTCCGAGTCCACCTGCGCCTGACGCAGTCGCTGAACCATCTTCTCAGGACGCAACTGGCCGGTCGGATCAGGCGCCTGCCGATGACGACCCTGGACGACCAACGGATCGGCGACAGCATCTACCGCGTTCTCTACGACACGACGAGCGTCAGCCTCGTTCTTCACGAGGTGGGTCTCGAGTCCTATTCGCACGCTCTCGGCATCACGATCAGCGCGATGATGATGTTCACGTACTTCGGCAACGCCCCCGAGGTCATCGTGCTGGCCGCCCTGTCGCTTCCGATCATGCTCGTCTTCGTCGTTCCCTTCGCGCGCATGGCGCGCCGCAGAAGCCAGGCGAGCCGCGCTTCCGGCTCCAACACGACGAGCAACATCGAGGAGGGCATGAGCAACGTGCTCGCCGTACAGAGCCTCGGGGGCAACAAGCGGGAAGGTCAGCGATTCAGAAACGTCAGCGAGGAGTCCTTCAGGCGCTTTCGCATCGAGTCGTTCCTCAAACTGACGTATGGGCAATCCGGCAGCCTGGCATTCATGCTGGGCCAGGTCCTGTTCTTCGTCGTCGTCGCCGGACGCGTGATCGACGGCACGTTCACGGCCGGCGACTACTTCGTCCTCCAGTACTACTTCTTCGTCCTGAGCGCGACGTTCGCCGGCGCGGGCTTCATCTACACGGTTCTGCAGAACAACATCGCCGGATTGCGCCGTGTGTTCTTCCTGATGGACCTTCCCGCCGAGAAGACCGGCGATGGCGTCGAACTGCCGAGAATCGGGCAAGGGGTTGCCATGAAGAGCGTCGGGCTGACCTACCCGGACGGACGCCAGGCGCTTCGCAACATCAACCTCGAGGCTCGCATCGGCGAGATCGTCGCGTTCGTCGGTCCGACCGGCGCCGGCAAGACGAGCCTCGCCTACATGGTGCCGGCCTTCCTTCAGCCGACGGAAGGCACGGTTTCGATCGACGGCGTCGACCTGAAGGACGTGTCGGTTGACAGCCTCCGCGAGCAGGTGTCCTACGTCTTCCAGGAAACCCAGTTGTTCTCCGACTCGATCCTCGAGAACATCCGCTACGGCAACCGGGACGCCACCGGGGCGCAGGTCGAGCGTGTCGCGCGCATCGCGGGAGCGCACGACTTCATCGCCGCCCTGCCCGACGGCTATCGGACCAACCTCGGCACGGTAACCAGCAAGCTCTCGGTCGGGCAGAAGCAGCGGATCGCCATCGCGCGCGGACTGCTGCGCGACGCACGCATTCTGATCCTGGACGAGCCGACTTCCGCGCTCGACCCGGAGACGGAGGCTTATCTCGTCGACGCCCTGCACGAGGCGGCGAAGGACAAGCTGGTCATCATCATCGCCCACCGCCTGTCGACGATCGCTCACGCGGACAGGATCTACTTCCTCGAGGAGGGCGGGATGCGAGAGCAGGGAACGCACGAGGAGCTGATGGCGATGCCCGAGGGGCACTACCGGACGTTTGCCACGTTGCAGGCCGGGGCGGGCTGAGCCTCGGCGCCAGGGCGGCGCTGGTCCTGGTCGGCGCTCCGCCGCATCTCCGTAGGATCCGCACCGCCGCGCGCTATCGGATCTGGCGCACGCGCCGTTGATCTCCCCAGCTACGGTCAGCCGTCCACAAGATCCCGTCCACTCGTTCAGCGAGCGCGAGGCAAAGCCGATCGGCCAGGGAGAGGCCTTCTCCCCACCTCCAGCGGCCAGCGGCCCATTCCGCGTCCTGCTGGGTCACCACTTCGACGGTGAGGCCGTAGCTCAGCAAGAGCGCGCGGGCCAGCAGCCAGTCCCGGCCCGCTCCGCGGACCTTTTGCGACACTTCTGACCAGTTGGCCGCACCGCAGATGGCGCCTTCGTCCATGACTTCCTCGACCCGTTCGGCTCCCGGCGCCCCCTGCAGATAGGCCAGGATCGCCGACGCGTCCAGGACGTTCAAGCAGCATCCTCCGCGTCGGCTGCGACACGGCGTTCTTCAAGTAGCTCAGAGACGAGGTCGAGTCCAGCCAGCTCTGCCCGAACGCGGTCACGGAGTTGGTCGCGCTTCAGCAGAACCAGTCCGCCCGGCGTCTCGAACAAACACAGCACGGTTCCTGCGGGCAACCCGGCCCGGTCACGAACCGCTGCCGGGATGACGACTCTGCCTCGATCTCCCACCATGATTGTGGTTGTCCCATTCATGACATATGTGTACCACATCAGTGGCACCCGCGGGAACGAGCAGAGCGCCGCGGGCTTCGGCCTCGTCCGCGGGCTTCGGTCTCCAGCCGCAGCTACCGAGGCAGCGCGCACTTTGAGTTGTACTCTGTGCCGAGTTCTCCGCGAGCGGTGACGAAGCAGGACCCAGGCAGACAGGCTGGGTGGTAGCGATGAGTAGTTTCACGAGCACGCCCTTGGGCGCGAGTATCGAGAACGACGTACTGACCGCGTTGCGGGACTACGACATCGCGACGCGGGCCGGTGACATCGATGGACAGGTCGCCTTCTTCGCGGAGGACTGGCGAAGCAGTTCCGGCACGACCAAGGCCGATCTGCGAGAGCACCTTCAGCAGCAGGTCGACCAAGGCGGCGATCAGGACAAGCGGTTTGTCCTGGACGATGCCAACGTGGTGGTCGAGGGAGACTCGGCGAGTGTCGACCCCGTGGCGCTTCGTTCGCCGACCGGGGGCAGCTTCTTTGAATTCAAGATGACGAGGGCGCCGGACGGCGCCTGGCGATGCGTTGGTGTCACCGGATCCAGACGGGCCGATCTGCTCGCGGAGAACTCCCGCAGCCTGCGCGAGCGCATTCTGAGCGACCCGGCGCGCCCGGGCTACCACTTCGTAATGCCGGAAGGCGTGGCGCTGCCTTTCGATCCGAACGGCGCCATCTACTGGAAGGGCCGCTACCACCTGTTCTACATCTTCCAGGACACCCGGTTGGGCAAGCGGTCCGACCACTGGGGCCACATGTCGAGCGCGGACCTGTTCCACTGGCGGCACCACCCCACGGGCCTGCTCGACGGCATGTACAGCGGCAACTGCTTCCTCAACAAGGATGGCGTTCCAACGATCTGCTACCACCAGCACGGCCAGGGCAACGCGATGGCGGTGGCCCTCGACGACGACCTGAACGCGTGGAAGAAGCTCGACTCGAACCCGATCACGCCCAGGACGCGAGAGGGCGACGAGCACCACGGGAAGTTCCGCTCGTGGGATCCCTTCGGGTGGCTCGAAGGCGACACCTACTACGCCATCTTCGGCGGCGGGCGCCCGGCCGTTGTGAAGTCGCCGGGCCTCGAGGGCGAATGGACGTACGTGGGGGACCTGTTCGCGCACGGAGTCGAGGGGGTGTCGCTCGACGAGGACGTGTCGTGTCCCGACCTCTTCAAGCTGGGCGGCAAGGACGTGCTCCTGTGCATCAGCCACCGGATCGGCTGCCGCTACTACGTCGGTGAATGGAGTGACGAGCAGTTCCACCCCGAGTCTCACGCCCAGATGAGCTGGGTCGACAACTGCTTCTTCGCGCCGGAGAGCCTGGTGGACGACAGGAGCCGCCGCATCATGTGGGCCTGGCTCCTCGACGAGCCTCTGTTCGGCGCGCGCACGAAGCACGGCTGGTCAGGCACGTTGAGCCTGCCGCGGGTCCTGTCGCTCGAGGATGACGGGCTGCTCCGCATGGACGTGCCTGAGGAGATCGAGGCGCTCCGCCATGGCGGCGTGAGGCATGGGCCACTGACTGTGCCGTCCGGTGAGGACCTGCCTGTGGACGGCGTCGCCGGCAACAGCCTTGAGGTGCTTGCCGAGATGGAGAGCGCCGGGGCCTCCCGGTTCGGCGTCAAGGTGTGCGTCTCGCCTGACGGTCAGGAGGAAACGGCGGTGTTCTACGACGCCAAAGAGAAGCTGCTCAAGGTCGACACGCGGAAGTCAGGTCCTGAAGACACGCCGAAGGCCGTCGAGGCGGCGCCCTTCGAACTGAAGGACGGCGAGCGGTTGAGGTTGAGAATCTTCGTCGACAAGTCCGTCGTCGAAGTCTTCGCCAACGGCCGCCAGGCCATCGCCCGGCGCATCTATCCGTCGCGTGAGGACAGTATCGGCGTGCGACTGTTCTCAACCGGCGGCGATGCCCAGTTGCACTCGCTCCGGGCCTGGCAGATCACGCCTTCGAATCCCTACTAGGAGTTCCTGCAGCGGCGTCCGCTGCGCAGTCGCGTGTCGGGCCTCTCGCCAGAGCGGAGCCGGCCTCCGGCCGGCGCGTTCTCCTGGCCGCCTACGGCGGCAGCGGGCCAGAAGGCCCGCGCACCCAGTCTCAGCCCCGTAAGCTCCCAGACACCGCCGTTCAGTCAACGTGAACCGGCCTGCAGTGACACATACTCACGGTAACGTCCATCTGGGACCGCCATCAGCTCCTCGTGCGATCCCGATTCCCGAATCTCGCCCTGCTCCAGGAAGTAGATCCGGTCCGCGTGGGCAATCGTCGACAGGCGGTGGGCGATGATGATGACCAGCCTGTCCCGGGCCGCTTCGTGCAGGGCATCGACGAGGTAGGCCTCGGTTTCGGGATCGAGGGCGGAGGTCGGCTCGTCGAGGATCAGAATGCGGGCATCGCGCAGGAGCCCTCGGGCGATGGCGATGCGCTGCTTCTGGCCTACGGACAGTTTGCTGGTCACGGTGCCCAAGTTGGTCTGGTATCCCTCGGGGAGCGCGGCGATGAAGTCGTGGGCGCCCGCAATGCGCGCGACACGCTCGACCTGCTCCTGGGTCGCGTCCCGGTTCCCGTAGCGGATGTTCTCGAGGATGGAGTCGGAGAAGAGCTGGGTTTCCTGGAAGACGTAGGACACCTGCTCTCTGAGACTGTCGACCGACACGTCCTTGAGGTCGACGCCGTCGACCGACACGGTTCCTTCGGTGGCCTGAACGAAGGCCGGCACCATGTAGGCAAGGCTGGTCTTGCCCGCGCCGGTGGGGCCGACGAACGCGACGATCTCGCCGATGCGGGCCTCAAGGTCGATGTTCCTGAGCGCGCGGCGTCCGTCCGGGTAGACGAGCCCGACGCCCTTCATGTCGACGCCGCGCACGATGGCGGGCAGGTCGACGCCTTCTCGCGTCTTCTCCGTCGGCAGATCCACCAGGAAGAACACACGGCGCATGCCCGCGATGTACCGCTGCCATTCCGTGTACATGAAGCCCCAGGCGCCGAACGTCGCACTCAGGACGAAGAAGTAGTACGTGAGGACGAAGTAGTCCCCGGCGGTGAAGGTGCCTTCGATCACGCGGCCCGCCATCACGATGAAGAACAGCACCTGTCCCAGCATCAGCGCCAGGCTGAACACCTGCTGGTAGGTGAGAATCACGAAGGACTCGGTGCGGAAGCGCTTGAACGACTCCTTGCTGGCCTTCCTGAATCGCTGACCTTCCCGCTTGTTCCCGCCGAGGCTCTGCACGGCGAGCACGTTGCTCATGCCCTCTTCGATGTTGCTGGTGGTGCTGGCGCCGGAAGCGCGGCTGGCCTGGCTTCTGCGCCGCGCCATGCGAGCAAAGGGGAGCTCGATGAGAAACGTGATCGGGAGCATCAACATGCCCAACACGATGACCTCGGGCGCGTTGCCGTAGTACGTGAACATGATGGCGAGAGTGACCACGACTCCGAGGACGCCCGAGTAGAGACCCAGCGCAATCCCGTGAAGAAGCGCGCTGACGCTGGTGGTGTCGTACAGGGCGCGGTAGACGCTGTCGCCGATCCGCAGATCGTCCAGGGTCGTCATCGGCAGCGACTTGAGCTTTGCCGCCACCTGGGTGCGGAGGAGATGGTTCAGCGACTGCATGAGCCGGAGGTGCACCCTGAAATCCAGGACTCCGAGGATGCCTGCCATCAGGCCGGAGCCCATGTTGGCCTGGTTCTCGGTCTGCGTGGCGATGTCGTGCCCCTGGGCCAATGTCCCGTGCCCCTGCGGCGTGAGGGCGGTGGCCCCGCCCGACGAGCCGGCGGAAGCGCCCGTGGGCGCTCCACTCGGAGACCTGCCCGCTCCTCTGCTCGTGGTGAAACCGAAGACCGTCACCATGAAGACGCCGAGAAGCAGTACCCACAGCATGATCTCCACCGGGCCCATGCCGTCCAGCAGGAGCACGAAGGGCGCAAGGTACGCCGGGAAGCCGGACGCGCCGTCGGCGATGGGCATGCCGAGGATCACATGGTCGACCACGATCTTGCCCGGCCACGGCGCGATCATCAGCCTGAAGACCAGCTCCACCGTGATGAAACCGAGCTTGGTGGCGATGCGGGCCTTGAAGAGCCGGAAGTAGGAGATCGTGCACGCGAAGATGCGCATCGTCTCCCGAAACGAGATGTCGGTACCTGTGTCGAGCACGCTGGCCGAACGATCGAGCTGTCGCTCGCCCTCTCGCAGCGACCCTTTTCGCGGCGACCCTGTCGGAAGCCGGTCGGCTTCGGCCATCAACGGGCTCCGCTATCCGGCTCCTCGGCGTCGCCGGAGCGTTTGGACAATCTGGCTTCGGTCTCGACGAAGCTCCGATAGCGCCCGCCGCGAATCGCCATGAGCTCTTCGTGGGTCCCGTTCTCAACCAGCCGCCCGTCGTCGAGATACAGGATCCGATCGGCCTGCTGGATGGTCGAAATGCGATGGGTGATCAGGAAGATGGCGCGGCCCTCGCCCCACGCCGACAGGCGTTCCAGCACCCGGTGTTCGGTGTAGGCGTCGAGCGCGGCCGTCGGCTCGTCCAGGACCAGGATCGAGGCGTCCTTGATGATCGCCCGGGCGATCGAAAGCCGCTGGCGCTGTCCCGTCGACAGCTTCCCGCCGCGGTCGCTCAACACCGTGTCCAGGCCTTCCGGAAGCCCGGCGACGTACTCGTCCACGCAGGCGACGTGGGCTGCCTCGAGCACTCGCTCGTCGCTTGCATCGGGTACGACGTAGCGAATGTTGTCCCGCACGGACATCCCGAACAGGACGTTCTCCTGCAGGGCGACAGAGACGTTGCCGCGCACGCTGTCCACCTCCAGCTCGCGGAGGTCGACACCATCGATGGACACCGTCCCGGAGTCAGGATCGAAGAGCCGGAACAGCAGGCTCATCAAGGTGCTCTTGCCCGAGCCCGTCGGGCCCACGATCGCCGTGATGGCGCCCGGTTCAACCGCGAGACTGACGTCCCGCAGCACCGGGCGGTCCGGCTCGTAGGCGAAATCGACATGGTCGAACCGGATCTCACCGCGGAAGGGCGCCATCGGAGCGGCGTTCGGCGCGTTCTTCACGCCCGGCTCGATGTCGAGGATGTCGAAGACCCGATCGAGCCCCATGGCCATGTCCTGCGCCTGCGTCCACAGCGTCACCAGATTGCGCACCGACACGCTCGACCCGCCGATCTGTTCCTGGGCAAAGTTGTACGCGGACAGGTTCCAGGTCAGGAAACTGAGACCCACGAGGCCGACTAGCACCGTGGCGAAGGTCTCGCGTTCCCCGCTGGCCCAGACCGCCATCAGGAACTGCCCACCCAGCAGCGCGACCGCGGCGATCGAGAAGGTCACGATGCCGACGATGGCCATGAGCGACCGGACGCGGAAGGACGCGTTGAACGCAGCCACGGAATCCCGCTCGAGCCGCTCCTGCTCGACCTCCGTGGCGCCGTACGCCTTGATCACCCGAACGGCGGCAAACGTCTCCTGGACGCGGGACGTGAAGTCGGAATTGGCCTCTCTGGAGGCCAGCGACCGCTCGCGCATGCGAGGCGAGAACCACCGGCCCCACAAGATGGCAAGCACGACAACGCTGAGCGTCATGCCGCCCAGGATGGGGTCGAGCGCCGCCAGGACGAGGACGCCAACCCCATAGGTAAGCAACAACTGAAGCGCCTGGGTCACGTTGCCGATCACGGCCGTGACCTGCGCACTGTCCTGATAGATCCGGTACACCGAATCGCCCACGCGGTGGTCGCTGTGGTACCGAAGAGAGAGGCTGAGCCAACGCTCCACAAGAGCCATCCGCAGGTCCTGGTTCACCCGCTGCATGATGAAGATGTAGTAGTACGGCAGGAGCATCATCGTCGGGAGCTGCACGAACCACGCGAAGACCATGAACACCGCGTAGACCCACTTCAGGCTGTTTCTCTGCTCCGCGGTGAGCGGCGCCAGATCGATGTTGGGTTCGGCGCCGTTCGCGTCGGGTCCCGCCCCGTCCGTACCGGCCTGGGCCTCGCCGGCCAGTTCCGGCTGGCCGATGAAGTCGGCCAGGAACGGCGTCAAGGGCTCGGCCTGCAGGATGGACTGGCTGATGAGATCCACCGAGAACAGGGCGATCACCATGGTCAGCAGCGTCGACGCCCACAGCAAGGCGAAGTAGTAGATGAGGTGGCTGCCCAGCCGGATGCGGAATCGCAGCCTTCCCTCGGCGAACCGGTACTGCAGCACCCAGATGCAGGCGCAACTCACCGAGACGAGCCCGACGTGAACGTTGTCGGCGAGTCCGTCGACGGCGAAGACGGCGAACAGGAACGCCGCCGTCGCGATGACCACCAGCGCAAGGGATGCCGCGAGATACGCCCGACCCTTCACGAACAACAGCGCCCACACGAGGAGCGTCATCAGCACCGTGGCGGCCAGCAGCAGATCGTGGAGCCAATCGGTTCCCGGAGGCGCCAACCAGAAGAAAGCCCCCACCGCGGTCAGGACAGTGACCAGCGGCGGAACATGGCGGAAGCTCCAGGCGCCGTGGGCGGCGTCTGAGGGGGCCGCGTTCGCCGCAGATGACCGGCGCGGCAGCTCCCGCCACCGCCCAAGAACCTGGGGCAACAGATACGGCCACGTCCGGACGAAGATCCGGACGATCGCGACGAAGCCCTGTTCCTCAGGACCCCTGCTCGGCCCGGACGTCGCCGGGGCCTCGCCCTTGCCCCAGAAGGGGAGCGCCCGCGCCTGCTTCAGATCGTCCACGCCGCTGGGAGCCTACGCCGCCGTAGAGGGTTCACCCGCGCCAGTCGGAAGCACCAGGGACAACACCAGAACGGCAAAGGGGGATCGGTGTGCCACGCCGATCCCCCTGCTCATGCCTAAAGACGCCGACGCTAGTTGAACGGCCGGAACCGGAGCTGCATGCCGACTTCGCGCGGGTTCGTGAGGTAGCCCAGCGCGGGGACGCCTCCATTCCCGGAGATCGGCAGGAACTCGATGACGGCGACCTCGTCGAGGATGTTCTTCAGAAACAGCGAGACGGACCACATATCGCTCGGCGAACTCCAGGTGCCGCCCACATCCAACCGCTCGAATGACGGCAACTCCCAGATCCCGACGTTGCCGATGCTGGGATACACATTGTCGGTGAAGGTGTAGGTCGACAGGAGCGAGAGGTGGCCCGCGGAGTCCCCGAGAGACTTGAACCAGGATGCCGTCACCGCCAGCTTGTTCTCCGGCTGCTTCGGCAACCGATTCCCGGTCTGGTTCGTCGGCAGATCGTACTCGCTGGTGGCCGGCTCGCCGGTATCGAAGTTGATGTACTCCCACGTCGCCGTCTCAGCGTCGGGGTGGCCATAGATCACCGAGGAGTGCCGACCGAGCTCCGAGTCCTGCCAGGCATAGAAGCCCCTGAGCCCGAAGGCGCCGATTCGATAACTGAACTCGAGGTCCAGGCCCTGAATCGTCGTATCGGGGATGTTGGCGGTGTACTCGGCGAGCGGCGTCGTAGAAAATATCGACACCGGAATGGCCACGCCCGGCGGCGGCGCCTGAGTGGCGGCGAGCTGGTAGTTGTCAAAATCGTTGTACCAGAGGCCGGCCGAGAGCTGCAGACGCGAGTCGAGGAAGAAGCCCTTCGCTCCCAGTTCGTAGTTCACCAGCGTTTCTTCCTTGATGACGGGAGGCACCTGGCCCGGCAGACCGATGTTGAACCCACCGGAGCGGAAGCCCGTGGAGACTCGGCCGTACATCAGATGGCCGGCATCCGTCGTGTACTCCAGAGCCACGTGGCCGATCGGCCGCGCCCAGGACTGAGGGAAAGGGTTGCCTTCGCCTGAGAGCGCAATCGTGACCGGGGCGCCTCCCAGAGCCAGCGTGAAGAACCCACCCTGGTCCTCGGCCTTCTGTTCCTTCTCGTCTTCGGTGTAGCGAACGCCACCCGAGAGCGCCCACTTGTCGTTGAACCGGTAGTCGCCACTGAAGAACGCGGCCTGGGTCCGGTTCTTGGCCGTATTGAAGAAGCCGAGAAGATGGCTGAGGTCGTCGCCCTCCGGGCAGTACCAGTAGAGCCCCTCCTCGTCGCCCGCCGGGTCGCTGGTACCGATACCGAGACCCTCGACCACGTCTCTCAGGACATCCTGGCAGTTGTTGACCGGAATGAACCCGTAGACCGGCGAGGCCCTCCGGGCTTGTTCATCGGCCGTCCCGAAGCGGAAACCCGTGTTCAGGTCATGGCGCTGGATCGTCCCAGACCTGTCGTTGTCATACATGAACAACCCGCCGATGAAGTTGAAGTCGCCCCCGTAGCTCGATCTGAACAGGAGTTCGTGCGAGGACTCCGGGTACTCGAACGGAAGGTCGTAGAACGAGTTCGAGAAGGGCGCCCCGCCGTCGCTGGCAATCGTGTGGTCCAGCGTGTTGGGGTCACCGCCCAGACCGTGACCACCCGGGGGTGTTCCAACCGGCACCCGGTTCGTGTAGTCGGCGTCCCTGATCACGTGCTGCGCCGTGTCGCCGTCGCTGGCGTTGTAGCTGATGCCGAGGGTTCTCGAGACCTGCCAGTCGGCGCGCAGCGTGAAGAAGTCGCTCACGCTCACGTTGGAGCCGGGGTAGTTGAACGCCACCCTGTTCTCGATGTGGCTGTCGCAGTGCCACCCGGGGGTATTGATAGGACAGCCCGGATCGAGGGCCGGATTGGGTGTCTCCCAGAGGTAGTAGCGGTTCCGGGAGTAGCCGTCGGTCGTCCGGTCTACATTCGAGAGTTGCACAAAGCCCCGTGGTACCCCGCTTTCCTCCACGTGGGACAAGCGCGCCCTCACGGAGAACCGATCGGTCTCGGCACGGATCTGCGGCGAGTAGAAGGTCTGATCGGGTGCGTCATGGTCCCCACCGGGGCCAACGTTCTCCTGTCTGCCGTCGCCCGTGTGGGTGCCAGCCGTCAGGCGGAAGCTGAACGGACCGTCGCCGAGCGGGCCGCCGATCGCCGCGTTCAACCGCTGCTGCGAGACGTCGGTGACCTCCCCCATCAGCTCGGCATCCCAGTGATCCGTGGGGCCCTTGGTGACCAGGTTGATCGCTCCCGCGATCGAGTTGCGGCCGTTCAGGGTTCCCTGGGGTCCCCGGGCCACCTCGACGCGTTCGAGATCGAAGCCGCCGCCGGGCGTCGTACCGTAGACGCCCAACGTGTAGGCGCCGTCCACGTAGGTTGCGACGGCATAGTCGCTCTGGTCGTACTGGGCGTTCCTGGTGCCGATGCCCCGGATGGTCGTTCCCTGGCCTTGCTGCTCCATTTCATCGCCGAACTGCAGACCCGGAACCAGGTTCTGCAGATCCGTCCTGTCCTGGATCACGAGCTCTTCGAGCATGCTCGAGTCGAACGCCGTGATCGTCATCGGCACGTCCATGACGTTCTCCTCGACCCTCTCCGCCGTGACCATCACCGAGTCGTGGTAGGCGGGACGAATCTCGAAGGACGCCGTGGCGCCGCTCGCGGTCACGTCGACGGATTGGCTCGAGGACTGGAACCCATCGAGGGCGACCATGGCGGTGTAGGCGCCGGCGGCGACATCGGCGATCGAGAACGCGCCGTCCGCGCCGCTCATGGCAGACCCCGCCTCGCTGCCGTCGGCGCTCTCCAGACTGACCATGGCGCCGGGGACGGGGTCACCGTTCGTGTCGCTGACCGTTCCCGACACGGCGCCGCTCTGACCCCACATCGGTGCGGCCAGGAACGACAGGGCGAGAATCAGAAGGACGAAGACCTTGGCGGTCCTCGGTACGGCTCGGTGTCTGCTCTCCATGGTGGTTCTCCCTCTGGTTGTCGTGTCGGCGACGACGCGCCGGCAAGCTAGGCTCTCGATTCCACGGAACATGATACACCGTTCAAGATTCTCCGTCGTCAGCGGGCACCTCTTCCGCCTGCTCGCTCGCGAATCAGCAGAGTTCTCCGCTCCACAACCGGCGGACGAAGGCCTCGGGCGGCAGCACCTCGACACCGTCTTCGGTCGTGCGCGACCGGGGTTCGAGGCTGACGACCGATATGTCGGCTGGCCTTCGCTTCCACCGCCAGGTTCATGTCGCCGAGCACGAAGTCCACTTCCGTGCCGCCCGCCAGGCGCCAATGGCATAGCTCGCCGTCGTAACCTCGGTAGCTCACGAAGGCGCTGAGTTCGTGGTGGACCCAGTTCTCGAACGCATGGCCGAAAGCCTCCGAACCTCGTTCCAGCCGACCTCGGCGCGCCAGGCGATTCACCATGCCGACATCCGCGAAGTAGAACTTCGGGGCCTGGATCACGCGGCGCTTCGGCCGTTTCCGCCAGGCAGGCCGAGGGCCCCAGAGGAAGAACGTCTCGCTTCCGGACGGGCGGAGATCCGGCGCGCGTCTGAACATGCGATGCAAATCATCATGATCAACGGAAGTGGCGGTTCAGGAATACCGCGTTCACACCGATAGGAGCCGAGAGCATGCAACTACCCCCCGACTACGCGGAACGCGTCTACGCCGGTGTCCTCGGCAAGGTCATCGGCGTCTACCTCGGTCGACCTTTCGAGGGCTGGCCCTACAAGTGGATCCAGAAGCGGCTGGGCGACATCGAGTACTACGTTCATGACCGGCTCGACGTCCCCCTGATCGTCACCGACGACGACATCTCGGGGACCTTCACCTTCCTCCGGGCGCTCGAGGATCACGGCTCAGGCAAAGGTCTCAGCTCCAAGGAGATCGGCGAGACCTGGCTCAACTACCTGATCAAGGAGCGCACGGTGTTGTGGTGGGGCGGCCTCGGGAACTCCACCGAACACACGGCCTATCTCCGCCTTGTGAGCGGGATCGCGGCGCCCGAGAGCGGCTCGATGGGGCTGAACGGCAAGGTCGTGGCCGAGCAGATCGGCGCCCAGATCTTCATCGACGGCTGGGCGATGGTCGCGCCGGGCGATCCGGATCAGGCGGTCCGGTTCGCCGACGCCGCCGCGCGGGTGGGCCACGACGGCGAAGGGGTGTACGGCGCGTGCGTGCTCGCGGCCATGGAGTCGATGGCGTTCGTCGAACGGGACACGGCCAAGCTCCTCGACGCCGCTCTCGGCTACATCCCGCCGGACTCGGTCATCGCCACCATGATCGGCGACCTGCGGCGTTGGCACGCCCAGGACAGCGACTGGCGCAGGGCCCGGGCCCGGCTCGCCGAGCGCTACGGCTACGACAAGTACGGCGGCAACTGTCACATGGTCCCCAACCACGGCCTGATCGTCCTGGCGCTGCTGCACGGGGAGGACGACTTCGCCGAGACGCTCAAGATCGTCAACACCTGCGGCTGGGACACGGACTGCAACTCGGGCAACGTCGGGTGTCTCCTGGGAATCAAGGAAGGCCTGGCCGGCATCGATGCCGGTCTTCAGAAGGGTCTCGACTGGCGCGGCCCGGTCGCCGACCGCCTCTACATCCCGACGGCCGACGGCGGCCGGGCGATCAGCGACTGCGCCAACGAGGCGCTGCACGTGATCAACATGGGGCGCAGCCTTGCCGGCAAGGAAGCCTGGGCGCCCAAGGACGGCGCTCAGTTCCACTTCTCCTTCCCCGGCTCGGTGCAGGGATTCCAGGTCACGGACGGCGAGGCGGAACTCCAGAACGTGGCTCTGCCCTCCGGCGAGCGGGCCCTGCGCATCGATGCCAAGGGCGAGGCCCGCGTCGGTTCTCCCGTCTTCATTCCTTCGATGGAGACCGCCAAGTGGTTCGAGAACCGGGTCTATCAACTGCTGGCTTCGCCGCGGATCTTTCCCGGCCAGACCGTCGAGGCGACCCTCAGCACGCAGACGGACGGCGCCCTGGCGGACGGCGCCCGGGCCAACGTCTATCTCTCCTGTTACGGCGAGGACGACGAGCCCGCGACGTTCGACGACGCCACCGTCGAGCTCGTGGCCGGCGAGAGCAGGCGCGTGTCGTTCACTGTTCCGGCGCTGCCCGGACCCATCTTCTCCGCGGGTGTCCGTGTCCAGGGCCCGGTGGAAGGCGTCTGCCTCGAGGCGCTGAAATGGTCGGGCGCACCGGAGTTTCGACTCGAGCGTCCCTCCCACCGCGGAACGATGTGGCATCGCGCGTGGGTCAATGGCGTCGACCTGCTCACCAAGGGATTCGAGATGTTCCGGTTGGTCCAGAACGTCGGCATGGGTCTGCTGATGCAGGGAACCCGGGAGTGGCGCGACTACTCGTTGACCGCCGACGTGACCCCCCACCTCGTGAAGAGGGCGGGCATCGCCGTCCGGGTTCAGGGTCTGACACGGTTCTACGGCCTGCTCCTGGCTCGGCGGAATCGCGTGCAGCTCGTGCGTATGCTGCACCGCGAGGAAGAGGTGCTGGGAGAAGCGGATTTCGAGTGGCAACTCGGTGAGACCCACGAGTTGACCCTGCAGGTCGATGGCGACCGGCTGGTCGGCAAGGTCGACGGCGCCGCGCTGATCGAAGCGACCGACACTGCCCTGGACTGCGGCGCCGTCGGCCTGGTGATTGAGGAAGGGCGGCTGGGTGTCGATCGGGTCGAAGTGTCCCCGGTCGCCTGACGCCTGCCGGTCATGAAGCCTCTGCACATCGAGACGCCGCTCTTCGAGTCGCGCCCGCTGTCCATCCGCGCGGGCCGGAGCATCTGGCTCAAGCTCGACGCGTTGCAGCCGCCCGGTTCGTTCAAGATCCGCGGCATCGGCTTCGCCTGCCAGGAGTACGTTCGGCGGGGCGCAACGCGGCTGATCTCCTCCTCCGGCGGCAATGCGGGGATCGCGGTCGCATACGCCGGACGCCATCTGTCGGTACCCGTCCTCATCGTGGTGCCCGAAACCACCAGCGACAGGGCCAAGGCCCTGATCCGTCAGGAAGGCGCCGAAGTCGTCGTCCATGGCGATTCCTGGCAGGAAGCCAATGAACTGGCCATGTCGACGGTCGAGGAGTCTGATGCCCTGGTTCACCCGTTCGACGATCCTCTCGTCTGGCAGGGACATGCCACCCTGGTCGACGAGGTGGTGCGATCGGGTGTCAGGCCCGACGCCGTGGTCGTCTCCGTCGGAGGCGGCGGGCTGCTGTGCGGCGTCGTGGATGGACTGAGGAGCAGTGGCTGGTTCGATGTCCCGGTGATTGCGGTCGAAACAGAAGGCGCCGACTCCCTGGCTCAGTCGGTGCGAGCGGGCTCCCGGGTCGAGCTGCCCGCCATCACCAGCCTCGCCATTACCCTTGGGGCGAAGAAGATCTGCAAGCGAGCGTTCGATTGCACCAGGGAGCATCCGCTTCGGAGCGTCGTGGTTTCCGATCGGGCCGCCGTGTCCGCATGTCACAGCTTCCTCGCTGATCACAGGGTGGTCGTGGAGCCGGCTTGCGGCGCGTCGCTCGCCGTCGTGTACGACGGCGCACCGGAGCTTGAGGGATACGAGTCCGTCCTGATCGTCGTCTGCGGGGGCGCAACGACCACCCTCGAACAGTTGGAAGAATGGTCGAGATGAACCACTGTCGTCGTTCCCTTGCTGCCGCGGCCATCCTGGCGCTCGCCGCCGGCTGCGCCAGCCGCGACCGCCCGCGGGCCGGCCTCGAAACCGGGGCCGACAATGCCGCCGTCGACGCGCTGTTCGCATCCTGGGACACGCGGGGATCGCCGGGATGCGCGCTCGCCGTGGCGCGGGACGGCAACCTCGTCTACTCGCGGGGGTACGGCTACGCGAACCTCGACTACGACATTCCGATCACGCCGCGGACGGTCTTCGACGTCGCCTCGGTGACCAAGCAGTTCGTCGCCGCGCTCGCCAACATGCTGGCTCTGGAAGGGAAACTGTCGCTTGATGACGATGTCCGCAAGTGGCTCCCGGAGCTGCCCGAGTACGAGGCGCCGATCACCCTTCGGCACCTGATTCACCACACCGGCGGCCTGCGCGACTATCTGAACCTGTTTCCGCTCGCCGGCGCCGGCGACTACTACTCCGTCTCGCGCGAGCAGCTCCTGGCGATGATGTCGCGGCAGCGGGCGCCGGTCTTCCCGCCCGGCGAGCGGTACGAGTACAGCAACACCGGTTACATGCTGCTGGCGCATGCTCTCGAGCGCGCCGGCGGCAAGTCGTTGGGCGAGCTGGCCCGGGAGCGAATCTTCGAGCCGTTGGGGATGGAAAGCAGCCTGATGTACGAGAACCGCGAGCGGATCATCCCGCGGCGCGCCACCGGCTACCACCGCGACGACGACGGCAGGCTGCGGATGGTGCACAACTACAACTTCGAGATCGCCGGCGACGGGCAGCTCTACACGACGGTCGAGGATCTGCTGCGCTGGGACGACTACCTGCACGGCGCCGACAAGCCGCCGATCCACGGGTCGATGCTGACCGAGGGAACGCTCAACAACGGCGACGGGATCGGCTATGCCCAGGGCATCACTCCCGGCGAGTACCGCGGCTTGCGCACCGTCGGGCACGGCGGCCACTCGTGGGGCTTCTTGACGGAACTCAGGCGGTACGTGGAGCCCGGTCTGTCGATCGCCATCTCCTGCAATGCCGAGTACGGAGACCCGGGAGAGCTGGCGCGGCGGGTTGCCGACCACTACCTGGCGGACCAGCTTGGGCCCGAGGGCAGCGATGAGGACGAGGAAGACGATTCCGACGAGGAGGATGCTGAGGAGCCGTCCGCTGCGCCGTCGCTGTCGTCCGCCGAGCTGGCCGCGTTCGCCGGCAGCTTCTTCTCCGCCGAACTCGACGCCACCTATCGCTTTGCGGTCGTCGACGGCAGTCTCACCCTGCGCATCGAGCAGGAACCGTCGCTTGACGTCACGCCGGTCGCCGAGGACGAGTTCGAGGTCCGGTTCGAGAGCCGGGGGTGGGCGGCGTCCCCGGGGCGGCTGGAGTTCGAGCGCAACGCGTCCGGCGCGGTCACCGGGTTCAGCCTGAGCTCGGGCTCGGAGCGAGGCCTCGTGTTCGAGAGGCGGCCGGCGCTGGACATCCTCCTTCCCGACTATCTGCCGGAGCCGGCCTACAACGGCCTGACGCTCGCCGAGATCGCCGAAGTGCGTGGTGCCGACCCGGAGACGACGCTGATGGAGCTGCTCAAGGCCGACACCGAGGCGGGTGGCGAGTCCATGATGCTGGGTTTCGCGATGGACGAACCCGACATCGAGTCCATCATGGCCTGGCCACACACCGTGATCGGCAGCGACGGCGGGCTTGCAGGTTCTCATCCACGCGGATTCGGCGCCTTCACCCGATTCCTCGGGCACTACGTTCGCAACCGCAACGTCGTCAGCCTGGAGGAAGGCATCCGGAAGACGACCTCGCTCTCCGCCCAACACATGGGCATCACCGAACGCGGCTCGATCCGGGAGGGCCACTACGCCGATCTCGTGCTGTTCGACCCCGACGCGGTCACGGAGCAATCGACGTACGAGGAACCGCACATCCCTTCCCTGGGGATCGAGAAGGTCTGGGTCAATGGGCAACTGGTGTTTGACGGCAGCGAGGCCACCGGCAACCGGCCGGGCAGGTCGGTTCGGCGGACCGGCTCCTGAAGGCCGGCCGGCCCCCGTCTCCGGCTCAGAAGAGGTTCGCCCGGGGGGTGTAGACATCTTCGAGTCGCTGTCACTCGTCGGCCGGTCCTTCGCCTCGTCGAAGCGCCTCGCCATCATCGGATCGCTCTTCGACCGGTCCGACGAAACCGACCGTGGGGCGGTTCATCGTTCGTGTACTCCTGGCTCGCGGGAGGTGGGCCGCCCGTAGCCGCAATCGGCAGAGCGTTCAGATCGCCTGACGGAAGGACCCGGCCGCGCAATCGGTGTCGATCCCGAGCACGGCGACCAGTTTCTCGACGTACTGAAAGCGAACCTCAACATTCTGCTTCCGCCCGGGTCCCTTGGGAAGGCCCCGGAACGTCCGACCGTTCCAGGTGACCCACCATCGGTGCGTCTTCAGAATGCGTTCGTGCCCAGGAGCGCACAGGTCGAGCATGCGCCAGATCGCGCTCAAGCGTACGAATCCCCTGGTGCCCATCGAACTGCGGTGGATCGCTTCAGGCCGCGACCGCGCTTGGCGACAGTTGCTGCGCGGGAGCGTTGGCGGAGAGCGATGGCACCTCGACGTGCTGGACCTCTATGCCGAGATCAGGAGTCGAGCGCTCCAGCCTGAGTTCCAGGTCGTTCGGCGTCTCTCCGCTCCGAACTCGCTCCCGTGCGGTGTCCCACCTAGCCTCGGCCAGAGGATCCTCCGTATGGAAGAAGTCCCGGGCTTCCCGACGAAAGTCCTCGAAGTTCGGCGCGTCTGACGCGATGTCCACGAGTACGCATCGCAGCGCCTCAACGAACTCCTGGTACGCCTCGTTCAGGGTTCGGCCGAACCCCAGAAGGCTGCCCGGATTCACCCCGCTGAGCTGGAACTCGCCGTTCTCTTCGTTGCGGATTGCCAAGGCTCGGCCGCGCACACGAATCGAGACGATGTAGCCCTCGCCGAGGACGGGGCCTCCGCTCTCGAAGAACAATGCGTATTCGGTCATGTCATCTCCCGGGGGTGAGGCGCGTACGGCCTGAACGGTTGGAGCGCCGTGCGCGAGCAGCGAACTCTGCATTCTGCGGCACGGCTCATCTCAGGTCAAGGCTCTGGACGTGCGATCGTACGGCAGAGCGTTACCTCCGAGTCGTTTGGCTGCGGCCGGAGGCGGTCCGCGCCGGCCGCCGGCCGCTGACGAGTGGCAGTCGCCGTTGAACGAGCCCGCAGCGAACCGGCAGGAGTCTCACTCAACAGGATCGCGTGCACCTCCGATGCTCCGCAGCTTCTCCCTGGCTTTGGCGACCTCCCGCTCCACCGAAGCCTTCTGCAACTCCGCGGAGCGACGTGCCGAAGCGAGACCTTGCGAACTCTCAGCCCGCTCCCGCCGCTGGTTCACGGCCTCGACAGCCCGCTTCTTGTCCATCCTCGCCAGGGTCACCGCGTCCCTGGCCCAACGCTTCTCCCATTCGTCCGTATGCGCAGCCTCGATCGCTTCGCGTATGCCGATCAGCTCGTCGTAGAGCGCTTCCACCTCAGCCAGCAAGGTCTCCGTCTCCGCCAGCATGACGTTGTCTGGAGGAAGCTCCTCGGCCGGCGGTCCCGCCATGACTGCGACGGCGACCTCCAAGGGCGCCACCATCACTCCGACCGCTGCTTCTATCGCCTTCTCTTTCTGCTCATCCGAACTCGTGTTCACCCACACGATCAGCCCGACAGATGCAACCAACCACAGCCCAAACGCCGATCCGACGAACTTGATGAACCTCATGCTCCTTGCTCCCTTGCCGCCCACACCCGCCGCGCCCTTCTCGGCCCAAGTAGATCACGCCGGTTCTCGTCCCGCGCCGCGACGCAGCCAAAGCCTCTGTCACAACCGTTCCCGTTTCACTCCCCGCGCTGACGACGTCCGGATGCACAATCCTCTCGGTACCGGCGCGGAACGGCTCAGCGGCCTGATCGACAGCGACGCCTCGCTGGCTCCGTCAATCGTCTCACCCGGCCGGCTGCTGCGGGTCCCGCGCTGGCAACGATGATGGACGTTCAATGTTCTCCGGTCCCTCGAGCCATTTGCGAAGAGGCCGGCGGGAAGATGAAGATCGGGGTCGCGGCGACGACGACGACGACTAACAACAGAAGCTGGCCCTGCCAAGGCCACTCTTGCTGACTCCCGCGTGAAACCTCTCTTCCCACGTTCTAGCCTCCTGCACCGTCTTTCTCTGCTTGTGGCCGGCCACACTAGAACCGGCAACCGCGATTGACGAGCGTTTGGCGCCGGGGGCCGGCGGCGCCGCACTGGTGTCAACAATCCAGGACAGACAGCTCTTCCGAGAGCTTGCGAACTACAACTCACCGAACGGCAGAGCTCTTGCTCCCTGGCCCAGCGGCAAGGCCACGTCGCCCGGATGAACGACGTACCCGGGAGTAGCGGTCGCTCCGAGCTCCCTCTGCAACATCCTGATCGCCTTGGCCATCGCTGGTCGCGGCGTCGCTGAGACCTTCACCTCGACGGGCACGAGACTCTCGCCTGCCTCGATCACGAAGTCGACCTCGGTCCCGGCCCTCGTTCGCCAGAAGTAGACCCTCGGCGCTTCCCCCCGGTGAGTGAAGGTCTTGACGATCTCGGAGAGGACCGCCGTCTCCATGATCGGGCCGCTCATTGGCCCGGAGGCCGCGTGTTCAGGATCTTTCAGCCCGACCAGGTGGCAAAGCGTGCCGACATCGGTGAAGTACACCTTCGGCGTCTTGACGAGCCGCTTGCCGACATTCGCGAAGTACGGACGAAGCACGATCACCTGATACGTCGCTTCGAGCATCGACAGCCACGCCTTGGCCGTGTTGACGGCAACTCCGAGGTCCCTGGCAACATCGGTCAGGTTCAGCAACTGGGCGCTCCGTGCCGCCAACACCCGAAGGAAGCTCTGGTACTGGTTCAGGTCCCCCACATTGCGGACGGTCCGGATGTCCCGTTCGAGATAGGTCTGAAGGTAGCTCGCATGCCACAGGAACGGATCCCGGTCGGGGTCCGCCGCGAGTTCCGGATAGCCTCCCCGAAGAAACGCGCGCCAAAGGTCACCGTAGGCGTCCTGCGGCGCTGGCCTTCTCGCAGAGCCACCCTCCCAAGGCAGGGCAAGCTCCGGCCGGCCTTCGGACTCACGCCTGGAGAGAGGAAACAGCCGGAGAACCGCCGCGCGGCCCGCGAGCGACTCCGTCACCTTCTCGGCCAGCATGAGATTCTGGGATCCCGTCAACAGGTACTGGCCGTGCGCGTCGCGATTCGCGTCGATCCGCTCCCGGATGTAGGGCAACAGGTTCGGGGCGTGCTGCACTTCGTCGAAGATCACGGGCGGCTCGTTCATCTCGAGGAAGCCCCGTGGGTCTTCGAGAGCTGCCGCCCGCACATCGGGGAGATCCAGAGAGACGTAGCCGTGGCTGGCGCCGAACACCCGCTGGAGCAACGTCGTCTTGCCGGCCTGCCGTGGACCGGTCACCATCACCGCCGGGAAGTCGGAGGCCGCCCGCCGCAAGACCGGTTCCAGTGATCGCTCGATGTAGTGCTGCATCGGCCCGTTGCCCTCCAAGGCGACAATTATGCATTTTCATTGCACAATGTCCACTTTCCCGAAGTGCGGCCACGGCCCGCTAGCGAGGCAAGAGCTGGGAGAGCCGGATCAGCCCAGGTCGAAGCGATCCAGGTTCATGACCTTGTTCCAAGCCGCCACGAAGTCGCGTACGAAGGCCTCCTGCCCGTCGTCGCAGGCGTAGACCTCGGCGACGGCTCGAAGCTGGGAGTTCGAGCCGAAGACGAGGTCGACGGCGGTGCCGGTCCACTTCACGTCGCCCGAAGCGCGATCGCGTCCCTCGAAGGCGTGCTCGCACGCGGCGCTCGCCTGCCACTCGGTTCCCATGTCGAGCAGGTTGACGAAGAAGTCGTTCGTCAGCGTCTCCGGTCGCCCGGTGAAGACGCCGAGCTCGGACTGCCCGGCGTTCGCGCCCAGGACGCGGAGGCCGCCGACGAGCACCGTCATCTCGGGAGCGGTCAACGTCAGCATGTGCGCCCGATCCACGAGCAGCTCCTCCGCCGGCCTCCGGTGTCCGTTGGCGACGTAGTTGCGGAACCCGTCCGCGGTGGGTTCGAGGACGGCGAAGGACTCGACGTCGGTCTGCTCCTGCACCGCGTCCGTGCGACCCGGCGAGAAGGGCACTTCCGTCTCGTGACCGGCGCTCTTCGCCGCCGCCTCGACGGCCGCGCACCCGCCGAGGACGATCAGATCGGCTAGCGAGACGTTCTTGCCGCCGGACTGCGAACTGTTGAAGTCCGCCTGGATCGCCTCCAGGGTCCCCAGGACGTCCGCCAACTGTGCCGGGTCGTTGACCGCCCATTCCTTCTGCGGCGCGAGGCGAACGCGCGCGCCGTTGGCCCCGCCGCGCTTGTCGGTGCCGCGGAACGTCGCCGCCGACGCCCAGGCGGTCGAGACCAACCGGGAGATGGACAACCCTGAACCGAAGATCCGGCTCTTGAGCACCACGACGTCGTCCTCGTCGATCAACTCATGGTCGACGTCGGGGACCGGGTCCTGCCAGAGCTGCGGCGCCGCGGGAACCCACGGGCCGAGGCACCGGGCGCGAGGACCCATGTCGCGATGGGTCAGCTTGTACCAGGCCCTGGCGAAGGCGTCCGCGAACGCGTCCGGGTTCTCGTGGAAGCGCCTCGAGATCGGCTCGTAGATCGGGTCCACCTTCAGCGAGAGATCCGTCGTGAGCATCATGGGGGCGTGGGTCTTCGACGGATCGTGAGCGTCCGGCACCGTGCCGGCCGCCGAGGCATCCTTGGGCGTCCACTGATTCGCGCCGCCCGGGCCCGTCACCAACTCCCACTCGTAGCCGAACAGGTTGTCGAAGAAGTTGTTGTCCCACTGCGCCGGCGCGGTGGTCCAGGCGCCTTCGAGACCGCTCGTGATCGTGTCGCCGCCCTTGCCGGTGCCGAACGTGTTGCTCCAGCCCAGGCCCTGCTCCTCGAGGCCGGCGCCCTCGGGCTCGGCGTCGACGTACTGGCCCGCATCGGCGGCGCCGTGGGCCTTGCCGAACGTGTGTCCGCCGGCGATGAGCGCCACCGTCTCCTCGTCGTTCATCGCCATGCGGCGGAACGTCTCGCGAATGTCCCGGGCCGCGGCGACCGGATCCGGCGTGCCGTTCGGCCCCTCCGGATTCACGTAGATGAGGCCCATCTGCACGGCGCCGAGAGGATTCTCGAGCTCGCGGTCGCCGCTGTAGCGCTCATCCCCGAGCCAGGTCGTCTCGGACCCCCAGTAGATGTCCTCTTCGGGCGCCCAGACGTCCTCGCGCCCGCCGGCGAAGCCGAGCGTCCTGAACCCCATCGACTCCAGGGCGCAGTTGCCGGTGAAGATCATCAGGTCGGCCCACGAGAGCCTGCGGCCGTATTTCTGCTTGACCGGCCAGAGGAGCCTCCGCGCCTTGTCGAGGCTGACGTTGTCGGGCCAACTGTTCAGCGGCGCAAAGCGGAGCGTGCCCGAGGCGCCGCCGCCGCGGCCGTCGCCGATCCGGTAGGTACCTGCCGAATGCCACGCCATCCGGATGAAGAGCGGCCCGTAGTGTCCGTAGTCGGCTGGCCACCAGTCCTGCGAGGTCGTCATCACCTCCTCGACGTCCTTCTTCAGCTCGTCCAGGTCGACCTTCGCGAACTCTTCCGCGTAGTTGAAGTCCTCGCCCATGGGATCCGCGAGCGGGGAGTTCTGTTGAAGGACCTTCAGGTTCAACTGGTTCGGCCACCAATCTTGAGTGGACCGAGCGTGCTGGTTCGCCGTGCTCCCAACCGCCAAATGTCTGTCGGAACCGCCCAGAACCGGGCACTTGTCTGCGCTCGTCATGTTCTCTCCCCCCATCGTGTTCGGCATCTCTCGCTGACCCGTAGCTGTATACAAGGATCGGGAGTCGATGGGAAGAGGCCGCGATCAGGCCCAGCTCAGATCGTGCTTGGAGAGTGGCAGCGATCGCACCCGCTTTCCGGTCACGGAGAAGATCGCGTTGCACAGTGCCGGCGGGACCGGCGGCAGCGCCGGCTCACCGAGGCCCGTGGGGGAATAGTCGCTCTTGACGAAGTGCACTTCCACCGGCGGCGCCTGGTCCATGCGCAGCAGCTTGAAGTTGTGGAAGTTGCTCTGCATCGTGCGTCCGCCCTCGAAGGTGATCTCCTGGTCGAGCGCCTGACCGAGGCCGTCGAGCGCCGCGCCCTGAACCTGGTTGACCGCGTTGCTCGGGTTGACGAGCTGACGGCCGACATCGCCGGCGACCCAGATCTTGTCGACGCCAAGTTCTCCATTCGGAGTGATCGTGGCCTGGACCACTTCGGCAAAGTAGCCGCGGTGGCTGAAGTGGAACGCCACGCCCTGACCGGTCCCGTCGGCCAGGTCGGTCTTGCCCCAGCCCGACTTGTCGCGCACTACCTCGAGCACGGCCTTCATTCTCTGGGGGTCGAACGCGGTCTTGGTCCCGGCGGGCGCCGAGTCGAGCAGGTCGAGCCGGAACTGCAGCGGGTCCTGCCCGGCCTCGGCCGCGAGCTCGTCGATGAACGACTGCACCACGAACGAGATCGCATTGCTGGTCGGCGCACGCAGGGCCCCGGTCGGGATGCCGAGCGGCATCTTCGAGGCCTCGAGCGCGTAGTTCGGCACGAACGCCTGCGGGAACTCGTTCCGGGACATTTCGGCGCTGGGGGCGAAGCGCCGGCCCTCACCGAAGGTGACGAAGTGGTCGCGCCACGCCACGAGGTTTCCGGCTTCGTCGAGACCACCTTCCAGGAAGTGGTAGCCGCCAGGGCGGAAGAAGTCGAAGCGCGTGTCGTCTTCACGCGTCCACAGCAGCTTGACCGGGACACCCGCCTGCTGGGCGATGAGCGCGGCCTCGAGCATGTAGTCGAAGTACAGCCGCCTGCCGAAGCCCCCACCCATGCGGGTCAGGTGGATCGTGATCTTGTCCTGGGGAATGCCCACGGCCTTGCTGAGGTCGCCGCGCGCGAACTGGGGCGTCTGGCTCGGCGCCCACATCTCGAGCTCGCCATCGTGCACGTGGGCCGTCGTGTTCTGCGGCTCGAGCGGCGCATGGGCGAGAAAGGGATACTCGTAGGCAGCCTTGAGCGTCTTCGCCGCAGAGCCCAGCGCCGCGGCCGCATCGCCGTCGCTCGTGAGGGTCTGCTCGGGGGCCTTCTTCGACAGTGCCTGCGCCTGACGATCGAAGTCCTCGGTGCTTTGGGTCGCGGTGGCGCCCTCCTCCCAGGTCACCTCGAGCTTGCCGCGTGCCTCGTTGACCAGCCACCAGGAATCGCCAACGATGGCGACACCGTTGATCGGCAGTTGAGCGGCGTTCGAGTCGACGACGAAGGCGTCGGTGACGCCGGGCGACGCCTTGACGGCCTCGAGGTCGACGCTCTTCACCTTGCCGCCGTGAACCGGGCACTTCTCGAACACGGCGTGCTTCATCCCGGGCACCGAGACGTCGATGCCGAACAGCGGCTCGCCGACGACGATCTTCGGGTTGTCTACGCCCGGAATCGGCTGGCCGATGATCGTGAAGTCCTTCGGGTCCTTGAGCGCGACGGTCCTCGGCTCGGGCGGCTCAAGGAGCGCCGCGGCACTCGCCAGGTCGCCGTAGGACATCGACTTGTTCTTGAATCGGACGACTCCGGCTTCGGCGATGCACTTCTCCGGCTTGGTGCGCCACTCCTTCGCCGCGGCTTCCACGAGCATGGAGCGAGCGGCAGCCCCGACGCGGCGCATCGACTCGTAGTGCATCGGCGTCGCCATGCTGCCGCCGGCCATCTGGCCCCGGTACTTGGTCGGATCGAAGTCCGCCTGCTCCACACGCACCTGACTCCAGGGGATGTCGAGCTCCTCGGCAATGAGCATCGGCAGCATCGTCTTGACGCCCTGCCCGATCTCGGGGTTCTGGGCCATGATCGTGACCACGCCGTCCGGCGTGAGGCGTACGAACGCGCTGAGCACTGCCTCTGCCTCGACATCGGCAGCCGCAACGGCGGCGCGCGGACCGTCCAGTCCGAAGCGCACCCCGAGGAGCATTCCTCCGCCTGCCAGAGCGGTGACCTGAAGGAAGTTGCGTCGCGAGACGTTGCCCGGTCTGTTCACGGCGCTCATGCTTCACTCCCTCCCGTGGTCTCGCTTGCGCTCGACGGCGCCTGCGCGATCTCGGCGGCGCGATGGATCGCGGACCGGATCCGTGTGTAGGTCGCGCATCGGCAGAGGTTCTCGCTCATCGCGTCGTCGATGTCCCCGTCCGTGGGTTCCGGGTTGCTCGCGAGGAGAGCCGAGGCGGACATGATCTGACCGGTCTGGCAGTAGCCGCACTGCGGCACGTCGATCTCCTGCCAGGCGAGCTGCACGGGATGGGCGCCGTCCGGAGACAGGCCCTCGATCGTCGTGATCTCCTTCCCCTCCGCGCGCGAAATCGGCATCCTGCAACTGCGCTGCGCTGTGCCATCGACGTGCACGGTGCAGGCCCCGCAGAAGGATCGGCCGCAGCCGAACTTGGTTCCCTTGAGGTCGAGTTCGTCCCTGAGGACCCAGAGCAGGGGCATCTCCGGCGGCGCCTCGACCGTCGTCGACCTGCCGTTGAGTGTGAAGGCGATCGCCATGACTTCGTTCTCCTCTTTGGTCCCAAGCACCCGGACAGACCGTCTCGTCTCAGTTCTACGGGCGTTGCTGTTAGACGCACTCAGCAGGCATTTGGTGAGCAAACGGCCAGTAAACCGACACTACCCCACTTGGTAGCCTTCGGAGAGTCAACCATACCGGCCGAAGGGCCGGCGCCGAGAACCGCCAGCGCGGCAGAACGCCCAGACCGGCGCTTTGCGCCGGATGCGGGCCAGAAGGCCCGCGCACCCAGTTCCTGCCGCGCAGACTTGCAGGAGACGAATTGAGCAGCTTTCAGCAGGTCGCCGACTTCCAGGCCGAGTGCGACAGTCTGGCGGAGGTCCTGGCGCCGCTCTCGGACGACGACTTCGAGCGAGCCACCCTCTTCAAGGAGTGGACCCTTCACGACGTCGTCGCCCATCTCCACATCTTCAACTACGCCGCGGACGCCTCGATCCAGGACCTCTCAGCTTTCGAGGACTTCAAGCAGTTCATGGCCGCGCGGCGCGGCCGGCTCAACCTGCGCGAACTGACCGACGAGTGGTTCGAGGGCAAGCGCAACCGCGCCGTCTGCGACGTCTGGCGCGAGTACTACCCGCGGATGTGCGAACGGCTCGAGGGGGTCGATCCGAAGCAGCGTGCGGAGTGGTTCGGACCGTCGATGAGTGTGCGCAGCTCCATCACCGCGAGGCAGATTGAGACCTGGGCGCACGGCCAGGAGGTCTTCGACGTGCTCGGACTCGAACGGGAAGAGACGGACAGGGTCAAGAACATCGTCTTCCTGGGGCTCAACACCTTCGGCTGGACCTACGCGGTACGCGGACTCGACCGTCCCGATGTCGTTCCGTGCCTGCGTCTTGCCGCCCCGTCCGGCGACATCTGGACCTGGAACGCGGGGGAAGCCGCCAACCGGATCACGGGCCACGCCGTCGACTTCGCCCAGGTGGTCACCCAGGTGCGCAACGTCGCCGACACGTCACTGGAGATCACAGGACCGATCGCAACCGAGTGGATGGGCATGGCGCAGTGTTTCGCCGGCGCGCCCGAGACACCACCGGCCCCGGGAGCACGGCACAAGGCCGCAACGTAGACGACTCCGTCCGCCGCTTGCCTCTCAGAAGAGGTTCGCGCGGGGCGTGTAGACCTCTTCCAGCCGCCGCTTCTCGTCGGCCGTGAGCTCGACCTCGAGCACGGCCACGGCCTCTTCGAGATGGCTCATCTTCGTGACGCCGACGATTCGGCGACGCGACGACGGGATTGGCCAGCACCCAGGCCAGCGCAACCTGGGCTCGCGAGACCCCCTTCTCCCGCGCCACCTCTGCTACGCGCTCGACGATCGGTCGATCCTTCGCCTCGTCAAAGCGCCTCGCGGTCAGCGGGTCACTCTTCGACCGGCGCGTCGTCTCTTCCCAGTCAAGGGTCAGGAGACCTCAGGCCCAGCGGACTCCACGGGATCGTCCCGACGCCCTGGTCGCCACAGAGAGGGTGCATCTCGCGCTCTTCTTCCCGCTGGAGCAGGCTGTACTGGTTCTGCATGCTGATGAACCTGGTGAAACCACGCATCTCGCTGGTGTAGAGCGCCTTGCTGAACTGCCACGCCCACATCGACGAGGCGCCGATGTAGCGGACCTTGCCCGAGGTCACCACGTCGTGGAGCGCTCCCAGCGTCTCCTCGATCGAGGTCCGGTCGTCCCAGCGGTGGATCTGGTACAGGTCGATGTAGTCGGTGCCCAGGCGGCGCAGGGACGCGTCGACCTCGGTCATGATCGCCTTGCGCGAGAGCCCGCGGCTGTTGCGTCCGCGGCGGATCGGGAAGTAGACCTTGGTCGCGATCACGACCTCGTCGCGGTTGGCCATGTCGCGCAAGGCCCGTCCTGTGATCTCCTCGCTCGAGCCGAGCGAGTAGGCGTTGGCCGTATCGAAGAAGTTGATGCCCAGGTCGAGCGCCCGCTCGATGATCGGACGACTGCCGGCTTCGTCGAGGCTCCAGTCGTGGGCCCCGGGCGACTTCTCGCCGAAGCTCATGCACCCGAGACAGATCCGGGACACCTCGAGACCGGAACTACCCAACTTCGTGTACTTCATTGCGATCCCTCCCCGCAGCGGCTCGGCCGGCACGCCTGACGCGGTGGCGAAGCCACCCCGTTAGTCGGACGCAAGCGGAGGGAAGGGTCCGAAGAACCCGACAATCATCTTGAGTCGGCCGTCCTCGTCGAGCTCGCCGTAGTCCATTCCCTCGGCGAGGATCTGGCCGGCGGCCGACTGCATCGCCCAACTGAAGCGAAGCCGGGTGCCGTGGTGGTGGTCGACCTGGCTCGTGATGACGATGCGGCCGCCCTGGGCCTGTTCGAGGAAGCCGCCGATGTGGGCGACCAGGGCTTCCCGGCCCTTCACCTCCGCGGTTGGATCGGTGTATACGCCGTCTTCCGCCCACGCCCGTTCCAGGAGGCCGCGTCGGCGTTCCTCGTCGGACTCGGCCCACGCGGCACCGTAGAGGTCGACCGCCTCCTGGGCCGTCAAGCTCTGGCCAAGGAGGGCGCCCGGCACCAGAAGGGCGCTCGCGAGCAGGCTTGCGAGAGAACGAGACAGCAGGACTCTTCGGAATTCCGATCGCGCTCGGTTCTCCGTTCGACGTTCCGACCTTTCCGTTCCCTCAACCATGGCGGTCTCCCCCGAGTCGGCCGCGGCGATCTTCCGACGGGTCGTAGCGGCAGTTTCCTGAGTCGCGAACCATCATCCTAGCCGTTCATCGGCGTCGCCTGCGGCACCGATGCCCGGACCTCCCTGCGATGGCCGACACGGACGCCGAGAACCATCAACTCCTCGTGAATGGTCTCGTAGATGATCCGGTAGCGGCCCACCCGCAGTCGTCGCAGTCCACCGAACTCTCCCTTGAGAGCGGAACCGGCCGACCTCTCGCGGGCCAACCGGTCGATCGCCGCGATCACACGTCGCCGGTCGCGCGCATCGATCTTCCTGAGAGCCCGTGAGGCGCTAGCCTTGATCTTGATCGAGTAGATCGCGCCTGACATCTTCCCAATCCAGCACCGGATCCGCGGGATCGTTGAGGCGGTCCAGGGCCAAGCGAAGATCCTCGAAGTCCTCGAGGTAGTACTCCAGAGCCTGCCTGAGCAACTGAGCCCGAGAACGATTCAGTCGACTCGCGGCGCGGTCGGCCTTCTCTACGAGTTCGTCGGGCAGCCTCGCGGTCACCTGCACCATCACCAGTACCTCCGACCCCATACGATGTCGTTGACTTCGCTTGAAGTCAAGCGGTCTCCTGAAGTGGGCTCGGCTTTCGCTCACGGTCGGAGTTGGCACCGTACTGGCTGGCAACCTACTATGTTGCAGCTTGAGCGACGAGGACTGGCCCACAGCGAAGGCCAGCGAACAGACATGACCGGAGCACCACCACCGACGCCACCCGCACTTCCGCCAGGCTCCCTGGAAGCGTGGGCCGCGGGGACGCCTCGGGCGACCGCGATCTCCGACCGGAGGCGCTCGCTCAACTGGGCGACCTGGAACGATCGCGCGAACCGGCTGGCCGACGCCCTCGAGCAGGCGCTCGGCCTGACGGCGGGAGACCGCGTGGCCGTCCGGCTGCACAACCGGGTCGAGTGGTTCGAGGTCGGGTCGGCCCTGTCGAAGCTCGGCGCGGCGCCGGTTCCGGTCGGTACCCGGCTGGCAACCGACGAGGTCGACTACATCGTTGGCCACAGCAAGGCGCGCCTCTTCATCACCGACGTTCCGGCGATGGCGCGGGCCGCACTCTCGTTTCGGGACACGGCGCTCCACGCCACGATTCTCGTCGGCAGCGATCCGCCGGATGGCGCCCTGGACTTCGAGGAGCTGATCCAGTCCGGTCGTCCGATCCCCAGAATCGCCGGGCCGCCCCTGGGCGCCAAGAACATCTCCTACACCTCGGGCACCACCGGCCGGCCGAAGGGCGCCGTGCGCCTGTACTCGCCCCAGCAGTTGCAGGCTCTCGGTGCGCTCGTTCAGACGATCAACTCGAAGCTCCGACTCGGGCCCGACGAGAAGCACCTCGTGGTCGCGCCGCTCTACCACGCCGCGGCGTCGTTCTGTGCGCAGCAAGCGAGCCGCGCCGGCGGGCACCTGGTGCTCCATGAACGTTTCGATGCCGGAGCGGCGCTCGAGGAACTGGGCCGCGGGATCACCAGCGCCTTCATGGTCCCGACGATGGTGCGGAGGATCCTGGCGTTGCCGCAGGATCTCCGCGAAGAGACCGATCTCTCCACACTTCGCGCGCTGATCCTCGGCGGCGCCCCGTTCCCCGCCGAGATGCGCGCGCCGGCACAGCAGGTTCTCGGCGAGGTTCTGTTCGATCTCTACGGCTCGACCGAGACCGGCTTCGCCACGATGCTCGAACCCGCCGACCAGGTGCGCAAGGCCGAGTCCGTGGGGCGGCCGCTCGTCGGAGTCGACGTGCTGCTGCTCGACGAGGACCACCGCCCGGTAGCTCAGGGCGAACGCGGAGTGCTCTTCATCAAGAGTCCGATGCAGGTCGACGGCTACTACGGCGACAAGGCAGCGACGGCGGAAAGCGCACACGAGGGCTACTTCACCGCCGGGGACGTGGCCTACCAGGACGACGAGGGCTTTCTCTACATCGTCGACCGGATCAAGGACATGATCCTGGTCGGCGGCGCGAACATCTACCCTGCGGAGATCGAGCAGGTCCTCCGCTCCCACCCCGCGGTCGCCGACGCGGCGGTGTTCGGCATCCCGCACGACGACCTCGGCGAGGAGATCAAGGCCGTCGTCGAACTCAACCCGGCGGCGACCGTCGAGCCCGAGGAGCTCATCGCCCACTGCGGCGAGCGGCTGGCGAAGAACAAGTGGCCCCGGAGCATCGACTTCCGCGCCGAGCTACCACGCAATCCCACCGGCAAGATCCTCAAGCGAGAACTGCGCGCGCCCTCGTGGGCGGACCGGAAGCGCGCGATCTGAACTCCGTTTCGCCCTCAGACGAGTCGGAGGCGCATGCCGCAGATCGTCACGAGGTCGTCGCCCGTGCGACAGCCGGCCACGTTGCGACCTTTTGCCCGTCTCCCACCGACACCCCAACCCCCTGCTGCCGGGCCAGCTCCCAACCCGCGCGGAGGTCAAAGGCACCGAACTGCCCGCACCACACTGACCACCCCTCCCTGGCCAGCACCGCAGCTCGCCGACGCCGATTGTGGCGGACTTCCCCTGCCTATACACTCCTTCTGCGGCCCAGTCCGGTCCGCTCGACTGAAGCCGATGTCTGACCAAACCACGCTCGCCCGGCAAATCGCCGACCTACAACGCCGCGCCACTGATCTGCACTCCAACGTCGCGCTGGCTTCGAGAGCCTTCGTAGTAGAGCTCGCAGGCACCCCAAAATCTGGAAAGAGCACGTCGGTCGAAGCAATCAGGCACTTCTTCAAGCGCCACGGCTTCCGGGTCCACGTCCTGACGGAACGGGCTGATCAATGCCCGATCCCAATGAAGGGCCACTTGTTCTTCAATACCTGGTGCGCTACCAGTACGCTGGCGGAACTACTCGCTACCGTAGACACGCCAACAGACCTCATCATTGTCGACCGGGGTCTCTTCGATGCGCTCATCTGGTTCCAGACTCAGGCCAAACGCGGGGAACTCTCGGAGTGCGAATTGCTCCACATCGAGAACTTCCTTCTGATGGATCGTTGGAAGGACCTCTTCGATCTCGTAGTCGTCCTCCGTGCTTCCGCCCCAATCGCTCTCAAACGCGAGCACGCTCAGCGAATAACCGAACGACCCGGCAGCATCATGAACTCGCCGATGCTGGAGAAGCTCTGCGACGCCGTGGACGATGCGACTGATCACTACGGCAAGAGGTTCAAGAAGATCCTCGTCCAACACACGGATCAAGGTGATGTGCGGTCCGTCAACGCTGATCTCGTTGGCCAGATCCTCAGCAGCTTTTCATCCTTCGTGAACCCAGAGATCCTCGTCGTTCCAAGACCAGAGCTTCAAGGTCTGCTCTCGCGTTCCCCCTCCGCCTTCACGCCCACTCGCGAAGCCCGCCAAATACTGGATCTCATCGACGCCAAGGGTCAATACCTAAGGCGAACGGAAGCTGAGGACGACCCAAGCGTCATTCAGATAGTTCCGTGCGGAGTTCTCTCCTATGGCGAGCGCGTCCTCCTCTTTCAAAGGCATGATAGGAGTCCGAAGTATCGACTATATGGGAAGTCCACAATCTGGCAGGGCTGCCATGTCGAGCGACCTCTTGATGAGAGAACGCCGCAGGAGGCGGCTCTGGCGGCCCTTGAAGCCAGAGTTTCCCGCAGGCTGTTCATTACACGCCAACTCAAGAGCCGACCCGTCGGATACACTTGGGACTCCCTCAATCAAGGAGATGAACGGCATTAGGGTTTGATTTTCCGACTGGACATTGAAGGCGGCGATCTCGCAGATAGCTTGGAGAAGAAGGAGTTTCGCCGAGGAAGAGGCCACGACCTGTCGGGCGGTTTCAAGAGAGTTGAAGAGCTCAGGGCGCGTGTGGACGAACTAGATCTAGAGCCATGGTCAAAGGAAATCCTCAGCAACTACGAGCCGTTCTTGACGTGACTACTTGCAGGGAGACGCGCTGCGCTTTTGTCGTGGTCAAACTCAAGATCCGTGACACGGACTACTTCGTTCTACGACGCGACGCAGATTGGAATGACCTGAGTCTCATTGGTGGGCATCAAGAAGAGAAGGACCACGGCAAGTTCAGGCGGACAGCCAGGCGGGAGATGTTCGAGGAATTGAGTGCCTTGAGGGGAAAGGCCGAAGTAGTGCTGAGCCCAATCACAGAGCTCGTATCCTATGGCCCAGTGTGGTCCAAATCTGCCAAGTGTCATTCGCTGTACCGACTCAAGTTCTATTCTGCTCACCTTGACACCGACCCGGCCGTTCTGGAGCGGACTATTTCCGCCCAATCGGGGAACTACCTCGTAGACTTAGCGTCCCTCAGGGACGGAATCGAACGGAGTGACGTTTCTGCGTTCCTGGGTCTACTCGAGGCGGAGGTGCCCGGAGGGCTCGACTCCATTCCATACTCTTGGGACAGGGACTTGGGCGACGTCCTTGACGGGAGAATACTGCTGAAGAGGTTTAGAAGGCAGTTGCCGCTGTTCGCCGAAACAGCGCTCTGAGGTCTCTTGCGTGTCTGGCCCGCTGGGCCAACAATTGTCGCGTGCCGCCTTCAGGGCGACCCGCGCCCGCGCGGGTCCCGATGAGTGTCGGCGGCCGCCCGGGAGTCGACTCGGCCATCGGCCGCATGGCTGGGCGCAAACGGCGTCAGGTCGGTTGATGTCAAAGAGGGCGTGCGGAGCGCGCACTCGGCCGGCGTGACGCGACCCCGTTCCGGACGCTCCGCAAGCGTTGGCCCCCAGAACGCGTCCTGGTAGCGGGCCAGCTTGACAGGGCCAGCGGCGGCACGCTCCCGGGCCGAGTCCGACCCTCCGCGTCTGGAGTGTCGGGGCAGCCGACCTAGACCTCGATGAGGCGAAGGCACCGCTGCCCGGTGTAGTGATCGACCGGCCCGAGGCGCGGGTGCGCTACAAGGAGCGTTTTCAGCCAGCCAAGGCGTCGGCATGGTTCCTGGGACCAAGACGACCGCGGAGCTGAGCGACGAGGCGGGCGGAGCGCTGCGCGAGCGCCTCTCTCGCTCGGTACCGGCTTGATCGTCAAGGCGGCCATGCGCCCCCATCAAGCGGCTCAGACGAGTCGGAGGCGCATGCCGCAGATGGTCACGAGATCGTCGCCGGTGCGGCAGCCGCCGGCCTCGGCGTTGGCGAGCGCCCGCGCCCGGTCCGTCACATGAATGTCAAGGCCGCCGAGGCCTTCAGGGCGGCCGTCGCGCGGGGGCACGAACCGAATCTCGGCGTCGCGTAACGCGATCGTGGGGTCCTCGCCGCCGCCGACCGGCTCGCTGAGCACTTCGCTCCAGCGTGCAGCCAAAGCCGCCGGATCCGCGGTCTGGATCTCGGCGGCACACATGCCGTCGACGATCTCGGTGTGTCTGGCGCGCTGCCAGTCCGCTCCCGCGGGCCACCAGGCGCCGTCGGCGCGCTCCTCGTCGACGTTCCAGCGCAGCTCCGGGATGGCGCCAGGTACGTCCCTCGGGTGAAGCTGCATGCCCTTGCCGTGCTCGCTACGTCCCGGCTCGGAAACCAGGCGGATGCCGAGGTCCGCGACCCGCCGCTCGTAGGCGCCGTAGCTGTCCCGCGGGACCTGCATGATCACCATGTAGCCGCCGTCGCCGCCACGACGGTTCAGGTAACGGCCCCCGGGCGTGTCGTGCTCGCCGGGTTGAGGCGAGACCGTCTCCAGAAACTGGTTGCCGAAGGGGATGAGGAAGTTGTGCAAACCGTACTTCCCCACCCCGGGGTCGCGGTAGCAGACCTGGACGCCGAACACCGACTCGAACTGCCGTTGAATGCGATCGAGGTCGTGGGCGACCAGGCAGATCTGGCGCATGCGGATTTCAGACATTGCAGGACTCCCGAGGGTGCTGGTTGGGGCGAACTCTACGGCAACGCGAACACGAACAGATTGCTGGCACGGCTCGGGCGGAGTTCGGGGGTCATGCGCGCGTTGGTCAGCCGGCCCGGACCGGTGTTGACGGCCACGTACTGGCGGCCGGAGTGGGAGTACGTGATCGGGAAGCCCATCACCGGCGCGCCCAGGTTGATCTCCCACAGCACATCGCCGGTCTCCTGGTCCAGGGCCCGGAAACGGCCACCCTGGTCGCCCCCGAACAGCAAAGCCCCGCCGGTAGCAAGCAGCGAGAAGGTGGCAGCCCGCGTTTCGTAGACCCACTGCGTCTCACCGGTCTCCACCGAGATCGCCCGCACCGTGCCGAGGAGATCAGTGCCAGGCGCCACCCGGTGGTTGGCGCCCAGGGCGTAGTGCGCGACGGTCTGGTCCAGAGCCTTGACTTTCTCGCTCTCGAAGTCGGTCGTCACAAGCATCTCAGCGCACGCCTGGCGCAGTGGGAAGTACATGGTGCGCGTGAGTGGGCTGTAGGCCCCTGCTTCCCAGTCCTTGCCACCCGCCCACGAGGGGCAGATGAACATCACCTGCTCAAGTTCGCGGAAGATCACCTCTTCGTTCAGGCTGACCTCACCGGTGGCGCCGTCGATGCCTGTGATCACGTTCTGCGGCACCGTCGGCGTCGCCCAGAGAAACTCACCAGTGGCACGGTCGAGGGTGTAGACCAGGCCGGTCTTGCCAGGGATGCCGGTGACGACCTTACGCACCTCGCCCGTCTTGAGCCGCGGGTTGATCCACTGGACCGCTTCCGGCGCCGGCGCGACCACCGTGTCGACCAGGATGCGCTCGAACACATGATCGAGGTCCCAGGAGTCGTTCAGATGCTGGTAGTACCAGCGGATCTCGCCGGTCGAGACGTCAAGAGCCAAGGTCGAGTTGTGGTACAGGTGCGTGAGATCGGCACCGCCGAGCATGAACCTCGGCGCCGGCGCCGTGACGCCGGTGCCGATGTAGACGAGTTCCAGGTCGGGGTCGTAGCTCGGCGGCATCCAGGTCCCGACGTGCCGGCGGTCTTCGTAGGGCACCGCGCCCCAAGTCTCGTCTCCCGGCTCGCCGGGCGCCGGCAACGTGCGGCGTCGCCAGAGTTCCCGACCGGTCTGGGCGTCATGGGCGAGGATGACGCACGCGTCGGGGCCCCCGAGGGGCCTGCAGCTCCGCCCCGAGATGAGCTTGCCGTCGGCGACGATCGGCCCAGCGCTGTGATGGGCCGGGTTGACCTTGTAGTCGAGGATCCGGGTCTCCCACGCGAGTTCGCCGGTCACAGCATTGAGAGCGTAGGCGTAGAGGTCGGCGCTGGTGCCGAGGATGTACTCGCCCCAGATGGCGATGTTGCGCGTCTTGCGAGCGAGTGGACCGACGTAACCCCAGACACCCTCCGGCAGATCGCGCCGGTACTCCCAGATCAGATCACCGGTCTCGGCGGACAGCGCCTGGACGACGTCCTGCGCATTGGCCAGGTACAGGACGCCGTCGTACGCCAGCGGCGTGGTCTCGGCGCTTCCTGAGGCCATGGATCGAGTCCACTCCATCCGGATCTGCGCGACGTTCTCCCGCGTGATCTGGTCGAGCGGGCTGTAGCCCCAGGCGTCGAGGGTGCGGCGGAAGCTGAGCCAATCTTCCGGCTCCGGGTTCTGCAGCATGGCGTCGGTGACCGGGACGAAGTTGCCGGTCGAAGACTCCTGCGCTCCCTGTGCCCCAGCGGCCGCGCCCGTCGTGGGCGGCCACGCGACGGCAAGGGCGGTCGACAGCGCGAGGAACGTGACGCTGCGCCTGTTCATCTGTCGCTCACCGTCATGTTGGTCACCTCCTTTGAGCCGGTCTCGCCACTCCAGAGCCGAAGTAGAACACATCTGCATGCTATTGTGTTCGCCATGAGCAAGACGGTCACGTTGAGGCTGGACGAAGCGACTTACGAGGAACTCAAGGAAGCCGCAAACGCCGAGAATAGGCCTCTGTCGAATCTCATCCAGACAGCGGCGCTCGCCAAGGTACGCGAGCAGCAGTTCGTGGACGACGCTGAGATGGCGGAGATCCTGGAGGACGAGTCGTTGCTCCACCGGCTGAAGGAGGGCTCGCGCGAGGCGGTGGAGCGCAAGGGCTCCTTTGTTGACTGACTATCGGCTGTTCGAGACCGAGCAGTCCGATCGGGACTTACGCCGGCTCGCCCGCGCCGGCCATCCAGCCGTCGTCGACAAGCTGACAAGGGTCGTGTACCCGCAGTTGCGTCAGCATCCCCACATGGGTCCGCACATTCGGCGCCTCAAAGGCTATGAACCGCCCACCTGGCGCTACCGCATCGGCGCCTGGCGCTTCTTCTATGAGATCGACGAAGGCGAGCGGATCGTCTACCTTCTCACTGCCGCCCATCGTGGCGCCGCGTATCGATAGCGCCCCATACTGGCGGAAAGACCCATACGATGCCGCACTCCTGATCGGCTACGGAAGCACGACGAGGAGACGACGCTCATGCCACAAGGATTCACCGACCGCGAAGTAGCAGACCAGTCGGGCCGGACGTTCATCGTCACCGGCGCGAACACCGGAATCGGCTTCGAGACGGCGAGGGTGCTGGCAAGGCGCGGCGCGCGCGTGTTGCTGGGATGCCGCTCCGAGCAGCGCGCCGCGGACGCGATGGCGAAGATTGTCGCCGAATCGCCCGAAGCGGATGTCGAGTTCCTGCCGCTCGATCAGGCGGACCTTGCGAGCGTTCGCGCCGCGGCCGAGCAGGCTTCCGCCGAGCCGCGACTCGACGTGCTCGTCAACAACGCGGGCATCATGATGCCGCCCCGCAGTCTGACCGTGGACGGCTTCGAGTCGCAGTTCGCCGTCAATCACCTCGGCACGTTCGCGCTCACCGGGCGCCTCCTGCCCAAGCTGGAAGAAACCGAGGGCAGCCGCGTCGTCATCACCAGCAGCCTCGCGCACCGCGGCGGCCGGATCCACTGGGACGACATCGACGGCGCGAAGCTCTACGGCCGCCAGACTCGCTATCAGCAGAGCAAGCTGGCCAATCTGTTGTTCATGTACGAGCTCGACCGACGGCTCAAGGCCCGCGGCGCCGCAACGATCGCCGTTGCCTGCCATCCGGGCCTGGCCCAGACCGAGATCGGCCGCCACTTCCCCTTGATCCAATACGCGGCGCCCCTGGTCCGCGCCTTCTTCAACACCCAGGCAATGGGAGCGTGGCCGACGCTCATGGCGGCGACGGCGCCCGGCCTCACCGGAGGCGACTACTACGGGCCCAACAGATGGGTGGAGCTGAGCGGTCCGGCCGCAGGGGCCTGGTCGTCACCGGCGAGCCGCGATCCCAAGCTGGGCAAGCGGCTTTGGGAGCTATCGGTGGAGATGACCGGAGTCGATCCGGGGATCTGAGCGGATGCGGGCGGAGCCCCGCAAGTTGCTAGGGCTGCTGCCGGAGCAGCCGCTCCCGCACCTCGCGCTTCAGAATCTTGCCGACCGCGTTCTTCGGCAGCTCGGGTTGGACCACGAAGCGGCTCGGGATCTTGAACCGGGTCACGAAGCCGGCCGTGTGGGCGCGAAGCTCCTCGTCGCTGGCGACCGCTCCCGGCTTGAACGCCACCGCCGCCCAGATGTCGTCGCCCCAGGTCTTGTGGGGCACCGCGACCACCGCAACTTCCGAGATCGCCGGATGCTCGTAGAGCGCCTCCTCGATCTCGCGTGGTGAGATGTTCTCGCCGCCCTTGATGATCAGGTCCTTCTTCCGGTCCGTGATGCGCAGGAAACCGTCCGCATCCACGCAGCCGATGTCGCCGGAGTGCAGCCAGCCGTCGCGGACGGTCTCGGCCGTGGCCTCCGGCTTGCCCCAGTAGCCCTTCATCACGTTGCGGCCGCGGATGCACACCTCCCCCGCCGCCCCGGCATGCAACCGGTTGTGATCGTCGTCCATGACGGCGACCTCGACGCCGTCGACCGCGCGGCCGCAGGAGCCCGTTCGGTACTCATCGGTGTCCGAGTAGGCGGTCGCGACCGCGGTGGACTCGGTCAACCCGTAGCCGTCGCGCACCGTGCAGGCGAACTCGCGTTCGAAATCGACGCGGACCTCATTGGCCAGCGCCGCGCCACCCGACCACACCCAGTTGATGGAACTCGTGTCGTAGCGCTCGCGCCCCGGAAAGTCGAGCATGTAGGTGAGCATCGTGGGCACCATGCCCAGCCGCTCGATCCCGTAGCGCTCGATGTTCTCGAACACCTGACGGGCGTCCCAGCGCACCATCAGCGTCGCCTCGAAGCCCTTGACGAAACCGACGCACATCATCAGGACGCCGAACGAGTGGGCCATCGGCATCACGTGCAGGATCGGCATCCCCTCCGGCATCTCGGCCATGCCGGCGATCTGCTGCGATGACCACAGGATGTTGTCGTGGGTGAGCATGACCCCCTTGGGCCGCCCGGTCGTGCCCGAGGTGTAGAGGAGGAGGGCCAGGTCGTCACCCGCCCTGTCGACCAGGACGTCGAGGGGCGCCGCCGCCTCGATCTCGCCGGTGATGTCCGTCACGCCGGCGACTCCGGCCGGACCGAGGCTGAGGAGCGCCTCGCAGTTCGAGCCGTCGCGCCTGGCCGTGTCGACCACAGGAGCGAGAGCCGGCGCCACCAGCGCCACCTTCGCCCCCGAGTCTTCGAGCAGGTAGACGACCTCGCGCTCTCCAAGTTGGGGCATGACCGGCAGGATGACGGCGCCGATCTTCCACACCGCCTGGAAGGCGCAGAAGATCTCGGGGCAGTTCGGCATCATGACGACGACGCGGTCGCCGGAGCCGACACCGCGCGCCCGGAGCACGGCTGCGAGCTTGCGGGCGAGGAGTTCCTGCTCTTCGTTCGTCCTCGTCTTGCCCTCGAAGCGAACGGCGTCATAGACGCCGAAGCGGGCGAGGCTCTCGATGGCGAGTTGTGCTGCGTTCATGCGGGGCGGGCCTTCCTGCGGACTCAGTGCGTAGACTGGAGAGCCTACGTCCACAACGTACCCGTTACGAACGAGGAGGTCCGATCATGCGCCGAGTTTCACTGATCAGCACGCTCCCGATGCTCGCCCTCTTCCTGGGCGCCGCGGCGAGTTCCGGCCAGGAGTCCAGTCTTACGAACCACGCCCTCGCCAGCGACCTGGTACCCGGCGAGCCGCGGTTCGATCTCCTGCTGCCGCCGGCCTATGACCCGGAACGTGCGGAACCCTACCCGCTCCTGCTCTGGCTTCACGGCGGCTCCAGCGGCGAGGGCAACCTGGAGCGCCGTCTTCGCGCCCATCTCGAACGCGCCTGGGACGAGGGAACGATCGAGCACATCGTGGTCGTCACTCCGATCACAGGCGGCTCCTACTACATCGACTGGAAGGGCGGAGGGAAGAGTTGGGAGACCTTCATACTCCAGGAACTGCTGCCCCACGTCCGAAGTCACTACAACGTGGCACAGGACCGGGCCGGCACCGTGCTTGGCGGCGGCTCCGCGGGGGGTCAGGGCACGCTCCGGATCGGCCTCCGCAATCCCGAGACCTTCGCGGCCGCGGCGGCCCTCGAACCGGGATTCCCACCGGTGGCCTCCTTCGCCGACCTCGACATCACGCCCTACGGTCCCGGCGCGATGCGGTTCCTCCACGAACGCTTCGGCAACCCCGTCGACATCGCGTACTGGCGGGCGCGTCACCCGCCGACGATCGTGATCGACAGCGCCGACCGGCTCCGCGCCTCCGGACTGCAACTCCTGGTCGAGGCCGGCGACGAGGACGCGAACCTCACGTTCCTGAGCGCCGAGCTGGTTCATCGCCTGCTGTTCGACGCGGCGATCCCACACGAGTACCACCTGGTCCGGGGCGCCGCCCACACCGGACGCTCGGTCCCACGGCGGATCACGAACATGCTCGGCTTCTTCCAGCGCGCTCTGCGTCCCGAAGGGCCCGACCCGGAGGCCGAGAACCACCTGGCCAGGGCCAAGCAAAGCGGCCGCTACGCGCCGAGAGTGCCCAACCAGCTCGACTTCGAGACGGTCGACTTCGGTGAAGGCGCCTCCGGCGGCAACGAGGGAAGCCCGCCCCCTTGAGGATCGACCGGCTCGAGCTGTACCGCGTCGCGTCGCCCCTGCCGGCGCCTCTGCACGTTGCCGCGCAGCCCGGCGTCGGACAGACGCACAACGAGCTGACCTTCGTCCGCATGACGACCGACGAGGGCGTCGTCGGCGAATCGGCGGGAATGACCGTGGGTCGCTTTCACGCCGGCCTCGGCGATGCCCTGGGCCACTTCATCCTCGGTCGGGACCCGCTCGACATCGACGGCTTCGGCAGCGTGCTCGACGCCGGAGAGGCGCTCGGCATCCGTCTGGCCTGGCTCGAACCGGCGCTGTGGGACATCGCCGGCAAGGTGAACGGCGAACCCGTGTACCGGCTGTTGGGCGGAACCCGGACCCGGCTCAAGGCCTACGCATCGACTTCCGAACTCCGGCCCCCGGACGAGCGCGCCGACAACCTGCTCGAACTGAAGGAGATGGGGTTTGGGGCCGTCAAGCTCCGCGCCCACCACCACGACTGGCGCGACGACGTAGCCGTGATCGAGCGGGCACGCGAGGCGGTCGGCGCCGACCTCGAACTCATGGTCGACGCGAACCAGGGTTTCCACTTCTCGCTCCGTCCCGGCGCGCCGCCGAAGTGGAACGTCGACACGGCCGCCGCGTTCGCCCAGGCCATCGAGCCCTGCGCCATGACCTGGCTGGAGGAGCCGCTCGATCGCAACGACTATGCGGCACTGGCCGAACTCCGTCAGCGCACGTCGATCCCGCTTGCCGGCGGCGAGCTGAACTGGCGGTTCAACGAGTACGGACTGCTGGTCGAGAAGCAGTGCCTCGACATCCTCCAGGCCGACGCCATGTTCTTCGGCGGCATCGCGGGATGCCGCAAGGTGGCGGCTCTCGCCGAGGCGCACGGCCTGACCTTCGCCGCCCACACCTGGAACAACGGCTTCGCCCTGCTCGCGAATCTCCACCTGATGGCCGCCAGCCCCAACTGCGAATGGTGCGAGTTCCCCTACGAACCGCCGGGCTGGACACTCGAGGGCCGCGACGCTCTCCTCGCCGAACCCACCGGGGTCGACAGCGACGGCTACGTCCACCTGCCGCAGCGCCCCGGCCTGGGCATCGTGATCGACGACGAGAAGCTGAAGAGCTTCGGTGAACGCTTCTACGACGGGCGGGCGTGAACCGCTGTTAGCCTTAGCCGTGCGCTGAATGGGCTCGTCGCACCAAGGCTCGGCCGGATGCTGGTGGGGCGCTGGCGCACCCAGAAACATCGTCGGGTGCTAGCCTAGCTAACATTCACTCTGACAATGGCGGAGCGTAGCGAGTATGGCCACGGACGATTCCGGTTGCGGGCTAGGTCATCTCGTGTCTGGCCCTACATCCCCACGTCTCTGATCGATGTCGCTGCGAGCCGTCGCCTTGCCGCCGGCCCCAATCCAGCCAAGTCCCGCGCTTCCGCGAATGATGCGCCGCCAACGACCGGCGGTTCGACGCCATCAATCCACCCACCCGAGGTCGCGGCGCGACCGACGCACAACCATGCACCAGCACTTGCCCGGTCTAGCTCCACGCCAGCCGAGCGCAACTCGCGAGAACGACGAAACCCGCATCTGGCTGTCGACGCCCCACACAGAACCGGTCCCCTGGGCCGCCAACAGACTTGCTACCAAGTACCACCCGCGAACGCCCATCGCGGCAACGCCACGCCGCTACTATCACCGCCGCAGAGGCAGACCCTGAGGACGACCATGCCAACCAAGCGAACTGATCACAGCACCGGCACTACACCCGAGACTGGTCAGCCTCCTAAGAGGAAGACCATCCCAGCCGGCAAGGTCGGATTGTCGCTTACGATCAGGCCGAAAGCTCTGAAAGAGTTTGATCGCATCCAAGAGGAGACCATCAAGGCCGCTGAAAAGGACCAGAAGTTCTCCTGGCGATGAACCTCGCGCCCGCGCACGCCTCCCCAGACGCTAGTCTTCATCCCTCACGCCAACGATGAAGATAAGCCATGTCGTCGAGTCCCTCGAGACTCAGGAAGCCTGGTCGCGGCTGGCGCGCCTCCTCGGGGGCCGTTCCCTTGATGTAGTTCGGAACACCATCCGGCACCTCCGTGTGGTCGAGGCGAAGTCCTACGTCCTTGAGGACCCCTACATCGACCGCGACTACTCCACAGACTACAGCCAATTCTACGCCCGCACGTTCCGCAACCACGAGCGCCACTGCAAGCGCGTCCACTTCTTCTCCGAGGACATTTCCCCGCTGCTCCGGCGCCCGCTAACGACAGCGCAACTGCGGTGCATGGGCGAACTTGCGCAACAAACCTACTGCGGCTTCTGCGTTGTTCGCCCCTTGTCGGCCGCCCCAATCGGCCGAACGGTTCTCCTTGCCCGCCTCGCTAACGGCTTCGACATGGAGGCCACAGTCACTTGTCGCGCCGGCTTTGACGCTCACCTGCTCGGTACCAGGCTGCAAGTTACCGGCACGTCCTTCCTTCAGCAAGACTCACGCGTCGGCGCCTGTGCCCAAGTCGCCATCTGGGCCGGGATGCGCCACATGCACGCACGACACAACTACGACTGGGTGTCCGTCGCCGACATCACGAGGTCTGCTGGGCCGCCATCCGTGACCGAGGCCGTCTCGCTGCCCAACGCCTCAGACCGCCTCTCGTCGGACGCCATGGTGCGGGCCATAGCCGAGGCCGGCTACCAGCCCTTGGTACTTCCTCGTCCGGATCTCGGCAACGCAATCCTCCCTTACGTTGAGTCCGGCATTCCCGTCATTCTCGGCCTCGATATCGGCGGCACTGTCGGCCACGCCGTCACCGTCATAGGCCGAGTATTCGCTAGGCGCAAGAGCCCAACGAACCGCGCGATTGACTACATCCCGGCTTTCATCGTCCACGATGACCAGAGCGGCCCCTACATGTGGCTCCCTACGCACGAGCACGCCAGCAAGACGTTCGGCTTCACAGCTGACACGATCAAACGCCGCACGTCCGGGGGGGCCATCGAGCTGAACGTGCAGAGCCACGCCGCCGTCGCCATAGCTCTCATGTCCACGAGAGTCTTCTCCACGGCAGCGCGCGCCGAACACAACGCCTGGAGCCTGATCAATCAGAATCTGGAGGACCTGCCCAGTGCCCGTCAAGCCTTGGCCGACCTCGACGTACCCATCAACGAGAGGTTGTTGGACGAGCTGGAGTCGGCCCACAATGACGACCGCATCGTCCTACGCACGTACTTGACATCCGCCGCCGGCTATCGCCGTCATCTAGCCCAAGGGTCCGCAAGCGACGACCTCAAAGATGCGCTCCTCGACCTACACCTGCCGCATTTCACGTGGATCACCGAGATCTCCACAGTGGATTCCTACAATCAGTCCTCTCCAGGAATGCGGCGCATTTACGGGCACGCGGTCCTGGACGCGACCTCGACCGCCGAACGCCGAGACGGCCTACTCGTTCTCCACCTTCCCGGCCTCCTCCTCGTCAACGACCCCAACGTGCGGCGGCACCCACAGACGATCACCGCCATAAAGGACGACAGACTGTACGAGTGCCGCGAGAAGCGGCTCAGCTATCGCTAGCCTCAGGGCGCTCTCGTGGGTAAAGCCCCGCTGTCGCCCATTCCCAACCGACTGTGTTCCGCCCCCGAGCACTCGCCGCACTCCGCGTCCCGTCGCGGCATGTCGTAGCCCGCCAGGCCCCGGCGGGAGTTCCAGCGGAACCACCCAGTCTCGGCGTCCATGTACTTCAAGCCTGTCAAGTGGAACAGGAAGTCGTCCACCGCGTGCGCGCATGCGATTGCGTTCATCGTCACCACGCTTGGCGCGGCCACGCCCGGGTCGTCCACGTATGCGTAACCGCGTCTGGCCACCTCCGGCACTGCCTCGTCCTGTAGTCGCCGTGGGTTGATCAGCCCGTTGCACCAGAGACACCCCTGTTCGGGAGTGACCATGCGGCTGACGCAGAACACATTCCCGACCGTCCCGTCTTCCGCGACTGGGATCTTGGCTCCCACCTGGATGCCAGGGATCCCGTACTGATGCACGATGGCGTTGAACAACAGCCGCGCCCCCATCGTGTCCGCTGCCAGAAACAGGAAATCGCAGTCCGTGAATCGTGCAGCAACGTCGGCATCGAGGAAGTTCCTCGGCAGCGCCTCGATGCGCGCATCGCGGTTCGCCCGACGGATGTTGCGGGCCGCCATCCGCACCTTGTGATTCCGGAACCGGTCCGCGACTACCCGAGGCAACCATGATGGTACGACCGCGTCTCGCCGCCGTGCCCCAATGAGGCGCGGCAGGTTCGTGTCCTCGGCCCTATCCGGGTCCGCGAGCACGAGCTCGCCGACCCCTAGTCTCCCCGCCAGTTCCGCCAGAATCGAGCCCGCACCCCCTAGCCCCACGATTCCGACTCGGGTCCAGCGGAGTAGTTCCTGGCCTGCGTCGCCGAACAACCGAGACTGCCTGTCGTACATTCCGACCGTGGCAGCCGTCGTCTCTGGCATGGGGAACAGCAGGTGTCGCCGGTGGCCGACAATCGCCGCGTGGCCTAGCGGCGCTCGGTCGCAACCCGGTAACCACAGGTCCCCGGCCACAGCGGACCGTGCGAACACCAGCGCGCCGACAGGCATACCCCGCGCCACATCGAGGAGTGCCGGATACCCTCGTTCGTGGGACGCCATGTCCGTCCGGGAGAATCCGACCGAGTCAGTTCCCCCGTGGTTGTGAACGGCGAGGTACGCCAGTCTTTGGTCTCTAGCACGCAGGATCTTGCTCTGGATGAACTCTGCCTTCAGCATGCGATAGCCCCGCTTGCCGGGCACGTAGTCCACACCGTCACGGGCCGGGTGAAGCTCTCTAGCGACCAACCGCAGGCCCCGGTCGGACTGACATGTACCGGCAAGGATCACCGCACCGTGTTCGTCACCGTCGCCCGGGAACAGGTGGCGCTGTAGCTCTCCGTAGAGGCCAGAAGTGATCGTCAGTCGCCAGCTTCTCATGACTGGCCTTTCATCCACTTAACCACCTTCAACAGCTTCAACGCCGCAGTGTCCCTGTCAGGGTTCAACCTGTTGGACCGACGCGAGATCTGGATCGCCGGTTGACCCCGGAAGGTTGCCGACCCGAAGCCACTGCCCAAGCCCGCCCCGTCCATCCGCCCCAACTCCGGGTTCGTGAAGTGGGGGTACACGTCGGCGTATGGGTACTGAAACGTGATGCGGAACCCGATCCAGACCTTGGCCTGCAGGTAGGGCGACCCCAACGGAACGCTTCGAACCAACACAACCGCCCCGCCCGACCCGTCAGCTTCCACCTCCACTTCGCACCCCTCAAGCGTGCAGCGGACTTCCTCAATGGCCTTCGCCACTGCTGGCGTGAGCGCGCTCATGAGTTGTCGTCGTCGTCGATCGCCAGGAAGCGCTCGCCGTCATGCACCTCGACGTGCTCTTCGTCGCCGACTAGCTGCGTCTTCCCACCACCGAGCTCGATGCTCAGGACGAAGTCCTGCTTGATGTCCACACCTTGCTCGATGGCGGTCTTCTTGATGCTCGCACCCGTCTGCTTCGCGCCTTCGACTACCACCGGCTTGTCGTTCACCGCGACATCGATCTTCCCGTCGTCGTCTACCTTCTTCACGTCCCGGTCGCTGGCCATGTTCTATACCCTCTCTTTCAAAGTTGGCGTCGGATTGCTAGTATGCAAACCATGCCACAAGTGACCGCTCATTGCAAGAGTGAAATCCATGTCTGCTCGCAAACGCAGCTTTGACGTGGCGGCGCTCCACGCCGCGATGGACTCTGAACGGCGTTCGCGGCGCCTCACGTGGAAGGACGTGGCCGCGGAATCAGGCGTAAGCGCGTCCACGCTCACGCGCCTCTCACAGGGCCGGCAGCCCGACGTCAACAGCCTAGCTGCGCTCACGGGCTGGCTCAAAATGTCCGCGGACCACTTCATGCGCGGCGAGCGCGTCGAGCAGTTCGGCGCCGCAAGCCCCCTTGCTCAAATCTCGTCCATCATCCACCAGGACCCCCGCCTCAGTTCCGAGGGAGGGGCCGCACTTGAAGAGTTGATCCGGGCAACCTACGCGCGGCTTAGGACCGACACGGACGAGCCAAAGGACTGACCCGACAACCGGAATCAAGGTGCCGGACGGGGAACGCCGCGTATCGAACCGTCGGTGCGGCAGGCGCCGCCGTGGAACCGCACCGCATATGGATACTCCGGGCAAAGTGTGACCCGCGCCGCCTCTGCGACTCGGACCGGACCTTCAGTCCCCAGACGGCAGCGGCAGGTGCCGGCTCTCGGACTCGCGAGCCGGGAAGAAGGAGCGCCGGGGTTCCGCGGTGCGGACCTGTTCGAGCCAGAAGACACCGTCGTAGCGGCCGCTGTTGCCGCGGGTTGCCACCAGATCGCTGTCTCCGTCCTGGTCCATGTCGAGGACGATGAACTCGTCGAACATGCCGCGCACGCGGCGGGAGACATCGTGCCGGGTCCATTCGCCGGTGGGATCGCCGGGATTCGCGAACCATCCCAGGCGGCCGGAGACGCTGGCGGCGGTCTTGCCCTCGCCGTTGCGGTCGCGCGGCCGCGAGCTGTAGCCGCCGCTCCAGAGATCGAGGTCGCCGTCGTCGTCGATGTCGAACAGCGCGAGGCCGGTCGGATTGTCCGGCGCCGTGTCTCCGATCGGATGGATCGTCCACGGTTCCACAGTCGGGTCCGGCGGCTGCTCGAGCCAGACGTTGAGGACCGGCGTCTCCTGGAGGATCAAGTCAAGCCGGCCGTCGTGGTTCAGGTCGGCGAACTCGACGTTCATGCCGGTGAGGCGCCGCGGCCCCGGCTGCCACGGCACGGTTCTGCCGGCGATCTCGATCGGATGCTCCTCGAACGCCAGCGCTCCCGATCCGGCTTCCAGCAGGTTCTCCAGCCAGAAGATCCTCGCTTCCGACCGGCTGCCCGCGAGGATGTCCAGATCGCCGTCACCGTCCAGGTCGACCGGCCTCGAGTTCATCGGCACGGTGACGGTCGCCAGCACGGTCTCGGTCCAGCTCGAATCGACCAGGGGATCGCCGTCGATCCTGAACAGGGACACTTCCTCGAGGGGGAAGGTGTCCGGCACCGGCTCGCCCTCCGGCTGTTGCGCTCCCTTGTTCGGCGCGATGGCCTCGAGCCGACCGTCCTGGTCGAGATCCGCCAGAAAGACCCGGATCCAGGAGCCCCGCCCCGCCGTCACCGACGGGATCAGCCGCGGCCAGCGGCCGTCGCGAACTCCCGTTCCCGGGTTCTGGAAGTAGGTCAGGTGGTCGAGCTCGCACGCCACCAGCACGTCGAGCAGACCGTCGTTGTTGACGTCGCCGATCGCGATGTCCTCGGCCGCGGCCGCCTCCTTGCCCTCGGCCAGGGTGACGCTGGCCCAGCGGTCGGGATCGTCGCTCCCGAAGTGGAGCCGGACGTGGTCGCTGTCCTCGTGAACGGAGACGATGTCCAGGTGTCCATCGCCGTCCAGGTCGGCCATCTTCAGGCCGTCGGCGCCGCGCAGCGGGACGCCGCCGGAGAGTTCCTCGTCGTCGATGCGGTGCTCACGCCACGAGATGAACTCGCCGCCCGCGGTTTGTGCGGAAGAGGGTGTCTCGGCCGCCGTGAGCGGCCCGCCGGAAGCCGCCGGGTCGACGGCGTCCGTACCGGCGGGAACGCAGCCGGCCAGGAGCGCGAGCGACGCCAGCAGGGCGCCGAGCGCCCGACCGGCTGCTCCGGCCTCAGGCTGCGCCCACTCGCTCGATGTGTCCGTCGATCTCGGGATGCTCATGCCAGTCTCCCCACTCCACGTGGCAACAGCCGTCACTGGTGATCTCTCCGACATTCTCCCACTCCGGTTGCGAGCCGGAGTCCTCCCCGCCGCAACGCTCGAAGAGGCGTAGCCGGCAGCTCGCCAGATCGCTGTGGAGACAGAAGCAGCTCGACCCGTCCGGGTCGGTGTACTGCGCCTCGAGGATCAGCTCCAGAGGACAGGTCACCTCCAGCTCGATCCGTTCGCGCTCCGACCCGGCCCAAAAGCGCCAGCGGCCCGGAGTCGAATCGCTGGTTGCAGCGGAACCGTCCAGCGGCGAGATCAGCCGCACTTCGCGGCCATGGATGCGGGCGATCATCATGTGGACGGGAGGCGGTCCGTCCGCGGACGCCGGGATGCAGGAAACCTCCAGGTAGCCTGCCGGATCGTCGGCGAACCGGTTGCAGTGAGCCCAGAGCCAGTAGGGCGCGTGTTTCCGGCCCCAGATGTGGCTCTGCTCGCCCGGCGCGTCCTCGATCAGGAGCCGGCGGTCCCCGATCTCGATCGTCCCGGCGAACTTCGTCGCCGGATACGGGTAGAGCATCGCTCCGGGCACGTCGCCCGAGCTGTAGAGCTCTTCGGGAAAGGGCAGGATGAGTTCGGACTCCGCCGGCCACTCCAAATCCCATCGGACTCGCCGGTCGCCCGAACCGATCGCTCCCCGCGACAACCCGTTGCGTAGTTCCGCCGCGTCGAAGCGGCGCCCGTCGACCGGACCGCCGGCGA